>DWXH01000021.1 GCA_019119305.1 Candidatus Alistipes merdigallinarum | reverse complement strand
CGCTCTTGCTGGATTTGAGAACTTTACAATCCGCAACTGCGAAATCTTAAAGAGAGAAAATGTTAAGGACTGGGGTATGGTTGTATTCGGTTCAAGCAACAACTCTAATGGTGTTTACACTATAGAGAATTGTACTTTCAATGGTGTAGGTACTCAGGGTATATACATTAACGAGCAAGCTTCAGGCGCAACTTATAACATTTTGAATTGTACTTTCGATGGTGACTTTGGTACAGAAGGTGCTATCACAATCCAAACAAACAAGGATGTTGACCATATCGTAAATGTTAAGGGTTGTACTTTCAACAATATTCCTGATGCCAGCCACAGAATTTTCTTGGCAAAAACAGCGGATGGCTTCTATTATGGTTGGACACTCAATACAGAGTCTAAAGCATATTCTGCTTATGACTTAGCTACATTAGTTGCAATGGGTTATACCAATATTGATTTGGCTGATGGTGAATATGATGTTTATGGATGTGGTGGCAAGACATTGACTCTTAATGGTTCAACAAATGCTGTATTGAAGTTGTACAACGACGGTGAGGATGGTTGTGATTATGCATTTGGTGCTGCAGGCACAGGTGTTGGTGATATTACATTCAACGGTTTGACTATTAACACAACCTCAAATAACGGTAACTACAAGGGTTTTGCTTACATGAAAGGTACTTTCAATAATTGTAACTTTGTGGGAGCGTATTCTTTGAATAATGCTAATGACTTCGTTTTCAACAAATGTACTTTCGATTTCAATAATGGATATTTTTGGACTTGGGGAGCAAACTCTGTAACTTTTGATGGCTGTACCTTCAACGGAAATAGCAAAAACATTCTTGCACATGGTTGGGCTTCTACCACAATCACTATCAATAATTGTACTTTTGCTGCAACAGAGGTCGGTACAACAAGTGCTGGTGACCCTACAGCTTGTGTAGAAATTGATCCTGCAGGTAATAATACTTACACTATCAACTTTACTGGCAATAACACTAAGACCGATAAGTATAATGGTTGGACTCGTATTAAGGATGGTAGTACAGGTCATACAATCAGTGGCATTTAACAATCAAGAAACTCTATCATTCCCTTGATAGATATTTACATATAAGACGTTAGTTGAGACCTGCCGTTCGTGAGAATAGCAGGTCTCATTTTTCGTTATTGTCAATTCCCTTTGGATAAAATTTGTTGTCTCATACACCTATATGTTATGAATAGGTTGATTCCATTCTCTTTTCGCTGGCATAGACTCTCAAATACCTTTTGCCTTATCCTGCTTGCCTCATAAGTGTTCAACCTAAATGCAAGAGTAATAACCACTTCAAGGTTGTAGAATGTCGCCCAACTTTTAGGCATTGCCAAATCGCATTGTTGTGTAGTCGCAGAGCAAAGCGTCCCGCTTTTGTAAATTGCTTTTATGGCGGATCGGAGTGTCGGGGCTATCACCATGAACAACTCCACCAATTCCATTTCAAACATCCATACATTGATGCTTGAGATGTTCACTTTACCGCTTTCGCTGATTGTTATTATTGCTCGTTCCATAGTTACATTGCTATTGAGATTTCACTAAACGATTGATTAAGTCGGTTGCCAAACATCGTCAAATCCTTGTCTATTTTCTCGGTGGTAATCTTGGCATACTTCTGTGTCGTGGTAATGTTCGTATGCCCCAATACTCGGCTGACACTCTCAATGGGGACACCCTTGCTCAGAGCCAAGGTCGCGAACCCATGGCGACTTTGGTGGAAGGAAATATCCTTTGAAATTCCACACTCTTTAATCATCTTTTTCAACGGTTTACAGATGCTCCAATAGTTGAGATTGGGGAATACGAGTTTGTCCTCTTGGAATCTCTCGTATCGCTTGATTATCTGCAATGGAATATCCAACAACTTCACTTGGAAATTGACCTTTGTCTTGTGTCGCTTGGATAGAATCCACTTCTCACCGTTTATCTCTACAATATCATCGGTAGTCAGTTCCTTAATATCCACAAATGACAAAGCTGTGAAACTTGCAAAAACGAACAAGTCTCGGATATAAGCCAACTTCTTATCTGCAAACTCGTGTGTCATTACCGCCTTAATTTCATCTTCGGTAAGATATTTTCGCTCCTTAATATTCTGATTAACCCGATACTGAGCAAATGGATTTCTCGGTGTCAGTCCGTTGTAATGAGCCTTTGACACGATTGTTTTCAGCCACATACAATGCGACCATACACTACCATTGTGCAACCCTGCATCGGTAGAGAGATAGATTTCATACTCCTTGATGAAGTCGGGAGTAAGTTCGAGCATAGAAATATCACTCCGCTTGTAGCACTTCTTGATGAATGCAGCCAAATGATTTCGTGACCTTACACGCACCTTGTAGGAACCATCTGCACGGTCAATGCCGATACGCTTCTTGAAACTCTCATTATCCTTATCAAAAGCACCCAGCAATGTTTCATACTCCGTTCCGATACCCTGATAGGCATTGCGAACCATTTCGGCAGTTACATAGGCTTCTCTATCCGAAATGCGTTGGTAGTGCTTGATGATTTGAGCCTTGATATTATCCAAAGCCAAATTGATGTCTCGCGATTCTTTGCTCTTGCCTTTTGCACTGTTGCCTTTGGCATCCCACATTGTTTTTGCAATGGTCAGTTTGCAACTGAATTGAGCCACCGAGCCATTGATTGTAACTCGCCCCATAATCGGGACAATACCGTTTTTCTCTTTGCTTCCGTTCACGTAGAACAGCACCTTAAATGTACTTCGCATAATCCAATTCTTTTTGGTTACAAAATTAGTTATCAGCGAGTTGTACATTGTTATGCAGAATATGGCAGAGAGTAGAAATAAACTCCAACGACCTATAAACTTACCTCTCTATCGGGTAATGATTTGAAAACCGTCCGCCCTCATTACCTTTCATTTCCTTGCAATTTTGCATCAGCGAGGCTTTCATCATAAGTCCTCATAAGTCATTGAACACCAGTGTCGCCATCATTATTTTCCTTCATTCGTTAGATTTTTCCAGAGATAATTCTTATTTTTGTCGGATAAGAACCGACATCGATGAAAGATATCCGGAACATAGAGACCGATTTGGATTTTGAAAATAAGATCCGCCCGCAGGACTTGAAAACTTTTAGCGGGCAGGATAAGATTATCGATAACCTGACGGTTTTCATTAAAGCGGCGTTGATGCGGGGCGAGGCACTCGATCATGTTCTGTTGCACGGCCCTCCCGGACTCGGGAAAACGACGCTCGCCAATATCATCAGCAACGAGATGGGGGCCACATTGAAGATGACCTCGGGTCCCGTGCTCGATAAACCGGGTGATCTGGCCGGCCTCCTGACCAATCTCGAGAGCGGCGATGTGCTTTTTATCGATGAGATCCATCGGTTGAGTCCGATTGTCGAAGAGTATCTCTACTCGGCGATGGAGGATTATAAGATCGATATCATGCTCGATAAGGGGCCTAGTGCCCGATCGATTCAAATCGAACTGAATCCGTTTACATTGATCGGAGCGACTACGCGGAGCGGTTTGCTGACCAGTCCGCTGCGGGCCCGTTTCGGTATTCAGTGCCACCTGGAGTATTATGACAGCAAAGTGCTGAGCGGTATTGTAAAACGTTCGGCTTCGATTCTTCAGATTCCGATCGATGATGATGCGGCGCATGAAATTGCGTTGCGGAGCCGGGGTACGCCGCGAATCGCCAACGCCTTGTTGCGGCGGGTCCGCGATTTTGCGATGGTCAAGGGAGGGGGAAGAATCGATGTAAAGATTACCCGATATGCGCTTGATGCGCTCAATATCGATTCTCGCGGACTCGATCGGATGGACAACAAGATTCTGACGACGATTATCGATAAATTCGGAGGGGGACCGGTCGGTTTGGGTACGATCGCCACGGCAGTCAGCGAAGACGCGGGAACGATCGAAGAGGTTTACGAACCGTTCCTGATCAAGGAGGGATTTTTGAAGAGAACGCCCCGCGGACGGGAAGTCACGGAGCTGGCCTATTCCCATCTCGGACTGGTTCCGCCGACGCAACAGACCACTCTGTTTTAGCCAAAAGCAGGCGGAGATCAAAATAGAGATCCCGGTACAGGACTCTTATTTATCCTATTATGCCTCTCCCGCGAGAAAATTCATTGTAAGATTTGCTTCGTCCGACGGCAGTGTGGGAAGCTGTATTTTCCCGATCAGCGCTTCGTAACGCTCAATGTTCTCCTGTAAGGAGAGGAGCAGGCGTTTGGCGTGTTCCGGAGCAAGTACGATACGGCTTTTTACACGGGCTTTCGATACTCCGGGCATCAGCCGGACGAAATCCAGAACGAATTCCGATGTAGAGTGTGAGATAACCACCAAATTGGAATATTCGCCTTCGGCGACCGTATTGTCCAATTCGAGGTCCAGTTCTCTATCTTTTGCAAAATCGGTTTTAATCATTTTACCGGATTAAATTAGGATTTGAAATTTACCCTTTTTCCCTCCGGTTTCGGGAAGGACGGAAAATTTATGAATCGGACTCCGTCTCTTCCCAAACCTGCGGGGAAACAGTTGCTTTTCCCGGTCGACGGGGTTATCCGCATTTGGAATAACCGCAACTCATACATACCGGACAACTGTTTTGGTAGACCAAAGTTTCCTGTCCGCAATTTGGACATTTTTCTTTGGATTTTGTTCCGTTGGCAATATATTGTTTCAGTGCACGGGCAACACCGGTTTTCCATGTATTGATGCTCTCGCTGTCCAAACGAAGCGATTCGATCAAGGTGACTACATCCAGAATCGGCATGCCGTTGCGCAACACTCCGGAGATTAACTTTGCATAGTTCCAGAACTCCTTGTCGAACAACCTTGAAATTCCTCCGATCGTGTTGGTGTACCCGTATTTGTCTTTGTATTGGAAGTCGTAGCGTTTGGTGCCGTCCGGTTCCTTGACCTTGAGGATCACACCCTTCTTGATCTTTTTAGGAATAAACATGGCATCCTCCTCCATTTTTCCGGTAAAGATCTCATACGGGCGGTCGTTGTAGATTCCTACGAAGGCAATCCAGTCTTCATCACCGTTTTTGAACCGGACAATGTCGGCAGCCAGTTCAATCGGGCGTTTCAAAGGAGGACGATACCCCTCAGCGTTCAGGGAAGCGCCCTCTTCGGATTTGGTCTGTTTTTTCTTTTTCTTTTCGACCAGTACACCGTCCCGTGAACCGTCTCGATAGACCGTAACACCTTTACATCCGTACTCCCATGCTGTCAGATAGACTTTGCCGACCATCTCTTCGGAGATGGAGTTCGGTAAATTAACCGTGACTGAGATCGAATGGTCCACCCATTTTTGGATAGCCCCCTGCATTCTGACTTTGCTGACCCAATCGATGTCGTTCGCTGTCGCTTTGAAGTAAGGCGATTGAGCCACTAAGGCATCAATCTCTCCCTGCGACATGTTTTTCACCTCTTCGATGTCGTATCCGTTGACTTCGAGCCATACGAGGAATTTGTGATGGAAAACGTTGTACTCTTCCCACGAATCGCCCACTTCGTCTACGAAAGTTACCTTTACGTCTTTATCGCTCGGATTTACTTTCCTGCGACGGGTATACACTGGACGGAATACCGGTTCGATACCCGATGTCGTTTGCGACATCAAGCTCGTGGTTCCCGTAGGAGCTATGGTCAGGATGGCGATGTTTCTCCGGCCATGTCGTACCATATCATCGTATAAAGCGGGGTCGGCCTCACGGATCCGTCCGATCATCGGGTTGTTTTTCTCCCGCTCGGCGTCGTAAATCAGGAAAGCTCCGCGTTCTTTGGCCATCTCAACCGAGGCACGATAAGCCTCTATAGCAAGCGTTTTTTGGATTTTTACTGCGAAGTCGATCGCTTCGTCCGTTCCGTAACGGTATCCCAATGCAGCCAACATGTCGCCTTCGGCCGTGATGCCGAGTCCTGTACGACGGCCTTGCAATGCCTTTTCCCGAATCTTTTCCCATAATTCCAGTTCGACGCGACGAATGTCGGCATCTTCCGGGTCCCCTTCGATCTTTTTGATGATCGCTTCGATTTTTTCGAGTTCGAGATCGATGATGTCGTCCATCATCCGCATAGCGGCGGCAACATGTTTTTTGAATTTGTCGAAATTGAACGAAGCCTCTGCGGTAAACGGTTTGTCGACATATCCATATAGATTGATAGCCAACAGCCGGCAGCTGTCGTACGGACAGAGCGGAATCTCACCGCACGGATTGGTCGATACGGTCCGGAATCCCAGATCGGCATAACAATCCGGAATGGATTCCCGCAGTACCGTATCCCAGAACAGAATTCCGGGTTCTGCCGATTTCCAGGCGTTGTGAACGATCTTTTCCCACAAAGCTTTGGCGTCGATATCTTTTTCGTATAGAGGATTTTTTGAATCGATCGGGAATTGTTGGTGGTATTTGCCTCCCTTTATGACGGTTTGCATGAATTCGTCGTCGATCTTTATCGAGACATTGGCACCGGTTACTTTTCCGGTTTCGACTTTGGCGTCAATGAAATTCTCAGCGTCGGGGTGTTTGATCGAGAGCGAGAGCATCAGAGCCCCGCGACGACCGTCTTGAGCCACCTCACGAGTCGAATTGGAGTAACGTTCCATAAACGGAACGATTCCGGTCGAGGTCAAGGCGCTGTTCAGCACCGGACTGCCGGTCGGCCGGATATGAGAAAGATCGTGTCCGACGCCGCCCCGACGTTTCATAAGCTGTACCTGCTCCTCGTCAATGCGGATAATTCCTCCGTAGGAGTCGGCCGGATGGCGATGTCCGATTACGAAGCAGTTCGACAGCGATGCGATTTGTAGGTTGTTGCCGATACCGGTCATCGGACCGCCTTGGGGAATCAAATAGCGGAACTCTTTCAACAGATCGTAAACCTGATCAGCACTCATCGGATTGGGATACCGTTTTTCGATTCGTTCGATTTCCGAAGCGATGCGTTGGTGCATCTGTTCGGGTGATTTTTCGTAAAGGTTTCCTCTCGAATCTTTCAGAGCATACTTGCTCACCCATACCGTTGCGGCGAGGTCATCTCCTTTGAAATATTTTTTTGCCTCCTCTACCGCTTCGTTGTACTGATAGACGGTCATGGTTTTCGTCTCGTTGTTTTGTTGTTTCTCTGCCATGATTTTACAACTCCTCGTTTATTTCCTCGATTCATTTTCGGTCCGAAGAAATGGGACCAAAATTCCATTACAAGATTACGAACTCTTATTTTCTCGCAAAAGAGCTTCCGGTGAATCTTATCAATATTTTATTAACACTTTATATAAAGGGCTATTTTTCAAGGGTTACCGAAACCTTTTTGATTTTTCCTCCGAGTGGGGGGGCCAGTTTGGAGACTTTTACCCGAATGTGTTGGCTCTGCGGGAAACGGCGATAGATCGCGTCGATAATTCTTTGGGCGACGTGTTCTAAAATGTGTGATTCGACCGCCATTTCGTCACGGACGGTTTCGTAAACGGAGAGGTAGTTGATCGTGTCGTCCACGTTGTCGCTGGCTGCCGGCAGCGAGAGGTCGGCTTTGATCGCAACGTTTACCAAAAAGCGGTTGCCGACGATCCGTTCGAGCGGATAGCAGCCGTGGAAGGCCCGAAACTCCATCTCCTCTAATTCTATGGTGCTTAAATTCACGATCGGTATATTTTGATTATAGTACAAAGATCGGGATATCCCCGTTTCGGAATGGAGCAAGCGGGGTAATTTTATCGACATTTTATCGGCAAAAACGGAAGATATTGCCTAAATGAATGTCTAAGAGAGGGAAAGAGGGGAGGGAAAGGAAAAAATCAGATGGGGGAAGATGCCCTTTGTGATCCATCTTTTTCGAAAATAGAGAGAAAAAAGTGTGTACAAAACGGCAATAGAGTAATATCGGACAAGATATTATTCTATTCAACAGATGATTGAATCGATTGTTATTAGGTGGTTCTCGACCTATTTTTTCGATGGGAGGAAAGATTCTAATTCGGCTGTAATGCGTGTAAAGATCGTGTCGGGTGGCAGCATACCTCCGTCGGAATCTACACACGAGACAACCCGAAACCGTCCGTCGTATGCCGTTTGAGCCAGATAGACTTCGCGGACACGCTGCTGTAAAGTCAGTGAGGCTTCGTGAATGTCTTGCCGGCCGTGCAGATATTCACGGTCAGCCCCCTGCCGGTTCTCCTCCAGCTTCCGGCGGGTGAAGTCGAACGGAACATCCAAAAAGATCGAGACATCGGGACGCGGAATCCGGTGGTATCCGTATTCCAGATCGACGATCCAGTCGCGAAGCTTTTTTTGTTCGTCGCGATCCGGAATTTTGGCACACTGATAGGCGACATTCGAATATACATAGCGGTCAAGGATGACGAATTTGTCTTCGTCTAACCATTTCTGGATCATTGGAGCTGCATCGGCCCGGTCACCGGCATAGAGCAGCGCTACGATGTAGGGATCGACCGATCCGACCTCTCCCAATTCACCCCGAAGGAATCGGGCGATCAGTTCTCCGTATACCGGAGCGTCGAAACGGGGGAAGTGCAGGTATTCATAACCGATGCCGTAGGAGGTGAGCATCTGTTGCAATTTGTTCACTTGTGTCGATTTCCCGGCTCCGTCGAGCCCTTCGAGAACTACTAATGCCATAATCTTTTTTGGGTCGTGTTTTGATAAAAAAGTTTGAGTTATGCACGAAGCATGTGTAAAGCCCGGGTAACCCCTTCGGCCAGACGTTCCACCTCCTGGCGTGTATTGTAGAAGGCGAACGATGCGCGGGCCATCGAAGTGATCCCGTAGTGGGTCATGACCGGCTCTGCACAGTGGGTTCCGGTCCGAATGGCGATGCCCAGTTTGTCGAGGATGACGCCGATGTCGTAGGGATGGACACCCTCAGCTCCGAACGATACGATGCTGCATTTGTCGGGTTGGGTCCCATAGATCCGTAAACCGTCGATCGCTCCCAACAGTTGTCCGGCATAATCCTTCAGCATCGTTTCATACTCTGTTGCAGCACGGAGGTCGAGACCGTTCAGGAAACCGATGGCCTCTGCGAGCCCGATGGCACCGATGTAGTTGGTGGTTCCCGCCTCGAATTTAAGCGGCAGTTCGGCATAGGTCGTTCCGGAGAATGAGACGGTTCCGACCATATCTCCTCCACCCATAAACGGAGGCATCTCGTCGAGCAGCCGCTCCTTGCCGTAGAGCACACCGATTCCGGTCGGTCCGTAGAGTTTGTGCCCCGAAAAGGCGTAGAAATCGCAATCCAACTCCTGTACATTTACTCCGCCATGCACCACGCCCTGGCATCCGTCGACAAGGACGGGAATCCCTGCTGCATGGGCCGTTCCGATCACTTTTTTCAGGTCGGGGCAGGTACCCAATACGTTCGAGGCCTGGGTGATGCAGACGATACGTGTCCGGCTGTCGATCAGCTGGTCGAGCCTCTCGACTTTTAAGCGTCCGTCATCGTCGAAAGGGATAACCCGAAGTTCCGCTCCTTTCCGTCCGCAGATCAGTTGCCACGGGACGATGTTGGAGTGGTGCTCCATTTCGGTAGTGATTACGTTGTCTCCCGCCCCGATAAAGCGTTCCCCGAAGCTGTAAGCTACCGTATTGATCGAGGCGGTTGCCCCGGAGGTAAAAACGATTTCCCGCGTCGAGCCGGCTCCGATGAAGTCCGCTACGGCACGACGTGCCGCTTCGTACTCTTCCGTACAGACTTCGCTCATGTAATGGGCTCCCCGGTGGACATTAGCGTTCATTTCCCGATGCAATCGGTCGATTTTATCGATGACGCAACGGGGCTTTTGGGCTGTTGCCCCATTATCGAGGTAGACCAGCGGTTTCCCGTACACCTGTCGGGAGAGGACGGGAAACTCTTCCCTTATTTTTTCTACGTTCCAGTTCATCACATCCGTTCTATTTTCTCGGTGGCGAGGGTCTCTAACTGTTCGGCGACAGAGGGATCCGGTATATGTTCGAGCAGCTGCCCGACAAATCCGATAATCTGTAACCGTCGCGCGGTCTCCTCGGAGATACCCCGCTGGCGCATATAATATACGGCTTCTTCGTTCAACTGTCCGACCGTGGCGCCGTGACTGCATTTTACGTCATCAGCGTAGATTTCCAGCTGCGGTTTTGCATCGATGTGGGCGTCCCCGCTCAGCAACAGGTTGTTGCTTTGTTGGAAAGCTTGGGTCCGTTGTGCCCCCGGTGCCACATAGATCCGCCCGCAGAAGATGCCTCGTCCGTCTCCGGAGGCGATGGCCCGGAACGACTCCTTGCTCGTACAATCGGGAGCCGTATGCCGTATGTCGGTCGTAAAATCGATGTGTTGCCCTTTGCCGCAGAGCATCAGGCCATCCATGTGGTTATTGGCACCCGCTCCGGTCAGTTCTACCCGGCGGTCCC
This sequence comes from Candidatus Alistipes merdigallinarum, assembly GCA_019119305.1. Lineage (GTDB taxonomy): Bacteria > Bacteroidota > Bacteroidia > Bacteroidales > Rikenellaceae > Alistipes_A > Alistipes_A merdigallinarum. Next base: position 147,313 of record DWXH01000021.1, on the reverse strand, counting down.
CGCGAATCAGTTGCCCATCCAGAGCGACTGAGAGCGAATAGAGCCGGCTGCCTGTCTGTTGTCGGGCATAGTTCGAGGAGATCGAAGCCGAATGTGCGTTCAACCGGAAATCTTCAACAAATTCGATGTGAGCCCGTTCGCCGACCGATATTTCGCTGACCGTGCAATCGCAATAGGTTCCTTCATTCAGCGAGCGGCTCTCCATGAGGATCTGAGCCTTACTGTCCGGTTCGAAGAGAAACAGGTTTCGTGTGAATCCGGCCAATGACTCTCCTTCGGCATGATAGGCAAACCGGATATCGATCGGGCGCTCCATTTGGGTGTTCCGGGGAACGTAGACGAATGCTCCGTCCTGAGCGAACACGGTATTAAAGGCGGTCATGGCGTCGTTCTCTTTGCCGGCCAATCGGTTGTACGCCTCTTCTACCAGTTCGGGAACCTCCCGGGCAGCAGCGGCCAGCGAGCCGAATACGGCCCCGTTTTCCAGGCGGGTCAGTGTCTGCGTGTCGGTACAGAATCCGTTCAGAAACGATACCGAATAGTGTCCGTCTCTTGCCGGAGGTAAAGTTACGGACCGGTACGATGGCATGAAATAGTATTCAAAATCCCGGTCATACAGGCCTCTTAATCCGGTATAATGGTATCGGTCGCCGTTTCCCGAGCCTTTGTCCGGAAATCCCGACAGATTGAAGACCTCCAAAGCTTCAGCACGTGCCCGATTGATCACCGGAGGTAGTCCTTCGGCAATGATATCGGCATTGGCCAGATAGAGATCGATCCATTTTTTTTCCAGTGCTCCGTTCATCCTCTTACTCTTCGTATTGGTTGATCAGCCAGTCGTATCCCTGCTCCTCGAGTTTCAGGGCCAGCTCTTTACCGGCCGAGTAGATAATACGTCCCTTGTAAAGTACATGAACGACATCGGGGACGATGTAGTCGAGCAGCCGTTGGTAGTGCGTAATGACGATTGTCGCGTTATCCGGACGTTTGAGTTTGGCCACTCCGGTCGCCACGATGCGCAGGGCGTCGATGTCGAGCCCGCTGTCGGTTTCGTCGAGGATCGCCAGTTTCGGTTCGAACATGGCCATCTGGAAAATCTCGTTTTTCTTCTTCTCTCCGCCCGAAAATCCTTCGTTCACCGAACGGCTGGTCAGTTTGCTGTCGATCTCGACGATTTTAGCCTTTTCGCGCATCATACGCAGGAAGTCGCCCGAAGAAAGAGGTTCAAGTCCCTGATATTTCCGTTTTTCGTTCAGAGCATATTTCAGGAAGTTGGCCATGCTTACCCCGGGAATCTCGACCGGATATTGGAATCCCAGAAACAACCCGGCACGTCCGCGCTCTTCGATGCTCATCGACAGCAGGTCTTTGCCGTCGAAAAGTACTTCACCTCCCGTTACTTCATATTTTTCGTTCCCTGCGAGTACCGACGCAAAGGTGCTTTTCCCCGATCCGTTCGGCCCCATGATCGCATGGACCTCTCCGGCACGCACCGTCAGGTCGATTCCTCTCAGAATCTCTTTCCCCTCTACGGTCGCATGCAAATTTCGAACCTCCAACATAGTATCTGTATTTATCCGTATGGCGTCCGATTCTCTTTTACGTTTCGATCATCGAACATCCTTTGTAATTAAAATTATTCGTTCTTTTCGGCAACCTTTTCCTCCGTCTCTTTCCACCGCCGGTTCTTTTTCAGGGCCTGGTCGATGATGTAGAGCAACTGTCCGTTGACGCTGCGAAATTCGTCCGCTGCCCACTTCTCGATCGCCTCCATCCGTCGGGCGTCGATCCGTAGTACGAATGTCTTCTGTTTTCCTTCGCTAGCCATCCGAACGCTTTTGCCTTTATTGATGTAAAGTTCCCGTGTTTACGACCGGTTTGGCCTGTTCGTCGGCACAAAGTACGACGAGCAAATTGCTTACCATAGCCGCTTTTTTATCCTCGTCCAGATCGACGATCTTTTCGACAGCCAGTTTGTCGAGGGCCATCCGGACCATCGTAACTGCCCCTTCGACAATCTTTTCACGTGCCGAAATGATTGCGGCAGCCTGTTGGCGGCGCAGCATGACCGCTGCGATCTCTGGGGCATAGGCCAGATAGTTGATCCGGGCTTCGACTACCTCGATGCCGGCGATTGCCAGCCGGTTGTTCAATTCGACTTCCAGCCGGCTGTTGATCTCCTCTCCTCCCGAACGGAGCGTGATCTCATCCGATGTCTCGTTGTTGTCGTAGGCATATTCGCCTGCCAGATTCCGCAACGCCGCATCGCTTTGTATGGCGACGAAGTTCTGGTAGGCGGCCATTCGTGTGGCTAACGTTTCGCGTTGTTGTACTGCGACAGTTCCTTGTTTTGTCTGGATCGTTTTTGTTCCGGCAGTCTCCTGACTGTCGATCTCGAACATCGCTTTATAGGTATCCTTGACCTTCCAAACCAGTACCAGGCCGATCATGACCGGATTACCCGCTTTATCGTTTACCTTGATCGGTTCGACATCGAGGTTGCGGGCCCGATAGGTAATCTTTTTCTTGACATAGAAGGGATTGACCCACCAGAACCCGTTTTTGTTGAGCGTTCCCCGATAGACTCCGAAAAAGAGCATGACCCGGGCTTCGTTCGGTTCGATCATGAAGAATCCGAACAGACAAAACAGGAAAAGTATCAGACATACTCCACCCCATAAGAATAAATTTTCCGTTATCAGCCAGAGACCTCCCCCGAGTAAACACAGCGCGAACACGATCATCACGAAACCGGAGATCTTCAACCCTTTGAACTCTTTCTCTTTGTTTTCCATAATAACTTATTTAAGTGATATTATTTTGATATCACAATAGTATAAAAATTATTTGAAAAAACAAACATCATTGGCAAGATTTTTTTGCTTTAACCGACACTTCCTTCGAGGCTGATCGACAACAGCTTTTGTGCCTCAACGGCGAACTCCATCGGTAGCTTGTTCAGCACTTCCCGGGCGTATCCGTTCACGATCAGCCCGACCGCATCCTCAGTCGACAGGCCACGCTGTTTGCAATAGAAAAGCTGGTCCTCGCTGATCTTCGATGTAGTCGCTTCGTGTTCGACGACGGCCGAACGATTGTCGACCTCGACATAGGGAAATGTGTGTGCTCCGCAACGGTCGCCGATCAGCAGCGAGTCGCATTGCGAATAGTTTCGGGCGCCTTCGGCTTTGGCCGATACCTTGACTAACCCCCGGTAGCTGTTTTGACTTTGCCCGGCAGAAATTCCCTTGCTGACGATGCGGCTGCGGGTATTGCGTCCGAGATGGATCATCTTCGTCCCTGTATCGGCCTGTTGGAAGTTGTTGGTCACGGCTACCGAGTAGAACTCTCCGGAGGAGTTGTCTCCGGCCAGTATGCAGCTCGGATATTTCCACGTAAGGGCCGAACCGGTCTCGATCTGGGTCCACGACAGACGGGCATTCGCTCCTTTACAGATGCCGCGTTTGGTGACGAAGTTGTAGATACCGCCTTTACCCTCCTTGTCGCCCGGATACCAGTTCTGTACGGTCGAATACTTTACTTCGGCATCCTTCATGACAACGATCTCGACTACTGCGGCGTGCAGCTGGTTCTCGTCGCGTTGAGGGGCCGTACAGCCCTCCATATAGCTGACGTATGCCCCTTCGTCGGCAACGATCAGCGTACGTTCGAATTGTCCGGTTCCCGCCGCATTGATCCGGAAATAGGTGCTCAGCTCCATCGGACAGTGTACCCCTTTTGGGATATAACAGAACGATCCGTCTGAAAAGACGGCGGCATTCAGTGCGGCAAAAAAGTTATCGGTATAGGGGACGACGCTTCCCATATATTTTCTCACCAAGTCGGGGTGGTTTTTTAGGGCTTCGGAGAAGGAGCAGAAGATGATCCCTTTTTCAGCCAAAGTCTCCCGGAAGGTGGTTTTGACGGAGACGGAGTCCATGACGGCATCGACGGCGACACCGGCCAGAACCATTTGTTCTTCGAGAGGGACACCCAATTTGTCGAACGTGGCTTTCAGCTCCGGATCAACCTCGTCCATACTGGAGAGTTTGGGTTTCGGTTTCGGGGCAGCGTAGTAGATAATGTCCTGAAAATCTATTTCCGGAAGATCCAAATGGGGCCAACGGGGCATGGAAAGGGTTTTCCAGTGGCGGTAGGCCTTGATCCGGAAATCGGTCATCCACTCGGGTTCGCCTTTTTTCTCCGAGATCGAACGGACGATCGCCTCGTTCAATCCCTTCGGCAGCATTTCGGTTTCGATGTCGGTTACGAATCCGTATTTGTATTCGCCGTCGGTAACTTCGCGCAATATCTCATTTTGTTCTTCCATTCGAGACTCTCATTTTAGCACTCGACAATAGGTTTGCGGTTCACGCTTTTATGAGCCGTTCGTGTGCCGGTCCGACCGTATCGGTTCATACGCAAAGATTTGTCCGACACCGCCCACAAAGGTAACTTTTAAGAAGCGATCCTGCAAAATTTCATCCAAAATTAAGGGAGATGCTTTTTTGTTATACGAATTTCTTCTGAAATTTTGTATCTCCTTTACGATTTTTTGAAGGTTATAAAGCTAAAATATTTTGGAGCATGTTATTTCCCGTTTTTAGCGGAGAGACCGAGAAGATTCTTTAGAGGGAAGATAAAAAAGTGGCGAATCCTTGGTTAGTTTCCATATCTGGTAAAATCGGCGAGGCTAAAAGGAAAGGGGACGATTCGTAAAGAATCGTCCCCTTTTTTATGTAAATTTCTCTAAAAATTAGAAGAATTTCACACGATTGTCTGTGATGTCAGATTGGTCCATCAAGGCCTGCATAAGCCGTTCGCTGATGTAAGATTCGGCATTGGCCTCCAGACGGACTCTTTCGCTCTCCGGTGTTACATTATCGAGTGTTGTACGGGAGGTCACATCGAACAGATAGACTCCGTTGATACCCGTTACAGGTTTCGAGACAGTATTTTCGGGAGCTCCTGTTACGGCTCCGATCAATTTCGCTTCAGCTCCAACCCCTTCAATGTAAAGGGTGTTGAATTCTATGTCAGAAGCCTGTTTTTCTTCCAGATTGAATTTGCCTGCCACTTCTGATAATGAACTTCCTGTCATCTCTTTGGTCATCATTTCGCCTTTGATCTTGGCCCGCAGAATGGATGTTATTTGTGATGCGACAGCCTCTACGGGTGCAATACCTGTCTCGGTTACTCCGGTAATGGCTGCGATTACATAATTTCCGTTAACTTCCATGATCGCAGATACATCGCCTTTCTTGCCGTTGAAAGCCCAACGAACCACCTCACGGGAATTGTCCAACCCGTTGATGTTGCGGTCCGTATTTTTGATTCGTACGACACGTTTCGACAGCGAGTTGTCCTCTGCTGCTTTTGCGAAGTTTTCATACGATCCGGCAACTTCGCCTACGAATTTGCTCGCTTTGGCGTAAATGTCCTGTTGGGTCGCATCGCTCGGGTCGATACGGTAAACGATAGTTGCCAGCTGTACTTTCTTCTTGGGGGTGCTCTTGTAGGTTACCTCACCGATGTGCAATCCGAATTGGGTCTCTACGGTAAAGTATTCGCCCTTGTTCGTATTGATCACTGCTTCCGAAAATTCCGGTACCATACGGTCTGCCGTGAAAATTCCCAGATCGCCTCCATTTGCGGCAGCTGCTTGATCTTGTGAGTAAATTTTGGAGAGTTCGTCGAATGAAGCACCTCCTTTAAGGGCCGTTACGATGCTGTCGGCACGTTCCGTTTCGCCGGCCCCGATCAAAATATGACGGGCTCCCAGCGAGTCGGGGATCATCTTTACATCCGCAACCCGAGCTAAAGTGTAAACGTCGCCTTCTTTTACCGGGCCGTACATTTCCGGTTGGTCTTTACCGAATGCGAAAGCTGCCATTTCTGCGGGAAGTTCCTCTTCGGAACGGTACGTTTTGTCGGGTTGTTCCTGAGAGTTGAGCACTGCATATTGGAACGGAGTCTCACTTGCAGAAAACTCTTCGGCAATATTGTTAATTGTCTTTTCGGCTTCGGCGTAATCTGCCTCTGACGGGAGGACATCGAACAGAACATATTCGATATCGCGGGAGTTTGTTTGCCGAAAACTGTTTTTATGAGCGTCGTAATATTTCTGGATGTCTGCTTGGGGAACGGTGATCGTCGAGTCGGCGATAGCACTATACTCTCTCATGATGTATGAGATCGAACTCGAAACATCAGCATTGGCTACGCCCTGTTCCACCTCGAGGTCGTTTACATACATCCCTTGAGCGACCAGATTGAGGTACTTGGAGAAGATGCGTTCCTGGATCATCTGGTCCTTGAAAAAGTCCCAGATCATTGCGCTACGGCCGGTGGGGTCTTTACTGATATTAGCGACAAAGTCCTGTACGATGGTTCCGTTGTATACACCGGTGTTCGGATCCGAAAAATACATCCGGATGATCGGTGATATAAAAGAGCCGTTGATCATGTCGAGTTGTTCGGTTTCCGTGATGTTCAGACCGATCTCTTCAAAACCGGGCATCCACGCATATTCCATGATCATGTTTTCCCACACTTGGTTTTGGATGTTATCTTGTTGTTCGGAAGTGAGGTTTGATCCGGAAAGGGTTTCCAATACGTTTTTACGATAGTCGAGCTGGTTGGAAAAGTCAGTGTACCCGATCTTTTCGCCGTTGATTTTACCGACCTGCATTTTCCTCTCGTTCATCATGTTGGCCCCGGAGGTTCCGAAATCTCCGAGCAGGAACGACAGCAAGGCTATACCGATCACGATGGAGACGATGACTCCGCCCCGCGTTCTCAATGTGTTTAATGTTGCCATATTAAAATTTAGTTTTTGTTTTCTGTTTTTGATGTATAACGAGCTCCAAAGATAGTAAAAATCTTTATTCCAAGAACAAAACAGACGTAATAAACACGATATTTTGTTGTTTGGCGTTATGTTTAAATCAAAGTTATGCGGACCAATTCGATTTTCGAAGCATCTGTCCGCAGGATACGGATGCGCATACGGTCGGTCATGATCGTTTCGCCTGCCTCGGGGATTCCCTGATAAACTGAAATGACATATCCGGCCAGTGTGTCGTAATCGTCGTTCTCGGGGAGTCCGATGCCGTATTTTTCATTGATTGCCTCGATTTCGAGACGTCCTGAGAAGAGGTATTCTCGGTCATTGATTTTCTTTTCGACCAGTTCTTGAGAGTCGTGTTCGTCTTCGATCTCCCCGAAAATCTCTTCCAGAATATCTTCTATGGTAACCATGCCTGCTGTTCCGCCGAATTCATCGATGACAACGGCTACCGAGTGGTGTTTCTTGATGAAGATCGAAAGTAACCTGCGGGTCGGCATGCTTTCGGGAACGTATTCGACCTTTTTCAGTACGTCGAGTATCGTCTGGGGGTATTGTAGCAGGCTCTTGTTGTGGACGAAACCGATGATGTGGTCAATGTTGCCGTCATAAATCAATAGCCTCGAAAATTGGGTGTCCACAAAGCGTTGGCGAGCCTCCTCGACCGAGCAGTTTTGGTCGATAGCTTCGATGTCGACGCGCGGGGTCATGCAGTCGCGGACCAGTCGTTCGGAAAAATCCAATGCGTTTTGGAACAGTCGGATGTCTTTTTCGTTCTGTTGTTCCCGGTTGTCGGAGGCTTTGTCGATCAGTAGGGCCAGATCGGTCCGGTCGAATGAACCAACGTTGCGTTTTTTCCTCACGGGAAATCCCAACAGCCGGAAAAAACCTAAAGAGATAAGGGTTGTCAGCCGGGCGATCGGGTAAAACAGCAGGTAGAAGAAGTAGACCGGTATGGCAAAATTACGGTAATAGAAATTCGGATTCAGGCGGACAATGGCTTTAGGGAGGAATTCGGCTGTGAAGATGATGATCACCGTTGAGATTAGGGTTTCGATCAGATAAGAGGTCCCGTCGCTGACGGCGAGTCCGCATCTACTTAACAGAAATTGGATCAATACACTCATTTGCAACGAGTAGACGACCAGGGCGATGTTGTTGCCGACCAGAATGGTGGTGATGTATTGTCCGGGATATTTTGAAAAGACTCCGGCGATGAATCCGAACAGCGGGTTCTTCTTGCGTTCGATTTCGAGTTTCAGCTTGTTGGCCGAGAGGAAAGCGATTTCCATACCCGAAAAGAAGGCCGACAGGGTCAGTGAGACCACTACGACAATGATAACGACGATGATACTTTGCATCATGATTCTTTACGCTCCGTTTTTGTTCTTTATCGGGATATACCGTGCAAAGATACGCATATTTATCCGTCTCTTTCAACTATTTGGGCCGGTTTTTTGTTTGCTTTCGGCCGGTGAAAATATTTTTCAGGACGATTATCTAAAATATGTTGTATTTTTGCATCCCGAAAAACGATTCGATCCCATGATGAAATCCTATTTGACCGTCGGTTTGTTGGTGGTATCCAACATTTTTATGACCTTCGCGTGGTATGGACAATTACGGTTGAAGGACCAGCGTTGGTTCGATAATCTGCCATTGTTGGCGGTCGTGTTGTTGTGTTGGAGTGTAGCGTTGTTCGAATATCTGTTTCAGGTCCCGGCCAACCGCATCGGGTTCAGAGGCAACGGCGGACCTTTTACGCTTTTTCAGCTAAAAGTCATTCAGGAGGTGGTTTCCCTGACGGTTTTTACAGTTTTCGCTTTGGTCTTTTTCAAAACCGAAACGTTCCGGTGGAACCATCTGCTGGCCTTCATCTTTTTGGTCCTGGCCGTCTATTTTATCTTTAAAAAGTAGCTCCGACGACCTTGCGCGAAAAGCGGTGATCGTGGAGCTGTAAATATCTTCGAAACGGTCCTCTTCCGGATTCCTGTTAGAGAAGAGTGGACCGCTTCGTCTCATTCTTCTTTTGTCTGCTAAGCTCTTGTCTGACCCTCTCCGTCAATGACATATTTATAAGAGGTCAGTTCGGGCAGCGCCATCGGTCCGCGGGCATGCAATTTCTGGGTACTGATACCTATTTCGGCCCCGAACCCGAATTGTGCTCCGTCGGTGAAGGCGGTTGACACGTTGGCATAAACGCATGCTGCATCCACCCGTTTTTGGAACTCCCGGATCGTATCCGGATTTTCGGAAATGATCGCTTCGCTGTGGCGCGATGAGTACCGGGCAATGTGGGCAAGGGCTTCGTCCAAAGACCCGACTGTCTTGATCGCCATCTTATAGGCTTGAAATTCCGTTCCGAAACTGTGTTCGTCGGCGTGTTGCAGCAGGTTTTCGGGATATTTGCCTTTCAACGTGGCATAGGCTTCATCATCAGCATACAGGATTACGTTTTTGTCGGCTTGCGGGGCGCAGATTGCCGGCAGATCGGACAAACGGTCCCGATGGATGATCAGGCAGTCGAGTGCGTTGCAGACGCTGACTCTTCTGGTTTTTGCGTTGAGGATGACTGCCGTTCCCTTATTCAAATCACCTTCTTTGTCGAAATAAGTGTGAACGATCCCGGCTCCGGTCTCGATTACCGGGATGTGCGCGTTCTGGCGCACGTAGTCGATCAGCCCTTTGCTGCCTCGAGGAATGATCAAATCGACGTATCCGGTGGCGTTGAGCAGTTCGGCCGTCGCTGCACGGTCGGCCGGCAGCAGCGTGACGCAATGTTCGTTAACCCCTTGCGCTTTGAGGACCTCCCGGATGAGTCCGGCGATCGCCTCGTTCGAACAGCGGGCGTCGCTCCCTCCTTTCAGGATGCAGGCGTTACCCGACTTCAGGCAGAGCGAGAATACGTCGAAGCCGACGTTCGGACGGGCTTCATAGATCACACCGATTACGCCGAAGGGGACCGTTATCTTCGTGATGCGCATGCCGTTCGGGCGCACGGTCTCACTGAGTACCCGACCCAGTGGAGAGGGCAACGAAACGACGTTTCGAATGTCGGAAGCGATGCCTGCAATACGTTCCCGGTTCAACAACAGCCGGTCGTACATCGGATTGGCCGGATCCATCCGGGACAGATCTTCCTGATTGGCAGCCAGAATCTTGTCGGCATTTTTTTCAGCCGCATCGGCCAATGCCAGTAAAACTTCATCGATTTTTTCGGTCGGGAGGCAATTCAGCTCCCGTGACGCTTCGAGTGCTTGTTCGAAACTCTCTTTCAGTTGCATGGTCATATTCTCTTCGTTGCCTGCGCCGGAAAGCGAGGCGGTGGTTAAACGGTTAATCTAAGTACAGGTAGTCGTAGTGGACGATCGGGCGTCCTCCTTTTCTGCCGATCGTTTGGCGGGCCTTGGCACTGTCGCAAGCGACCCGGCCGACCCCCATCGGTTCTCCGTTCGGGGCGATGATCCGCACGATGTCGTCCTTTTCGAACTCTCCTTCCACGCGGTTGACCCCTACCGGAAGCAGGCTGGTGGCCGAAGTGCTCAGCAGTGCTTCGTATGCACCTTCGTTGATATAGAGTTCGCCTTTTGCGAATCCTTCGGAGTGGGCGATCCACTTTTTCACTTGCGAGATCGAGCGTGAGGCAGGGATGAATCGTGAGGCAACTACATCACGGTCTGGGTTGTCGGTCAGCAGATCGAGCAGGATGTTGTCTTTTTTACCGTTTGCTACGATCACCTCGATCCCTTCGTCGGCCACTTTCATGGCGATCCGGCATTTGGTGAGCATACCCCCGCGTCCGAACTGCGATTTGCCGGTCCGGATGTATTGGGACAGAGATTCACGGTTGGTTCCGATTTCACGGATGACCTGAGTCTCTGGGTCAGACGGGTCTCCGTTGTAGATTCCGTCGACATTGCTCAGCAGCACCAGCGCTTCGGCATCCATCATCGCGGCGATCAGCCCCGAGAGTTCGTCGTTGTCGGTGAACATCAGTTCCGTTACGGAGATCGTGTCGTTTTCGTTGACGATTGGGATCACGCCGTTTTCGAGCATTACCGTCATGCAGTGTTGCTGGTTCAGGTAGTGCCTTCGGGTGGAAAAGTTCTCTTTTGTGGTCAGCACCTGTCCGCAGGTAATGCCGTACTCGCGGAACAATTCGTAGTAGTGGTTGATCAGTTTGACCTGTCCGACTGCGGAAAAGAGCTGTCGGGCCGATACGGCGTCCAAGCGACGGTCGCTTCTCATCTCGCTGCGGCCCGAAGCTACCGCACCCGACGATACGACGACGACTTCGATTCCGTCGCGATGGAGTTGTGCGAGCTGATCCGCCAATGCGGACATGCGGGTGGTGTCGAGCGTACCGTCGGCTCGGGTCAGGACGTTGCTCCCGATCTTCACGACCACTCTCTTGAATTTGTATCGGTTCATGAGACGACTCCGTATGGTATGAAACAAAAACCGCACGTTTCGTGCGATTTTTGCTATAAGTGATCTGAAATGATAAAACGTTTACTCTTTGATCCGTTCGCTGTATTCGCGGGTGCGGCTGTCTACTTTGATCCGTTCGCCGGTTTGGATGAACAGCGGCACGCGAATCGTAGCTCCCGTATCGACGGTAGCGGGTTTCAGCGAGTTGGTCGAAGCCGTATCGCCTTTCACACCGGGTTCGGTATAGGTAACCTCCATTTCGATAATCGGGGGCAGTTCGGCAGAGAGCACGGTCTCTTTCTCCGTGTGGAACATCACCTCGACGATCTGGCCTTCACGCATCAGGTCGGAGTTTTCGATCAGAGCGCGGTCGATGTGGATCTGTTCGAAGGTTTCGGTATGCATGAAGTTACAGCCCAAGTCATCTTCGTAAAGGTATTGATAGGGACGACGCTCTACGCGGACGGGTTCGATCTTTTCACCGGCAGAGAAAGTCTTGTCGACTACCCGGCCGTTTTCGAGGTTTTTCAGTTTGGTACGAACGAAAGCCGGACCCTTACCCGGTTTTACGTGCAGGAATTCTACGATCGAGTAGGTCTTGCCGTTGAGCTCGATGCACATTCCGTTTTTGATATCTGCAGTTGTTGCCATGAATTGTATTATAGGATTGTTCAAATCGCAAAAATAAGCGTTTTCTCGGAAAAATTGAAATTTCGTGTAGAATATGTATGAAAAGATTGTTATTTAGAAAACATTAGGGTAACTTTGTACCTACTTTTTGTGAGATTAAACGGCAAACGAATTAAATTCAATTTTCATTAAATTTCATTTTACTTATGGGCAATCTGTTTACATCTACTATCGGGAGAAAACTGATTATGAGTATATCGGGCCTTTTCCTGATTCTGTTTCTGCTGTTCCACATGTCGATGAACATTGCGGCTGTCTTTTCCGTAGAGGCTTACAACGCGATCTGCGAATTTCTGGGAGCCAACTGGTATGCGCTTGTCGGAACGTTGATTCTCGCTTTCGGTGTCGTGGTACACTTGGTCTATGCGACCATCCTGACCCTGCACAACCGGAGCTCCCGCGGTGCGCAACGCTATGCAGTTGAGGCTATGCCGCAGGAGGTGACATGGGCATCGAGAAACATGTTTGTGTTGGGGCTGATTATCGTGTTGGGCCTGCTGTTGCATCTCTACAATTTCTGGTACAAGATGCAGTTCGCTGAAATTATCGGTAACCACTCTTTGGGTAAGTTCGGGCCTACCGACGGTGCCGCTTACATCAGCGCATTGTTCAGTAATCCGATCTACTGCATCGTCTATCTGATCTGGTTCGGAGCGATCTGGTTCCACCTGACGCACGGCTTCTGGAGTGCATTCCACACGATCGGTTGGGACAACCAGATCTGGATCAAACGTCTGAAATGTATCGCCAAAGTGGTCGCAACGATCATTTTCCTCGGTTTTGCCGTAGTCGTAGTGGCTTTCTATTTGCGGAGTCTCTGCTGCGGTTCAATATGTTAATCCTTCGAGTTCAAGAATAATAAACAGACTAATAGAGATATGGTAAAGTTAGATTCGAAAGTTCCTCAGGGGCCTCTGGCTCAGAAATGGAGCAAGCATAAGGCTGATATCAAGGTGGTTAGTCCTGCCAATAAAAGAAAATTGGATATCATTGTGATAGGAACCGGTTTGGGTGGTGCATCGGCTGCCGCTTCACTCGGTGAACTCGGCTATAACGTCAAGGTGTTCTGCATCAGTGACTCGCCTCGTCGTGCACACAGTATCGCGGCTCAGGGCGGTATCAATGCAGCGAAGAATTACCAAAACGATAACGACTCGGTGTTCCGCCTCTTCTACGATACGATCAAAGGCGGTGACTACCGTGCTCGTGAGGCCAACGTATACCGTTTGGCTGAAGTATCGAACAACATCATTGATCAGTGTGTCGCTCAGGGTGTACCTTTTGCCCGTGAGTACGGCGGATTACTGGCCAACCGTTCGTTCGGTGGCGCTCAGGTTTCCCGTACGTTCTATGCCCGCGGTCAAACCGGACAGCAGTTGCTGTTGGGTGCATACGCTGCACTGAACCGTCAAATCGCAAAAGGTAGCGTGAAAAGCTATCCGCGCCACGAGATGCTCGATTTGGTGCTGGTTGACGGAAAGGCCCGAGGAATCATCGCCCGTAATTTGGTTACCGGTGAGATCGAGCGGTTCGGCGCTCATGCCGTAGTTTTGGCTTCGGGGGGATATGGAAATGTCTTCTTCCTTTCGACCAATGCAATGAACTCCAACGGATCGGCAGCATGGCAATGTTACAAAAAGGGCGCGTTGTTCGCAAATCCTTGCTTTACGCAGATCCACCCGACCTGTATTCCGGTACACGGAACGCAACAGTCGAAACTGACGCTGATGTCGGAGTCGTTACGTAACGACGGACGGATCTGGGTTCCTAAGAAAAAAGAGGATGTGGAAAAACTGCGTGCCAAGAAGATCAAACCTTCGCAGATTCCCGAAGAGGACCGCGATTACTATTTGGAGCGCCGTTATCCGGCCTTCGGTAACCTCGTTCCGCGTGATGTCGCTTCACGTGCCGCCAAGGAGCGTTGCGATGCCGGCTTCGGAGTAAACGAGACCGGTCTGGCCGTATTCCTCGACTTTTCGACGGCGATCGCACGTCTGGGCGAACAGACCATCCGCGAGCGTTACGGAAACCTGTTCCAGATGTACGAAAAGATTACCGATGTCAATCCGTATAAAGAACCGATGACGATCTTCCCTGCGGTACACTATACGATGGGGGGTATTTGGGTCGATTACAACCTGATGACTACGATCCCCGGTCTGTATGCGATCGGAGAGGCCAACTTCTCCGATCATGGAGCCAACCGTTTGGGAGCTTCGGCATTGATGCAGGGTCTGGCCGACGGCTATTTCGTGCTTCCGTATACGATCGGAGATTACTTGTCGCACGAGATTCAGTCACCCAAGGTCGATACGAATACTCCGGAATTCGAAGCTGCAGAAAAAGGCGTGAAAGAGAAGATCGCCAAACTGCTTTCGATCCAAGGTAAGGATACGGTGGACGATCTGCACAAGAAGTTGGGACATATCATGTGGGAGAATGTCGGTATGGCCCGTACGAAGGAGAGCCTCGAAAAGGCGATTGTCGAGATACAGGCTTTACGGAAAGAGTTCTGGGCAAATGTCCGTGTGCCGGGAACCGACAAAGAGTTCAATCAGGAGCTCGAAAAGGCGATTCGTCTGGCTGACTTTCTCGAATTGGGCGAGCTGATGGCCCGTGACGGATTGAACCGGAACGAATCCTGCGGTGGTCACTTCCGCGTAGAGTCCCAGACTCCGGAAGGCGAGGCGTTGCGTCATGACGACGAATTTGCCTATGTTGCAGCGTGGGAGTATGCCGGTCCCGACGGAGAACCCATCCTGAATAAAGAACCGTTGACCTTCGAGGCGGTCCACTTGGCTCAACGGAATTACAAGGACTAAGAGGAGTTTAATCAGGTAAAACGTAAAGACAATGAATTTGAAATTAAAGATATGGCGTCAGAAAAACGCCCATGCAGAGGGAAAATTCGTCGATTATACGGTCGAAAACATCTCTCCCGATACTTCGTTTCTGGAAATGTTGGATATTTTGAATAACAACCTGATCCAGAAAGGCGAAGATCCCGTAGTATTCGATCATGACTGCCGTGAGGGAATCTGTGGTATGTGTTCGTTGCATATCAACGGTCATGCTCATGGACCCGATACGGATGTTACCACGTGTCAGCTGCACATGCGTAAATTCAAGGATGGAGATACCATTACGATCGAACCGTGGCGTTCGCGGGCTTTCCCGGTAATCAAGGATTTGGCCGTTGACCGTAGCGCGTACGACAAGATTCTCCAGGCCGGAGGTTTCATTTCGGTGAATACGGGAGGTGTGCCCGATGCCAATGCGATTCCGATTCCCAAGGCCGATGCCGACGAAAGTATGGATGCTGCGGCATGTATCGGCTGCGGTGCTTGTGTAGCAACATGTAAGAACGGATCTGCGATGTTGTTCGTAGCCGCTCGTGTCTCTTCGTTGGCCAAACTGCCTCAGGGACGCGTCGAAGCCGCACGCCGAGCCAAAGCTATGGTAGCCAAGATGGACGAGCTGGGATTCGGTGCATGTACCAATACCGGAGCTTGTGAGGCCGAGTGTCCGAAAGGAATCTCGATCGCCCATATCGCTCGTCTGAATCGGGAATTCTTGTCGGCTAAACTTAAAGATTAGTCCGATTCCGTTCGAAAGGGTATCGTACCTTTTTGTTTACAGGGGATATTCAGGAAACTGGATATCCCCTATTCTTTATATTTTTGGGGATGGGGGTGTGGATTTATTGATAGGAATAGTTCCTTAATATTAAAAAAAACATTACATTTGTAGCAATTGGAAAGTAAATAAAAGTTAAAATGTCTGACCGTTATGATGAGGTAACGCGACATAAAAAACCGGAATGGCTGAAAATCAAGCTCCACAATAACGACGAATTCGGTGAGGTTGCCCGAATTGTACGGCAGTATGGATTGCATACGATATGTAGCAGCGGGCGGTGTCCGAATCAGGCCGAATGTTGGAGTCGACGTACAGCCACTTTCATGATTTTGGGCGATATTTGTACCCGTTCGTGTAAGTTTTGCGCAACAGCCACCGGACGCCCGTTACCGCCAGATCCGGACGAACCCCGGAACCTTGCACGCTCCGTTCGCTTGATGGGGTTGCGGCATTGTGTCGTGACCTCCGTGACGCGTGATGACCTTCCTGATGGTGGGGCACAGATATGGGCCGATGCGGTCCGTGCGATCCGAGAAGAAAATCCTCAAACGACAATCGAATTGCTGATTCCCGATTTCGACGCCCGAAAGGAGTTGATCGATACGGTAATCGATGCGGCTCCGGATATTATCGGGCACAACATCGAGACGGTAGAGCGCTTGACCCCGTTGGTTCGTTCACGGGCCAAATATCGGGTCAGTATGCAGACTTTGGCACACATTGCCAGCAGAGGGTGCCGGACTAAAAGCGGGCTGATGGTCGGATTGGGTGAAACGCCCGATGAGGTCTATGCGACAATAGACGATCTGGTAGCGAATGGGGTCCGGATCCTGACGATCGGACAATACCTGCGTCCGACCCTGAAACACTATCCGGTGGCGGAGTACGTGGCGCCCGAACAATTTGCACATTACAAAGAAGAGGCACTCAAACGCGGAATGCTCTATGTCGAGAGCGGTCCGATGGTCCGTTCTTCTTATATGGCAGAAAAGGCCATGCGTTGCTGCAGTGAAACGCAAAAATGACAAAAAGAATGGAACGGGTCGAGTACAGATACATGGGACGGATGGAGTATTCCGAGGCTTGGGCGGAGCAGAAGCGGCTCTTCGGAAAGCTGTTGGATGCAAAACGTACGGGTGAACCGGCCGAACAGGTGTTGTTGTTCGTGGAACATCCGCATGTCTATACACTCGGCAAGAGCGGACATGCCTCGAATATGTTGGTCGACGATACGTTCTTGAAGCAGATAGGGGCAACCTATTTTCAGATCGATCGGGGTGGGGATATTACCTATCACGGATTGGGCCAGTTGGTCGGATACCCGATCTTGGATCTGGAGCGATTGGGGGTGGTTGGCCTGAAGGATTATATCTGGTCGCTCGAAGAGGCGATTATCCGGACGGTCGGGGAATACGGGATCGTTGCGGATCGGTTGGAAGGGGCGACCGGCGTGTGGATCGATCCGCATGGAGCGGGTGCCCGGAAAATTTGTGCGATCGGGGTTAAGGCCTCACGTTATGTGACGATGCATGGATTTGCATTGAACGTGACGACCGATTTGTGTTATTTCTCCTACATCAATCCGTGTGGATTTGTCGATAAGGGAGTGACGTCTATCGAAAAAGAGACCGGAGTCAAACCTTCGTTGGAGGAGGTGGCCCAACGGTTCGCCTCACACTTTGCAAACCTGTTTCGGTGTGAGGTTCGGTTACCGTTGCCGGATCGTAAAGAAGAGATTGAGTAATTAATAATATATAGTATGTCAGCGGAAAAAAGATGGGTAATCAAGCCTCAGGGCGATCCCGAGAAGGTGGCTGCATTGGCCGCCTCGTTGGGTATTGCGCCGGTGCTTGCCAATCTATTGGTCCAGCGTGGCATTGAAACGGAAGAGGATGCATGGCGATTCTTTAATCCGAAATTGGAGAATCTGCATGATCCGTTCCTGATGAAAGGGATGGATCGTGCCGTGCGGCGAATCGACGAAGCGATCGAACGACAGGAGCCGATCATGGTCTACGGGGATTACGATGTGGACGGAACGACGGCGGTAGCGTTGGTCTATTCGTTTTTGCGGAAATTGGGACATCCTGCGTTGTTGTTCTATATTCCGGATCGTTACACGGAAGGATACGGCGTTTCGATTAAAGCGATCGACTATGCGGAACGGAAAGGCGTAAAGTTGATCATTGCGTTGGATTGCGGGATCAAAGCGACCGAAAAGGTGGCTTATGCCCGAACCAAAGGAATTGACTTCATTATTTGTGACCACCACCTGCCCGGAGATACGATTCCCGAAGCGGTGGCGGTTTTGGATGCCAAGCAGCACGATTGTCCCTATCCTTTTAAGGAGTTGTCGGGGTGTGGAGTCGGATTCAAGATGTTGCAAGGGTATTGTCAGTACAAGAATCTGCCTTTTTCTGAAGTGGAAAGCCTGCTCGATCTGGTAGTGGTCAGCATCGCATCGGACATTGTTCCTTTAGTCGGGGAGAACCGTATTTTGGCCTATTATGGACTGAAACGGTTGAACGAAAAGCCTCGTAAGGGGTTATTGTCGATCATTAAGATTTGCGGCCTCGACAAGCATGTCATAACGATTGACGACATCGTGTTCAAGATCGGGCCCAGGATCAATGCGGCCGGACGTATGGAGGTCGACAGCGATGACGAAAATGCGGCTCCTTCGGGAGGGCATTCGGCGGTTTACCTGATGGTGGCACGTGACGAAGAGGTGGCCTCCGAATATGGAGCCTTTATCGATACCTGCAATCAGGACCGGAAAAATATTGACCGTTCGATTACGCAGGAGGCACACGAAATCATCGAGAGCCATCCGGAGATGAAAAACCGGAAAAGTACGGTGATCTATAATCCGAAGTGGATGAAAGGAATCGTCGGAATCGTGGCATCGCGGTTGATCGAGACCTATTTCCGTCCGACGGTCGTTCTGACGATGAGCAACGGTTATGTGACCGGTTCGGCACGTAGTGTTCCCGGGTTTGATCTGTATCAGGCAGTGGAGTCGTGCTCCGATCTGTTGGAGAACTTCGGGGGGCACATTTATGCGGCCGGATTGACGATGAAGCCTGAGAATGTGAAAGAGTTCATGCGTAGGTTTAATGCTTATGTTGAGGAAAATATCGATCCCGAAATGTTGATTCCGCAGGTAGATATCGATTCGGAATTGTTGTTCAGCGATATTACGCCTGCATTCCGTGCGACGCTCAATCGCTTTCAACCGTTCGGACCGGAGAACAATGCCCCGGTATTTTTAACTCGGGGAGTTAGCAATCGGGGGGATGCCCGTTTGGTCGGGGCCGAACAGGAACACCTGAAGATGGATCTGATGCAAGGACAGAAGCCCAATACGTCGATTCCGTCCATTGCCTTCCAACAGCCGACCCTTTACGAGTATGTCCGTTCGGGAAAATGTATCGATGTTTGTTATACGGTGGTGGAGAACCACTATCGGGGTACCGTTTCTCCGCAGTTACGGATCAAGGATATCAAGAAAACGAAAGTCAAATAACGTTTTGAGAGGGGGTGTGAGAAAAGATAGGTAGGCTTTTTTGTCGGAGGGGGGGGTGAATAAAGAAGAGCAGAACGGGAAATTCCGTTCTGCTCTTCTTTATTTATTTTAAGTTAGAACATATTTACTTCTGATCCTGTATCGAAACATAAGATTGGAGGAAAAACTTTATATCGGAATCTTGGACCTATTGCTTTACAGGAGCATCGTGCGTGTAATCCAAAAATCGGATGGACTCGGGCAGATCGTTTTCGATGATTGTTTTCATCTTTTTTGCGAAGGGACACGGATAACCCAATGGGGTGCCCTTCTGTATGCAGGAGGCGAACGCAATAGTGTCTGCTCCTCTCCGAACGAGTTCTCGGGCTCTCAATACTGATTTTTTGCCCGGACATCCTCCGCAGTTACAGAATCCTATGATTTCTATCTCTTCGGTGATTCCGGCGAAAGCTCCTTTCCGCTCTCTGATTACTCGAAAATCGGTTGTACCCGGACAATAATCTTCCGTTTGCATGCATCTGATGATTCCTACTTTCATGTGTCGATATATTTAAAAGTTATTTTGAGGTCGAATGGTCTTCCATTTTATTTGGTCCCATATAACAGATGTCCCGTATTTTATCTATCTTGAAATTTCTAGTGCACAAAGAATTTGGTTAAGTGCTTATGTGGTTTTAAACGGGGATGGCTAGAAATGGAACAGATGGGATATGATCAGGCCGGAGTTTTTGAGTATTAGGTTGTGACGAAAATTTAGGGGCGAAATGAGTTTTGCGAGGAGAGAACTCTAATTTTCATTTGTGGTGGCGGAGATAATGGTTTTTTAAAAAAAATGTTGATCCTCTCAATAGGGGATCAACATATCGTATGGGAATCAATTGATTTCCGGTTGTCCGTCGGTGTGCGAGTTTTATTCTTCGCTTTTTTCTTGTTGATCGAGCAGGTCGGAAACCAAAATCCGACCGCAGTATTCGCAGACGATAATCTTTTTGTTCGAACGGATATCCAGTTGTCTCTGGGGGGGGATGTGGTTGTAGCAACCTCCGCAAGCATCTCGTTTTACAGTAACGACAGCCAATCCGTTGCGAACGTTATTCCGGATTCTCCGATATGCAGCCAATAACCGAGCGTCGATTTTTACCGATGCGGCATCCGATTGGGCTTTGAGATTCTCCATCTCTTTGGCCGTCTCCTGATCGATACTCTCCAGCTCTTGTTTCTTTGCCGCGAGATCGATTTTCCGATCGGCAACTACGGCTTGGGCATCTTCGATCATTTTTTTCTTTACCTTCATGTCTGCCGTACCCTCTTTGATCCGTTTTTCGCACAATTCGATCTCCAATTTCTGGTATTCGATCTCTTTGGAAAGCGAGTCGAACTCACGGTTGTTGCGCACGTTATCCTGCTGAGCCTCGTATTTGGCGATCAATCCTTTTGCCTGTTCGATCTCCTCTTTATGTTGTTTGATCGCGGCGGCTTGTCCGTCGATTTCGGAAGAGATGTTGGCGATCCGGGTCTCCAATCCCGCGATTTCGTCTTCGAGATCCTGAACTTCGAGCGGGAGTTCGCCTTTTATTTTATTGATCTCGTCGATTTTCGAATCTATCTTTTGAAGTTCGTACAGCGCGATGATCTTCTCCTCGATGGAGTAATCGTTCGCTTCACCGCTTTTTCTGCTTGATGTCGCCATATCAGTGAAATTTCTTAAATCAAATAATTAACCGGGTCTACGGAGCTTTCACTCCTGTGAACTGCAAAATTAGCTATTTTTTTTGTAATTACATCATACAGCAGTTCTATTGCGCAATATTCACTGGCAAAGTGCCCTAAGTCGGCCACGACAATGCGGTTGTCCGGTGTATAAAAATCGTTGTATTTGAAATCGGCCGAGAGATACAGGTCAGCGTGTGCGGCGACGGCGTCTTCGATGAATGAGGCCCCCGATCCGGTAACCAGTGCGACCTTGGATACTTGTGGGCGACAGAGCGTGCTATAACGGATTACTCCGCAATGGAGCCGATCTTTAATCTCCTGTAACAGGGCAAGGGTCGGTCGGGGTGAAGGCAGATCGCCGACCACCCCGCTACCGGACGAGGCGACCGAAACGTTTCCCGGTCTCAGAAAAGTCATGTTTTTCAATCCTAAAATTCTGCCTAACCGGAAATTCATACCGCCGAGAGCGTTGTCCAAATTGGTGTGGGCCGCGTACAATGAGATGCCCGCAATGAGGCATCGGGCGACGATCCGTTGTGAGGCATCGGCTCCGACGACTTGACGTAAAGGGTGGAAAAGCAGCGGATGGTGTGACACGATTAAATTCGCTCCGAGAGCAATGGCTTCATCTATGACGGATTCCGTCACATCGACACACAACAGGATTCCGGAGACTTCGGATTCAGGATTTCCAACGCTCAGTCCACTGTTGTCGTAACTCTCTTGAAGGGACAGAGGTGCGAACGTTTCGATAATTGCGGTAATATCACGGACTTTCATAACAAATATCGTTTTGGGATTAAAAGTTGAGGGGCTATAAGTTATAAAAGCGGTCTCTAAAAAAGGGATTGTTCGATAATAATGGGACGGGGAGATATTTGTTTCTGCTCTTCCGGGTTTGAGGGCTCTTCGTTATCGTTCTCTTCAGGGAGCTGCCGGACGATGACCGGTTGTGGCGGGATCGGGATCTCCCGTTGCAGAAAGCGCGGAACGGCCGGGCCGATCGGAATCTCCTCTTCGTCCTGTGGCTCGAAATCGGGTTGCTCGGTCCGTGATGCGGTTTCCGACTCTTTTTCGGGGGAAATAGATTCTTCCTCCTCGAGGAAAGGCTCTTCGATGAAGACCGTCTCTTCGCCCTTTGTTTTAAGCTCTTCCCGAACCTCGAGTAGCAACGATCGGATGTTTTGTAATTTTTCGATTACCTCCAGGTCCCGTTCTTCCCCTTTTTTGTTTTCCCGCAGGCGTTTGGCTGCTCCGGCAAGGGTCATACCGTTCTCTTTGACTAAATGGTAAATCAATTTCAGGTTCTCGACATCTTTCGGTGTGAACAATCGGTTCCCTTTCCGGTTTTTGTCGGGTTTGAGTATGTCGAATTTCTGCTCCCAAAACCGGATCAGCGAAGGCCGGACATCGAACATCTCCGACACTTCTCCCATCGTATAATATATCTTACGACTTTTGCGTTCCATGAGGTTTTATCTCTTGTTTTCTCGAACTTTTCGTCGGAAAAGTTTCTCTATGTGCAGGACAAGATACGAAAAACAAACCGTTTCAACAAACGAGGCAATTTTTATTGAATCAGGAGCGTTTGGTAATGAGTCACATCTTTGTGGATTTCGCATAAATCTTGATTATTCTTACTACCTTTGTGCCCGATCATAAAACGTGTGGCGCGGGAAGTTGTCCGGATGTGGCGGGCAATGTGCGGTACGACGATGCAGATCATGTCGATATGGAGTTTCGAATTACAGGAAAAGTAGTGACCGGCAACCGGATCGGCCGACGTATGGGGTTCCCCACGGCGAACCTGACGGTCGGGGCGGATGTGTTGTTACAGGATGGAGTTTATGCGGCCCGGGTTTATGTGGACGGTCGGTGTTATGCGGCGTTGGTCAATATCGGTTATAAACCGACCGTATGTAAAGATTCGGAGCGCACGCTCGAAGCCCATATCCTTGATTTCAGCGGGGATCTGTATGGCCGGGAGATCTCCGTGGAGCCGATCCGATTTCTCCGGGAGGAGCAAAAATTCGACTCGCTCGATGAATTGCACCGGCAGATCGAGCGGGACCGGATCGAGGCGAATGCTTGTTTCGGGATCGGGATTTGTGATGAAAACAAAAGGAATAATCATATAAAATCGGAGGGAAAAATGTATTTGGATTTGAACTTGCCCTATAAAGTAGCCGATATCGGCTTGTCGGACTGGGGGCGTAAAGAGATCGAAATTGCCGAGAAGGAGATGCCTGGATTGATGGCCGTCCGCAAAAAATACAGCAAAGAGAAGCCGCTGCGGGGAGCCCGGATTACCGGTTCGTTGCACATGACTATCCAGACGGCGGTTCTGATCGAAACACTGGTTGAGTTGGGCGCTGAGGTGCGTTGGGCCAGTTGCAACATCTTTTCGACGCAGGACCATGCGGCGGCGGCGATTGCCAAGGCCGGTGTGCCGGTGTTTGCATGGAAAGGCGAGTCGCTCGAGGAGTATTGGTGGTGTACGGCTATGGCCTTGAGTTTTCCGGATGGGAAGGGTCCGAATCTGATCGTGGACGATGGCGGTGATGCAACTCTGTTGATTCATAAGGGATATGCGGCAGAGAATGATCCTTCGGTATTGGATCACGAGGCTTCTTGCCACGAGGAAGCGGTTATTATGAATACTTTGAAAGCGTTGCTTGCTGAAGATCCGCAACGGTGGCATCGGACGGTGGCAGAGGTGAAAGGGGTTTCGGAAGAGACGACGACAGGTGTTCATCGGCTCTATCAGATGCAGAGTCGGGGTGAGCTGCTCTTCCCGGCGATCAACGTGAATGATTCGGTGACCAAGAGCAAGTTCGACAACCTGTACGGATGCCGCGAGTCGCTGGCAGACGGAATCAAGCGGGCGACAGACGTCATGCTCGCCGGAAAGGTCGTTGTCGTATGCGGCTATGGAGATGTAGGAAAAGGGTGTGCGACCAGTATGCGTTCCTATGGTGCTCGCGTGATCGTCACCGAGATCGACCCGATCTGTGCATTGCAGGCTGCTATGGAGGGTTTCGAGGTGAAAACCGTCGAGGATGCGTTGCCGGAAGGGAATGTCTATGTGACAACGACCGGTAACTGCGATATCATTCGGATCGACCACATGGAACGCATGAGTGATCAGGTGATTGTATGCAACATCGGGCACTTCGATAACGAAATCCAGATGGATAAATTGAATGCCTACCCCGGTATCGTAAGGACAGAGATCAAGCCTCAGGTCGATAAATATACCTTCCCCGACGGTCATTCGATCTTTATCTTGGCCGAAGGGCGTTTGGTCAATCTGGGGTGTGCGACGGGACATCCTTCGTTCGTCATGAGTAATTCGTTTACGAATCAGACGTTGGCACAGATCGAATTATGGACCAAACCGATGGCTGTGGATGTGTACCGTCTGCCGAAACATTTGGATGAAGAGGTGGCTCGTCTGCATCTCGACAGTCTGGGTGTGCATCTTACCCGATTGACGCAGAAACAGGCCGATTATATCGGTGTTCCGGTTGACGGCCCGTATAAAGCTGATTTTTATAGATACTAAAGATGTGATACAAGTTATAGGGGGGAGTAGCGGGCCGATTTAGGTTCGCTACTTTTTTATATATTTCGGGGGAGAGTTTGTTTAAAAGGCTATATTTTTTTCTAATCGGATAACGGAATAGTGTGTAGTAGCATTTTTTTTGTATGATTTGTTTTTTTGGCATATGATTTGTAAAGATCAATAACGGAAAAATATTGCAAAAGATTTTGTGAATTTGAAAAAATGTGCGTACATTGCGAAAAGATTGTCGAACATTAAAAGAAATTGCCTATCGGAAAAGTCTACTCTAAACCAAAACCGAGTAGTAAATATGAATCTGAAGAAGTTAAGTGATAATGAGTTGCTTAATGTTTATCAGTCAGGCAATGAGTGTGCTTTAACCGTATTGGTCGATCGCCATCGTCAGCGAGTTTTCGATTATATCAATATGATGGTCAAAGATCGGGATTTGGCGGACGATATTTTTCAGGAAACTTTGATACGTGTGTTCCGTTTTGTGAAAGACGGGCGCTATACGGAAAACGGGAAATTTATCTCGTGGGTCTTGCGTATTGCACATAATCAGGTGATCGATCACTTCCGGCAGAAAAAACAGCAAAATAATATTTCCGAAACAGAAGCAGGGTATGATCTGCTGAACAATCAGAAATTTTCCGATCGTTCGGTCGAGGACCGTATGGTTTCCGATCAGATCGCGGCAGATGTCCGGAAACTGGTGGAATTCTTGCCCGCCGAACAGCGTGAAGTCGTTAAAATGCGGTATTATATGGGATTGAGTTTTAAAGAGATTGCCGACGAGACGCAGGTAAGTATCAATACGGCATTGGGCCGAATGCGTTATGCACTGATCAACATGCGCAAGATGATTGACGAAAAACAGTTAATCTTAAGTTAGTGTGTGCAATATTTGTTAAGACCCTGCGTTATATAGGTACAAGTCGATTAATACTGTGCCTATGGAGGATAAATACAATGATTGCAATTTCGATCTCGAAAAAGCGGCGGACGAGGAGATGTTTCTCAAGGAGGTCATCCAGGACGATAACGATCTGTTGTTGATCGACTATTGGCTCAGAGCCGCGGCGGCGGGTGAGAAATAAAAAATCGGGGTTACAGAAAACGTTCTGTGACCCCGAAGTCTTTTATTATGTAGGAGTTGACGATTACAGCGGAATGACACCGATTCCCGGTCGATCCGGAATTGTCACCTTACCGTCGACGATCTTGATACCGTCGAAACGATCGTTTGCAATCAGCAGGTTGCCGTCCAAATCGGCCCAATCCATCAGCGGAGCCAGTTGAGCAGCAGCCGTAACAGCACACGAGGTCTCCGTCATACATCCGACCATCAGTTTCATGTCGAGTGCACGAGCCAGTATCGCCATTTTATAGGCTTCGTGCAGACCCGTACTCTTCATCAGTTTGATGTTGATTCCGTCGTAGACGCCTTGCGCCCGTTTTACGTCCGGCAGACGTTGCAGGAACTCGTCGGCAATAATAGGCAGCGGACTGCGTTCGCGGATCCATGCCGTCTCGTCGATCATCTCTTTGGGGAGCGGTTGTTCGATGAAAAGCGTGTTCCGTTCGTTCAGCCATTCGATCATCTCGAGGGCCTCTTCCTTATTTTTCCAACCCTGATTGGCGTCGACACAAAGTGGTTTGTCGGTTGCTGACCGGATGATCTCTACCAACTCCTTGTCGTGATCCGATCCGAGTTTCACTTTGATGACCTTATAAGGCGTAGTCTCTTCTACCTTTTGGCGTACCACTTCGGCCGTATCGATACCGATGGTGAACGAGGTGTTGGGGGCTTTTTCGGGTGAAAATCCCCAGATTTTGTACCACGGTTGTCCGAGCAGTTTTCCGGTCAGGTCGTGCAGGGCGATGTCGACCGATGCCTTAGCTGCCCGGTTATCGGGAGCTACCGAGTCGACGTATTCGAGAATTTCGTCCATGCGGAACGGGTCGGTGAATTGATCTAACTTGAGCGAAGCGAGGAATTTGCACACCGACTCTTCGGTCTCCCCCAAATAGGGGGGCATGGAGGCTTCGCCGTAACCGACAACGCCTTCGTATTCGATTTGTACCTGAACGTCTGGGGTATGTGTGCGGGTGTTGACGGCCACGCCGAACGGATGGTTGAGTTTTAGTTCATAAGGTTCGAAACTCAGTTTCAAATGTTTGCTGCCACCCTTTGTCGTTTTGGGCGCGGAGCAGGAGGTCAGCAGCGATCCGCCGGTCGTTGCGGCGATACCGGCCGTTACGATACCTTGCGCCGCAGTTTTTAGGAAATCTCGTCTGTTCATGGGTTGCGATGTATTGAGAATTAACGTTTACGGTTGAAGTACCAGGGGTGTTCGCTGACACGGGTAATGCCTGAAGTCCCGATCCGGTTTTTGATGCGGCTGATCGAGAGGCACGGGTATCCGACGAAATCATCGGCATCGGGGTCTAGGCTGTTGATGCGGACCTTGCCCGAAGAGTGGATGAACCGACCGTTGTCGAGATACATGCCTACATGGGTGATGCGTCCGGTTGCGGCATTGCCGAAAAAGAGCAGGTCACCTTTTTGGCACTTTCGCCACTCCTCCCCCACAAATCGCTCACCGGTCAGAGCCTGTTGCGAGGCATCGCGGATAAGGATGATTCCGGAATTCCAGTAGGCGGTCTTGACCATTCCCGAGCAGTCGACTCCTTTGACGGAGGTTCCTCCCCAAAGGTAGGGTACGCCGAGCATGCTGCGTGCGGTTTTTTCGAGTTGTTCCGGATCGAGCGGATCATCGGCCCAATCCGATAACTCCCGGATTTGATGGCGGCTGATAAACCCTTTCCGGCCATCCGGCAGCTGTACGGCCATAAATTTCCGATTTGATTTCTGATCGGGGTCGAGTTCCAGAATCGATCCGAGTACCAGATCGGATACATGTGTACTCGTTTCATCCGGGGCGGCATAAATGAAACCCATGTAATCGGTGAAGATGAAACGTTGAGCCTCCCGCCATTGGTCCATCTCCTCTTTTGTCTTCAGAGTGATGGCGCTCTCGTCG
Source organism: Candidatus Alistipes merdigallinarum (assembly GCA_019119305.1). Classification (GTDB taxonomy): domain Bacteria; phylum Bacteroidota; class Bacteroidia; order Bacteroidales; family Rikenellaceae; genus Alistipes_A; species Alistipes_A merdigallinarum. The sequence continues at coordinate 119,855 of DWXH01000021.1, read as the reverse complement.
ATCCACGACAGATAGCCTTCGGGGCTTTGTACGTGGTACCACCCTTCGTGCCGTTCGAGGACCCGAAGCGGAGTCCCCATAAGGGCTTGGCTGACCATCTCAGCAGCGTGGGCCGGTTGTGCCCGAAGATTGACCGAGGAGAGCGTTACGAGGGCTTCGGGGTAGTCCGTTACGCTCCGATCAGGCAATAGGGTGATACAGTTCATATAGGGGATATTCTCTTTCCGCAGAGCTTTTTCTAAAGAATCGATGATTGCGGTGCGGTCGCATTTTCCCCGAAGCAGACAAAGGGTGTCGTTGACCTGATCGGCTTCGACATCATAAACCACGACACGCCGATCGGGGGCGAATTTTTCTCCGATCTGTTCCACAATTTCTGCGGCTGGAGGAGCTGCTGTACCGCACAGGGTCCACAAGCTGCACCAGACAATGCCTAATATTTTTAGTATTTTCATATCCATTTCGTTTTATTCGTATGATATTTCCATAAAATAGTCCCATTCATCGAAGTAAAGATTTCGTTCAGAAGTCTCCACCTCTCCACGTTGAAAATCGATCGGCTCACTCCGCATGTGGATTTTCCGGGGGACGAACGGATAGCTGTAATCGCTGTTTACAACCAGCCGGTAGCTGTCGAGTCCTGATTTATAAAAGTTGCGTACTGCGGGATCGTCGCTCGCCTGACGTCCGGCGGATACGTCGATGGGAACCCAGCCTACGCCTTCATAATAGACCGAACCCCAGTCGTGGAGGTTGGAAGCGAGAGGGAAGAGGGTCCAGCCGCTCTCCCATCGGGCCGGGATTCCCACGCTGCGCAACATTGTAATGAGCAGCAACCCGACCTGTCCGCAGTCACCGTGTCCCGAGGAGAGCACATACTCCGGAATGTGGGGCAATACGCTGTATTCGATCGATCCCGCCCACGGAATTTCGTCGATCCAGTCGTAAATGCGCGATACGATCCGTACGGGATTGGTCTCGTTGCCGGCCAGTTCGCGGGCTTTGGCAGTTAACCGGTCGGAGAAGAGAATCTGAGAGGGGCGTTCGGCCGTATAGGTCCGGTAAATTTCGGAGGTTGTATCGTACGGTTGCACCTCTTTTATTAAGGAGTCCTGGCTGAAATAGCGGGCCCGGTTGATTATCCGGAAGGTTACTTCGAAGCGGGTAGCGCTGTCTTTGCGTGCAACCTGCTCGAGGTAGATGCTTCGTTGGGGTGTCCCGACCGGTGCAAGGGTATGGGTCGCGGGAAACGAGCCGAGCAGTTCGATGTCGGTTTGTCGCGGGGCGATCTCTTGGGGGTAGGGCAACCAGCAACGGAGCGTATCCCCTTCGGGTACGGCGTTCGGGTGTACGGTCAGGGTGTAGTGAACGGTGGTCCGAACCGGATGGGTGGCGGCTCCGAAACGGGTGGTTGAGTCGACGATCGAGTGCAGATGTGCGATGCGAGGATCGTCGCCCGATTGAACTGCTCGGCTGGAAAGTTCGGGAACCAGATGGAACAGGTTGCCGACCGCCCGTCTGAAATAACGCTTTTCTCCGTCTATCCGGCGCATCTCGAGCTGTCCGCTATCCTCCCAACGGGCGATCTGTCCGGAAGTTATTGTATCGCCGAATCGGGCGTGGATCTGTTCGGTGATTTGTACGGAGTCGTACGGAAATTCGATCCGCCATCGGCGCATGATCTCCTGCAGGGAGTCGGCCCGGCGGAGTTCGTCGTTCGAGGTATGTTCCTTTACGACAGTGTTCAGCAACGAATCGGCTCGCTGAAAAGCTCCTTCATCTATCCATATGGAGGCTGTTTCGCTCCAATCGTTTTGTGGTTTCGCGCAAGCGAGTATGCCGCAACAAAGGATGGGGACGAAATAACGGTAAAGATTGGGTTTGTTCATGACCGGAGGATATTGGGTTGTTTATCTTTATCCTAATAAAGGTTTCATTCGATTTTGAAGGGCTGCATACATCAGGTCGTACACGGGGGTCGGAACTCCGAGACGTTCCCCTTCACGGACAATGTATCCGGTCAGCGACTCCAGTTCGGTGTTCTTCCCAGCACGGAAGTCCCGTTGCATCGATGTGGTTGTGTCGGCCGGGATACGTTCCATCTGGTCGATGACCTTTTGGGCAATCCCTTCGGAGAGCGTAATCCCTTTCTTGCAGGCGACCGCCTGAAATTCTTCGAGCAACGATTCGAATTGCTGACGGTACGATGGGGTGTTCAGGACGACTCCATAAGGCTCATCGGTATAGGAGGTTGCTGTTGCAACGGTCGATATGAATGCGAATTTGTCCCATACGCGTCTTTGGATGTCCGGTACGTGGATGGCACGGAGGTCTGCTTCGGCAAAGAGGGATTGCAGCTCCTCCTGCCGTGGATCGGGATCGTCCTGCGCTCCGAACATATACCGGTATCCGTTGGTCCGTTCGGCAATCCGCCCGGGCGATACGATGTAGGCTACGATGTAGACGCATCCGTCCCACACGGGTTGTTCGGGTAAGATCGCCTTGATCCGTTCAGCACTGTCCACCCCGTTCAGAAAAGGGAGGATCACCGTTTGTGGTGTGACCGTCGGCCGGATCTGTTCGACGGCCCGTTCGATGTCGTAGGCTTTCGTGCAGAGCAGGATGTAGTCGGCAGGTCCGATCTCGGCGGCCGAATCGGTTGCGAGGGCAGGGTGGGCCGTGAAACTGCCTTGCTGCGCATCCACAATCAACCCCTGTTGTCGGATATTCTTTAATGCCTCGCCTCGAGACAGGAAACAGACTTTTACGGAAGAGTCTGGCGTGTAATGTTTGGCAAGTTTTCCTCCGATAAAACCGCCGACTCCGCCTGTTCCGACGATGACTATTTTTGTTTTCATATCTTTTGTCCTATTACTCGACAGACAAAGATACGAATTTGCCGGAGGAATTGGTTTTATTCATCAGTAAATATCGGGAACCGAAAGGGAAGAAAACGGAAATACCCCTCCATGAAATTTAAAAAATTCGGTAATTCACCTGGAAAGAGAGTTTCGGATAGACCTTGAACCGGGTCAGGAAACGGTCAATGCCGCTCATTTTCTCGCCGATATCAACCAGCGATGATAGTTTGTTACTTTGTATGGTCGGTGTTCCAATGAACATAGCTCCGAGTTCGAATTTGAAACCGAAACGGGAGTGGGAAAGAGTCTGCTCGAATCCGAGGCCGATATAGGGTTTCAGAGCATGGATTTTCATCCAGCCTTCGACTTGTCCCATTTCGTCGGGGGTGATGATGAGGTTGCCGATTTGGACCGGTTCGGTGCTTTGTCCCGAGATCAGGATCATTCGGTTCTGGCCTGCATACAGTCCGGCCGTAAGAAAAAATGAGGAGTTGCGTGAGGGAAAATAGTCGAACAGCAGGTGCCCGTTCAGCATGTTTATTTTGGCGTTCAACAATATATTGGTCGGCATGGGTTGGTCCGATACGGGTTCGAAATGGTCATAAGTGTATTTGAAAGAAAAAGGTAGGGCTCCTATTCCCGCACGAAGCTCTACCGATGGATGGAGAGGAGTGGCGAATGAAAATCCTATGCCGGTAGTGCCGATATCCAATGCGACGACTCCGTGTTCGAATGCCTTCGCGTTACGTTGGGCGGAGAGTGTGGAGATTTGCAATGAGGCTAAAAAGCACAACAGGATAGTTAGCGAAGAAAAATTTTTCATCAAATGACTTTAGAAAATATAGGTTCGGCAAAAATACGCAAAATGATTTGAGGACGAACATAGGGATGGAGTTGGTTTTGGGCAAAAAAGGAGAGGCCGTATTTCTAATGGTTTGTGAATCAGAAATCGTTCGTTTTGTGAAAAATGTGTATCTTTGTCCGCTGTAAACTAAAAAAGATACGAAAATGCACGCATATGTATTTCCGGGACAAGGTGCTCAATTCGTGGGAATGGGCAAGGATCTTTATGACAATGTCCCTTTAGCTAAGGAGTTATTCGAAAAGGCGAATGAAATTTTGGGATTTTCCATCACGGATATCATGTTTGCGGGAACCGACGAACAGCTCAAACAGACGAAAGTTACCCAACCGGCGATTTTCTTGCATTCGGTAATTTTGGCTAAGTCTTTGGGAGACGTGTTCAAACCGGATATGACCGCAGGACATTCGCTCGGAGAGTTCAGTGCTTTGGTTGCAGCTGGTGCGCTCTCGTTCGAGGACGGATTGAAATTGGTGTCAAAGCGGGCAATGGCAATGCAAAAGGCTTGTGAACAGAATCCTTCGACGATGGCTGCAATCATTGGTCTTCCCGATGAAAAAGTCGAGGAGGTCTGTGCTTCTATACAGGGGGTTGTCGTTCCGGCTAACTATAACTGCCCGGGTCAGCTGGTGATTTCCGGTAGCAACGAAGCGATCGATGAGGCTTGTGCCAAACTTTCTGAAGCCGGGGCAAAACGGGCTTTGAAACTGAATGTAGGGGGTGCTTTTCACTCTCCGTTGATGGAACCGGCACGTGTCGAGCTGGAAGAGGCGATCAAGGCAGCTCCTTTTGCACAGCCGATTTGTCCGGTTTATCAAAATGTCGATGCAAAACCCTATACCGATCCCGAAAAGATTCAAAAGAATCTGATCGCACAGCTGACCTCTCCTGTTCGGTGGACGCAGATCGTTCGTAATATGTTGGCCGATCAGGCTACCCAATTTACGGAACTCGGTCCGGGAAGCGTATTGCAGGGTTTGATTAAAAAGGTGGATCGGAGCGCTGTCTGCGAGTCGAAACAAACGTTGTAAGATTTTTATAGATAAGCAAAGAATGAGATGGGCGGATGACCGCTTGTCTCATTCTTTGTATTTTAGAAATTCGGAAAACAATAAGAAATATGGGTAAAAATGTAAAATATTTTAACAGATCGTGGCTTTTTAATCTTTTTTTCATTTACTTTGTACAATTCAACTAGAATTGGTCGTTATATTTTAAGATAAGAAAAGAAAAACCACTTAACATAACCCATTAAATAATTACAGTCATGAGCACGTTACAGGAATTTTTCAATCAACCGGGTAAAAACGGGAAAGCTAAAGGCATTGTTCAGAAAAACAATATCTTAAAGCGTAACATTATAGCCCATATGGCCATAGAAGGAGAGTGTACATTGGCTGATTTGGCTCGTGAATTACATGTCAGTATTCCGACTGTTACGAAACTGGTAGACGAGTTGTTGGCCGATAAGATTATTGCGGATCGTGGAAAAATAGAAACCAGTGGAGGACGCCGTCCCAATGTTTTCGGGTTGACCCATTCTTCGATCTATTTTGCGGGGATCGAAATCAGTCGAGACCAGATGGTGTTGATGTTGACCGATTTGCATAATAATGTGATCAAGTTGGAACATAATGCCGATTTTCAACTCGACGATACCGATGAATGTCTGGAATGTATTTGTCAGACGATCGAAAAGTTTTTGAACAGCAGCGACATCGATCGTACCAAATTGCTAGGCATCGGAATTTGTATTGCCGGAAGAGTCAATCCGAAAACCGGAAGAAGCTATAAATACTTTACCTCTCAAGAGGAGTCGTTGTGTGATATTATGGAGAAACGGTTCGGTCATCGGGTGCTGATTGAGAACGATACGCGTGCTCGATGCTATGCCGAATACACGAAGGGATGTACAGGTGAGGAGAAGAACATCATCTATTTGAATCTGGCCCGCGGTGTGGCGATCGGTATTATTATCGATGGCAAGCTGTATTACGGGAAATCGGGTTTTGCCGGAGAATTCGGCCACACTCCGTTTTTTAATAACGAAATTATCTGCGATTGCGGCAAGAAAGGGTGTTTGGAGACGGAGGTTTCGGGAATCGCCATCGAGAATAAGATGGTGACTCAGATTCAGAACGGACGGACGACAATCCTGATGGATAAATACCAGAAGCAGCATAAGATCCATATCAACGACATCGTTCAGGCGGCCAAAAACGACGATACGCTGTCGATCGAATTGATCGAAGAGGTCGGCGAGAAGATCGGAAAAAGTATTGCATTCCTGATCAATATTTTCAATCCGGAACAGGTGATCATCGGAGGAAATTTGGCTGCGGCGGGCGATTATCTTATGTTGCCGCTCAAATCGGCGGTCAACAAATATTCGTTGCGTCTGGTTTATAACGACACGTTGTTCCGTACGACCAATCTGGATGAGAATATCGGAGCGCTCGGTGCGGCCATGTTGATCCGGAACAAGATCATTTCGTTGTAAAGGTAGTAATCGATTTCATATCCTTTTTGTTATGGGCAATCCGATGGAGAGCGATCTGATCCGGTTGCGCGCTTTGGAACCGGAGGATGTGAATATTCTGTACCGGTGGGAGAACGATACCGAGACATGGAAGGTGAGCAATACGATTGCTCCCTTTTCGAAACATGTTTTACGGAAGTTCATCGCCGAACAGCAGCGGGATATTTATGAAACCCGTCAGTTGCGTTTGATTATCGAGTCGAAAGCCGAAGGGAAACCGGTCGGAGCGATCGATTTGTTCGACCTCGACCCCTATAATTGTCGGGCGGGTGTGGGCATTTTGATCTACGACAAGAACGATCAGGGGCAAGGGTATGCTTCGCATGCCGTGTCGTTGTTGATCCGTTATTGCTTTCAGGTGTTGACGCTCAATCAGTTGTATTGCAATATTCCGACGCAGAACCTGCGGAGCCTCGCCTTGTTCAAAAGCAAAGGATTTACGGTCAGCGGATTGAAAAAGGAGTGGACCCGGACGACATCCGACTGGCAGGATGAGTATATGCTGCAGTTATTGAATCCGAAAAAATGGTGACAGATCGGGGATGTCGCTCATGGTGAGCCAATGTCCCGAGTGGTCGTAATGATAGCAGATATGTTTGATCCCGTTCGTCAGCAAGACGAACGGGGTTTTTAATATGCTGTTGTAGCGAACGGCTTGTGCGAGAGTTGTTTGGGTCAGGTTGACGTCGGGGGCTTTGCATTCAGCCAGCAAACAGGGGTGCCCGTTCCGGTCGAAAACAACGAGATCGGCCCGCTGCCGTGTTCCCCCGAGGGGGATGGGGTATTCTTGCGATATGGAGGCCGGCAATACACCGCGTGCTTCGATCAAAAATCGGATCAGATGTTGCCGGACCCACTCTTCGGGAGTTAGGACGAGCCATTTTTGTCGGATGTTGTCCCAAATTTGGGGCTCTGTTTCACGTTTCCGGATTCTGAAAGGGTATCGAGGAAAATTTAATTGCGAAAATGCATCCATCTGTTGATAAAAATGCGTACCTTGTGCCTGATTTTTTCGTGATGAAAAGGGATTGCGAAATATCTACCACTATATTACAAATATAGCGAAAAGTCGGTTACAAAAAAATGGTTGTTAGATTTTTTTGTCGTGACAATCTCTGTATAATATGGCGGTTATTCGATAAGATTATGTTGGAATAAAGGAAAACAGAATAGTTAGCTATGGGGAATAACGCAAAAAGTAAGAAAGAAGAGGCACTTCTCTACCATTCGGAGGGGCGGCCCGGAAAAATAGAGGTCGTTCCGACCAAACCGTACAGCACGCAGAAGGACCTTTCGTTGGCCTATTCGCCCGGAGTGGCCGAACCATGTTTGGCCATTAAGGAGAATCCGGACGATGCGTATAAGTATACGGCCAAGGGAAACCTGGTGGCTGTAATCTCGAACGGTACGGCGGTGTTGGGACTCGGTGATATCGGAGCGATGGCCGGGAAACCGGTGATGGAAGGGAAAGGTTTGCTCTTTAAGACCTTTGCCGATATCGACGTGTTCGACATAGAGGTCAATACAAAGGATACGGAGCAGTTTATCCAGACGGTGAAAAACATATCGGTGACCTTCGGAGGAATCAACCTGGAGGATATCAAGGCTCCGGAGTGTTTCGAGATTGAGGAACGGCTTAAGGAGGAGTTGTCGATTCCTGTGATGCACGACGATCAGCACGGGACGGCGATCATCTCCTCTGCGGCGTTGTTGAATGCGTTGGAAATTGCCGGAAAGAAAATCGAAGAGGTTCGCGTTGTGGTGAACGGGGCCGGTGCGGCTGCCGTTTCGTGCGCCAAATTGTATATGTCGCTTGGGGTTAAACCCGAAAATGTGGTGATGTGCGACAGCAAAGGGGTGATATCGGTACGTAGGAAAGATCTGAATCCGATCAAGAGCAAATTTGCGACGACTCGCGAGGTCGATACGTTGACCGAGGCGCTGAAAGGGGCGGATGTCTTTCTCGGGCTTTCGGTGGCCAATGTGCTGACACAGGATATGGTGCGCAGTATGGCCGAGAATCCGATCGTATTCGCATTGGCCAATCCCAATCCGGAGATCTCTTATGCCGATGCGATGGCGGCACGCAAGGACATCATCTTTGCGACGGGGCGTTCGGACTATCCCAATCAGGTGAACAATGTGTTGGGATTCCCGTATATTTTCAGGGGAGCGCTCGACGTGCGGGCGACTACGATCAACGAAGAGATGAAGATTGCAGCCGTGAAAGCCCTTGCGGCATTGACCAAGGAGCCCGTTCCCGATATTGTGGCTGCGGCCTATAACGACAACAATATATCTTTCGGGCGGGATTATCTGATCCCGAAAGCGCTGGATCCGAGATTGATCTCGACGATTTCGGTGGCGGTGGCCAAGGCCGCTATCGAATCGGGTGTCGCCCGGAAAACGATTACCGACTGGAAGGCTTATGCCGAAGAGCTGGACGGCCGGATGGGGCGTGACGATAAATTGATGCGGGCGATCCGTTCGAAGGTCAAAACGGCCGAGCCGCGTCGGATCGTATTCAGCGAGGGCGATCGGCTGACGACGATCAAGGCAGCGATCCATTTGATCAACGACAATCTGGCTGTTCCTATATTGGTGGGCGACGCGAAGAAGATCGCCGCTATTTTACAGGAGAATCACCTGAACCTCGACATGAAGTATGTCGTTGACTTCAGAAGCGATGCAGAAGAGGGCCGACGTCGGGATTATGCCCAGCAACTCTATAACAAGGTGAGCCGGAAGGGTGTACGTATGAACGAAGCGGTCGAGTATATGATGCATCGGGACTGGTTCTCGTTGATGATGGTGGCTGCAGGGGACGCCGATACCTCGATCCTCGGTTATACGCACCATTACATCGAGTCGCTGAAGCCTGTCCGTCAGATTTTTACGACGAACAGCAACACGACGTTGGCAGCCATGGAGATTGTAACGACGAAGCGGGGACCGATGTTTTTTGCCGACATGGCGGTCAATCCGAGTCCGACGGTCGAGGATCTGGTCAACATTGCCTTGATGACTGCTCGGACGGTGCGGAGCTTCGGTATCGAACCGGTAATCGGCATGTTGTCGCACTCGAATTTCGGAACGAGCACCGAACCGTTGGCGACCAAAGTCTCCAAAGCGGTGGAGATCCTGCATTTCCAATACCCCGAGTTGCTCGTGGAGGGAGAGATGAAGGCCGACATTGCTTTGAATAAGAAGGCACGGAACGAATTTTATCCGTTCAACAAGTTGGGCGATCGCGATATCAATGTGCTGATCTTCCCGAATCTGTCATCGGCCAACATCTCGTATAAAATGATGGAGATTTTGGGAGGTGCCGAGATCAACGGTCCGATCCTGATGGGGTTGCATCGGCCGTATGTCCATCTGATTCCGGAGGTTGCTTCGTCGAGGTCGATCCGTAATCTGAGTGTGATTGCCGCTGCTGCGACGATCCCGACCAAATAATCCGGTGAAACCCGGAATAAGACAGGAAAATAGCTGTCCGCATTTTCTCCGGGCAGCTATTTTATTATCTTTGCAGATTGAGGCGTGTGTTTTGCGGGGAGGTTTGTGGACGACGGATTTCTTCGCATTTTTTTAAATTTGGGAAAGATGAAATACGGACGCTGTATTGCACTTTGTTTGTGCGGACTGGTTGCACAGTTCGTTGTACAGGCACAACAAAATATGATGGATGATCCGACTGAAGTGAGTTTCCGCAGGGAGCCTGCCGGTACGCGGATCATGAGTTACGACAGTCGGAACCTTGCCTTGCAGGAAGACGATGCCAACTCGCTCTATATCCGCAGCCTGAACGGGAAATGGCAGATGAAAACCTTTAGCGGACAGGTGGATCTCGATTCGACACTCACACAGCCCGGTATGGATGTGTCGGCATGGCAGACCGTTACGGTTCCCGAACGGGAGGTAAACGACGTATGGGCGGCGGTCTATCGCCGGGAATTCACGATGCCCTTCAAATGGATCGATCGCCAGATTTTTGTCCGTCTGGATGCCGTGAGCCGGGCCTATTATGTCTTTGCGAACGGACACCCCGTCGGTTATCACGAGGATTCCAAGACCCCGGCCTATTTCGACATCACGCGTTATGTCTCCGATGGGAAAAATACGATAGCCGTGATTGCCTATGCACATCCGGCTTCGGAGGCTTTGGAGAATCAGATCGAAACCGAAGGGACACAGATTGAAGGTGCGGTTCGGGTGATCGCCCAGCCGAAGGTGCGTATTCGGGATTTTGTGATCGATACGCGTTTTAATGATGCGGGGAATGCGTTGTTCAGTTTCGGTGCGATTGTCAAGTCGCATCTGTTGAACCCCAAAGAGGTGCTTGTTCACTATGAACTGATTGCACCTGACGACAGTACGGTTCTGTCGCACGGCAAACGTGATGCCCGTTTCTACCTGCGTTCGGAGGATACCGTGCGTTTCTTTGCCAACCTGCCCGATATTCAGTCGTGGAGCCACGAAAGTCCGAAACTCTATACCATAGCGCTGCGGTTGCAGCACGAAGGCCGTTTTACGGAGTATACGAAGGTGAAAATCGGATTTCGCAAGGTGGAGTATGACGATAAGGGATTCCGGATCAACGGCTATCCCGTGACGTTGTATGCGGTCGATTACGATTGTCCGAAAGAGGAGGCTTCGATTCGGCGGGATTTCGAGTCTTTCCGTAAACAGGGGATTAATTGCCTGCGGATTACGGATTATCCACAGAACGATCGGTTCTATGAGTTGACGGACAGCTATGGCCTTTATGTTTGCAACAGTGCGAACATAGATACCCGTGCGAGCGGAAATGAACGGACGGTAGGCGGAACGCTGGCCAACGATACGGTATGGACCAACGCCTATGTCGACCGGGTGATGAATATGTATTATATGTCGAAGAACCACCCTTCTGTGCTGATGTTTTCGTTGGGGGACAAGGCCGGTCAGGGTTATAATACCTATGAGGCCTATCTTAAACTCAAGGGGGTGGAGAAGGAGCACCCGGTTATCTACCAGGAGGCAGGGGCCGAATGGAACAGCGATATGGTGGTCGGAAAACCGCAGGAGAGGAACGATTCCGACGGGCGTTTTACGTTGAATTTCGCAGCGCAGGCAGAGGCGTCGGGCGAAGTGTCGCCGGGGTATGGAAATACCTCGATCGAGGAGGGGCCGGTAGCTGGACGCGTCGAGATTGTCAATGGATTCGGAATCGCCAATATGCGAAACTTCGAGATCGGCTATACGATTATTGCCGGAGCGAAACGGATTGTCAAGGAGGGAGTTTGTGCCCCGGCAAATATTCCCGCAGGGGAGCGGGCTCTGGTCGATATTCCGTTGGACGGAGTCAAACCGGGAAAATATACTTTGGTGGTCTATATCGCTCATCGCGACGAACCGGATGTCGCACCGAACGGAACCCGGATTGTCGAGCGATCTTTCCCGCTGGTCGTTCCTAAAAAACCGTGATTGTAAAAATAAAAAGTTTGTTCCGGGTCGGAGTTGAGTTGAGCGTGTATCGTGTGCTTTGGGTGTAATGAAGATTCGAAAACAGGAGATGTTGTCTTTGTCGTGTGGCACAAAGCGGTTTTGTGTGGATTCCGGTGTCTATTAGTGGGATTAGTTGCGATTGATTTCTGATTCCTGAAAAAATCAATTCGGATTTGTCCCTGTTTTGTATTATGTGAACCGTGACAAAAGGATACTGTCGTATAAGACCGGAATCTTCGGTTTGGGGACGACGTGAAGGTTGATTGTGTCGATCATTGAAGTCGAGGCGTTGGAATAAACCGAATTTTATCTATTTTTGTCTGAATAGTTATAATTTTAATTGAATCGAATATGAAAAAGAGTCTTTTTTTGTGTGTCGCGGCGTCTCTTGTGGCGGCAGCCGGTTCGGGCCAGACCTTTACGGAGTGGATGGATCCCGAAGTCAATGCCGTCAACCGTGCGCCGATGCACGCCTCCTATTTCGCTTATGAAAATGAGTCGGCAGCTCGGGAGAATATCCGGGAAAAATCGGCCAATTTTTTCTCTCTGAATGGGTTGTGGAAGTTTAATTGGGTAAAAGATGCCGATCAGCGTCCCGAGAACTTTTATGCAGACGGATACGATTACAGTGCATGGGCGAATATGCCGGTCCCCGGTATTTGGGAGGTGAATGGATACGGAGATCCGGTCTATATCAATATGGGGTATGCATGGAGCAGCATTCAACCGGTCAATCCCCCCGAGATTCCTACTCAAGACAACCATGTTGGATCCTATATCCGTACGATCGAACTACCCGAAGGGTGGACGGCAAAAGATAAGGACCTGTTTATCCATTTCGGATCGGTTACGTCGAATCTTTATCTGTGGATCAACGGGAAATATGTCGGTTACAGCGAGGACAGCAAGTTGGGGGCTGAATTTGATGTGACCGAATATCTTCATCCGGGTACCAACCGGATTGCCTTTCAGGTTTTCCGTTGGTGCGACGGTTCGTTCCTCGAGGATCAGGATTTCTGGCGCTTGTCCGGTGTCGCTCGGGATGTGTATCTCTATGCCCGGCCGAAGGTCCGTTTGAACGATTTGTTCATTACGCCGGATTTGGATGCTGAGTATAAGGATGCGACTTTGACGGTGCGGGGAACGATGCAAGGTCGTGGAGCTGTGCAATTCACCCTTCAGGATGTACAAGGTGCCGTTGTGGCCGAGATGGAGGCAACTCCCGATAAAAAGGGGAATTTCGAGGTGGAAACGCCCGTCGCCGATCCGAAAAAGTGGAGTGCAGAGGCTCCTAACTTGTATCGGTTGTATGCCGTGGTTACGGATCGTGACGGTAAGGTGACCGAAGTGATTCCTCAGAATGTCGGTTTCCGCAAGGTGGAGATCAAGGGATCGCAGGTGTTGGTGAACGGACAGCCTGTACTGTTTAAAGGTGCCGATCGCCATGAGATCGATCCCGATTACGGTTATGTCGTATCGGAACGCCGCATGATCGAGGATCTGACCCTCCTCAAAAAATTCAACTTCAATGCTGTGCGTACCTCGCACTATCCGAATAATCCGTTGTGGTATGACCTGTGTGACCGGTATGGGATCTATCTGGTCGATGAGGCGAATATCGAGTCGCACGGCATGGGTTACGGGGAGCAGTCGCTGGGGCATGACCCGCGCTTCAAACGGGCCCACATGGAACGGAATACCCGTATGGTATTGCGCGACAAGAACCATCCGAGCGTTATCTTCTGGTCGTTAGGCAACGAGGCAGGGCCAGGAGAGAATTTCTATCAGGCGTACGATTGGATCAAACAGTTCGATCCCAGCCGTCCGGTACAGTATGAGCGGGCTCTGGATGATCCGCAACGAAACGACTATTCGGATGTTTGGTGCCCGATGTATCCGGCGATCGCTACAGTTGAGGCATGGGGTAAAGGAGAGGGTGATCGGCGGCCGGTGATCCTTTGCGAGTATGCCCATGCGATGGGGAACTCGTTGGGCGGATTCAAGGAGTATTGGGATCTGTTCCGTACCTATCCGAATCTGCAGGGCGGATTCATTTGGGATTTTGTCGATCAGGGTCTGCGGGATTATCGCAACGGACGGATGATCTATACGTATGGTGGCGATTACGGTCACTATACCGTTTCGACTAAAAACTTCAACTGCAACGGTTTGGTCAGCCCAGACCGGGTACCTAATCCCCACATGTATGAGGCGGGTAAAGTCCAGCAGTCAATCTGGACGACACCTGTCGATCTCCAGCAAGGAGCGGTTGAGGTATATAATGAAAACTTCTTTATCGATCTTTCGAACTACCGAATGGAGTGGGAACTCGTGTCGGAGGGTGTTCCGGTGGCTCAGGGGGTTGTGACCGATTTGGACGTCGCTCCGCAACAACGCAAGACGTTTACTTTAGGATATACACTTCCGAAAGGGACGGGCGAGTTATTGCTGAACGTGCGTTACCTGTTGAAACAGGCCGACGGTTTGTTGCCGGCAGGTACGTGCCTGGCCTACGATCAGTTGGAAGTAAGACCGTACAGCGCCTTCTCGGCCGAAGCATGTCCGGCAGCGGATTCGGTTCGGCAGGTGCCTTCGACGAAAGCGCTGATTTTCGAGGGCGACAACTTCTCGGTAAGTTTTGATCGGGCGAGCGGCTGGATGACCGATTACATGATCGACGGGAAAGACCTGATTCTGGAGGGTTATCCGTTGCGCCCGTCGTTCTGGAGAGCTCCGACCGACAACGATTTCGGTGCCCAGATGCAGCAGAAGTTCCGTTTGTGGCACGATCCGCAGATGAAGCTGAAGAGTCTGGAAGCGAAACCTCAAGGAGGCGAGATGGTCGTTGCTGCGAAGTATGAACTGCCGGAACTGGCCGCACAACTCGAACTTACCTATACGATTGACGGAAACGGAGCTGTCGAGGTTGCTGAAGTGTTGACGGTCGATCCAGCTCAGAAAGATATGCCTCACTTGTTCCGGTTTGGTATGGAACTCACGATGCCTCACCAATATGATCGGATCTGTTACTACGGTCGTGGTCCGCAGGAAAGCTATTCGGACCGGAAAGCGGCAGCACTGATCGGCCTGTATACGGAAGATGTAGATGATCAGTACTATCCGTATATCCGTCCGCAGGAGAGCGGGAACAAAACCGATGTGAGATACTGGAAACAGATCGATCGTTCGGGTCGGGGATTCGAGATTCGGAGCGACGGACCGTTCCAAGCCTCTGCATTACCTTATCTGACGGAAGATCTGGACGATGGGCCCGAGAAACACCAGCGCCATTCAGGAGAACTGACTCCCCGGGATCTGGTTAATATGCATATCGATGCCGTACAGATGGGGGTTGGCGGAGAAGATAGCTGGGGAAGCTGGCCGAGGCCGGATCACACGCTGCCTTACGGCGATTATTCGTTCCGTTTTGTGCTCATTCCTATTCGGTAACGGTTGAAACTGAATGGAAATGGTCTATATAGAACAAATATCCCGGGTGAAACTTCACTCGGGATATTTGTTGTAACAAGAAATAAAATCCGTACCTTTGAAGCAGACGGAAAGAGCATTTAGAAACGCTTGGGATGAGTCTGATTAATTGTCGTATATCGTAATCTTGTGGAAAAACTATGGTGTTGGATGCCGGAAATATCCTGTTGGTCGGAGCGGTTTTGTTGTTTGTGAGTATTTTTGCAGGGAAAGCAGGACATAAATTCGGTGTTCCGGTTTTGTTGCTGTTCCTTGGGGTCGGTATGCTTTTCGGAAGTGACGGACTCGGCATTCAGTTCAACAGCCCGATTGCCGCCCAGTTTATCGGTATGGTTGCTCTGAGCGTTATCCTTTTTTCGGGCGGTATGGATACCAAGTTCAGCAAAATCCGTCCGGTTCTCGGTCCCGGTATCGTTTTGGCTACGGTCGGTGTCATGCTCACAACCTTTCTGACCGGAGGTGCGATATATCTGATCACACGCTATCTTTTCCCCCAATTTTCATTGACGTTGTATGAGTCGTTGCTGCTCGCAGCTGTGATGTCCTCTACCGATTCGGCATCGGTGTTTTCGATCCTTCGTTCAAAAGGGCTTAAATTAAAGGAAAATTTGCGTCCGATGCTCGAATTCGAGAGCGGGAGCAACGACCCGATGGCCAATATCCTCACAATCCTTTTCATTCAGGTGATTCAGGTGGGCGGAATGAGTTTCGGCCAATCCATTCTCACGTTGTTCATGCAAATATCCATCGGTGCGATCTCGGGGTACTTGCTCGGCCGGTTGGCCCTCTTGTTTATCAATCGGTTGAACAGCGACAATAAGTCGTTCTATTCGGTATTGCTGTTGGCGTGTGTCTTTTTTGTCTTTTCATTCACCGATTTGATCAAAGGGAACGGTTATTTGGCTGTCTACATTGCGGGACTGGTTATCGGGAACAGCAAAATGCCCCATTACCGTAGTATCGGATCCTTCTTCGATACGACGGCGTGGCTCTCTCAACTGGTCATGTTCTTGGCACTCGGGCTTCTGGTCAATCCTAATGAGCTGTTGCCTGTTACATGGATCGGATTGTTGATCGCAGCGGTCATGATCCTGATCTCCCGTCCTGTTACGGTGTTTCTGTGTCTGGCTCCTTTCCGGAAAATCAGCAATCGGGCGAAAACCTATGTCTCATGGGTCGGATTGCGCGGAGCTGTCCCGATTATCTTTGCGACCTATCCGTTGACCGCGGGAATCGATAATGCCTCGTTCATCTTCAATACGGTGTTTTTCATTACGATCGTTTCGCTGCTCGTGCAGGGGACGACGGTCAACTACATGGCCCAGAAACTGAAACTCGTCGACGAAAATCCCGAAGCGGGACGGAAAAAATTTCATTTCGAGGAACTTCCGGCCGAGATCAAATCCACCTTTTCCGAAATGCCTGTTACGGCCGATATGTTGGTCAAGGGGGATCGGCTGATGGACCTTCCGTTGCCAGATGATGAATTGGTAGTTGCGGTCAAACGGGATGGAGCGTTTTTTATCCCGAACGGGAGTTCGCATATTTTCCTGAATGATAAGTTGATGATTATCTCCCATAGCCAGTCGGTCGATGAATGATTCGAACCGATCTTAAACATTGTATCATGAATATTCGTTCTGCCGTATTTACCGTCAGCAGCCAGAAGTTGGAGCAGTGTCCGAAAGATTCGTTGCCCGAATTTGCATTTATCGGCAGGTCGAATGTCGGTAAATCCTCTCTGATCAATTTGTTGACCGATCGTCCGGGGCTTGCCAAGGTATCGGCTACACCCGGTAAAACCCGGTTGATCAATCACTTCAAGATCGATGGCGCATGGTATTTGGTTGACCTCCCCGGATATGGATATGCCCGTGTATCGAAGGATCAGCGGGGGGCTTTTTCGCGTCTGATAACCGATTATGTGTTGCAGCGGGAAAATATGGTTTCGCTGTTCGTATTGATCGATTCCCGGCTCGAACCGCAAAAGATCGATTTGGAATTTATTCAACTGCTTGGAGAACAAGGTGTCCCGTTCAGTCTGATTTTTACCAAATGCGACAAACAGTCGGCAGACAAAACCTCGTCGAATATCGCACGTTTTGCCCGTGTTTTGCGGGAGACGTGGAGTGAGTTGCCGCCTGTGTTCAGAACCTCATCGGAAAAACGTCAGGGGCGGGAGGAGATTCTCGACTATATCGGGGAGTGTCTGGAAATCTGGTATAGAGAGCATAAAATCGGATAGAGAAATCGGAAAAATCTCAATAAAAAGGTTTCTCGATCATTTATTACGAAAAAGTTACAGACATTCCCTATGTTTTTCATGAAAATGGCGTACATTTGTGCACGAATGAACAACTCTTCAGATCATGGCAATTCATAAGATTAAGATTTTTTCATGTCGGGGTTCTCGCTATCTGGCCGAGAAAATCGCTTCCAATTTTGGAATCAGTTTGGGCAATTCTCAAGTGCTCGAATTCAGCGACGGGGAGTTCCAACCCGCTTACGACGAAAGCATCCGCGGATGTACGGTATTTATCGTTCAGTCGACATTTCCGCCTGCCGATAATTTGATGGAGCTGCTGTTGATGATCGATGCAGCTCATCGGGCATCGGCCCATCGTGTCATCGCCGTAATGCCCTATTTCGGTTGGGCAAGACAGGACAGGAAAGATCGTCCGAGAGTCTCGATCGGGGCTAAGTTGGTTGCCAATCTGTTGCGTGCGGCAGGTGTCGACCGGATCATGACGATGGACCTTCATGCCGATCAGATTCAGGGATTTTTCGATATTCCGGTCGATCATCTTTATGCGAGCGGTATTTTCGTACCTTATATCAAAAACCTCAACATCGAAAATCTGTCGATTGCAGCACCCGATATGGGGGGGGCCAAACGGGCCAATGCCTATTCGCAGCATTTGAATGCGCCGATGATCATCTGCCACAAACAGCGTGAAAAGGCTAATGTGGTGGGGAAAATCACGGCTATCGGTGATGTGAAGGATCGGAACATCATCATCATGGACGACATGATCGATACGGCAGGGACCATAACGAAGGCAGCAGATATGTTCAAGGAGTTGGGCGCAGCGAGTGTCCGGGCTGCCGTAACGCATCCCGTATTGTCGGGTCCAGCTTACGATCGCATCAATAAGAGTGCGCTTTCGGAGGTTATCGTGACCGATACGATTCCGCTTAAAAAGACCGAAGATACCTCGAAGTTTACCGTACTGTCGGTGGCCGATATTTTCGCCGATGTGATCGAACGGGTTCATGATTATAAGGAGATCAGCTCGAAATTTATATTTTAGAGTAAAGAAGGGCGGATCTTCAATCCGGCGAAGTGCATAAAGGCGGAGTATTGATCCGGAAAAATTTTGCTTTTACGCAAAAATAGTTTAGTTTTGTAGCCGATTTGAGCTGCGCTCCTTTCGAAGGAAGGAAAGTTGGGTGAGTGGCTGAAACCAGCAGTTTGCTAAACTGCCGTGCTGGGTAACTGGTACCGGGGGTTCGAATCCCCCACTTTCCGCAAGCGACTTGCAATCTTTGCAAGTCGCTTTTTTTGTGCTTTTATTTTCCGAAATGGATCGATTGATTATCGAATTTCCTACTCGTGGAAGGCGACGCATACTTATGGAACGAATTTTGATCTCTTCGGGAGGAGTTGCGTTCGATCGCCTCAAAAACCAATTATTAAACCATAAAAAGCATGAAAAAATCAATCTACATTTTGATGGCCGCTTTTGCGTTGGTCGCTTGTCGGCGAGATCCCGATTTGGGTGAGCTCAGTAGCGATTTCTTGGTCTTTACCAATTACGACACGACTGCGGATTTTAACAATTACTTCACTTATTACATGCCGGACAGCATCATGATTATTGGTGATAAGGAGACTCCGGAGTATTGGACTGGAAGCGATGCCGAAGTTATTTTGGAGACCTATGCCGACAATATGAATGCCTTCGGATATACTCGAGTTGTCGATAAAGGGGAAGCCGATCTCGGTTTGCAGATCAGCTATATTCAGAGCGACTCCTATTTTGTCGGCTATTACAATTCACCCTATTGGTGGAACGCCTATCCCGGATATTGGTGGCCCGGATATTGGGGGGATTGGACCGATTGGTACTATCCCTATCCGGTTGTCTATACATATAGCGTAGGATCGTTGCTTACCGATATGGTCGACCTCACGGCCGATCCTGGTTCAGGTGCCGAACGTAAACTGCCTGTCGTGTGGAACTCTTTTTTGAGCGGTTTGCTCAGCGGATCGAATTCCTTTAACACAACACTTACTGTCAGGGCCATCGATCAGTCTTTTGTCCAGTCCTCTTATTTGATACGGGATGTAGAATAAAACGAGGTGTATTCATTTATGTAAAATGTTTGATACTATGAAAAATATAAGGAAAAAATTGATCGGATGGAGCGTTGCTGTTGCCGCATTGTCGTTTTGTCCGGCGTTGAGTCAAGCTCAAAACAACCCCGATATGTACCTCAATATAGACTGGCAGTACAATGTGCCGCTCGGAGCGAGTTTTGTCGATAAATCGAGTGGCTGGGGGATGAATTTCGAAGGCGGGTACTATTTCCCGTGTAATTTTGGTATAGGTGCGTTCCTCGCCTATCATACCAATAACGAGTATGTTTCCCGGCGAACGATTTTTATTAATGCCTCTTCTGCTGTTACAACTGATCAGCAACATTCTCTGTATCAGGTTCCATTTGGGGTTACGGGACGGTATCGTTTCCTTACCGGAAGTATGTGCGAACCCTACGTTGCTATGAAACTCGGGGCGAACTATGCACGGATATCATCCGATTTTTATATTCTGCAATCATACGAGCAGACATGGGGATTTTACATGTCGCCGGAGTTGGGGGTACAAATCCGGCCGTTTACTCAGACTCGTCTCGGATTCCATGCGGCGCTTTATTACAGTTATGCGACCAATCAGGGGACGATCATGCAGGATAAAATGGATCAGTTGAATAATTTCGGATTTCGTTTGGGTCTTTGCTTTTGATCGATAATCGTGATCGAACGAACTGTCCTGTACAAGAAAATAGGCCGTCCAGATTTTTGTGGACGGCCTATTTTCTTATCTACCTGTATAGAGATTAATCTTGTTTTTCGGATCGGTTGCCGATACAATAATAGGTGATACGGCTCTCTTTGAAATCGTTCCGGTCATAAATATTGCGGCCGTCGAACAGTACAGGTGTCCGCATCAGCCGTTCTACAACCGACCATGAAGGGAGCCTGAACTCCTTCCATTCGGTGACCAGTAGCAGTGCATCGGCATCGGTTACGGTATCGTACATGTCGGATCCGTATCGGATCCGGTCGCCCCATTTACGTCGGCATTCTTCCATAGCGACCGGATCATAAACGGAGACTTCACCTCCTGCTTCGAGAATCAGTTCGATCAGTGTCATCGAAGGGGCTTCGCGGATGTCGTCCGTTTCGGGTTTGAATGCGACGCCCCATAATGCAATGCGACGTCTTTTAAGGTCGTTCCCGAAATGGTGCATCAATTTGTCGAAAAGAATACGTTTTTGCCGTTCATTGACCTCCTCTACCGCATGGAGTATCTGCAGCGGATATCCTACCTCTTTTGCCGTATGGATCAGGGCTTTGATATCTTTCGGGAAACAGGAACCGCCGTAGCCGCACCCTGGGTAGAGAAATTTTCGGCCGATACGGGGGTCGCTTCCGATACCCCGCCGGACCATGTTGATATCGGCTCCGACACGTTCGCACAGGTTCGCGATGTCGTTCATGAAACTGATGCGTGTGGCCAACATGCAATTAGCGGCGTATTTGGTCATTTCAGCCGAAGCGATATCCATGAAAATGACTCGGAAATTGTTCAGTAAAAACGGACGGTAGAGTCTGCTCATCAACTTTTTGGCCCGTTCGCTCTCTGTTCCGACGACTACACGATCGGGACTCATAAAATCTTTGATGGCATTGCCCTCTTTCAAAAATTCGGGATTCGATGCGACGTCGAACGGGACTGCCACGCCGCGTCGTTGTAACTCTTCGTTGACGACGGCTTTGATCCGGACGGATGTTCCGACCGGTACGGTACTTTTGGTAACCAATAAGGTGTAGCGAGAAATCGAAGCCCCGAATGTTCGGGCTACGGCAAGGACTCCACTCGAATCGGCACTTCCGTCGCCGGACGATGGTGTGCCGACTGCAATAAAAACGATATCGGTCGTATCTATGACTGACGGCAAATTGGTTTCGAAACTCAATCGACCGGCTGCCATATTTTTGCGGATCAGCGTGTCGAGCTCGGGTTCGTAGATGGGGACTAGTCCTTTGCGTAGTTTTTCGATTTTATCCGTGTCTTTGTCAATACAGACAACTTCGACTCCCATTTCCGAAAAACAGACACCCGAGACTAATCCGACATATCCGCTACCGACTATCGCAATTTTCATTGGCTCTTTGTTTTTAAGTTTGTAAAACTACCGAAAATCCGTTATAGAATCTCCTGACAAAAATAAATATTAATTTTTATACGTTCATTAAGTGATTGGATAAAAGGTCGTTTTTTCTTTTGGTCATGCGGCTGGAATCTCGAACATTATTTGTACCTTTGCACCGCTAGACTACGTACACTTCAAAAACAGGAAATAATGCTGACACTGTTTGTTATAATAACTCTTTTGGTTTCGGCTTTGGTTGGTGTAGTTGTTATTCCGAGAATCATCATCATTTCAAAAAAGAAAAAATTGTTTGATGAGATCTCTGAACGAAAGTTGCATCATGGAAATATTCCTCGTTTAGGAGGTGTGGCCTTTTTGCCTGCATTTATATTCTCAGTAGCCCTGATTATGGGGGTTCGTTATTTTGGAGGGTGGGAAATCAGCGCGTGGTCTTTGGAAACGGATGTTTTCCAAGAAGGGATGTTTTTATTGGCTGGATTGACGATGGTTTTTTTTACCGGTTTGGCCGATGATCTGACCGGGTTGACATACAAAAGTAAATTTGTCGTACAAATCCTTGTTTCCCTGCTTTTAGTCTATGGAGGATGCGGAATCGGGAATCTCGGTGGTTTATTCGGGATACATGCTGTGCCGACATCGGTCGGAACAATCCTTACCGTATTGGTATGTGTTTTGTTGATGAATGCCTATAATCTGATCGATGGGATTGATGGATTATGCTCGGGACTTTCCTTGTTGACACTCGGTGCTTTGGGTATTTGGTTTACGTGGAATAACCTTTACGTGTATGGGATTATGGTTGCCGGAATTGTGGGGGTGGTAAGTGTTTTTTTCTTCTACAATGTTTCCAGCAAACGGATGAAAATTTTTATGGGAGATACAGGGTCGCTCACGTTGGGATACCTGATTGCTTTTTTCGGCCTGAAGTTTTATAACATGAATGTCGAAACCGCTATGTTCAATACTCCTGCGGCCCCTGCAGTTTTTTTGGGAATGGTATTTATTCCGGTATTCGATACTATCCGTGTCTTTTTTGTAAGAATCAAGGCTGGATTATCCCCCTTTTATCCCGATAAACGGCACATTCATCATAAAATGTTGCGCCTCGGGTTAAATCATTTTCAGAGTTCGATGACCATTATTTTTATGCAAGCCTGCTTTGTCGTTTTAAATGTTCTGCTTAAAGATATAAATATCAATATATTGTTTTTCTTGGATCTGATTCTTGGATTTATAATGATTTATGGAATCGATTTTTTGGGGAAACGGAATAAAAAACTTTTATGAATTCGACATTTAGATTAAAGCTTGTTTTAGCATCGATTTTTTTGCTGATCGGAGGATCAAAATTTGTATGCGCTCAAGTCGCAGTTACTTCCGATATGGTCCAGCGAGCAAAATCGATGGGTGCTACGGACGAACAGATCAATGCAGTACTCAATGCAAATAAATCATCACAAACCAATGTGATAAGATCAGAATCCATTAGCAATCAAACGGTTCAAAGAGAAGCATTGCCAGAAAATGGTTTGTCGCGGAATGACAGTATAGTTAAACAGGATACGATTATTGATAGTTCGAAAATGAACATGGTTTATGGCCAGGAGATATTTTCGACAAATAATTTAACATTTGCTCCGAGCTATAATATTGCGACTCCGCCCAATTACGTATTGGGACCCGGTGATGAGGTTGTAATTGAAGTCTGGGGAGAATCGGAATTCCGTAATCAGGAAAAAATTTCACCGGAAGGAAGTATCAATATACAGGGAGTGGGACCAATATCTCTTGCGGGATTGACT
The DNA here is from genome assembly GCA_019119305.1 of Candidatus Alistipes merdigallinarum. Taxonomy (GTDB): domain Bacteria; phylum Bacteroidota; class Bacteroidia; order Bacteroidales; family Rikenellaceae; genus Alistipes_A; species Alistipes_A merdigallinarum. Next base: position 96,350 of record DWXH01000021.1, on the reverse strand, counting down.
GTCGCAGAAGCGCAGCAGTTGATTGCCAGCAAAATTAGCGAGATTATGAATGGTCAGGTTCGTGTGACGTTAGGGCAAATCAGAAGTATCAAAGTGAATATTTCGGGAGAAGTTCGCGTTCCGGGAACTTATACATTACCCTCTTTAGCGACGTTGTTCAATGCTCTGTATGCTGCCGGGGGAGTCAATAATATCGGGTCTTTGCGTCACGTGAAAGTTTATCGTAACAGCAAAGAGGTCGCCGATTTGGATGTTTATGATTATTTGATCAATGGAAAATACGAGACGAACATTCGGTTGGAAGATAACGATATGATCATTGTTCCTCCTTATGATAATCATGTACGGATCGAAGGTAAGGTTAAAAGAGGAATGTTTTATGATTTGAAGGAGGGAGAGACGTTAAGTACATTAATAGACTATAGTGGCGGATTTACAGGAGATGCGTATAGTGAAAATGTGACCGTATACCGTAAAAGCAACGGCCGAGCATTGGAGATTCTTACGGTGGATCGACCGGATTTCTCAAAATTTGAGATGAAAGATGGTGATTTGGTTCAGGTGGGGGAGGTTTTACCGATTTATCGAAATATGATTTCAATATCTGGAGCTGTATGGCGTCCCGGACAGTATCAGTTTTCCGATAATGTTTCTACTCTATCTCAATTGATAGCTAAAGCGGAAGGTTTGAGAGGTTCCGAATTTGCTTCCCGCGGTCAAATTTCCAGATACGATTCGACTACTAATTTATATACGGTTATTCCATTTGATGTACGGAAAGTCATGAATGGGGAAGATATTCCGTTGTGCAATTTGGATGAGGTATATATTCCCAATATTTATGATCTGCGTGAAGACTATATTATTACCGTATTAGGAGAGGTGAATGCGCCGGATACAATAGCTTATCGACAGGGAATGACTGTTGAAGATGTCATTTTGTTATGTGGAGGTTTGCGGGAGTCGGCATCGTTGGCCAAGATTGAGATAGCCCGTAGAGTTAAAGATCCTCAGGCTACAACATATACGCCTAAAACGGCTGAAGTGTATACCTTTGACATAACAGAGGATTTAAAGATTGCTCCGGAGGATGCCCGTTTTATTATAGAACCGTTTGATGAAATTATTGTACGCCGTTCTCCCGGATATTCCGAACAGCAGAAGGTTTATGTAACCGGCCAAGTTTTGTTTGAAGGTGCCTATGTATTAGCTACGGCGGGGAGTCGTTTGTCGGATATTATTCGTAATGCAGGAGGATTTACACCCGAAGCATACGTTTTGGGGGCGAGTGTACAACGGCGTATGACTGAGGACCAGAAAGCAAGAGTGCAGGCGGTATTGGATATCGCTAGTTCCAATAAAGGGAAGGATTCGATAGCAACCGAATCGGTGATTATTCCAGAATATTATCCGGTTGGAGTTGATGTAGCTAAGGCAGTTCAGAATCCGGGATGTGCAGACGATATTATTTTGCGTGAAGGCGACAGAATATTTGTCCCGAAATATATCGGTACGGTTAGTATTTCCGGTGCCGTTTTGTATCAGAATACGGTAGTTTATGATCAGAAGAAATTCAAAGAGTATATAAGACAGGCCGGAGGATACAAGAAAGAGGCACGGAGAAGACCTTTTGTGGTCTATATGAACGGGAAAGTTGCTGCAACAAGGGGCGGATTCTTCTTTAAACGTTATCCGAAGGTGGAGGCAGGATGTCAGATTGTCGTGCCGATGAAGCCGGAAAGAACGGGGAATGGATTAGTTAATACTATGGGCTTTATGTCCTCGTCTGCCTCTTTGGCCGCTATGGTTGCTTCGATTATTAATTTGAGTAAGTAGTCGGGGAGTTAAGTTGAAGATTTAGATCTTCCAGAAGAAATAAAATTGGGCGGGATAAAATTTTATCCCGCCCAATTTGTTTGTGTTTGGTGACGATTTATCCGGATTAATCCAATCGGTATAATCCGTCAACGGTACTGACGTGGTGTTCGGTGATACCGATTTCATCCATCCACCGGCGCGTTTCGAATGTTTTTAGATTACCGGTGTTGGTTCCTTGCCCTTGATCGTTGTTCCATACCCATGTCGGCGTCGGCCATAAGCAGGCACGGAATTTTATCGTTTTATAGAAACTTTCGCTACAACCCTGTTGTCCGTGGTGGGCCATTTGCAGGTAGTCGCAATCCAGATCGTTCCGGTAGATACTATTTAATACCTTGTCACCACATTCGATTCCGGCATCCCCGAGAAAGACGATCGATTTGGCTTTGTCCCACACGCGGAAAATGATACTGGAGTTGTTGTATGGATTCGTATGGGCGAACTCTTCGTTGGTTACACCCAAAACCTTGAGATTCAATCCATCGATTTTCAGTTCCAATCCCGGTTCTCGCAGGTCGATGACCTCGGTAACATTTGGATCGAGAGCATCCAGTTGTGCATAGAAAATTTCGGTTGACGGATGGGATCCTTGCTCGCTACGGCTTAGGGCATTGGAAAAACGGGAGTGGTAGATTTTCTTGATCTTTAGCTCTCCCGGATTTTCGAGGATGGCGTTGAGGGCTCCCATGTGGTCGTCATGCGGGTGTGAGATGAACCATGCTTCGACCTCGTTCCCCAATGCAGCAAGAAACCCTTTTAAGAACATGGCCTCCTCCTTGACCCCTCCGTCCATTACGACGACACGTCCCTTATCGGTCAGAAAGACATAGGAGTTGCCGATCGTATTGATTTGGGAGGGAATTTGCCAGAGGGTGAATCCCGATTTTCCCGTCCCTTTAGCCGACAGGTCGACCGGAAGGAGCGTGGCAGCGACCCCTCCGAGCAGGCTGATACGTAAAAAATCTCTTCTTTTCATAGTGCGTATGTATTAGATCGGTTAGTCCATGCGATAAAGTCCGTCGATACAACTGACGTGGTGTTCGGTAATGCCGATTTCATCCATCCAGCGGCGGGTGTCGAATGTCTTGAGGTGTGCCGTATTGATTCCGCCTCCGGCATCGTTGTTCCATACCCATGTCGGTGTCGGCCATAAGCAGGCGCGGAATTTAATGGTTTTATAAAATTCCTCGCTGCAACCTCGTTGTCCGTGATGGGCCACTTGCAGGTAGTCGCAATCCAGATCATTCCGGTAAGTGCTACCTAATACTTTGTCGCCGCATTCGATTCCGGCATCTCCGAGAAAGACGATCGATTTGGCTTTGTCCCACACGCGGATGATCATGCTCGAGTTGTTGTATGGATTGGTATAGGCCAGCTCTTCGTTGGTTACTCCCAGAATCTTGAGGTTCAGTCCGTCGATTTTCAGCTCCAGTCCCGGTTCTTTCAGATCAATGACCTCCGTAACGTTCGGATCGAGCTTGTCGATTTCTGCATAAAATTCGCGGGCATAGATATTATACGGCTCTTCCCGGTCGATCAATGATTCGGAAAATCGGGAGTGGTAGATCTTTTTGATCTTCAGATCTCCCGGCTTTTTAAGGATTTCGGTAAGGGCGCCCATATGGTCGTTATGCGGATGGGAGATGAACCATGCCTCCACTTCACACCCCAGTGCCGAGAGAAACCCGCTCAAGAAAGGAGCCTCCTCGTTCATTCCTCCGTCCATGACGATCAGACGGCCTCTGTCCGTCTGGAAGACGTAGGAGTTGCCGATCGTGTCGACCTGTGAGGGGATTTGCCAAAGGGTAAATCCCGATTTCCCGGCTCCTTTTGCCGACAGATCGATCGGGAAAACCGTAGCAGCTGCCCCTCCCAACAGGCTGATGCGTAAAAAGTCTCTTCGTTTCATCGTCCGATAGGTTATTATGGTTATACATTCGAATGGTCTGTTAAGTTGGCTCGTTCCAGTCCATACTGTTTCCGTGCATCCTCTTTTTTAAGGAGAAATGCGAATCCGATGGACAGTATGCCGAAAACAGCGAAGATCAGCATCGGTAAGGTGTAATCGTATTGAGTGGTACTGAGTCCGTCGACGATGGTGGTCCCGATGATGCAATATTTTTGTAGAACGAAACCGATCAGCAGCGGCACGAAGGTCAGCCCCCAGTTTTGAATCCAGAAGATCAGGGAGAAAGAGGTCCCGACCATCCGGTAGGGAATGATTTTCGAGACGGAGGGCCACATGGCGGCAGGGACCATGGAAAAGACGATGCCGAGTAAAAGTACCAGTACGACGGCGATCCATTTTGCGGTCAGAGCCGGAATGGCGAAAATGAGGTGGACCAGTGTAAGTATTCCCGAACCGATCCACATCAGTGTGATACCGTATCCTTTGTGGTCGTATATCGATCCGAACAGCGGAGTGAGCAAGATGTTGCCGAAGGGGAGCAGGGCGGGAACCGCCCCAGCGAAGTCTGGAGAGATGTCGAACTTCTGGATCATCAGTTCCGTCGCGAATTTCAGAAAGGGGAAGATTCCCGAGTAGAACAGCAGACAGAGGATTGTAAGGTACCAGAAAGCGCGGATGCGGATGATATGTACGATATCGGAGCCTTTGAATTTTTCGGAATCGTCATGCGGACCGGCGGAGCTTTCGGGCCTCTCTGTAAGACGGTCCAATTTGTGATCCATAACACAGAACACCAGATAGGAGAGAAGCCCTACACACAGAAGAATCGTACACAGGGCGATCGGAGCAGCAGGGTTGCCCGTCATGCGGGCAAAGGGCAGTGAACCGAACATGGCGATAGCGGTTCCGATTCGGCCGGCTGCAATGTTGAGCCCTAAAGCCAATGCAAGGGATTTTCCCTGGAACCATTTGATTACGATCTTGTTGGCTGTGATGCCGAACATCTCGCAACCGACACCGAACAGGGCGAATCCGAGCGTTGCATAAAAAATCTGAGATTTTATGGAGAACAGGGTGTGACCTCCTATCGAAAGGGAGGTGACGGCATTGTTCCATTCCGTCGAGATCGCCCAATATTTCAGTAAAGCCCCGCCAATCATCAATCCGGCTGCGAGAATGCCCGTGAAACGGATGCCTTTCTTGTCGAGAATGATGCCGCCGAAAATAAGCATCAGCAAAAATATGTTGAACCAGCCGTATCCGCTCGTAAAGATGCCGTAATCGGTGCTGTTCCAACCCATCTGTTGCTCGAACAGCGTCTTGAGCGGGGCCATCGCATCGATCATGACGTATCCGGTCAGCATCGTGAAAGAGACCAGGCACAGCACGCTCCATCGACGCAACGGGGTGGCATAAGTGTTTCGAATCCGGGTCTCTTCGGGGTTCATGTCGGTTGTGATCTTACGTACAGTTAATAATCCGTCTTGCCGTATATCTTTAAAACTTTATATGCCTCTTTGATGCCCAGCTCGCCGGCCTTGCTCATATCGAGACACCCTTTGTGGGTATCTTTCAGGTAGATTTGGATCAAGCCCCTGTTGTAATAGGCTTCACCGAACAGCGGATTCAGATCGATGGCATGCGTATAATCCTCCAGAGCCTCCGAGAGCATCCCCGACAGGCAATACAGGTTGGCCCGGTTGTAATAGGCGTAGGCGAAATCGGGCAGCAATTCGATGGCCCGGTTCAGATCGCCGATCGCATCATCGTAATTGTAGACTCTGTTCGACTGGTTTTTCAGCCGGTTGACCGGATCGTTGTCGATCGTAATACGTTGTTGCCCGTTGTCCAAAGAGGAGACGAAATCGATCATTTCGCTTTGGGTCGTACTGCGGTTGATATAAAGGAACGGGTTTGTCGGATCGTGATCGATTGCGGTCGTATAGCTGGCGATCGAACTGGTGTATTGCCGGATCAGAGACAACACGACCCCGCGTTTGAAATAAATCTGCCAAGATTCGTCTCCTTGTCGGAGTGAGTCGGAAAGAGCCGTATTGATGGCCGCCAAAGAGTCGGGCGGCATGTCGCTGGGGCTATTGGTCCATTTCATGTAGGGAAGATCTACATTCTTTTCGAATGAGTCGGCTTCGGCCGAATAGTAACGGAAATATCCGGTAGGTGTATGCGGAGGTTGTTTGGGAAGCGTATCGTGTGTAATCAGCGAGAACTTGAACAGGGGAAGTAACGAAATATCGGCATTCCGCGAGGTGATTTTCCGGGATCTCTCCTGTGATGATTCACTTTCGAACGAAAGCAACTGGTTGAACTGACGGCTGGTATCGGCATAGATGGAAAATGAGCTGTCGTTCAGCTTTGAACGATATTCGGCGATTTTCTGTTCGGCGATTTTTCTGTCGTTGATCGACCCTTCGCGGTCCCGTAGCATATAACGCAGGGAGGAACGGTTGAGGTAGGCGTTGGCAAAGTCGGGATAGAGTTCGATAGCCCGGGTATAATCGGCAATGGCGGCTTCGTAGTCCCCTAATTGGGTGTAGAGTCCGGCCCGATTGTAATAGACCAGTACGTTGTCCGGAGAGTAGAAGACGACTTTGTTATAATCCTCCAAAGCGTTGTTGTAGTCTCCGATTTGTGTACGGAGCAATGCCCGGTTGAACAGCGTTTGTGCACTGGTCGAATCGAGCTCGATGACACGTGAAAAATTCTCGATAGCCTGTACCGGTTGTTTCTGACTGTAATAGACCAATGCCCGATTGAAGTAAGCCGGGATGAAAGTTGAATCGTAGTGGATCGCCTGATTGAAATCCGACAGGGCAAGATCGTATTTTTTTTGAGTCATGTAGAGTGCTCCTCTGCGGTTGTATCCGTTCGGATCGAAGTAGTTTGTTCGGATACCCCGATCGAAATCGGCGAGGGCACGGACCGTATCTTTCAGGTAGAGATAACAGGTTCCCCGGTTCAGGAAAGCGTCAGCGACTTTGTTGTCGTAATGGATGTATGTCGAGAAATCCTCAATGGCCTTTTCGAATTGCTGGGTCAGCAGATAGGTGACCCCCCTGCTGTAATAGGCGCTCGGAAGGTCCGGACGCAAGTCGATAGCCTCTTGAAAATCTCGTAGCGCGTCGTCGTAATTGCCTAAACGGGAACGCGTGATGGCCCGATACTGAAGAGCGATTGTAAAAACCGGATTTTGCCGGATGGCCAGAGTAAAATCCTGTTCAGCTCCTAAAAGGTCGTCGAGGTTGTATTTGGCGATACCCCGCAGAAAATAGCCCTCATAGGCCGTCGAGTCGGCGCGAAGCAGGATGTTGAGCACCTCGATGGCATCCTGATATTTGTTGTCGATCAGAAAACTTCTGCCCACATAGAAAAAGTACGCCTTGTTGAGTTGCGCATCCGTAGGCCGCCACCACAATCCAATGGAGGCCGTTAAAAACAGAATCAGCAATAATTTCCGCATCTGACAGATGTTTCTGTTGAATCTGCTAAAATAACGCAAAAAAATCGATTTGCCGTATGATTTCCGTTTTTTATACGATTTGTCATATTGTTTTTGTTGTTCTCCGAAACGAATCCGAATAAAAATCGGAAGAGCCCTTTTATGTTAAAAAAAAGTTCGCTACCTTTGAAAGCAATTTCGCGTATTTCCGGAGCGAGTGTGTGTTAAGTTGAAAGAGGTCCGGATTACGTTCGGTTGTTGTCGGTTTTTTCTCCGTGATGCGGAAAACCGTTTCTGTTGTTGGACTTATTCATACTTAACCGAGCAAGATGAAAAAAATTGACGTTGTTTTAGGTTTGCAGTGGGGTGATGAGGGAAAAGGCAAGGTCGTCGACGTACTGACCCCGAATTATCAGGTTATCGCTCGTTTCCAAGGAGGTCCGAACGCCGGACACTCGCTGCATTTCGAAGGTAAAAAATATGTGTTGCATACGATTCCGTCCGGGATTTTCCGTCCGGGCTCTATCAATATTATCGGGAATGGAGTGGTTATCGATCCAGTGATCCTTTCCGATGAGATATCCAAGCTGGAGGACGATGGCGTAGATGTGGTGGACAAATTGTGGATCGCCAAGAAGGCCCATCTGATTCTTCCGACGCACCGGATTCTCGATGCGGCTTCGGAAGCCTCTAAAGGTAAAACCAAAATCGGGTCGACTTTGAAGGGGATCGGTCCGACCTATATGGATAAGACCGGGCGTAACGGTTTGCGTGTGGGCGATATCCTTTCGCCGTCGTTCCGAGAATTGTACGATCGGCTGAAAGAGAAACACTTGCAGATGTTGCAACAATATGATTTTCAGTTTGATATTACAGACTACGAAAAGGAGTGGTTCGACGGTATCGAAAACCTGAAACGTTTCCGTTGCATCGAGAGCGAACACGAGGTCAATCGGTTGTTGAACGAAGACAAGGCGATTTTGGCCGAAGGTGCGCAGGGTTCTCTGCTCGACATCGATTTCGGGACCTATCCGTTTGTCACCTCTTCCAATACGCTATGTGCAGGGGTATGTACCGGTTTGGGTGTGGCTCCGTCGAGGGTAGGTAAAGTATACGGGATATTCAAGGCGTATTGTACCCGAGTGGGGAGCGGTCCGTTCCCGACGGAGTTGTTCGATGAGGACGGAGAGAAAATGCGTCAGATCGGCATGGAGTACGGTGCCACTACGGGACGTCCGCGCCGTTGCGGATGGCTCGATATGGTCGCTTTGCGCTATTCGGTGATGATGAACGGTGTGACCGAGCTGATTATGATGAAGTCCGACGTGTTGAACGACTTCGAAAAGTTGAAGGTTGCGGTAGCCTATAAGATTGGGGATAAGGAGGTAACCGATTTTCCGTATGAGGTCAACGAGGAGGTCGTTCCCGTTTACAAGGAGTTTGAAGGGTGGAACTGCAACATCAATGGGGTGCGGCAGTACGATCGTTTCCCGACGGAGTTGAAGAACTATATTGAATTTATCGAAGAACAGACCGGCGTTCCGGTGAAGATCATTTCGGTAGGGCCCGATCGTGAAGAGACGGTTATCCGGTAATTGTTTGATCGACAGAAATCATTAGGGAGGGGATAAACCTATGAAAAGAGTAAATTTGGCGGTCGTGACGTTGTTGTCAGCAGCCATGCTGTTGAACGGTTGTGCCGCATTCCAAAATATGAGTAAGACCGGAAAGGGGGCCGCGATCGGTGGAACGAGCGGAGCTGTGGCCGGAGCCGGAATCGGAGCGTTGGCCGGAGGCGGCAAGGGTGCCGCGATCGGTACGTTGGTTGGTGCGGGTGTCGGAGCCGGAGTAGGAGCATTGATCGGGAAACGGATGGATAAACAGAAAGAGGAGCTCGAAAAGATTGAGGGCGCTCAGGTGGAGACCGTGACCGACGAGAACAACTATCAGGCGATTAAGGTAACCTTTACCGATAAGATCCTGTTCGAAACCGGGAAGAGCGAGCTGAGCAGTGCTTCGCGGGCCTCTTTGAAAAAATTTGCCCAGTCGTTGGCTCAATCGCCCGAGACGAATGTGGCTATATATGGCCATACGGACAATACGGGAAGCCGAAAGATCAATCAGGAACTTTCTAAAGAGCGGGCTCAGGCCGTGGCGAACTATTTGATCGGACAGGAGATCGATCCGTCGCGTCTGACGACCCGAGGATTGGCATACGATGATCCGGTTGCCGATAACTCGACTGAAGAGGGACGGGCACAGAACCGGCGTGTCGAGATTCTGATTACGGCGAACGATACGATGATCCAGCAAGCGCAACAGGAGGCAGCAGCTCAATAGTTCAGCTGGTAGAGATACGGAATGGAACGGTCGAGAGGGGAAGGAATATCGAAAGATATTTTTTCTGACCTGTCGGCCGTTTTTTAATGGGTGTGGTAATTGTTTAAAGGGGAGTAGAACATGGTCAGTTATCTTCAGGTAGAGGATTTAGTCAAGTCGTTCGGGGATTTGGTGCTGTTTGATCACCTTTCGTTGGGTGTGGCTGAAGGTCAGCGAATCGGACTGATCGCGAAAAACGGAAGCGGGAAAACCACGTTGCTCAACATCATCGCAGGGAGAGAGGATTATGAATCGGGACGGATCACTTTCCGACGCGATCTGAAGGTTGCTTATCTGGAACAGAATCCTACGTTTCCGTCCGAGACCGTATTGAATGCCTGTCTGCGGGGGGATACTCCGGCTCTTCGGGCGATTGCGGTGTATGAACAGGCCTTGGAGTCGGGTAATGAGGAGATGCTGCATCGCGCTACGGATGAAATGGATGCACAAAATGCCTGGAACTACGAATCCCGGATCAAGCAGATTCTTACGCAGCTGAAGATCACTCATTTCGATCAGCCGGTCGATCAACTCTCCGGAGGGCAGGTCAAGCGGATCGCCTTGGCCAATGCGCTGATTTGCGAACCCGATCTGCTGATTCTCGACGAACCTACCAACCACCTTGATCTCGAAATGATCGAATGGCTCGAGGAGTATCTGTCGCATGCGCGGTTCAGTTTGCTGATGGTCACTCATGACCGATATTTTCTGGATCGGGTATGTACGAACATTGTCGAAATTGACGATAAGAAGAGCTATTTCTATGAAGGGAATTACACGCTCTATCTGGAGAAGCGCAGGCAGCGCCTCGAGGCGGAGGAGAGCCGGCGCGAGCGTGATGTGAACCTCTATCGTCGGGAATTGGAGTGGATCCGTCGTCAGCCGCAGGCGCGGGGGACCAAAGCCCGTTCGCGGATCGAATCGTTCAACGATCTCGAGGAGCGGTTACGCAAGCGCCGTTCGGAGGGGACACTGCGGTTGGATGTTGGGGCAACTTATATCGGTAAAAAAATATTTGAAATACAAGCTCTTTCCAAACGTTTTGGAGACAAGATTATTCTCGACGGGTTCGACTATCGTTTTGCCCGTTATGAAAAGATGGGGATTATCGGCGATAACGGTACGGGAAAATCTACCTTTATCCGAATGTTACTCGGAGAGCTGGCTCCCGATTCCGGGACGATCGATATCGGAGAGACGGTGAAGTTCGGGTACTATTCGCAGTCGGGTATCGAGTTCGATGAGGAAGAGAAGGTGATCGACGCCGTGACGGCCGTAGCCGAATCGGTGGAGTTGAGTGACGGAAGGCGGATGAGCGCGTCGCAGTTTTTGCAGTATTTTCTCTTTTCGCCTCAGACGCAGCACAACTATATCGCCAAATTGAGTGGGGGAGAGCGCCGGCGGCTCTACCTGTGTACGGTGTTGATGCGTAATCCGAACTTTTTGGTGCTCGACGAACCGACCAATGATCTTGATATCATGACGTTGCAGGTGCTTGAGGAGTATTTGCAGGGATATGGCGGATGTTTGATCGTCGTGTCGCACGACCGTTATTTTATGGACAAAGTGGCCGATCACCTGTTGGTTTTCGAAGGGGCAGGCCGGATAAAGGATTTTCCCGGAAATTACAGCGAATATTTAGAGTGGAAACGGTTGAAAGAGAGTCAGGAGCAAGCGGGAGAAGTCAAGGCCGAACGTAAAGAATCGACGGCTGCTGTATCGGAACGGCGGCGGTCGTCCGATTCGGCGAAACGCAAGTTGTCGTTTAACGAACGCCGTGAGAAAGAGGCTCTCGAGCGGGAGATTGAAACGTTGGAGCGGGAAAAGGCTCAACTCGAGCAGGAACTATGTAGCGGAACGCTTTCGGTCGATGTTCTGACGGCCCATTCGACCCGCATCGGTGAACTGTTGACGTTGATTGACCAGAAAAGCACCCGCTGGTTCGAATTGAGCGAGATAGAGGACTGATCCCGTTCGTATGGCGGGAGGGGATACGGAAAAAGACTTGCAGCGGGGAAAGTGGTGGTAGGAACGCATCTTGACGGACCGTTCCCTCTTTATTTTATCTGTAATGGCTTTTCTTGCGGTAGACCGAATAACCTCCTCCAGCCAGAAGAACTCCCGCAATCAAAACTCCGAGTACCCAACTTTTGCGGCATCGGTCGTTTTGTTCGATCACCACTTCGAGTGGAGAGAGGTTGCTGTATTTACCCTCGAAATCGGGAATATCCCGACAATTCCATTTGTTGAGGATGGTTCCTTCATGCAGCAGGACAAGTCCGTTTTTGGCACGGATCAGCGTTTTGAGGGTTGTCCCGTCAATGTTGTAGGCAGGAATCCGTGCGGCTCCGAAAGCTATGCGACCGTCAGCCGGCAATGTGGAAGGTGTAGCGCATACGATGCTATATTCGTTTTTCGCAGCGTAACTGGCCACCTCTTCCAGCCGCTTACGACAGGCGTCGGGAAGCGGTTCTTCCGTATCGGTCAGGGTTATGAGAAAAAGATCCCGCTCGGCAAGCAGCTCTGCGGTGCGGTTCCCCGTCGAGTCGAATAGAGCAAAATCGAGTGTCGTTCTGGTTTGTGCCTGTTTCCGCTCCGTAATGTGGGTATCGACATATTCCCAACGCAGCGAATCGTACCATGTCGTGTCGGTCAGGGCGAACTGATGTTCTTTCCCCGTAGTCCGGTCCTTATAGATCAATGTCGTAATCGTTTCGCTTTCATCACCAGGCATTTGTCTGGTGATGTTGACCCCCCGATGGTAAGGCAGAAAGTCGAAAACCGGAAGGTGGCGTAGACTGTAACCGCCTATTCCTGCTGAAAAGAATGAGAAAAGGAGGATCATGCTCCACTCTTCGATGTCGAATTGCCTGTCGCGTTGTCTGAGGGACTCCCTATGCGTAATTCGCCACAGTAAAAAGGCAAACGATAATAGAACAAGGTTTTTAATAAAAGTTTGGCCGTTGGTCAGTTTGATGTAATCGCCGAAACAACCACAGTCGGCTACCGGATTCCATATTACCAGAACAAGAGATAACAGGGTGAAAAAGAGTATGAAAATGAATGACCAACGGGCAGCGGTTCGTTCCCGGATCCGGAACAGCAGTGAGAGCCCCAGGGTCATTTCGATCATCGGAAGTACGATGCCGATAAAATATCGGGTTCCCGAAAGCCAATCCATTCCGAAAGCCGAAAAGTATTCACCCAGTTTGATCGCCGTACCCCAAGGGTCGACGGCTTTTACGAATCCTGAGAAAATGAAAGTCAGCGCAATGATCCACCGGGAAAGCGAGAGGATAACGGGATGTCTTTTCATTGTTGGCTAATTAGTTTCATGCAAATTTATATTTTTCTGTAAGGATATCCAATTTTTGAAGCTTTTTCGTAAATTTGTATAAGAAGAACGTAAAATTCGGGTCATAAAATTGGGACATGATGGAACAGAGTGAGTTGGAATATCGGGTACAACAAACGATGAAGCGTATGATCGATTATTATGCCGCATGTGATTCCACGCAAATCGCTCATACGTTGTGTGTGCATGAATACACCCGTATGCTTGCTATGCGGGAGAGGTATGATGAGCGGAAAAGAGGATTGCTCGAAATTGCGGCACTTTTGCACGATATCGGCTGTCCCAGTGCCAAATGGAAATACGGCGATTCCCTGCCGATACACCAGCAGCAGGAGGGGATGTGCATTGCGGCCGATTGGTTTGCATCCGATCCTTCGTGGCTCGATACACAGGAGGCGCAGTGGGTCGTGGATGTGGTCGGCGCCCATCATAATGCGGTTCAAGCCGAGGTGTTGGGCTTTGAAGTGTTGTATGAAGCCGATCTGATCGTCAACCTGTTCGAAGGTTACTATCCGGTCGATTACGCGGATGTGTATTACCGTAAAATGGTTCGGACGAAATCGGGCAAACAGTTGTTCCGACAACTATTCGCCCGATGGATAAAAAAGGATTGACTATTTTGTGTTGATGTCCCTAACCGGGTTACTTCCGTTTCAGCAGCCGATAGATCTCTCCGACCCACATGACGATCGAGGTTGATCCGATAACGATCAACCAATCTTGCCACGAGATAGGTGTAGTCCGGAATACCTCCCCTCCGAACGAGACGATCAGGATCTGGCCGACCAGAATTAACAGTAAGACGCCGAAAAATGCGGCACATCCTTTTGTGGCTTTCCAGATGGGAACGGAGGTACCGAAACCTTTTGCATTGAACATGTTCCAGAACTGGAGCATTACGAAAACGGTGAAAAATACCGACAGGTCATAACGGCTGATCTCCGATCCATACCAGAACAGCAGTCCCAGCAGGGTGATGACGAACAGCGATCCGACGCCGATGATTGCCTGCAGCATGGGGCGTGAGATGATGAAGTCGCTGTTTTTGCGTGGACGTTCCTTCATGACGCTGCGGCTCGGGGGAAGCGAAGCGAGTGCCAATGCCGCGAAGGTGTCCATAATCAGGTTGACCCAAAGCATCTGCGTGACGGTAAGCGGAAGTTCGTTCCCGAAGATCGAACCCAACAGGACGATGATGATCGCAACGAAATTGATGGTCAGCTGGAACAGAACGAACCGTTGGATGTTGCGGTAGAGCGAACGTCCCCACATGACTGCCGTAGCGATGCTGCTGAACGAGTCGTCGAGCAGCGTAATGTCGCTGGCCTCTTTGGCTACGGAGGTTCCGGTCCCCATCGACAGCCCGACTTGAGCGAAGTTCAGGGCCGGGGCGTCGTTGGTCCCGTCGCCGGTTACAGCGACAACCTCACCGCGTTGTTGGAGCAGGCGGACCAACCGTTGTTTGTCGAGAGGCCGTGCCCGGGACATGATCTTGATCTCCTGTACCCGATCGAGTAACTCTTCATCGCTCATGGCGGCAAATTCCACTCCGGTGATGCGGTTCCGTTCGGTATCCTGTTCGGTCCACAGACCGATTTGACGGCCAATCTCCTGTGCGGTGGCGGGGGTGTCTCCCGTAACGATTTTCACTGCGATTCCTGCGTTCAGACACTCCTGAACGGCTTGAGGGACATCATCCCGAACCGGATCGGAGATAGCTGCGATTCCCACGAAATGCAGCTCACACTTTTCGAGCGCCTCGTTGCAAGTGTCGAACCCATCACATGCGGCATAGGCGAATCCGAGTGTGCGCATCGCTTTGTTCTGGAATGCGAGCAACCGTTCTTCGACCTCCGATTTTTTTTCGAATCCCGGGCAGCGGGACAATACGATTTCGGGGGCTCCCTTGATGTATAAAATTCTCTTTCCGGAGGCCGAGTCCGTTAGCGTGGCCATGAATTTACGCTCGGTCGTGAAGGTCAGCTGGTCGATGATGACAGCTTTTTCGCGCAATATCGTGTAGTCCACGTTTCGCTCCTTCAACCACAGCAGCAGGGCTCCTTCTGTGGGGTTTCCGATCGGTTTCCCGTTCCGGTCCAGAAAGGCGGTGGAGTTGGCGGCGATTCCCTCTTCGATGGTTTGTGTATCGTCAGTGTAGAAAACGGTGTCGTGTACACGCATTTCGTTGCGGGTGAGGGTTCCCGTTTTGTCGGTGCAAATCACCGTGATGGCTCCCATCGTTTCGCTGGCGTGCATCTTACGGACCAGGTTGTTGGTTCGCAGCATCCGGCGCATGTTGACCGCCAGCGACAGCGTGACGCTCATCGGCAGCCCTTCGGGAACGGCGACGACAATCAACGTAACGGCCACCATGAAGTATTGTAGAATTTCGGCGGCTACATCGGTCCAATCCGCTTGTAACAGGTCGCCGACAATTATTCCTTTGACGACCAGTGCAACGAAAGTCAGAATGGCAAGTGAAATCCCGATTCGCCCGATCCACTTCGAAAGGCGTTTTAGCTGGAGATTGAGCGGGGTATCCTCATCGCTTTCGACCGTCGCTTGTTCGGCAACTTTTCCGAATTCCGTAGCATCGCCGACGGCAAAGACCTCCATGATACCGTGTCCCTCCATCACCGTTGTTCCGCGCATGACATGATTCGACGGGTAGGTCGCTTCTGTATCGAAATGTTTCGGATCGACCGTTTTGTCGACCTGGAGCTCTCCGGTCAGGGTCGATTCGTTGATTTTCAACGATACCGCTTCGAGCAGTTGTCCGTCGGCAGGGATCTCCTCTCCGCTCTCCAGCAGTACAATGTCGCCCACGACGACCTCTTTTTTAGGGATTTCGCATACTTCGCCGTCACGGATCACTTTAATGGGGGTATCGTCGTTCGTACTGTTGAGCAGATCGAATTTTTTCATGGCGTCGTATTCGAACCAGAAAGCGATACCTGTCGCTAAGAATATGGCACAGAAGATTCCGATCGTTTCAGCGAATTCGTTATGGATGAATCCGATTCCGAGCGATAGCAGGGCGGCGACCAATAGAATTCGGATCACGGGATCTCTGAATTTTTCGATAAAAAGCCGCCAAGGCGATTTCCGTTCAGGCGGAGTCAACAGATTCCAGCCGTGTTTTTCACGGCTTTGCAGTACCTCTTTTTGTGTTAATCCTTTCATTGAAGTGGACATGATATTGTTTTTATTGATTTACAAAAGGTAGCGTATTGTGTTTCGAGGCATCTAACTTGATGGCGACGAACAGCAGGATCGTAAATGCAAAGAGCGATGACCCTCCATAACTGAAAAACGGAAGCGGTATTCCGATGACCGGCATGATACCGATCGTCATCCCGATGTTAATCGTAACGTGAAACAGGAATACGGAGGCAACGCAATAGCAGTAAATCCGGCCGAAAGGTTCCTGTTGGCGTTCTCCCATCCGGATCAGACGCAAAATCAGAATCACGAACAGGATGATTACGATGGCGCTGCCGATAAAGCCCCACTCCTCCCCGACGGTACAGAATATGAAGTCGGTGCTTTGTTCAGGTACGAAATTGAACTTGGTTTGTGTTCCCTCGAGGAAACCTTTGCCGGAGAAACCGCCCGATCCGATGGCGATTTTCGACTGGTTGACGTTGTATCCCCAATGGCTCAAGTCCGATTCGAGTCCGAGCAGATCGAGGATGCGCTTCTGTTGGTGGATCTGCAACACGTTGTTGAAGACATAATCTACCGTATAGGTGAAACCCAGAGAGCCGAAAAAGAGCAGGATGAAGGTCAATATATTGTTGATCTTGTATCGATAGGCATAGATGATGACGACACCGATCGAGAGCGTTGCAGCAATCAGGATGGATAGATACCACGTGATGTCTATCGACAGCAGCAGTTGACAGAATGCGTAGATTAATGTGGATCCCAGTGCAAGTCCGGCCAGATAAATTGCTTTGCTTCTCCAATTGCCGTTGGTCATACCTTCCCCGATGACGCAGACCAGGATCAGTACGATCAGCAGGGCGGTCGGTTCGAGCAGAAACGAAAAGATGAAGAGCGAAATGATCATGATCAGGGCGATGTAGACCCAGCCGTTGAACCCCTCTCGGTAGAGCATGAAGAGAAACGAGCCGAAAACCAATGCCGATCCGGTGTCGTTTTGCAGCATGACGATCAGTATCGGCAGGCCGAGTAGGATGCCTACGTGCAGCAGATGTTTCAGATTATGGATATCGAAAGAGTATGAACTCATGTAACGGGCCAAAGCGAGGGCTACGGTGAATTTTACAAATTCCGACGGTTGGATGCCGAAGAGCCACGATTTGGCGCCATGCACCTCCTTCCCGAAAAGCAAAACCCCGATCAGAACCAATATGGAGAACCAATACAAGGGGTAAGCCAATATGTGGTAGTATTTGTCGTCGATCAGCAGGATAGAGATGGCAATGAATGCCGATACGCCGATCCAGATCAGTTGCATGCCGTAGCGTTGGCTGATGTCGAAAATACTTGAATGGGTTTCGTCGTATACGGCGGCGTAGATATTGATCCATCCCATCAGGACCAGTGCCGTATAGACCAGAATGGTCACCCAATCCAAACCGCCGACGGTCAGACTATTTTCCTCGCTGTTTCTCATAGTAGGGGTAGGCGATTTGCATGGTTTTTATTCTCTCGACCAGATCGGGTCGTTTGATCGTATCCGTCAGATAGTACTCCGTAAGCAGACTCGCGATCGGAGCGGCGACTGTCGCTCCGAATCCTCCGTTTTCGATATATACCGATACGGCGATCTTCGGATTGTTGCGCGGTGCGAAGCAGAAAAACGTGCTGTTGTCCCTGCCGTGGGGGTTCTGTGCGGTTCCCGTTTTCCCGCAAATATCGAGTCCGGGCACCATGGCTACATGTCCTGTCCCTCCCTCGTTTACCGCCATATACATCCCCTCTACGATCGGGTCGAAATGGCGCGGGTCGACTTTCGTGTAATGTTTTTCATAAAAGCGGGAGTCGATCGAGTCACGATCGTGGATGCGCTTGACGACATGTGGAATCCGGTAATAGCCGCGGTTGGCTATTGTCGCCACCATATTGGCCATTTGCAGCGGTGTACATCCCATCTCTCCCTGTCCGATCGAAAGGGAAATGATCGTCAGTCCGTTCCATCGCCCCCGATATACTTTGTCGTAAAATGCCGAAGTGGGGACATTCCCGTTGAGCTCGCCATTGAAATCCGAGCCCAATTTCCGGCCGTATCCGAAACTGCGGACATAATCGGCCCACACGTCGAAACCCTCCTCGATGTTCTCGTATTTTTTGTTTTCGATGATGTTGCGGAAAACGTAACAGAAGTAGGCGTTGCATGAGGTCTGAATGGCTCCCATCAAATCGCGGGGCGAACTGTGGGCGTGGCATTTCATCCCCCGTCCGTAAGGATATCCGCCATGGCACGGGTAGGTCTGTTCGGGAACAAGTACCCCCTCTTGTAGCCCGATCAACCCCTGTAAAACTTTGAAAGTCGATCCCGGCGGGTAAGGGGACATCACTGCTCGGTTGTAAAGCGGTCTTCGCGGATCGTTTAACAGTTTCATGTAATTGTTGCCCCGTTCTCGTCCGACCAGTTCGTCCGGATCGTAGGTCGGGCTGCTGGCCATTACCAAAATCTCACCGGTTTCGGGTTCTATGGCCACCACGCTGCCCACCTTGCCCTGCATCAGCTCTTCGGCCAGTGCTTGCAGGCGGGCGTCGATCGTACAGGTGATGGCGACTCCGGGCGAGGCCAGCGTGTCGTAGATTCCGTTGGCGTACGAACCCTGAGGAACACCGTGTACGTCTACCATCTCGATTTTGACCCCCTTCACACCCCGCAACACCTCTTCATAGGCCTGTTCGATTCCGCTCATCCCGATGTAGTCCCCGCTGCGGTAATAGGGGTTGCGTTCAATGATGCGTTCGTTGACCTCTCCGACATATCCCAACAGATTTCCGGCCATTTTAGTAGGATAGGAACGTACCGTGCGATAGACGGTGTAGAAACCCGGAAACGAATACTCCTCCAATTTCAGTTTTGTCTCTTTGGGAAGCTGTTTGACGACGACTGAAGCCCGGTAAGGCGAATATCGGCGGGCCTTGATCAGCTCCTCCCGAAGTTGTTCGACGGGAATCTCCAGAATACGGCTCATCAGCAAGGTGTCCAGATCGTGTACCTCTCTCGGAGTGACCATCAGATCGTAGGCCTCCTTGCTTTGGACGAGAAATTCGCCGTTGCGGTCGTATACTTCACCTCGTGGCGGATACTGGACCATGTACCTCAATACGTTATTGGCCGCATTCGTCTTGTAGGTTTCGTCGAGGACCTGAATATAGAACAGCCGCAACAGAATGATTGCGGCGATGAGCAAAACAGTGCCTTTCAGGGTTCGGATGCGGGCGGAACGGTTCATAAGGCTCACTGTCTTTGTCGGTTGATCGAGAAAAGTCGTTGACAGAAGTAGACGAGCAGCAGTGTGGCGATAGAGCTCAGCACGATGCGCAGCAGGGTGAAGGGAAACAGGTGCCACGAAAGGGCCTCGAACAGGAAAAACACGATCGCATGCAACAGGATCAAAGCATAGGCATATTTAACGAACTTTTTTAAACCCAGACGATTGACGTTGGGAACGCCTCCGTCCTTTACTTCATCTTTCCCGAGTGTCAACAGCAGCAGAGTAGGACGGCAGAAGGCTGCGAAAAGCGTTGCGATTGTATTGACACCGGCGGTCGCCATAAAGAGGTCCATCGTCATGCCCATCAACAGACCCAACAATAGTCCGCTCAACGGTGCGATTTCGATCGGGAGCAGGATGATAAAAGCGATGTAGACCAGCGGGTGGACATAAATACTGATTCCGATTCTGCTGAACAAAAAGACTTGCAGCAGAACCAGGACTACAAATAAAATCGCATATTGTAAGGTCCTATACATAAATCGCTATCCCTCAGTTTCCAATTCCCTGTTTTCCATTCAAGATTGCGCATCCATGCAGATCAAAACGCATCTCTAATTATAATCGCTTTCGGTATCTATGGTCATGCTGTTTTCCAGTGTCTCCCGCTCTTCGGCATCTAAATATTTTACTACAAGGACATTGTTCAAGGCTGCCATATCGGTGTGGATTTTCACCCGGACGTCGTAGTAGGTTGCGTTGTTCAACTCGAAACTTTCGACGGTCCCGATCATGATCTCGGGCGGGAAACGGGACGAATGGCTTGTCGTTACAATTGTATCCCCTTTTTGCAACGTGGCATATTTCGCCACCTCCGACAGTTTCAGGTATTCGTAACTGGTCCCGTCCCACGTAACCGAACCGAAATAGTCGGTACCCTTAATCTTGCCGCTCGTCTTGAAATCCCGGTTCAGGATCGACATACATACCGAGAAGTGTTCCGAACACCCGATGACATATCCGGCGATCCCTCCGTCGGATATCAGGGCCATATCGGGTTGTAAGCCCGCATCGACACCTTTGTCCAGTGTAATGTAGTTTTCCTGACGGATGATCGAGTTGTTGATTACCCGAGCTTGGGAGTAGGCATACTGCGGTCGGTTTTCCGGCGCAGAAACGGTATCTCCAATCATGATTTCCAAGGAGGAAGAATCGGCCCCTGCCGTATATACCGGATGGCGGTATCTTTCCAGTTCGTTCTCCAGTTCGGCGATTTTTTCGGTCAGTGAAACATTCTCTTTCTTCAGGTGGAAATAGCTGTTCAGTCCCGATAACTGCGAATAAATACCGCCTACGACATAGTTCGAGGCGGTAATCAATTTCGCTTTGGTGTAGCTCGTGCTGTTTGCATAGTAGTGCAAAGCGAACCCTTCGAGAACAATAAAGATCAAAACGAAATGGATCTTCTTTATGAACAGAAAGAATTTGAACATTCCCTTTTATCGTGTTGTTCCGAACCTATTTTCACACCCTCCCTTGCCCGATTATCGCATCAGGAAAGAGAAACGGTTGATGTTTTTCAACGCAATTCCGGTTCCCCGTGCGACGGCCCGCAACGGATCATCCGCAATGTGGAACGGGATGTTGGTCTTTTCCGACAGACGGCGGTCGAGACCTTTCAATAAAGCTCCGCCCCCCGCCAGGTAGATTCCATTCCGGGCGATGTCGGCATACAATTCGGGAGGGACCATTTCCAGTACCTTCATGATGGCGGCATCGATCTTGACCAACGATTTTTCCAGAGCATAGGCCATCTCGTTGTATGAGATGTTCAGCACCGAAGGCAGCGACGTGAGGATATTCGGACCGGTTACTTCGAAATCTTCCGGCTCCTCATCCAATTCGGACAGTGCGGCCCCGACGGCAATTTTGATATCTTCGGCCGTGCGCTCCCCGATTCTCATATTGTGCTGTTGACGGATGTAGGTCTGTATATCTTCCGTAAAAACGTCGCCGGCTACATTGATGCTCTCGCTGCAAACGATCCCGCCCAACGAGATGCAGGCGATTTCGGTGGTCCCGCCTCCGATGTCGACGACCATATTACCCTCCGGAGCCTCGACATCGAGCCCTGCCCCCAAGGCGGCTGCCATCGGCTCATAGATCATGTACACTTCGCGACCTCCGGCGTGTTCGGCCGAGTCGCGTACCGCACGGATCTCCACGTTGGTCGAGCCCGACGGAATACAGATGACCATTTTAAGTGAGGGGCTGAACAGGCGGCCGTTGTTTTTGACCATCTTGATCAATCCTCTGAGCATCACTTCCGCTGCATTGAAGTCGGCGATCACTCCGTCTTTCAACGGCCGGATCGTCTTGATATTCTGGTGGGTTTTACCGTGCATTTGGCGAGCTCTCTTGCCAATGGCCTCCACCTTGCCGGTGTGTTGGTTGAGCGCAACGATCGAAGGTTCGTCCACTACGATCTTACCGTTGCTGATAATGATCGTATTGGCGGTCCCTAGATCGATGGCCAACTCTTGTGTCAATGAGAACAATCCCATAACGTTGTGTCTTGTTAAAATATTTTTCGAAAATCGAGCCTAATGTTTGAAATGGCGCAGTCCGGTAAACAGCATGGCCATTCCGTTCGCATTGCAGTAGTCGATACTTTCATGGTCACGAACCGATCCACCCGGTTGGATTACGGCGTCGATACCCTCTTTGTGGGCAATCTCCACGCAGTCGCCGAACGGGAAGAAGGCGTCCGAAGCCATTACGGCGCCGTGCAGGTCGAACCCGAAACTCTTGGCCTTGGCGATCGCCTGTTTCAAAGCGTCGACGCGCGAGGTCTGGCCGATACCGCTGGCAATCAGCATGCCGTTTTTGGCCAGTACGATGGCGTTGCTTTTCGAATGTTTGACAATCTTGTTGGCGAAGATCAGGTCTTTCAGCTGTTCGGGTGAAGCCTGTTTTTGGGTTGCATAGTGGGACTCGCCGTCGACGCCGCCTACCTTCAGGTCGCGGTCCTGTACAGCCACTCCGTTCAGCAGCGAACGGAACTGTTTCGGACAGCGGGTCGTATCTTTAAGCCGCAGGATGATGCGGTTTTTCTTGCATTCCAGAATCTGAAGGGCCTCGGGGGTATAGGAGGGAGCCAGTATCACCTCGAAAAAGATCTTGTTGATCTCTTCAGCGGCTGCGGCATCTATCTCGCGGTTGCAGATCAGTACACCGCCGAATGCCGATACGGGATCGCCCGCCAGTGCATCTTTCCACGCCTCGAGAACCGTAGGACGGCTTGCTACTCCGCAAGCGTTGTTGTGCTTCATGATGACGAACGTCGGTTCGGAGAACTCTTCGATCAGGTTGATTGCGGCATCGATGTCGAGCATGTTGTTGTATGAGATCTCCTTGCCATGGTATTTTTCGAACAGCCGGTCGAGGTCTCCGTAGAAAACAGCCGACTGATGCGGGTTCTCTCCATACCGCAAAGCTGTGCCTTTATTGAAACTCCGTTTGAATACTTCGATACCTTCTTGACGGTTGAAGTAATTGAATATTGCCGTATCGTAATGTGAACTGACCGAAAATGCGTAAGCTGCAAAACGACGGCGTTGTTCGATCGTCGTGGATGATTGTTGTTTCTCGATGATGTCGTAGAATTCGTCGTACTGGTCGACCGAGGGAACGATGATGACGTCTTTGAAATTTTTAGCTGCGGCACGGATCAGAGAAATGCCTCCGATGTCGATCTTTTCGATAATGGCCTGTTCTTCGGCACCCGAAGCAACGGTCTGTTCGAACGGATAGAGGTCGACGATCACCGCGTCGATTTCGGGAATTTCATACTGGGCGGACTGCTCCTGATCTTGCGGGTTGTCGCGACGGGCCAGAATACCGCCGAATACTTTGGGATGCAGTGTCTTGACCCGTCCGCCGAGAATCGACGGATAACCCGTCAGGTTCTCTACCGAGATGGCTTTCAGCCCCAAACTTTCGATAAATGAGAGGGTCCCACCGGTTGAGTATATGGTGACTCCGTCTTCAGCCAATTTTTTGGCGATGCGATCGAGTCCGTCTTTGTAGTAGACCGAAATAAGTGCGCTTTTTATCTTTTTCACCGTCTTGTATTATTTTAATATGTTTTAGAACCACAAAGATACAAAAAAAAAGATGATGCCTGTGGTAAGTCGTAAAAATATACCGTTTCAACGAAATATTTCGAAGCGATTTTTTGACCCCTTGCGAATAAAACGGAGGGAAGAGACGGTTATTTTAAATTATTTGTAAATTTGTGGGCTTGAAAGCGATGAGCCTATGGGATATAAGATCGGGGCTGATGCGCGGTGTGCAGTTATCGGACACGGTAGTTGGGCGACGGCATTGGTCAAAATATTGCAAGAGAACGAACAACGGGTCGGATGGTATATCCGTAACGAAGAGGTGCTGGAGCATATTCGCCGGTACAAAGCCAATCCGCGATATTTACGGGATGTGCGTTTCAATACGGAACGATTGTGGATTTCCAACGATCTGAACCAAATCGTGGAAAGGTCCGATCTGCTCGTATTGGCTACTCCGTCGATCTATCTGAAGACAACACTGTCCTCGTTGGCTGTTCCGCTCGAGTCGAAGTTCGTCGTTTCGGCCATCAAAGGGATTATTCCTGAAGAGTTGGTTACGGTGGCTGAATACATGAAGCAGACCTATGGGCTCCCGTTCGATCAGATCGGTATCGTTTCCGGACCGTGTCATGCTGAAGAGGTGGCTCTCGAACGCCTTTCATATTTGACGGCTGTTTGTAAAACTCCGGAGAATTCCGAAGCGCTCGGACGTAAGATTCGAACCGATTATATTCGGGTTACCCCTTCGACCGACATTTACGGCATAGAATATGCCGCTGTACTCAAAAATATCTATGCGATAGCGGTCGGAATGGCGATCGGCTTGGGTTATGGGGACAATTTCCTGGCGGTACTGATCTCGAACGGGGCGATGGAGATGGCGCGTTTTATGGAACAGACCTATCCCGAGAAGCGCAATGTTTTCGCTTCGGCCTATTTGGGTGATCTGCTGGTGACCTCTTATTCCCAGTTCAGCCGCAACCGACGGTTCGGGTTGATGATCGGGAAGGGCTATTCGGTGCATTCGGCCCAGATGGAGATGAGTATGGTGGCGGAGGGGTATTACGCTGCTGAGTGCATCATGAAAATCAATTTGCGTAAAGGGGTGGATATGCCGATTGCTGGGATGGTTTACGAGATACTCTATCGGGGAGCGTCGCCGTCGGCTTCGATGAGGGCGTTGACAGAACGACTGTTTTAATGGGGAAGAGCTTTTCTGTCAAGGAGAAAAGAGGACGCAGGACTTTATAATCGGGAACGAGCGCGATGATTGTAGTATACAAATATTAAAAGTCATAAAAATAACGGATTATGAGTATGATTAAAATTTCTATCGACAAGATTCAGGGCGGTGTATCGCTTGATGAAGTCAAAGCCTTGAGGAACGATGCCGAAAAGGCCAATCGGATGTTGCACGATGGCAGCGGCAAGGGAAACGATTTTCTGGGTTGGGTCAATCTCCCGAACGAAATCACACCCGAGCAGTTGGCCGCTATCGAGGCTTGCGCCCGTTCTATGGCGTCGTTGTCTGAAGTGATCGTGGTGATCGGAATCGGAGGGTCGTATCTGGGTGCCAAAGCGGTACTCGAAGCGATGGGCGATTCTTTCCGTTTCCTGCACAAGACGCAGGATGCCCCGGTCGTGTTGTTTGCCGGACAGAATCTCAGCGAGGACTATCTCTATGAATTGCTCGATGCTGTAAAACCCTACAAATTGGGGGCTGTGGTTATCTCGAAATCGGGAACGACGACCGAACCGGCCGTGGCATTCCGGATCATCAAAGAGGAGATCGAAAAACGTTACGGCAAGACCGAAGCGGCTCGCCGGATCGTTGCGGTGACCGATGCCAAACGTGGTGCGCTGCGGACTCTGGCTCAACAAGAAGGGTATGTAACTTTCGTGATTCCGGACAATGTGGGCGGCCGTTACTCGGTACTGACTCCGGTCGGATTGTTGCCGCTCTCTGCCGCAGGGGTCAATGTAGAAGAGCTGGTACGTGGAGCACGCGATATGGCTCGGGCTACGGCTCCGGACGTGCCGTTCGAGGAGAATCCGGCTGCCTTGTATGCCGCTGCGCGGAATGCGCTCTACCGGAAAGGGTATAAAACTGAGATATTGGCCAGCTACGATCCGAAATTGCAGTATGTAGCCGAGTGGTGGAAACAACTCTACGGCGAGAGTGAAGGCAAGGAAGGTAAGGGTATCTTCCCGGCCAGCGTTACCCTGACGGCGGATCTGCACTCGATGGGACAATATATCCAACAGGGTGAAAGAACGCTGATGGAGACCGTGATCAGCATCAACAAGCCGAAACATGAATTGAAGATAGATTCCGATGCAGCCAACCTCGACGGATTGAACTATCTGGCCGGTAAACGAGTGAGCGAGGTCAATCTGATGGCCGAGATGGGAACGTTGTTGGCACACGTCGACGGCGGGGTTCCCAACATCCGGATCGAGCTTCCTGAGTTGACGGAGTACTATTTGGGCGGATTGCTCTACTTCTTTGAAAAGGCATGCGGTATCAGCGGGTACCTGCTCGGTGTCAATCCGTTCGACCAGCCCGGAGTGGAGGCTTATAAGAAGAATATGTTCGCCCTGCTCGGTAAACCCGGATATGAAGATCAGGGTGACGAATTGCGTAAAAGATTGTAATCTGATACTCGTTGAGTCTGTCCGTTTGCCGGATAGACCCTTTGAAGGGTCGTATTTCGGCGTGGATGGAGTGAGTAGAGAAAAATCTTAAAAAAATTTATGAAATTTCGGAAGAATAACTCTGGAAAATCATTAAATTTGTGACATTGAATTTCTTAACATAAACATAGATCAAGTCATGGTTAATTACAAAGATCTGGGCCTTGTCAACACGAGAGAGATGTTCAAAAAGGCCATCAAAGGAGGTTATGCCATTCCGGCATTCAACTTCAACAACATGGAGCAGCTGCAGGCAATCATCGCGGCAGCGGTTGAGACCAAGTCTCCGGTAATTCTTCAGGTATCCAAAGGTGCCCGTAACTATGCGAATGCAACCTTGTTGCGTTACATGGCTCAGGGAGCTGTCGAATATGCAAAAGAGTTGGGTTGCGCGCATCCTCAGATCGTATTGCATCTGGACCACGGCGATTCGTTCGAATTGTGTAAGGATTGCGTGGATATGGGTTTCTCGTCGGTGATGATCGACGGTTCGCACCTGCCTTATGAGGAGAATGTCGCTTTGACCAAGAAAGTGGTGGAATATGCTCATAAATACGATGTGACCGTTGAGGGCGAGCTGGGTGTATTGGCCGGTATCGAGGATGAGGTCAGCGCAGAACATCATACATATACGAATCCGGAAGAGGTGATCGATTTTGCTACGCGTACGGGTTGCGACTCATTGGCTATCTCGATCGGAACCTCACACGGAGCTTACAAGTTTAAACCGGAACAATGTCATGTAGATCCGGCTACCGGACGGTTGGTTCCTCCTCCTCTGGAATTCTCCGTATTGGACGCTGTGATGGAAAAGCTGCCGGGCTTCCCTATCGTATTGCACGGTTCTTCTTCGGTTCCTCAGGAAGAGGTGGATACGATCAACAAATACGGCGGAAAATTGGAGGCTGCGATCGGTATTCCGGAAGATCAGTTGCGTAAGGCTGCCAAATCGGCTGTCTGCAAGATCAACATCGACTCGGATTCCCGTTTGGCCATGACCGCTGCCGTACGTAAGGTATTCGTTGAAAAACCGGCCGAATTCGACCCGCGTAAATATCTGGGTCCGGCTCGTGACAACATGAAGAAATTGTACGAACACAAGATCATCAATGTATTGGGATCTGCCGGTAAATTGGATTGCTAATTTGTCGATTTAATTGTAAAGATAGTGAGGGGTGATCGTAAAACGGTCGCCCCTCGTTTTTTTTATGAGTCAGGAATGAACACATGGCAGGAAGATGGAAAGTCGTGATATGAAAAACGGGCAGAGCAGTATGCATGACTTGGGTTGGAGAGTTGTCTTCTTCTGATGAGCGTTACGCGGCAGAACAAACGAATGAGAAAAATTTTTCCTGTGCAGGATGTGCTCTGTAAAGAGGGGGCTGTCCTTCCAGATGAAAATAAATGGGGGATGGGGTTGCAGTTTGCCGAATTTTCGTTACCTTCGCGTCACGGGAAAGTGGTTTTATTCATAGGGAAAAAGCACTCTGCCAACAGCTTAGTAGGCCGGTACTGTATGTGATCGGCGATTGTCGAACGAATTTTGATGCTGTATGGATGATGATGCGGAGCCGAATAATTGCGGTATCTTACCTCAATACAATACCTTTTATATATGGTATTGAGCATGCGGATGTAAAGCTACATGCCGATCTGGTTTTGTCACCGCCCCGAAACTGTGCAGCCTTGCTACGAGCCGGAGAGGCCGATATTGCCTTGATTCCTGTTGCGGCCATTCCGACTATTCCCGATATTCGGATTGTGACCCCCTATTGTATTGGAGCCAGTAACTCCGTCCGTACGGTGGTTCTTGCTTCCAATTCACCGATTTCCGAATTACGTACGATCTATCTTGATAGCCACTCGCTGACTTCGGTCGGATTGGTCCGTGTTTTGTCTTCCCGATTGTGGCATATTGAACCGGAGTGGCGGCCGATGGATGATTTTTCGGTATTGGACGCTCCTCAGGAACAAACGGGTTATCTGATGATCGGGGACAAGGTATTCACTCACGAAAACAATTTCCGTTATTATTACGATTTGGCCGATCAATGGCGTGAAATGACGGGTTTGCCTTTCGTGTTTGCCGCTTGGGTGGCTCGGAAAAGCGTTCCGGAATGGACGGTTGAGGAGCTTTCGTCGGCATTGGGGTATGGGGTTGAACATATCCCGCAAGCGATAACTTGTTACCATTATGACGACAAACCTTATGCGTACGATTATTTGACGAAAAATATAGATTTCTGTTTCGATGAGCAGAAACATCGTGCTCTGAAACTCTATTGGACGGAGAAGATGAAGGTCGATCCTCCGATCAACCCCGGCTGAACGCTCCTCTGATGCGACGCTCTCGGAGGAGACGGAACGGACCCGAATATTTCACCCTCTAAAGCACAGAAGAGATGATCACGATTTATCTGAAACAATATAATAAAATAGTTCGCAATGCCGATGTCAAACTGTTCGATGATCTCGGCTATGACGATATTCTGTGGATCGATTTGCTTTCGCCGACCATTAAGGAGCAAAAGGCCGTCGAGAATTTTATGGAGATCAATCTGCAAACCCGCCAGCAGGTCGAGGAGATCGAAAGTTCTTCGAAATACTCTGAAACGGAGAATGCGATAATATGCAATTCGAATTTTTTCATACCTAATCCCGATGCCTTTACGATCGAACCTGTTTCGTTTATCATTGCCGAAGGGATTCTGGTCTCGGTGCGCAACAGTGAGTTCCGGACCTTTACGGAGAGTGCCAAACGGTTGCAGATGAACTATAAGGCTTATTCCACGGGGTATCATCTGTTGATTTCGATCTTGGAGGTGCGGATCGATTTCGATGCCGATTTGGTCGAGGTGCTTGCAAAAAATATTACGACGCTGAGCAAGACCATGAACAGCAGCGAGCACATCGATAAGGAGACGCTGCGGCAAATCAGCCACATGCAGGAGAATACCATGTTGATACGGGAGAATATTTTCGATCGGCAACGGATTCTTTCCGGGATTCTTCGCAGCGAGCGTTTCCCGAATGATATCTATCCCAAGTTGCAACTGATGATCAAGGATGTCAATTCGTTGATCAACCATGCTGATTTCAGCTCCGAGCGACTCGATTACATGCAGGATACCGCACTCGGTCTGATCAACATCGAGCAGAGCAATGTGACGAAGATCTTTACGGTAGCCGCACTGTTTTTCATGCCGCCGACGATGATTGCCAGCATCTACGGAATGAATT
Source organism: Candidatus Alistipes merdigallinarum (assembly GCA_019119305.1). Lineage (GTDB taxonomy): Bacteria > Bacteroidota > Bacteroidia > Bacteroidales > Rikenellaceae > Alistipes_A > Alistipes_A merdigallinarum. The sequence continues at coordinate 66,886 of DWXH01000021.1, read as the reverse complement.
TCGATGGCATTCAGGAGTTGCATTGGGAGTTCGGCTATCCATACGCATTGGGACTGATGGTTTTGGTTTCGGTCCTTACCTATTTGTTTTTTAAGTGGAAAAAATTGTTGTAATTTTCAGACAAAAGATTTTTCTTCTCGGAAAGGGTTAATGATATGGTGGGCCGGTCGGTACTTTTTTGGAGCGTTTTGTGGCTGTGGCTTTTTGTCTGGAGTGGGGTGTGTGGAGCGGATTCGACGCTTCGGAAAAAGGTGTATACCTTTCCGATCCGTGAGGAGATTATGCCTTCGACCGAACGACTGACCTCGAAATGTCTCGATGAGGCGATTGCAAACGGAGCAGATCTGGTTGTGATTCAAATGAATACTTACGGAGGCCTGGTTAATGCGGCCGATTCGATCCGGACGATGTTGTTGAATGCAGCAGTTCCGGTATGGGTGTTTATCGATAATCAGGCCGCTTCGGCCGGCGCATTGATTGCTCTGGCAGCCGACAGCATATATATGCGTCCCGGAGGGAATATCGGAGCGGCTTCGGTCGTAGATCAGAGTGGGAAACCGATGCCCGACAAGTTTCAGAGCTTTATGCGGGCTACGATGCGCGCGACAGCCGAAGCGCACGGGAAGGTGATCGATCGGATCGAGGGTACGGATACGGTGTGGCGTTGGCACCGCGATCCGCAGATTGCCGAAGCGATGGTCGGCGTTACTTCGGGGGACAGCACGACGTTGAATGTGTTGACTTTGACCGTCGATGAGGCGATTGCAAAACATTTTGCGGAGGGTAAGGCCTCTTCCGTCGAGGAGGTTTTGTCTTCTGCGGGGATGGAGGATTACGATCTGATTCGCTACGAGCCGACCCTCCTTGATCGAATCTTGGGCTGGCTGATGAATCCTTTCGCGCAGGGGCTTTTTGTCATGTTGATTGTCGGGGGAATCTATTTCGAGTTACAGTCGCCGGGTATAGGTTTCCCATTGATCGTGGCGGTATTGGGTGCCGTACTCTATTTTTCTCCGTTGTATCTCGAGGGGATGGTCCAGTACTGGGAGCTGATCCTGTTTGTCGTGGGTTTGTTGTTGATCGGAGTCGAAATTTTTGTTCTGCCCGGATTCGGTGTGGCTGGAGTACTGGGAATCGTGTCGGTCGTCGTAGGTTTGGTATTTGCCGCTTTGGACCGGGATGTGTTCCGTCATGTACTTTCGGGAGAGCTGTCGATACATCGGTTGTTGCAGCCGTTCGGGGTTGTAATCATCGGTATGACAGCAGCATTCGTCGCCGGTCTGTGGTTGGGTAAACGTTTTTTGTCGGGAAATTCCGTTTTGCGCAACCGGATCGTCTTGACTACCGATCTGACTCCGCAGGAGGGGTGTGTCGGACACCGTTTCCCGGAGGAGTTTTTGGTCGGCCGGATGGCAGAGGCAACGACCGTTCTGCGTCCATCAGGAAAAATTTTACTCGACGGAGTGTATTATGATGCTGTTGCGGAGGATGGTTTTTTCGTTGAACGGGGTTCGACGGTAGTCGTTACTCGTCTGGAACACGGGCAGATTTATTGTAAACCGTCTGATGAACGGGCGTAAATCCTGTCGGAAAATGACAAAGTGATGTAAAAAACGGAACTTATCGTAAAAAAATAGAGTTAATTTGATTATTAGTTGGTTGCTTCATAAAAAAAACGTTAAATTTGCACTCGCTTTGCGAAGACTCATTTTGAGGTAAATGGGTAACCAAGGCGATAGTTGAATTTTTAATCTCAAAACAAATGGGTTATTTGGATGCAGACAAAAAGCAGGAGCTTTTTGCAACTTACGGAAAGTCTAATACCGATACCGGCTCTCCCGAGAGTCAGGTAGCTCTGTTTTCTTACCGTATCAGCCACCTCACGGAGCATTTGAAGACGAACAAGAAGGATTTCGGCACGCAACGTGCGTTGTTGCGTTTGGTCGGTAAACGTCGTCAGCTCTTGGATTATTTGAAAAAGGTTGATATCGAAAGATACAGAGCCATCGTGAAGGCTTTGGAACTCCGGAAATAGTTTTCCGGATTTTCCTATGGGGACAGCTGCCCTTAGAGATAAGGGCAGCTTTTTTCTCTTTACAGGATGAAATTTATTGACCCGTCGAGAGATTGAAAAGGTTGGAATTTTTAGGAGGATAAAAAATATAGAGATGTACAATGCAACACAAAAGATGATTCCATTGAGCGGAGGTCGCGAGATTATCATCGAAACAGGAAAATTAGCCAAACAGGCCGACGGTTCGGTCGTGGTGAAACAGGGAAATACCATGCTGCTGGCTACGGTTACCGCAGCGAAAGAGGCGAAAGACGATTGCGATTTCATGCCGCTGTCGGTTGAGTATAAAGAGAAATATGCGGCATGCGGCCGTTTTCCGGGCGGGTTTTTGAAACGCGAAGCACGTCCGTCTGATTATGAGATTCTTGTTTCCCGACTGATCGATAGAGCGTTGCGACCGTTGTTCCCTTCGGATTTTCATGCCGAAGTGTTTGTTACGGTGACTTTGATCTCTGCCGATAAGGACATTATGCCTGATGCATTGGCCGGTCTGGCCGCATCTGCTGCATTGGCTGTTTCGGACATTCCTTTCGGAGGCCCGATTTCAGAAGTGCGTGTGTCGCGGATTAACGGCGAGTTCGTAATCAATCCGACCTTCTCGCAAAATGTGGATGCCGACCTCGATATCATGGTCGGGGCGACGATCGATAACATTTTGATGGTCGAGGGCGAGATGAAAGAGGTTTCGGAGGCCGTTATGCTCGACGCCATCAAGTTTGCCCATGAAGAGATCAAAAAACATTGTGCGGCTCAGATCGAACTCTCGAAAGAGTTGGGTAAAGACGTTAAACGGACGTATTGCCATGAGAAAAATGATGAGGAGTTGCGTCGTCAGGTGATCGAGGCAACATACGATAAGGCTTATGAAATTGCCAAATCGATGACTTCGAAACATGAACGTACGGATAAGTTCGATGCCCTTGAGGCCGAATTCGAGGCTCGTTTCAGTGAAGAGGAGTTGGTAGAAAAAGCTCCGTTGATCAAGCGTTATTTCCACGATGATGTGTTGAAAAAAGCGATGCGGAACATGATTCTCGATGAAGGTGTTCGGCTCGACGGTCGTAAGACTACCGAGATTCGTCCGATTTGGTGCGAAGTGGATTATTTGCCTGCCGCACACGGTTCGGCAATCTTTACGCGGGGGGAGACTCAGTCGTTGACTACGGTTACGCTCGGTACGAAATTGGATGAAAAACAGATTGACGATGTATTGATCCAGGGAACCGAACAGTTCGTTTTGCATTATAATTTCCCGCCGTTCTCTACGGGTGAAGCCCGGCCGGCACGCGGTTTGTCGCGTCGAGAGATCGGACACGGCAACTTGGCATGGCGTGCCCTGAAACCGATGGTTCCGGTAGGCGAAGAGAATCCTTATGCCGTGCGTGTGGTGTCGGATATTCTCGAATCGAACGGTTCTTCTTCAATGGCTACCGTTTGTGCTGGAACATTGGCGTTGATGGATGCCGGAGTCAAGATCAAGAAACCGGTTTCCGGTATTGCCATGGGATTGATTACGGATACGGCTACCGGTAAGTATGCCATTCTTTCCGATATCTTGGGTGATGAGGACCATCTCGGCGATATGGATTTTAAAGTGACCGGAACGAAAGACGGTATCACGGCGACGCAGATGGATATCAAAGTAGATGGGCTTTCTTACGAGGTTCTTGCAAAGGCTCTTGAACAGGCGAGACAAGGAAGACTCTATATATTGGGTAAGATTCTGGAGACAATCTCTGCCCCGAGACCCGAATTGAAACCGCATGTGCCGCGTATCGAACAGATTGTTATTCCGCAAGAGTTTATCGGAGCCGTTATAGGTCCGGGAGGGAAAGTGATCCAAGAGATACAAAAAGCCACCGGAACGACGATTACCATTACGGAAAAGGACGAAAAGGGATATGTCGATATTTTTGGAGAGAACAAAGAGGCTTTGGAGGCAGCTTTGGCACGTATCAAAGGAATCGTAGCCATCCCTGAGGTCGGTGAGATCTATAAAGGTAAGATTCGCTCGATTGTATCTTTCGGAGCTTTTGTGGAGATACTTCCCGGTAAAGACGGTTTGCTTCATATCTCGGAGATCGACAACAAGCGGTTCGAGAATATGGAAGAGACAGGCTTGAAAGAGGGTGATGAGATCGAAGTGAAGTTGATCGGTCTGGACCCGAAAAACGGAAAACTCAAACTCTCAAGAAAGGTCCTGTTGGGAAAAAAGAAGTAAGGAAAGAGGGAAAACTGTATTCTGCATGAAAAAAACGTGAGAAAAGTTGTTTTTTTGAACAGAATTTAAAATATATTCTTATTTTTGCGGATACAAGTATTGGATTGAAAATTAAACGATTAACATAACAAAACAATAATTAATCAATTAAATCACTGATTATGAGAAAGTTAGTAAAAATTATGATGCTTGCATCAGTAGTAGTGCTGCTGGCTGGTTGTAACTGCTACAAAAAGATGCTGAAAAAGGTCGATCAGGTGAGCATCTCTGCAAATCCCGAAGTATTGACCTTGAAAGGTAGTAATGTCATTACGGATATTACGGTAACCTTCCCGGCTAAATATTTCAACAAAAAAGCCACTTTGAAGGTGACCCCCGTATTGGTATTCGAGGGTGGCGAAATCGTCGGCACTCCGAAATATCTGCAGGGCGAAAAGGTGAAAGACAATTATACGGTTATTCCTTACAAGACCGGAGGATCGTTCACGCAAGCCGTATCATTCCCGTATGACGAACGTGCAAAACTCTCTACGCTCGAACTGCGTATCGAGGCTAAATGTACGAAAGGTAAAAAGTGTAAAGAGTACACCGATTTCGCAGCTATTCCGGTTGCTGAAGGCGTAAGTACCGTACAGGCTTTGGCTAACAATACCGCTTATCTGTCGATCATGCCCGATAACTTCAAGAGAGTGACTACGATTTCTCAGAGCGCCGACATTATGTATCTGATCAACCGTTCGAACGTTCGTCCGGGCGAATTGACCAAAGAGCAAGTGAAGATGTTCGAAGACTTCGTTAAAGAGTATGCTGACAAAGATCGCGCAACCCTCGGAAGCGTATATGCTAAAGGTTATGCATCTCCTGATGGTCCGGTGAAATTCAATGACGAACTTTCTAAGGCTCGTAGTGAAAGCGGTCAGGAAGCCATCAGCAAAGCTCTGGAAGGTGTAGATGCTAAATACGACATCGCTGCTTACGGTGAAGACTGGGAAGGTTTCAAAGAATTGGTTGCCGCTTCAGATATCAAAGATAAAGATCTGATTCTTCAGGTTCTGGCTATGACTGACAATCCAGTTCAACGTGACCAAGAGATCAAGAACATGACCAGCGTATTCGAAGTGCTCGCAGAAGAGATCCTGCCTCAATTGCGTCGTACCAAACTGGTTGCTGACGTGGATATCGAAGGCCGTACCGATGCTGAAATCCAGGAGGCTGCTGCTAACAACATTGACGTGTTGAGCGAAGAAGAGATGCTTTATGCTGCTACGCTTACCGACGATCTCGATGCTCAGTTGAAAGCTTACGAAGCTGCTGCCAGCAAATACAACAGCGTCCGCGGTTACAACAACGCCGGTGTGGTTCTCGCTAAACAAGGCAAACTGTCACAGGCTAAAGCTCAGATTGAAAAAGCTGCCGGTATGAGTAAGGATGCTGCTATCACCAACAATTTGGGTGTTATCGCCTTGATGGAAGGTGATGCTGCTGCAGCTCAAAAATACTTCTCAGCTCTGAACACTCCTGATGCAAAAGCAAACATGGGCTTGGTTAACTTGGCAGAGGGTAACTACTCTGAAGCAACCAAATCGCTGAGCGGTTACAACTTGGCTGTTGCTGAAGTAATGAACGGTAACATGTCGAAAGCCAAATCGCTGTTGGCTAACGAAAATTCGGCAGATGCTGACTATCTGAAAGCCGTTATCGCTATGCGTGAAGGTAATACCTCTTCAGCAATCTCTAATCTGAAGAGCGCAATCGCTAAGGATCCTGCTAAGAAAGATCAGGCGGTTAAAGATATCGAGTTCTCGAAGCTCTTCGGAACTACTGAATTCCTCGCTCTGTAATTATAGCGAAGAGATAATAAAAAGAGGGAAGCCTCGGGGCTTCCCTCTTTTTTTTGTGTATAAGAGTGGGGTTCTGTTAGACGGAATTTTTGAGTGGATAGTTGATGCGGAGTAGGCGGGGAGGGAAGTAGCGGTTAAGGTGGAGAGTATAAATTTGAAGGGAGATGTGGCGGACGGGCTATTGACAAAACCCGATGCGATAAAGATTGTATCGAAGCCTGTTCCTGTTAGAATAAAGGAAACGGAGGAGTGTATAAAGCACTCCTCCGTTTCCTTGTTGACCCATCAGGACTCGAACCTGAAATGACAGAACCAAAATCTGCAGTGTTACCATTACACCATGGGTCAAACACCAATGCTTGTTTTGTTAAGCGGCACAAATATAATGCAAGAATTTTTTATCTGCAAATTTCATCGATAATCTGTTGTGTCGCACCCTTATGATTTAAGACATATTGCTTGCAGATGTTTCCCGATCGTTGCGTTGTATCGGGGCTTTGGAACAACGAGTCGAACCATTGGATTAACTCATCGGCATTTGATATGCTGTGTGCTCCTCCGGCTGCAATCAGCTCTTTGGCCTCTTTGAACGCCTCGTAGCGGGGGCCGAAAGCCAGCGGTAAACCGAATGTTGCCGCTTCGAGCGTATTGTGGATTCCGGCTCCGAATCCTCCGCCGATGTATCCCCATGTCCCGTATCGGTATACGGACGAAAGCAGACCGATTGTGTCGATAAACAGTACTTCCGCGTGCTCCAAGTCGCTTTCGGGTGTCAATTCGGTATAACGTAATGAGGGACGCCGAATTGCTGCCCGCAGTTTCTCGATCCGCGATGGGTGGATCTCGTGTGGGGCGATGATGAATTTAACAGCCTGATATCGGTCGATCAGCGTCAATAAAAGCTCTTCGTCCGGAGGCCACGTGCTGCCTGCGATGAATACGGGTGCATTTTGGGCAAAACGCTCTATTTCGGGCAGATTTTTGGCACTCGAGGCGATCGTGTAGACCCGATCGAATCGCGTGTCGCCTGCAATGCTGACCCGATCGATTCCAATCTCGTGCAACAGCCGTTTCGAGGAATCATCCTGTACGAAAAGGTGCGTAAAAGCACTCAATGCCTGACGGAACAGACCTCCATGCGGTTTGAAAAAGATTTGGTCTTGACGGAAAATCGCCGAGATCAGATAGAGCCGTGTACCGGCCTTTTGCATGGCCGTCAGGTAGTTGTACCAAAACTCGTATTTGATGAACACAGCGATTTCGGGACGGACGAGTTGCATAAAGCGGCGTACGTTTTTCGGTGTATCGACTGGTAGATAGCAGATACAGTCGGCGCCCGAATAATTTTTCCGGATTTCGTATCCGGACGGGGAGAAAAATGTAACCAGAATTTTATATTCAGGACAGCGTTCCCGGAACGCTTCGATTACGGGACGCCCCTGTTCGAATTCACCGAGAGAGGCGGCATGGAACCATGCGACCCGCTGCGATTCGAGCGATTCCAGTTTTTCGAAAAGTCCGCGACGACCCTCTTTCCAAAGACGGGCTTTGTCGTTGAATGGAGCCGCACATCGAATACCGGCATCCATCAACCGAATGCCGCAGTTGTATAGTAGCTTCATGAAATCTATTTAAGTATATCCTGAAGTCCTTTGCGGTTCAAAACGGTAATGGTCGATTCGTCGTAGCGGAGCAGGTGTCTCTTTTCCATCTCCGACAATACGGTCAATAGCGCACTTCGGGTGACATCGAAATAAGCGGCAATCTCCCGAATGTCCGTTACGGTGAGAACATTCTGGTCGTCGGTCGTAGATTCGAGCAGGTAGTTGGCCATTTTCTCTTTTAATGTATGGAACGAGAAATAGAAGATCTTTTTCGACCATACGTTGGCGCGATCCGATATGATGTCAACGAAATTCGACAGGATCAGTACGTTGCTTTGCATCAACTCGAAAAGATAACCTCTGTGCAAAGTCAGGATCGTAACCTCGCCGTCAGCAATCACGTCGATGGGCAGGCGGTTGTATCCTCCGAATAGAAAAGCGGGGGCGATCAACTGCGGAGCCTCGATCGGGTCGATTGTAACCGGTTTGTTTCCGTAAGTGATCTCTCCGTGCACCTTCCCTTTGAGGATGATCATTAATCCCGAATAGGCGCTCTCTTTGCGCGCAATGACCGCCTTGTCCGGATATTCGGTTACGGTGAAATCCCCGCGTTTGTCGATAATCTCTTCGATCTGCGTTTCGGTCAATCCCCGGAACAGGGGACATTGTTTCAATATCTTATACATAGTTGTGCGCTTTTTATGGTTAGTTATCCCTGTTTGATGAGGTGAAGATACGATTTTATATCCATTTTTCAAAGGATTTTACCACCTCGTATTCATGACTTCGGGAATATATCGTACTTCATATTTTTCGGGAGGAGTATAATCAACGGCGATCAGATCGAATTGTGTGTCGATGTCGAGTTTGTACAAAGCGATGTAATGACGTGCGGCATGCAGCAACCGGTTGAGTTTCGTTCGGGTCATGGCCTCTTCGGGACAAGTCAGGCCTCCTGCTTTGCGGCATTTGACCTCGATGATGTGCAGCACTCCGTCGCGTCGGGCCGTGATGTCCAGTTCGTATCGGCCACTGCGCCAGTTTCGGTGCAAAATCTCGAACCCGTTATCGATCAGATAGCGGACAGCGGCCTCCTCGCCTTTGCGCCCGATTTCCTGCGTGTTCATTGAATGATCCGGGTTTTCTGCCGGTTGTTTACTGCAATTTCCCGATCTCCTTTTCGATCTCGATCGGGAAGTATTTGTACTCCAATGCGTGTACTTTCGCCGCAACCGTCTCGGGCGTGTCATCCGAAGTGACCGGAACCCGATATTGGGCTATGATGGAGCCGCTGTCGTAAAATTCGTTGACCCGATGGATGGTGATTCCCGACTCTTTGTCTCCGGACTCGATAACGGCGCGGTGTACGCGATCCCCGTACATGCCTTTCCCTCCGTGTTTGGGAAGCAGAGAAGGGTGGATGTTGACGATTTTGTCGGGGTAGGCTTTCAGTAGATTATCGGGAACCAACCACAGGAAACCGGCAAGTACCACATAGTCGATTCCGTGAGCGGAGAGCAATTCTACGATTTTTTCGCCCTTATAAAAGGTGTCGCGATCGAAAACAGCTGACTCGATTCCCAAACGGGCAGCGCGTTGCAACACCGGAGCATCCGCACGGTTCGATAAAATCAGAGCTACGCGGGCCGTATCATTCGAGGCAAAATAGGTGGCGATGTTCTCGGCATTCGAACCGGAACCAGATGCGAATATGGCTATCTTCTTCATTTGCAATGGGTATATTGTAAAAAAACAGCTAAAAATATAAAAAAAAGAAATGAATGGTCAAAAATAATCGAAAAAGTGTTACTTTTGCAAAAATTTGGCTTTGAAACGGAAGTTATTTTGTAGAAGAAACTCAATGTTAAACTTAAACTAATTTAGATTATGTCAGACGTTTCATCAAAAGTAGTGGAGATCATCGTCGATAAACTTGGCGTTGATGCAGCTGAAGTGGTTCCTGCAGCAAGTTTCACCAATGATTTGGGAGCAGACTCTCTGGACACTGTGGAATTGATCATGGAATTCGAAAAAGAGTTCGAAATTTCTATTCCGGACGAAGACGCCGAAAAAATTACGACTGTCGGCGATGCAATCAACTACATTTCTTCGAAAAAGAATTAATTAACTGAAAAAGCTTCTAAACAGGCGTTTGTCGATCAAATTTCAATAATTTATGAAACAGAGAAGAGTTGTGATAACAGGGATCGGAACGATCAATCCCTTGGGTAACAATATAGAGGAATACTTCATGAATCTTGAAAAAGGTGTGAGCGGAGCAGGTCCTATCACCCATTTTGACCCTTCGAATTTCAAGACAAAATTTGCCTGTGAGCTGAAAGGTTACAACCCGACGGATTACTTCGATCGGAAAGAGTTGAGAAAGTATGATCTTTTCACCCAATACGCTTTGATTGCAGCCGAACAAGCTATTAAAAATTCCGGTATCGATCTCGAAAAGATCGATGCAGAACGTACCGGAGTGATCTGGGGGTCTGGTATAGGTGGACTGGAAACATTCTACCAAGAGGTTAAGGGCTATGTAGAGGGGAATTTTATTCCTCGATACAGCCCTTTCTTTATCCCTAAGATGATCGCAGACCTCGCTGCCGGACATATCTCAATGAAGTATGGCTTCAGAGGTCCGAATTATTGTACCGTGTCGGCTTGTGCGTCGTCTAACCATGCGATGATCGATGCCATGAATTATATTCGTTGGGGGAAAGCCGATATGATTCTTTCCGGCGGTTCGGAAGCCGCTGTAAATCCTCCCGGAGTAGGCGGTTTCAACTCAATGCAGGCTCTTTCTACTCGGAACGATGATCCGCAGAAGGCTTCGCGTCCTTTCGATGCCGGCCGTGACGGTTTCGTTATCGGAGAAGGTGCTGGGGCATTACTTTTCGAAGAGTATGAACATGCCGTTGCGCGTGGAGCAAAAATCTATGCAGAAGTGGCCGGTGGCGGTATGAGTGCCGATGCTTACCATCTTACCGCTCCCCATCCGGAAGGTATCGGGGCGAAAAAAGCGATGCTCGATGCCATCGAAGATGCCGGTTTGAAGGCCGAAGATGTCGATTACATCAATACGCACGGAACCTCGACTCCCGTTGGTGATGTGGCAGAGGTGAAAGGTATGTTTGCTACGTTCGGCGAACACCTGTATAAGGTGAATATCAGTTCGACGAAGTCTATGACGGGACACTTGTTGGGTGCAGCCGGCTCGATTGAGGCGTTGGCTTGTGTAATGGCACTTACCCGTGGAATCATTCCACCGACCATCAACCTCGAAAATCTCGATCCGGACATCGATCCGAAACTTAATCTGACACCTAATGTAGCTCAAAAACGGGATATTAAGTGTGCGTTGAGCAATACGTTCGGATTCGGCGGACACAACTCGTCGGTAGTGTTTAAGAAGATTTAAGTCGTGTTCGCGTCGATATGCTCTCTCTTTAAATCGAGATACGGTAAAGATAGGGCGTATTATAAAATACTGAAATCTATTTTCGGACTCGTTCCGAATAACATAGAGCTTTATAAGCTGGCCTTGATTCACAGGTCAGCTTCCTTGTTTTTGGAGGATGGAACACCGATCAACAACGAACGGCTCGAGTTTTTGGGTGATGCGGTAATCGAAACGATTGTTTCGGACTTTTTGTTTATCGAATATCCGGAAGAGAAAGAGGGTGCATTGTCGCAGTTGCGATCGCGCATTGTCAGCCGCTCTTCGTTGAACAGGTTAGCTATTGAAATCGGGCTGGACCGACATATTATTGTACAGGGAAATATTCCTTTGTTACAAAAGCATATTTACGGAGATGCGCTCGAGGCAATTTTCGGGGCGATTTATTTGGATAAGGGGTACGATTATGCCAATCGGCTGTTTATCAACGGTATATTACGGAAATATGTCGACTGGGAAGATGTGGCCGAACAGGAGACCGACTTCAAAAGCCGTCTGATCGAATGGGGGCAAAAGAGTAAACGTCAAATAAATTTCGAGACGAAACCCGGAGCTGCCTACACTTCCAAATTACCGCAATTTCAAACCCAGGTTTACGTTGACGAACAAGCAGTCGGTAAAGGAGTGGGCGGAAGTAAAAAAGAGTCGGAACAGGCTGCGGCTCATGAGGCATTCTTGTTTTTTAATCTTTCGGTCGAAGAGGGACATGTCTCGGACGGGGAATCGGAGCGGACCGAAAGTAGTCGAAAGGAATAACTTTAAGTCGAAAAAGATGGATGATCGTTTGTCTGAAGATAGGGAGGTCCGAGAAAAACTGATCGCGAAAGGAGTTTCGGCTTTAACCACAGCTGAATTGTTGAGTATTTTGTTGCAGAAAGGAGGAGTAGGGTTTTCAGCATTGGAACTCGCCGAACGGGTGTTGGCCCATTTTGGAGGCAGCCTTTCTGGAATAGGGCGTTGTTCGGTTTCTGAATTGCGCAGTACAGAGAATTTGGGGGTCCGTCATGCCGCAGTTGTGGCTGCAGCATTGGAACTGGGACGGAGGGAACAGGCCGAAAAGGCGGGGAAGCAAGAGATCATTCGTACTGATCAGGATGTGATTGCCATGTTCCGGCCGTTGTTGGCTCATTTGCCGCACGAGGAGTTCTGGACGGTCTATTTGAATACAGCCAATCGGGTGGTCGATCGGGTACGGATCAGTCAGGGCGGAGTAGCGGCGACGGTGGTGGATGTCCGTTTGGTGATAAAACGGGCGATTGCCGATTTGGCTCAGGGAATTGTATTGGTGCATAACCATCCGTCAGGGAAGGCACAACCCAGTGACGGCGATATAGAATTGACTCGGAAAATTTTTGATGCGGCGGCTCTGTTCGACATTACGTTGGTCGACCACGTGATTATCGCCTCAGAGGGGTGTTTCAGTTTCCGAGAGCACGCCCTTCTTGACAAAGGGGGTCGTTGAATTGTCGAGGAAGAGTTTTTACGTGTGTAGAGGCTTTTTAAGGAAAAATCATTTACTTTGCAATTCAAATAGGATTACGATATGGCGTTGATTTTGTGTATCGAGGCAGGTACGGATGTCGGATCGGTGGCTTTAGCCAAAAACGGGACATTGCTCTCTTTGCGTGAAAGCATGGAAGAGAGACAGCATGCTCGGAACTTGGGAGTTTATGTGTCTGAAATTTTGGAAGAGTACGATCTGAGTGCAAAGGATCTTGATGCGGTTGCAGTGGGGAAGGGTCCCGGTTCGTATACCGGTTTGCGTATTGCCGTATCGTTGGCTAAAGGAATTTGTTATGGGGCCTCGATCCCATTGATTGCGGTCAATAGTTTGGAGGCTTTGTGCCGTGTGGCTTTGGAGGATTTCGATGCCGGAATTTTGGGAATCGATGACATCCTCGGAATGCGTTTGTTGCCGATGATCGATGCACGGCGTATGGAGGTCTATTGTCAGTTGTTCAATGATCGGGTAGAACCGCAGACCGAGGTGACGGCACATATTTTGACAGAGACAAGTTTTATCGAAGAGCGGAATGATTCGGCGGGATTACTCGTTTTCGGTAATGGGGCGGCAAAGAGCAGGGATCTGTTTACAGAACCGAATGTACATTTCGTTGAGGTCGTTCCTTCGGCACGCGGTTTGGTAAAACCAGCATTTGAAGCCTATAAAGCCGGTAAGTTTGAGGATACGGCCTATTTTGAACCTTTTTATTTGAAAAATTTCGTCGTAAAACCTTCGTCGAAAAAAATATTTTGATTACCTTTGCGGTGTAAAAATATTGACCCATGGTGTAATGGTAACACTGCAGATTCTGGTTCTGCCTTTCTTGGTTCGAGTCCAGGTGGGTCAACAAAAGGTGGGGAGAGATTAGCGCTTGGCTTGTTTAAGTCAAGCGCTTTTTTATTGTGGGGTTATTCTTTGTGAATAAATACTTGTAGATTAATGAGATTTCGCATAACTTTTTATTGATACATTTGTTTAAATCAGTCTGATTTATTATCTTTAAGATTTACCAATAAAGTTTTGTTATGAGACAAAAGAGTTTGTTCCGGGTGGCTGTTGCAGCGGTCGTCTTGTCGGGTGTTTGTTTTTTATTGGGATGTTCTGGAAATAGAGAGAAGGCGCGACTGGCATTCGGAATCGATACATTACCTATGTATTGTGCGCATGAACATTGGGGAAGTATCAGTTCGATCGGAGGGGGATATCTCCCGTTTTACGATGGATTTTACAGTGATGTTTATGCTGGAGCAGAGCCGGATACGTCTGTGTCCATATGGGATTTGGTTGCAGATCCCTACGCCGGAGGGCTTTTTTATGGAGATGGATTCGATATGAATGCTTTGGCGGTATCGCATGGTTTTTCATCTTTTAATCAATGGTGGATGGAAAAACCGGCGGAAGCATTGAAAGGGTTTCAACAAGGAGTCGCTCCTATGCTATTGAACGGGACTCTTTTGACTTCATTGAAGGGGATAGAGGATCTGTATGATGTCCGGTTAACCGATTTTGATGTGAATGAATGGAGGGAAGCGGATTCGTCGGTTTGTCAAAAATACGGTAATCTTTTTGAATGGTATCCGGAGGCAATGCGTAAAGCCCATTTCAGTGAGTTGATTCGTCCCGTGCAACCTGAGTTCTATCTGTTGAGTCAATCTTCGGAGACCAAAAAAAAGGAGGAGGTTTTCACTCAAACGATATTGAGGATCGATCCGTTTCTTGATTTTTGGAGTATAGAGAATGCACGGCGCGACAGTTTGAGTAAAGCGGCAGGAGTGGATCCGATAGATGCTGATAGCTGGCGAAGATTTATCCGTTTCTATGTTGATTTGGCGGAGAGGAATCATACAACCGGGATTAAATCTTTACAGGCTTACCGTCGGGATCTCGATTTTAAAGTTCGTGATGATGGGGAAGTGAAGTTTCGGGGAAGTCTGGACCCGCAACAAGTAACCGCATTTCAAGATTGGGTAGTCAATGAATTTTGCCGTTTGGCCAATGAAAAAGGATGGGTACACCAAATTCATATCGGTACGAACAATCTTCCGTTGTCTAATCCTATCCCCCTATCTGCTTTGGGAGATCGTTATCCGAATATGAAAATTGTCATGCTTCATGGGTGGCCCTATTTGAACGAAGTCGCGTTTTTAGCCAAGAACAAGCCTAATTTTTATATAGATATTTGTTGGTTGCCTGTATTGAGTCCTGCTTTTTTGGATGAAGCTTTGGATACTTATTTGAATTATGTTCCTTATGACAAAATTATGCTCTCCAACGATGCGACAACGATCGAGATGGCCGTAGGATCATCGATGTATATTCGGAAATTGTTAGCGGAAAAACTTATGTATCAAAAAGAAAATACCGGGCTTGCGGATGATTTGTTTCGGAAAGCAGCTTATGACATGTTGTATGGTAATGCCCTCCGTTTATATGGAACTAAAAAATAATTATAGTTAGGATCTTAAAAGTCATTTGATACAAAAAAGGCCGTGCGAATGCACGGCCTTTTCCCCCTTAATTGGGACTTGTTGGGTTAGTTGGTTGGGGAAATCGGTTAATGAGTTTCTATTAAAAATAGGGATTGGGCAGGGGCAACGTTTAAATTAACTAAGGTGACCCGCTCTTTCCCTTTGCGTGTATATTCTGCTTCGACGGGATGGGTTTCTCCGGTATGAGGATTCCATAATTCATACTGCTTCTTCCCTCGCAAAATGACAGTCGAATGGAAAGCTTCTTTATTTAGGTTGGCCAGGTAAAACAGGTCCCGCCCGTCGTGTTCTTTGTGGATGTAACGCAAAGGAGTTGCTCCTTCGGGAAATTCTATATCGTAGACTGTCTCAGAGTTTTCTGTCAGTGCTTTTTGCAGCATCTCTTTCGTGGGGTTCGAAAGGTACCATACCTGTCCGCCTTGGGTGTTTGTCTCGATCGTGTAATCGTTTTGTCCCACCCCTTTCGGGAAAAGTGTTTTTATCAATTCTGCAATCTGTCCGTCTTGTCCGGGATCCGTCGATTTGCTGGGAAGTTGCGTGGTAAAAATAACACGTCCGCCGTTTTCGTAGAAAGCTGCGATTTTGGCCAGATTGTCCGCCCCGATCGTCTTGACAGAAGGAAGGATGATTGTCCGAAAAGTATTGTATTGGCATTTGTTTCCTAAATGAATACCCTCCTTGTCGACTTGACAGGCGTTCTCGAGGACTTCAGGGTGCAAAAACATAAAATCGCGACCTAAAAGGTTAGTCAATCGTTCACTGACTTGTATATAATCCATGTCTGAGATTTTGACGCCTCCCTGATAGGGGTCCAACGGACCGTCGAAATTGTGCTCGCCCTGCATTGTTTCGATCGGGTAGAGCATGGCGATGTCGGTTACATAGCGGTCTTCGTTACGTAATAAAACATTCAACCGGGCCAAAAATGTATTGAACTGATGTAACTTACCGCTGTATAGGGTATTGCGGTGCGACAGTTCGGGTTTGAAAGTTACATCCGCATCGTTGTACCATACGGCGTGGGGGATCAGAACATTGATACCTTTCGTATATTGGTCCATGGCTATATTATATAAGGTATCCCAGGGAATATCGCCCATGGCACCGTATGTTTCGGACATAACCAATGAGTGGTCCCAGTTGTAGGCGGCAGAGCTGACTACCTTATAGAATTTTTCGGCCGGTCTGGGGCCTCCGATTTTGTCAATCCCCGGAGCTGTCTGGTACTTGAAACATTTCATCAAATCAGCCGAAGTCCCGACGGGGTTCTCTATCTCCTCGTTGTCCTGGTGTCCAGTAGCGTAAATTCCGTGTTTGGCTCCCCATTCGCTGACAACCTTGGGGTACGCCGATGCATACAGTTCTGCCCGAACACTGAACAATGCATTCCGTGCAGCTTGTGTTTCGGCCCCGATATCGTACCAAAGGGCGGGATAGTAAAGTGCCGGGCTGAATCCGTAGATTTGTTCAAAATCTTCATTGAATGTCGGAGTCCAGCATCTGGCTTGAGCCCGATAAAGGGTCGGTTCATCGAAAAAAGTGGACGTAATTGTCGTTCCGAAAAGTTCCGACATCCGTTCGTAATAGGCTTCGTGGGTCATCGAAATATAGGCTTCGGCAGCTTCCTTACTCAGATAATCCATATTCGGATCGTCGTCTTTGACACAGACGAATTGCATAATTTTCCATCGTCCTTCCGGAACTTTCCATACGATCGTCTCCTCCGTAATTTGATCTTTCAGGTCGATACGTTCTTTGCTTTCCGTATTCATGGCGACTACAGCCATCAGGACACCTGTTTTATTTAGTGGAGCGATGTAGGTCGAACCTCCGTCCGCCTCTTCTTCGATCTTATCCAACCGTTTCATGGTCAGACTGGGAAACCGGTTAAAAAAGCGAGGGATACCATCGGCGTTAATTGCACCCCCACTTCCCGTTGGGAAACCGTATTCATCGTATAAAGAAAGAGTTAACCCCATTTCAGCAGCACGTTCGGCAGTGTATTTGTACAGTTCAAAGTACTCTTCGGTAAGGTATTTGGGAGCTAAATTCTGACCGAATGGGAGAATCGCAAAGCCTCCGTATCCGCATTGGTCCCGAAAACCGGCCATCTGTTCATCGATCCCCTCGTGGGTGATCGTGGTGTTATTCCAAAACCAAAGCGGTTCGGGACGGAATTTTTGCGGCGGATTTTTAAAGTCTGCCGGATTTTGAGCATAGGTTGCTGACCCTAATAGAATCCCTAAAAGAATCGTTTTGAAGTTTTTCATGGTCGGTAACTTTTAATTGTATACAAAAATATAAAAGAAGAAGGTGTCGGACGGTCTCTTTTTTGACATTCGAGGTCGTTTTTTTGTTGCGACTGGGTAAAAAGAAATGTTTCGTTTCCGATATAGGTGTAATAAATCTGCGAAAAAATAATAGTTGAAAATGTAAAATAAATCGAGAAAAAATTTTTTATTTATAGTCGAATTATTATCTTTGTTACGCGTCTACACATGTTTTTAGGACGCTTATATATAAAAAAGGTGTATTTTGGATGGTGAAAATAACTGCCATGACGCGGTCTGTAAAATGTGAAAAACAGATGACTTGTGCGCGTTATGCGTTGTTATACAGTGGATTGTAATTGAATTTTAATAGGGGAGTTGAACTATTGAAGCGTTTGTATGAGTAAATCTTTACTTCGGTTGCATTGGGCGGCTTTATTGGTTTTGTTGTTCTTGGGAGGTGCTTGTTGTGAGCAGCAAGTGGATTCTTTCGAGTACAAAATTGCTATTGTCGGCAATCCGAGCGATCCCGATATGCGCTACGATAGTTCCCAAATGCAGGCCCTTAAAAATTTAGGGTTTAATACGCTGCAGTTGAATATCGCTTGGGGGGCTCGACCCGCAGACGAACCTCTCAATCTGGAAGATATTTTTTATGTTGAAGGGATTGGTGATCCAGAAAAAGTGGCCGAACGTTTGGCTAATATCAAAAAACGGGCACAGATCGCTAAAAAATGGGGTTTCCGAACTTTGTTCCATTTTGGAGCACCGCGAGTGGATTCTCTTTATAAAATATTGACTCCCGAACTGATTGATATTGCAACAGAAAAAAATAGTATTCAAAAGCAGGAAATCGTCGATAAATATGTCGACCTTCTGAAGCGATTGAAAGCTGAGGTCCCAGAATTGGATGATATAGAGATTTATACGTTCGATCAAGAAGCATGGGTGGGGAATGAATTTGGAAACGGACCGACCGATCGGGACATCCCGTTGGCTGAGCGTATCCCCGGGTTTTTGAAAATGTTGACGGATACGTGGAGAGAGGTAAGTCCTGACGGGATGGTTTGGTGGGAGCCGTGGGAAATTTCTGCAGGGCAGATCTACGCTATGATTCCCTCGTTACCGACTGAAAATTTTGGATTGTTCCTGCATTCCAATATTGCTGAGGTGCAATTGAGCCGACCGGTGGATGTGTGGTTTAAAAATACGGTGCGTCTTTGTGCTGAACGGGAAATCCCTGTCGTTGGGGAAATTTTTATGGCTTCCGCCACCGAAGAGGTAGCGCCTTTGACTTGTATTGCGGCACCCCGATTGGTTGCAGAGGAGTTGGATG
Organism: Candidatus Alistipes merdigallinarum; assembly: GCA_019119305.1. Classification (GTDB taxonomy): domain Bacteria; phylum Bacteroidota; class Bacteroidia; order Bacteroidales; family Rikenellaceae; genus Alistipes_A; species Alistipes_A merdigallinarum. The sequence continues at coordinate 48,084 of DWXH01000021.1, read as the reverse complement.
CAGTGGGACGCGTGCCCCGGATTGCCGGAGTGAAAGAGTATTTCGGTATGGTGCCTGATCGTTATGATCCGAATTTGTTGATGGCGGCAGCCAAAATGCGCAATCTTGATGTTTCTATAGAGGAGACATTACAGAAATTGGCTGAGCCCTATGGCGGTGCAGCGTCGAAAGAGGTCCTTGCCGCATGGGAGGCTAGTGCAATAGGGTTATCTGTTTTCCCTTGGGATGCAACGTGGCGGTTCCGGAATCTGCCTGCCAATGTGTCAGGAATAGAAGTTTTTCATAAATGGGATGTCGCACATATCGAAGGTGCTGTGGCTCCATCGCCGAGTTGGAAATCGACCCGGCGTAGCTTGTTTATGACGACCGAAAGCGAATCGCTCGATCCTTGGTTCTTTGAAGATATCGAGTTGCGTTGTGCGACCAGTTCCGAATGGTTGTTGAAAGCGATAAGACATTATAAAAATGCTTTAGAGCAGGTCAAGGTAGAGCCATATAGCGTTTATTTGAATGAAAATAAAGAACAGTTGTCCGTGTTGGAGCAGATGGTGACCGCAATTCGGTGCTATTGTCGCGAGGCCAATTTGACCTATCTTATGCGGAAACATGTTGAGGCAGGGAATCAGATTCCGCAAGATTTGATCCGCCGGTTCGAAGCAATCATGCAAATCGATATGGCGAATCAAAAGAAAGGTTATGCTGAAAACGTGTATGGAAATCCTACAGCAGAAGAGATGCTGGAATCGTTTCAAGCGGATCCTACTGGATGGGTTGCAACAAATTTTGTCTACCGATAACGAAAATAAATACTAAAAATTACTAAATTTAAATGTTCATTAACCAGTTTTAATTATGAGAAAGTTTACTTACATTACACAGTCGTTTGCGGTGTTACTGCTGCTGGTGTTGAGTAGCTGTGCAAGTATGCCCGATCCGGAACCCATTTCGGATAAGTATGCGCGCCCTGACGAGGTAATAGCTGCAGGAGTTCCTGTAATCAATGCGGACGGAACGTATATTTATTCTCCGGATGGTGGCAATTTCCGTTATGCCGGAACTCTGTTTGCCAATGCTGATGGAACCATGTCTGCATGGTATACGACTCCGGGAGGTGCTGATCCCAGTTCTTTGCCGGCACCCACGGAACTTAATGGCCAAAGCGGTACAGCAACGCAATTTAATCAAGCAGGTGACTACGGTGCTTTAGTGTATACTTTTGAAGATCCTTTTTACTATTGGGGATGTCATTGCCCAGGGTGGAGTAAGGATAATGCAGGCACCATTTTCTCAATTTATGAATGGCAAGGAAGTGTAGATGCAACTCTTTCAGGTTCAGCATTAGGAACGGTGGATTTCGTTCCTTATAAGGATAATGCCTGGTTGGATCTCAGCGTAGATAACAGTGGATATGGAGATGCAACGGGAAATGCCAAATTTCCGGCAGGAACTTATATGCTTTATATGGAGTATGTGCAGAATGACTTCGGTTATTGGCAGGGAACAGCAGTCCCAGATGGTATGTCTTTTTATAAAAATGGATCACAACTGAGTTGGGTTCCTCATACAAGAGTTCAGTATTCGTCTCCTCTTGAATTCGGTTTTTCGGGTCAGATTAAATATTTCACAGCTTCTTCAGCGGATATTAAGGCTGAATGGTCAGAGCAACCGGATGATCCTGCTGTAGCTCCTACTACGGATGAAGGGGATGCGTATTATGCGAAGTGTGCTTCTGTTGTAAAGGCTGGAAATTATTATTATATGGCCTACCAGGGTTCTACAACGTATGAAGAGAATTATGATAATAGTGTATTCATTGCTCGTGCTACAACAAAAGATGCTGTAAATTGGGAAAAATGGAATGGCACTGGTTGGGGCGGTGATCCTGAAGCTGTTGTTGTTTTGGAATTACCAGAAGAAAATGTCTATTTTGGAGCAGGAGAACCCAGCTTAGTAGTTAAGGATGGAACGATTTATCTCTATTATACCTATGGAATAGCTGTGGGTCAGTTGGATACATATCTTATGACTGCTAGTGCAACAGATGAAAATTGGCCTGCTAATATGTCGGATAAAGGTTTGGTAATGGATCGGAGCGCATTTGCAACGACTGCTATGGATGGAGCTTCTGTTGTATATGCGGAAGAGGTTAATAGTTTTATTGCCATTCATAGTGTAAATAATAACGAAGTAAATAGTTATTTTGCCGTTTGGCAATCGGCAGATGGTGTTACGGGCTGGTCGCATATTGGAACGATATATAGTAATACACGTGTGCGTGCGAGATATCCTCGATTTGTTACAAATGAAGAGGGTCATGTTCCGGCTTCTGGTATTTATTTGATTTCATACCAATTTGGAACATCACAAAGTAAATGGCAGACGTATATGAGTTCATATTCTTTTGCTCAATAAAAACACAAAGGAGAGAAATTTCCTGTGAAAACGGGAATTTTCTCTTCCTTTCGTAATAATATCGAATCTATAAACAGTAAATATTATGAAGAAATTTTTCTATGCCATGCTCTGCCTCGTTGCCGTAGGCGTTTTTGGAGCATGTAACGATGAAGAAGAAGCTGAAGTGTTGACTTTTAAAGTTCCTTTATCGGAGTACGATGCACCAAAAGAAGGAGGGATAAAAGTTATAGGTTTCTCGACTTCAACAGATTGGACTGCAGTAGTTGATTATGCTATTCCTACGGCGGAGGCTGATGAGTGGCTGACGATATCGCCTCAAAGCGGGAAAGCAGGTCATCACTATTTAACACTTGATCTGCTGGAGAATGGTGGTTACGATGACCGTATTGCAACGATAACGATCACCTCTGGATCTGAAACTAAAGTGCTGACCGTAAATCAGACTACGTTGCCTGTACAAAATTTTGACTCGACTGTTTACAATATTGGTGGACAAGGCGGTATTGTGGAAATTAAATTGGAAACTAACCGTGCTTATTCTGTGACGATTGATTCGTTGTATGCTTCATGGCTCTCTGAAGTAACAGACAAAGCTTCTTCGCTTGAAAATTATTCGATTTTCATTAAAGTAGAGCCTACTCCAATGTTGGTAGCCCGTTCTGGTTTTGTTACGATTACAGAAATCGATGATGAAGGAAATCCTGCTGATCTTTCGCAGATGATTGAAATCTCTCAAGCCGGTGGCGAAGATGTAGGCTATTATATTATTGAAGGCGTGAATTCTGGTTGTACGACTCCTTCTGTCGTGATGAATGCTGACGGTAGTATGGATGCTTTCTATCTTTATACGACAGGAAGTCAAAATGGGGATATACAGACACATGTGAATGGATCAACGCATTCTCCTTGGGATTTGCATGATGGTCCTATCGCTCAACATATGGTAATGACCACAGCATGGTCTGGTCTTAAACTGACTAATGGTGCGGGTTGTACATGGAGTAACGATACTCCTACCGATAACGGTTATGGTGGTGTTATGACGGTAAAACTTTATATGTGGGATACCGATTATAGTACAACTGTTGCAGCTGATCCTGTTTATTCGAATACCGTATATTACAACGATAATCAGCAAGATATTGAATTGATCGGTTCTTCGAAATTCGCTGCCGGTGATTATTTAGTTGAACTCTCTTCTGATAAAGTGCATTCGGGTGTATGGTATATCCCAGAAAATGCGAATGGTACAGTAGAAGGTTATGATAACTACATGAATGGAGGTAAGACGAATAATGTAGCTAAATGGCAATTCTCATACATCGGATCGAGCCGTGGCGGTATTTCAGGAGCTGCATATAAGACTTCTAAAGATGGTGGAAAAACTTGGGGTGATCAGAAAACCATATTCACTTTGAATGATGATTGGGTTTCTAACTACTCTCCGTCTGATATGGCTGTGACAAAAGGCAGTAAGTATTACTATGCTACGTTTGATAAAGCAGGGGATCAGAATATTTGCCTTGCACGTAGTGAAAATCCGTATGGACCATACATGATGTGGAATGGAACAGATGAGGCGTGGAAACAATGGGGTAGTTCAACTGTTTGGAAAAACGTTTCTGCCGTTTCATTGGTTGAACATAAAGGAACCATGCGCGTTTATTACCTGCAGGGGTATGATCTGATGACTCAAACGGCTACTGCTACGGATGATATGTGGCCTGCAAATATGTTTAAGGCAACGAAATGTTACACATTCGATGAGACATTAGGTTCAGCATTGGCAATTGATGCTAAGTATCATGCAGATAAAGATGCGATTGTGATTACCTATATCCAAAATAACGAAATGTATACGATTTCGGCAACGGATGGTGTCTCTTTCTCTGCAAATGAGCCCGAGTGTGTTATCCCGTATATGTATCCGAATGCTGCGAAACCTCGTTATGTGGTGTCAAGTGATGGTACTGTAAAGAGTGGCGAACAATTCGTGACTTATTCGCAAAGCAAGGGTATGTATCTTAAAGTAATGGAATAACATTAAATTGTTCGAATATTTTAAGGGAGGGGGGGAACAGATATTCTCCCCCTTTTTTAACTAAAAGAAATGAAGATGTAATGAAAAAAGTATTGTTTTTATCTCTTCTGTTGGTGGGTTTGTATGCGTGCAACAAAACTAATGAGGAAGAGGAGCCGGATGTGGTTCCGAAAATAGAGATCGATGGAGCGGCGCAAGTTGTTTTGCCGATAACGGGAACGGGATCGTTTTCCTTTACCACAAATGTCGCATGGACAGCATTTGTTAAGGACTTGGATGGAACGGAATCTTCATGGTGTTTTATTTCGCCGGCACAAGGAGATAAAGGGACTAATCGAATTACGATAACGACGGATGAGAATGCATCACCTTATGATCAGCTATCTGCAATTATTACTGTTGTTGCAGCCAATGGAAATGGATCCGTGTCGAAAGATATTGAGGTGACGTGGACGGCAGATCATCTTCTCTCTTTTTCTGAAAAAAGCATTACTCCGCTACCGAAAGGCGAGATTATAGGACTTGTCTTGCAGAGTACGCTGGAATATGAGATTGAAATTTTCCCAGAGAGTGCTACTTCGTGGTTGAAACCTGTCGAGTCGTCCAAGGGTTTGGTTGAGGATTCGCTTTACTTTGAAGTGTTGACTAATGAAGAAAGTGGAACAAGGGAAGCGAAAATTATTGCTAAAAGTAAAACGCAGATTCAAGGAAGTTATTTGGCGGATACCGTAGAAGTTTCGCAAGATGTATATAGCGTACTCGCTTTCTCTGAAAAAAGCGTAAAACCCTCTTCAAAAGGGGAAGTTATAGGTCTGGCGTTGCAAAGTACGATGGGATATGAAATTGAAATCACTCCTGAAAGCGCCCAGACGTGGATTATTCCTACGGAGTCTAAGGCTGTAGTTAATGATTCGCTCTATTTCGAAGTGTTGGCCAACGGTGAAAACAGTACGCGTGTGGCGAAAATTATGGCCAAGAGTAAAGACCAAATACAAGGCAGTTATCTGAGTGATGAGGTGGAGGTTTCCCAAAATTCAGTTTGCGTATTCACTTTGGAAGATAGCGGTTGGGATATCTATTCCGGAGGTGCCTACCGTTATGGCCCTTCCATCATCATTAACGACGACGGATCGATCGATGCATGGTTTGCGGCCCCCGGTGCGGCATATGGGAAGAATCATGAGCTGTATAATACGAATGGGGCAACGACACCAGAGGGTATTGTGGGAGATAAAACAGTCGCTCAGAAGTTTACCGCTGATATTCCTTTCTGGGGCGTGTCGGTGACTAGCCCGAACTGGAATGGAAATTCTTGCGGATTGACGCTCAGCCTATACACATGGAATGGAACATACAATGGAACAGTGAGTCAGACGCCTGTTGCCACGGATCGTTTTGATGAATATGCCGATGGAGCAAATCTGACTTTAAGCAATGAAGATAAGTTTCCTGCCGGAACCTATTTGTGGGTACTTTCGGACGGGAAAACGGAGCATTCCGGTGTATGGTTGGCCGAAGGCAATGTGGATGGAATAACCAGCTATCGGGATGGTTCACCCATCAACGGTAACTGGAAAGCCCGTTGGACAGAGGAAAAGACTACGGGTGAAATCTTTTGGGATCAGGCCTCCTACAAACATTCTACCGATGGCGGTCGTACATGGTCGGAGGAGGTGATGACGCTGTTGCCTACTGAATTTTCTTCAGACCATTTTTCTGTTTGTGACCCGGGAGTGGCCTATTGGAATGGTTACTATTATATCGGATATACTTCGACGGAGAATCCGGGCATGACGGAGAATTATGCCTATGTGGCACGCGGTCGGAATCCGGACGGACCGTGGGAAAAATGGAACGGTAACGGATGGGGTGGAAATCCCGAACCAGTCGTCGTATTTGATGGGACACCCACTCAGTTCGGAGCGGGAGAACCTTCTATCGTTGTATTGGATGAAACGATTTATTTTTACTATTCATGGTGTGATGGTTCTGTGACTACACGGGTAGCTACGGCAAGTACGAATGATCCGAATTGGCCGGCCAATCTGGTTCATCATGGGACGGCAATCGATAAGGGCGGATTTGATGGAGCTGACCATTCCGATGTAAAATATCGTGATGATATTGGTAAGTTCCAGGCAATCAATACGGCCTCCCGGATGACGGAAAGTAGTTATATTATGTTGTGGCAGTCGGACGATGGGCTGAAATTTGAGAAGATTGCCGAAATTCGTGATAATATTATGCCCGGTTGTCACAATTGCGGTTGGAGCGGAGATTTGCAGGGGCATATCCGACCCGATCAACAGCAATATATTGCTTACGCTTACGGTATTGGTACATGGGGTGTGTGGAATACGCGTTGGGCTAAAATAAACTGGTAGGCAGTTATATACCAATCGGTGATTTGATATCGGACCGGAAAACATTTAGGTTTCCGGTCCGATTTTTTAATATAAACCTTTTGTGAAAAAATTTGCAGGACAATTTTTTTTACCTATCTTTGCGCTGTGATGCTGTATTCGTCTAACGGTTAGGACGGTAGATTCTCAGTCTACAAATAAGGGTTCGATTCCCTTATACAGTACTAAAGATAAGGCTTTTGTCGAACTGGACAAAAGCCTTTTTCAGTAGATGAAGTTGTTCGATTAAGGGTATACGATAAAATATCGTAAGCGGGGATTGCTTTGGTAAATGATGCTTTTCAGTCTGGATTAAACTCGTTTGCTGATAGAAAAAACGTAAAAAGGATCGGCTCTTTTGTCGTCCGTCTATTCACTATCTTTTAAAATAAACCGGCATAATTGCTCCCGGGCCCGGTGAATTTGGGTTTTGACGGTTCCCATGGGCAGATTAAGGTGAGAAGCAATCTCTTCGTAGGAATATTCCTTGAAAAAGCGTAGCTCGATTAATTCTTTATAGCGGGGCGACATGTGATCGAGGAAGGCTTCGATTCGGGCGCGGTTCTGATGTGTGATCATGCGTTCCTCCGGGTTGGGTTCGTTCCATGTCGAAATACCGCTTGTTTCACGAAGACTGTCGATGGATACGGTATCATCGCGTTTGCGGCGGATGTAGTCGATGAATGTATTGCGAGCGATGGTATAAACCCATTGCCCGAATGTATATTGGTTGGAATATCGCTGAAGATTGAGGTATACTTTGACAAAAGTTTCCTGCAACAAGTCGTTCGAATCATCTAGGTTACCCCCTGTTTTTTGGAGGTAAAGCTGATGAATCGAGTCCCGATACCGGTTAAAGAGATGCTCGAATGCCGATGCGTCTCCGTCCAATACCCGTTCGATCAGTTGCTGATCGGAGGCTACGATGTAATCTTCTAACGCCATATTGCTTTGTTACGACGAATCATACGGTCGATACCGATAAGCAGACCTCCGATCGGAGCCCAGATATCGTATAGGATGTAGGTCCCCAAAAATTTATGCTCTCCGAGTCGTTTCCCCACTTTGCGAAGTGTCAGTTCAACGAACAGCAACCGCAGGAGAAGAAAGAATAGAGGAATAGTCATCCATATAAGGGGCAATACGATAATCGATCCGACGGCTGATCCGAAAAAGAGAAAGCGGAAAAACAGTTCGGAACGCAACATCCGTTTCGCTTTGCTCGGATAGTATCGGTAAGCGTATCCGAAGTATTTGCAAAGGGCGTACCACCAGCCTCCTCCTCCGTATTGAAATTGCCGTACAGTGGCGTTGGGATTCATGATTACGCTGACGTTATCGGATGTGGCGATTTTCTGTATAAATAGGTCATCGACCCCGATGTTCATATTCAGATGAGTAAAACCTTTGTTGCCGAAATAGAGTGATTTGGTATATCCGATATTGTGCAGAATTCCACGGTAGGTGTATCCTCGTACAGCGGAGGCCAGGTAGCGGACCGATGATATGAAACGGCTGCATCGTATCCACCGGTTGGAGCACCCTTTTTTCTGTTCGATCCCACAGTATCCGATGACAATGTCGCCGCTGATAAATCCTTTCGCCATCAGCGATATCCATTTGTCCGAAGAAGGTACGCAATCGGGGGTCGTGAAGAGCATGTGTTCGTATTGCGCGGCTTTGATACCGACGGTTAATGCCAATTTGATGCTGTGTCCATGCTGCAGTTGCTGCTTGAATCGGGTCACATGCAGCAGGTCCGGGTATTCTGCTGTTTTCCCGGCTAAGATTTCGGCAATCTCATCATCGTAACTACAATCGACCAAAACTATTTCGAACGCATCGTATTGTTGTTGCAACAGTAAAGGCAAGATCTCCTCGATGAAATAGTAGGAGTTTTCACGGATTACGATGATGACGGATATCGGAGGAGTCGGGATGTCTTTCCGAATTCCGCGGTTGTTGCGGAAATGGGGTAATGAACCGTAAACGGATAGGTAATAATAGAGTTGAATGAAGAAGAGTGCGATCAGGATCGCGTTTAGTCCTAATGCCAGATAGAGATGTGCTATCCCTAACTCTTTCAGATCGTTGTATAGTAGATTCAGATATTCCACGATAAATTCTATTTGGTATATGCTCTTCGCGCCGATGAAATCGGATCGAGAAAAGACACTTCGGTCTGAAACCGACCGATATAATCTACAAAATTACGCGATTTTAAGAGAATCCCCAAACGTTTCCCGATGAACGGAAAATTATTTACCTTTGCCGATCATGGAATTCGAATTGTTACATACCGACCCGCAGAGTGCAGCTCGGGCGGGACGTATTACAACCGATCACGGAACGATCGAGACACCCATCTTCATGCCGGTAGGTACGGTGGGAAGTGTGAAGGGGGTATTCCATCGTGATTTGGAACAAGAGGTCGGGGCGCAGATCATTTTGGGGAATACCTACCATCTCTATTTGCGGCCTGGAGTCGAAATTTTGGAGCGGGCCGGAGGATTGCATCGTTTTTGCGGTTGGGATCGCCCGATTCTGACAGATAGCGGTGGTTTTCAGGTGTTTTCATTGGCTGCATGCCGCAAACTTACCGAAGAGGGATGCCGTTTCAGTTCCCATATCGACGGTTCGAAGCATCTGTTCACGCCGGAAAATGTAATCGACATCCAACGCAGCATCGGAGCCGACATCATGATGGCTTTCGATGAGTGTCCGCCGGGGGATTCGGAGTACGATTATGCGGCACGGTCGTTGAATCTGACCTGTCGTTGGCTGGAGCGCTGTTTCGATCAATATGCGAAAACACAGCCGCTGTACGGACATCAGCAGTCGTTGTTCCCGATCGTGCAGGGATGTACCTATCCCGATTTACGAACCCGTTCGGCCGAATTTGTCCAGCAGTTCGATGCCGATGGGTACGCTATCGGAGGATTGGCTGTGGGGGAACCTGCCCCTGTGATGTATGAGATGATCGAATTGGTCAATTCGATTCTGCCCCAAGATCGCCCCCGTTATTTGATGGGTGTCGGTACGCCGATCAACTTGTTGGAGGCGATCGAACGCGGAGTCGATATGTTCGACTGCGTTATGCCTACACGCAATGGCCGTAACGGTATGTTGTTTACCAGCGAAGGGGTGATCAACATCCGCAATCGGAAGTGGATCGACGATTTTTCGCCGATCGATCCGGCCGGTCTCTGTTTTGTCGATCGGGTCTATACGAAAGCCTATCTGCGTCATCTGACCATAGCCGGAGAGATGTTGGCAGCACAGATTGCCAGCATGCACAACCTCGCTTTCTATTTGTGGCTGGTCGGTGAGGCCCGCAAGAGAATCCTCGACGGAACTTTCTGTACGTGGAAATCGGACATGGTCGAAAAACTTTCCAGAAGGTTGTAATTTTGCCAAAAATGTGGCCGGTTCCGCATAAAATTATTAATTTTGATCGCTTTCAAAAAGTATCGGCATAGGTGTAAACGAAAAAATGATGAAGTTTCCCGGAATTAAAATATTGGATCGATACATCATCCGCAAATTTTTAGGGACCTATCTTTTTGCCATTGCATTGATTATTATCGTTGTGGTGATTTTCGACGCGGCCGAGAAGATGGATGACTTCATCGAACTGAAAGCCCCGCTTTCGAAGATTATATTTCAGTATTATCTGAATTTTATTCCCTTTTTCGTCAATCAGTTCAGCGGGCTTTTTACCTTTATCGCGGTGATCTTTTTCACTTCGAAGATGGCCTACAATACGGAGATCATTGCGATGCTTTCGGCCGGAGTCAGTTTCCGAAGGCTGATGTGGCCCTATTTTGTCAGTGCAAGTGTCATTACGTTGCTCAGCCTGATGCTCAATCTGGTGATCATTCCGATTGCAAACGGGAACCGTCTGAAATTCGAGATGAATTACATCAAAAATGTTAAGGGGGCGCAGTACGATACCCACATTTACCGGCAAATAGAGCCCGGAACTTTTGCGTATATACGTGGGTATACCGAAAAGGATCATTCAGCTTCGTTCTTTGCGTTGGAGACCTATGAGGAGGGAACCGTAGTTTCGACCCTTGAGGCGGCCAATGTTAAGTTCGATCCCGAAACGGGGAGATGGAGTGCTCCCAAGTGCCTTTATCGGAAATTTGAAGAGGGGAAAGAGATTTTCAATAGCGAACAATCGCTCGATACGTTGATCAACCTGAGGGATAATGAGCTGGGACGTGTCGAGGAGTTGGTCAAAACGATGGATATTATCCGGTTGAACCGTTTTATTGATCAGCAAAAAAACAAAGGGTCGGATATGATTGTCCGGTTCGAAGTTGAAAAGTACAACCGATTTGCCTATCCGATATCGACATTTATTCTTACGGTGATCGGGGTTTCGCTCTCTTCACGCAAGGTTAGGGGAGGAACCGGGTTGCACATCGGAGTTGGGATCGTTTTGGCCTTTTCGTTTATTCTGTTCAGTAAATTCGGTGAGGAATTTGCAAAAGGTGGGCTGTTGCCTCCCGAGATTTCGGTATGGATTCCCAATATCCTTTATGCTTTTATTGCGCTTTATCTCTATAAGAAGGCTCCTAAATAGGGGGAGTGTTGCGGAGATAGCGTTTCGAACGGTTCGTTTATAATTTTCTTCAAGATTATTTTTCTAAGCCTTTTTGTATAGGGTGGTGTCGGTTAGGAGTCGATTTCTACAAATTCAAAAGGAGGTTGAGGGGGTAAATATCTCCGACTTAGGGTATTCGAATTGAATTCGGGTTGGACCGATACCCGAAATGGGAAAGAAAAAAGCTATATTTGTTATGGATCGGAGTGATTTTATGATCTCTGGAACGAAATGAGTTACTTTCGATTATTGATTTAATCTGAAAAAAGATGAAACTTTTGTGTTTTTTATTTGCCGGTTGTTGTGTGCTGGGGTCGGGCGTACGGGCTCAGTCGAATGATAAGCTGTTACATCAGGTCATACGGCAGTACGACATCGGGGATAAGGAGGCATTTTTGCAAAGAATCGAAGAGGTGAACCACGATATTGCGACGCGGGGAATTGTTCTGTACGAGCCGGATAATCGGAAATTGATGACCGGATATGCCTATCACGAAATGTACGATTGGGATCTCTATTTCGAAAATCTGTATATGAGCTATTTCGGAATATCGGATTACTGTTTTACGAATCTGAAGAGCTTTCTGAATCAGCAGTGCGTTAACGGGTTTATTTCGCGGACGCTGATTGATAAGCGGGAGCGTCAGCATTTCAAGCCTTTCCTGGCACAGATTGCCGAATTGGGTTCGCGGCAAACGGGAGATTATACGTGGCTTGAAGAACGTGGTGACCGGGGTAGAATGCAAATCGGTCCGGCATTCAAATCGATCTCCTATTACGAGCAGCTGATCCTGAGTATCGACTATTGGATGCGTTACTGCGATTTTGACCGGAACGGATTACCGGTATGGAACAGTTCGGATCATAGCGGTATGGATAATCAGATCAGCCGGGCCGGGCGATTGGACGAGTTCCGTTTCGAAGGGGTCGATTTGGCTTGCTATATCTATCGGGAGCTTCAGGCAATGGAGCAGATCGCCATCAAACTGGGGAAAATGGAAGATGCCAAAAAATTCCATTTGCGTGCGACGGCGTTGGCCGATAAGATCAATACGATCTTTTGGGACGAGGAGGATGGATTCTATTACGATCGCGATGAACATACGGGCGAATTGGTCAAGGTGAAGTCTGTAGCCGGATTTATCCCCTTGTGGACGGGAATCGTACCGCCCCGTAGGGCTGAACGGTTGGTGAAAGAGCATTTGACCAATCCGGAAGAGTTTTGGACGAAATATCCGGTAGCTTGTTATGCACGGACAGAGCCCGATTATGTGCAAGGAGATATTCGTGATTGGGGTTGTAATTGGCGGGGTACGACATGGATTCCGACCAACTATATGATTATGCACGGGTTGATCGATTACGGATATACGGATGTGGCACGTGAATTGGCCCGTAAGACACTGGATCTGGTCTATAAATGCAATGAGGTAACACGGGAATTTTATAACGGGGAGAGTGGAGAAGGTCTTGGACTGAAACGTTTTTGGGGATGGTCCGTATTGGCTTACGTCATGCCGTTCGAGTGTGAATCGGGATATGATCCGAGCAAGTTGGACGGCAGCGTGATACAGCCGTTAGGGAAAGAGCTTTTCCAGATGGAGTTTCCGGCATCGGAGAATCCTCGTCCGATCAGTACGCAACTGTCGCAGGACGGGTTGCAATAAAGATGGCATAAAAGTCGAGTCTTATAAAAAATAGAATTTAGATAAAGTGGAGTCGGGTTGGACATTTTTCAGCTGAATTAAAAAAAAAACTGATCCGGTTATCCGATGCGATCCGGCGGTTAAGAAAAAAGAAAACCTTTGTTCCTGTGCTGACAGGACAAAGGTTTTTTATTAGGCAGATACTGCAAAAAGCTCCGGAATCCGATATGTTCTCTTTCCCGAAAAACTTGGATAGACGTGGCTATATCAGTTTGACAAAAACGAGATGGGGTATATTGTCTGAAAATGTGTGCTATTTATGGATGCTGAACGCGTAAATGCAGGTCTGCGTATAGGTCTCTCCGGGGCGCAACACCGCTGAGGGGAAATTTTCGTGGTTCGGTGCATCGGGGTAGTTCTGGGTCTCGAGGGCGATTCCTGTCCGGTAGTTGTGCGGTTCTCCCCGTTTCCCGATCTGGCTGCCGTCCATGAAGTTCCCGCTGTAAAACTGTATGGCCGGCTGGTCCGTTTCGATCCGCATGACGATTCCCGTCGAGGGCTCATATACTTCAGCTGCAAGCGAGAGCTCTTTCCCTGTCTTGTTCAATACCCAGTTGTGGTCGTAGCCCTTGGCCAACTTCATCGGTTCGAAATCGGCATCGATGCGTTCTCCAATCAGGGTGGCTTGCGTAAAGTCCATGGGGGTACCGGCTACTGAATCCAGTTCTCCCGTGGGAATTAATCCTGCATCGGTCGGCGTAAATCGGTCGGCATTGAGGGTCAGCAAGTGCGTATTCGTACTTCCCGATGTCGTCCCGTGGAGATTGAAATAGCTGTGGCTGGTCGGGTTGAGGATTGTTGTACTGTCGGTTGTTGCCCGATATTCGATTTTTAGAGCATTATTTTGTGTCAGGGTATATGTAACCGTAATGGTTAGATTTCCCGGATATCCCTCTTCACCGTCTGCTGACAGATAACTCATTTCGACGGCGGGTTCTCCTGTAGTGGTGTTAACGGGACGGGCTTTCCACACTTTATCCCAGAAACCGTGCGTTCCACCGTGCAGGTGGTTCTCTCCGTCGTTGATGGTCAGTTGGTACGTTTTGTCATCCAATGTAAAGCTCCCTTTGTTGATGCGGTTCCCGTAACGTCCGACGATCGGTCCGCAGAAGTGGTCGGTAGAGGAGAGGTACTCTGCGATTGATTCGTAGCCCAAGACGACATCCTTGAAGTCACCTGCGGCATCGGGAACCCACAGTGCTACGATGCGGGCGCCGTAGTTGGTAAGCTGCACCATCATGCCGCTGTCGTTGGTCAGGGTGTAGAGGGTTACGGAGTCGCCGTTGAGGACTGAGTCAAATGCGGAAGTGGGTAGTGCAACGGGACCATTCTGCTGGGGCGTTTGGGTACACGCACTCCAAATCATGAGTACGAGGGTTGAAAGGACGAAAAGTTTTTTCATGTGAATCGATTTTTATATGCTTGATACAAAGTTAGAAAAAATTGCTGAAACTCATTTTGGGAGAAATAGGGAAATCTCGTTCCTGACAGCGGTGATTTTTTACCGGATAATTCTGAAAAATGTTGTAAGTTTGCCCGGTCTTAAAAGTTCTATCGATTATGTGGTTGACTCTGGCTCTTTTCTCGGCCGTTTTTCTCGGTTTGAACGAAGTAACCAAAAAAAGTGCGCTGAAGGATAATGCGGTGCTTCCGGTTTTGGGACTTAGCATTGTGATCAGTGCGGTACTTTTTCTCCCTTTTCAGTTTTTGAGTCTTTTTGCACCCGAAACCCTGCGCGGGACGCTGTTTTATATTCCTGCTGTTTCGGCACAGGCACATTGGGGAATTTTGTTAAAAGCCGTGATCGTGCTCGGATCGTGGATTTTCGGTTTTTTTGCCACCAAACATCTTCCGTTGACCATCTCGTCATCGGTCAAAGCCACTCGTCCGGTTTTTGTCGTATTGGGGGCTATTCTGATCTTCGGGGAGCGGCTCGATTTGCTTCAGTGGATCGGAGTCGTGACGGTTTTGACGGCATTGGTCGTCTTGTCCAACATGGATAAAAAGGACGGGGCCGACGATCGGGAATCGCCGCGGCGGAAAATGTTGTGGATCTATTTTCTGATCGCGTCCACATTGCTCGGGGCTGCGAGTGCGCTTTGGGACAAATACCTGATCGCGCATTTCGACCGGATGGCCGTACAGGCTTATACGAACTATTATCAGTCGTTGATGATGATTGTCGTGGTCGGATTGATGTGGTATCCTACCCGGAAACGGACAACGCCTTTCCGGTGGAAACACTCGATTTTTCTGACGGCATTTCTGTTGACGGTGGCCGATTTTCTCTACTTCTATGCCCTGAGCGATCCCGATGCCCTGCTGTCGGTCGTATCGACAATCCGTCGGTCGGGAGTAGTCGTTACGTTTGTCGTTGGAGCTCTGTTGTTTCACGAGCGTCAGATCAGCAAAAAAGCGGCGATTCTGGCCGTCGTGTTATGCGGCGTTATGCTGCTTTATTTCGGGTAGGTTCTGCGAAGGCGTCGTCGCATCCTTTTAACGGATTCGGTCGTAACGCAGGAAAGCGAACGGATGCGGGAACTTTTCTCCTCGAGGAAACGAGTTTTGCTCTGTTAATCTCCATTCGGACCGGTCCCATTCGGGAAAATAGGTATCCCCGGAGTAGTCGGCACCGACTTCAGTAAGGTAAAACCGGTCAGCAAACGGCAGTGCCTGGGCATAAATTTGCGCTCCACCAATAATGAAGACCTCTTCTGCGGCAGGAAATAGGAGCAGGGCATTGACCAGTGAATCGACTACGATACACCCTTCGGCTCGGTAGTCCGTTTGCCGAGAGATAACCACATTGGTCCGGTTGGGCAGCGGACGTCCGAGCGACTCGAAAGTCTTCCGGCCCATGATGACCGGATGACCGGAAGTGATAGTTTTGAAATGCCGCAGGTCTTCCGATATATGCCAGATCAGACGATTACCCGCTCCGATCACTCGATTGCGGGCCACGGCGGCTATCAGAGAGATCATACGGCAATGGGAGCTTTAATTGACGGATACGGATCGTAGTTTTCCAACGAAAAATCTTCGTACCGGAAGTCGAAAATAGATCGTACGTCGGGGTTTATCTTCATGACCGGCAAGGCTCTTGGTGTACGCGAAAGTTGCAGGTCGACCTGTTCGGTGTGGTTCAGGTAAATGTGTGCATCGCCCAAAGTGTGTACGAATGTTCCGGCCTCCAATCCGGTTACCTGGGCGACCATCTGTGTTAGCAGGGCGTAGGAGGCGATGTTGAATGGAACCCCTAAAAATACGTCAGCACTGCGCTGGTAGAGCTGACACGAGAGCTTGTTGTCGGCGACGTAGAATTGGAAAAGCGTGTGACACGGAGGTAGAGCCATCGTATCAATCTCGGCCACGTTCCATGCACTTACGATCAGACGTCGCGAATCGGGGTTGTTCCGGATCTGGTCGACGACCTGTGCGATCTGGTCGATGTGTTTCCCGTCCGGAGTCGGCCAGCTGCGCCACTGGTAACCGTATATGTGTCCCAAATCTCCGTTTGGGTCCGCCCATTCGTCCCAAATGGTAACGTTATGTTCGTGTAGGTAGCGGATGTTCGTGTCGCCGCGCAGGAACCACAGCAGTTCATATATGATCGAACGCAGATGGAGTTTCTTTGTGGTCAGGAGCGGAAATCCCTGGGACAGGTCGAACCGCATCTGATAGCCGAACGTACTGATCGTCCCCGTACCGGTCCGGTCGCTCTTTATGGTTCCGTTGGTCTTGATGTGTCGTAGCAGATCGAGATATTGTTGCATGGTGCTCTATATTATTGCTTGATAAGTTTCCAAAGCGAATCCGTTTTGGTCCAGTTTCCCATAGGTCGGCTGGTCGATCCATTCGCCGAGAAAAGCTATGTCGCATTTTTCGTTCAAAGGAAAAATTTCACTGCAGTGGATGTGTCCGCAGACAAACAGATCGATCTCGGGGTGACGTTTCGAAAAATCGGCTGCAAAGCGTACGATCGGCTCTTCGAAACCTCGAAACGCATGTTTGATCGGTTTCGATCGCCTGTTCGATCCGCTCCACCATTGTCCGAAACGCATGGCAGCATTGGGGTGGATCAAATTCGAAAAGGCCCACCGTAGCGTCCGGCTCCTGAAAATATGGCACAACAATCGCCCTTGCGGGTTACGTTTTCCGAGCGCATCTCCGTGTCCGATAAATACACGGCGACCTGCCAACTCGACGATTTCATAATCGACCGGATGCAGGATCAGGCCGCATTCGCTTTGCAAATAGTCGTAGGCCCACAAGTCGTGGTTCCCGGGAAAAAAATGGATCTTTATCCCCCGATCCGTAAGTTCAGAAAATTTTCCGAGAAGACGGGTGAATCCTTTGGGTACGACCCGTTTGTATTCATACCAGAAATCGAAGATGTCGCCGACCAGGTAGATCGCTTCTGCATCTGCCGATACTTCTTCCAACCACTGTATGAAAAGTCGTTCGCGATATGTGGCGGTTTGCCCGACGGCTAACCCCAAATGGATGTCAGAGGCGAAGTAATACATGGGATTATCGGGTCAGTTCGGCAATCTTGTTTTTCAACTCTTCGCCGAAAATATTTCGTCCGACAATCTTACCTTCGCGATTGATCAATACATTGGCCGGTACGGATTGGATGTTATAGCTCATGGCGGCGATTCCGGTAGCTCCTTTCGGATCGTAGACGCATACCCATGGCAGTTTTTGTCCCCTGACCGTTGCGATCCAATCGGCTTTTTCATCGCCTAAAGATACTTGGAAGATGACCAACCCTTTGTCAGCGTAAAGCTTATACAACTCTTTCATCTCGGCGTTATTCACACTACTGTGCGTATCTTGAAGGCTCCAGAAATCCAATAAAATTGTTTTTCCTTTATGATCAGTCAGTTTACAGGATTTTCCTCCGACGTCCTGAAGTTCAATCTCTGGAAAACTCAAACTATCGTTTCCTTCCAGTGTGGAAATCTGTTGTATCAGGTCGATTGTTTTTTTGCGTTGGTCGATTTCGTTTTGCAACGCCATAACCCGGGATGAAGTAGGATAGCGTGCCGAAAGAGAATCGGCAACCGTCTGATAGTAAATCAGATCGCTGGTTTCGTTGTAGAGCCATGTGTCGTTCGGCAACCGTTGATATAGAGCATAGATAGCGGCCATCGAATTGGCATTGGATAAAATGAATTTGATGTGTTCGCGTTTGATCCGATAGTACTCTTTGAGGTATTGATCGAGAACCTTTTTTTTATCTGCTTCATGTTGTTTGTCCGAAGGGGTACTTAGATAGAGTTGGGATAGTGAATCAAGGCTCGATACACTTTGGTTGTAAAATGTATTGAATTCGCGAAGCAGTTGTGAATTTTCTGACCCTTTGACTGTATAGTTGCGGCCCAAGTCACATAGCGAATTGACCGTTAATTTTTCACCGGGGGAGATAATGAGAGGAATCGTACTGCCGTCGCAGATCAGGTTAAAAAACATCGGGGCATTTTCTGGTAAGTTCACTTTAAACTTGTAGAAGCCTTTACGGTCGGTTAAAGTCGTATCGACCACGATCCGTTCGCGTGCCGAAATCATCTCCAGCAAAACCGTATCTTTGGAGACTCCCGAAAATGTTCCCTCAATCCGTGCTTTTTGTCCTTTGCCGCAGGACACAACCACAAAAGCGAACAGGATTACTACCCATCCGTATTTTTTTATATTCATTCTCATCGTATTGACAATCATATCCCTAACGGAGATTTTTTATTTGAGCCGCATGTCCGCTCTTCCCGATCATGCCTTATTTTCACCTGCAAAAATAAAATTATTCTCCGATTTACCGGCCTCATTCAGTAGTTTTTCTCTTCTCTCGATGCTTTTGATTATTTTGTTGATGTTCGTACGGAGCGTGTTTTCTTTTCTTTGATAACCTCTTGGTATTTCTTTTCTACTTCGATTTCGAAATCACTCAGGACATTCATGTAGTTGATGAAAGCTTCATAGGGCGAGTCGTAGGGGTTGAAATAGCTGTGAACATCTCCATCCGAGAACCATTTGGTTGCCATGTAGTAGAAATGGTCCGATTCCTGCATGAAGTCCCAAACGTGGTTGTAGTCCGGATGGTTGATCGTATGGATTTTGTCTTTCATCGCATACAGTTTCGAAAAGGCCTCGTTCTGCAGATCGTTTCCCAACCATGCAGTTACGTCGCGTTCTTCGTCTGCCCATGAAATCGGGTATGGAGAGTAGAGAACGCCTACCGGTTGGAACTTTTTCGAGGCTTCGCTTGGGGTGGCGAAGTGAAGACCTGACTCCAAAGCCTTTTTTACGAAGTGTCGCATGAAGTCGAAAACGCCGCTCTCGGCTTTTTGGTGTTCACCGAATGTCTCGTAATCCATGAAAAGGTTAATGATTTCGCCCGGAACATCCGGATTGTTGAGCCAGCTTACGTATTTGTCTGCTGTCAACGGCCATTCGTTCCAGCTGTGGTCCGAAAAACGGAAAGCGATATCGTCACTTAGTTTGAAATTACGCAACAATAGGTGTAGCTTTTGATCGATGGCGTTGGCATATACGTAATTAGGGCTCTTCCAACCCAAAATGTGTTTGGCACCTTCGGTCAGCATCGTCCGGAAACCCATCGATGCGACCGTTTGTCCGATCTCGTCCGAATAGATCAATTCCGTATTGCGGAAAGCTTTGGGTTTCACGCCGAATTCCGCTTCGATCGTTTTGCTGTGTTGTTTGACCTGTGCGATGAATTCATCTCGATCGGTGAGCGATGCCAAGGAATGCGAATAGGTCTCGGCAAGAAATTCCACATTGCCGGAATGGGCCAGTTTTTGGAAACTGTCGAGGACCTCCGGGGCATACATTCTGAATTGTTCGATAGCGATTCCCGATATGGAAAATGCAACTTTGAACTTTTTACCATATAATTTGATCAGCTCCAGCAATAAAGCGTTCATCGGCAAGTAGCAATCCCGGGCTACTTTTTGCATGATCGTCCGGTTGGTATAATCATCCAAGTAGTTATGGTCTTTCCCCATATTGAAGAACCGGTACTTTTTCAATCGCAAGGGTTGATGTACCTGAAAGTAAATGCAAATCGTTTTCATATCGATCTCTTTTTGAAATTCAACCTCTTAATATCCGATTGCCGTTTGGGCTGTTTGTGTTTCTATCTGTTTTCGAGAACGGAACGGTATACGTCAATGATTTTGCCT
This sequence comes from Candidatus Alistipes merdigallinarum, assembly GCA_019119305.1. Lineage (GTDB taxonomy): Bacteria > Bacteroidota > Bacteroidia > Bacteroidales > Rikenellaceae > Alistipes_A > Alistipes_A merdigallinarum. Next base: position 27,706 of record DWXH01000021.1, on the reverse strand, counting down.
GCAGCGTCACTCCATTTCAAATTTATCACTTCATTTTTTCCCCGTGTGGAAGAAAGTGCGGCCAACGACGGATATTGCAGCAAACCATAGATGGCATCCGCTAAGGCGTCGACGTCCCAGTAGTCGACTTTCAAGGCATAGTCCAGAACTTCCGCGACTCCCGATTGTTTCGAGATGATTACCGGTACGTTCGATTTCATGGCCTCGAGCGGTGAGATACCAAACGGTTCTGAGACGGAGGGCATGACGTATACATCGCTCATGCTGAACATCTTTTGAACCTCCTCTCCGCGCAGGAATCCGGTGAAATGGAACCGGTCGGCTATTCCTAATTTGGCGACCCGACGAACGATATGTTTCATCATATCGCCGCTTCCTGCCATTACAAAACGGACATTTTTCATCCGTTTAAGGACTTTTGCCGCTGCTTCGACAAAATAATCCGGCCCTTTCTGGTAGGTGATCCGACCCAAAAAGGTGACGATCTTGTCGGTTACACCTCGTTCGGTTTCGTCGGTTTCTTTGGTTTCGAAGCGCACGGCGTTATGTACCGTTACGACCTTTTCGGCAGGGATACCATATTTTTCGATAACGATGTTGCGAGTCAGGTTGCTTACGGCGATCACCCGGTCGGCCGCTTCCATGCCGGCACGTTCGATGTTGTATACCTCCTGATTGACTTGTTCGCCGCTACGGTCGAACTCCGTCGCATGCATATGGACCACTAACGGCTTCCCCGAAACCCGTTTGGCTGCGATGCCGGCATAATAGGTCAGCCAATCGTGTGCATGGATGACATCGAATTGGCCCTCCATGTCGTGGGCGATTTGCCCGGCAACCATCGCAAAACGAGCCACCTCTTCCATCAGATTTGGGCCATATTTGCCGGAAAAAGTGTAGCGTTCCTTCCACACATCGTGAATCGAGTAACTCGTTTCTTGTGTGTGAATCTCTTTTGCGTGTTCATCGAACTCTTCGGGCGATACGTACGGCACCAAATTGGAGTCGATGTGTATGAACGTCAGTTTGTCCCGCATCTCTGCGTCGATAACCTTACCTGTCGAGACTTCGACATCGCTCGCATTGACTACGTGTACGAAACGTCGATCTTCATCGCCATAGGCTTTCGGTACTACGAAAATGACCTCCGTGCCATGTTTCGCAAGCCCTCGAGTCATTCCATAACATGCCGTGCCGAGTCCTCCTGCAATATGCGGGGGAAACTCCCATCCGAACATCAATACCCTCATTGCCTTTGCGTTTTTATGGTTTTACAATATGAATTATTTCTTTTTTCTCGAATAGGCCTTGATCATCTGATCGATCCGCAGGATCGAACCGACACTCCACGCCTGAGAGATGGCTCCCCTCGGGTTGTGGGGTGGATCGCCGTCATAAATCTCATTGATCGATGCGATACCGCTCACACTGATCTCCTCTTCGAAGTTTTTCAATATGTCGATAGCCTCGTTGAGGAAATCTTTCCCGTACAGATCGAAGTTGGCCTTAACATAGTGTTCAAGCAGCCATGGCCATACAGTCCCTTGATGGTAGGCCAGGTCCCGTGAAGCCTGATCTCCTTCATAATGACCTTTGTATAGCGGATTGCGCGGCGAGAGTGTTCGTAATCCCATTGGGGTCAGCAAATGACGGCGGACTTTGTCGATCACCATTTGTTTGACCGTATCGGAGAGCATGCCGTATGGAAGGGCACATGCGATGATCTGGTTCGGTCGGATTGCCGTATTTTGTCCCTTTTCGTTTACAAAATCGGCGAGATACTCCTCTTTCTCGTACCAGAACAGTCGGTTGAACGATTCCTTGATTCGTTTGGGCAGTGATTTCCACTCTTCAGCGAATACCTTATCTCCGTTTTTGCGGGCCAATTCGATTGTGTAACATACGGCGTTATACCATAAGGCATTGATTTCTACTTGGTAGCCTTCTCGTCCGGTGACCGGGTGTCCGTCGACGACGGCATCCATCCACGTCATGGCATAATTCGGATGGAAAGCCCACACCAATCCGTTCTCCTTCACCTGTACGTATTCGCTGCCCTTCATGTAGGAGGTTAACACGTCCTTCATCGCCGATCCGTAAGCTTCCCATATCTTTTTTGCTCCTCCGGCGGCTTTCTCGAAATTTTGTAAGGTCCAGAAGAACCACAACGGTGCGTCTACGGAGTTGTATGCATTGCCCATATTGGGAAACATACCGTCTTTCATTTCGCGGACCATCGTATTGAGTACGTCGCGGCACGATTCGGTATCCCCTTGGGTTAAGGTTATACCGGGCAGGGATATGAACGTATCGCGTCCCCAGCGTCCGAACCATGGATAACCGGCGACAACCTCTGTTTTGTCTCCGTGTCGGACAATGAATTGTCGTGCGGAGTGACGCAAACAGGAGAGGAAATCGATTTTCTTAGAACGGCGGGCCAACTCCTCTTCGAATACCTGGTCCAGACCGGCCGGATCGATCTCTTCGGTCGAGCCGGAAAAGATGATGCTTTGTCCTTTGGCGATCTCCATTTCGAAGTAGCCCGTAGTCAGCAGGTCCTCGTGCCCGGCATATCCGCGTTTGATCTCTTCTGCATATTCGAAAGAGTAGTACCAGTCGGGAGCAGCGACAAACTCGGCCGGAACGTTCATCTGCAAATGCAGCCACGGAAAGCCTTCATAAAGTCGGTTTTTCACCCCGTTGGCAATCGGATAGCTGTGTCCGTCGGCATAAAAATTGGCTTTGCTGAGTGCATGCCGGTTGCGGAATGCGAGGAATGGCCGTAACCGCAACAGAGTTTTCGACCGGGCATTCACTAAAGTATAGCGGATCAATAACTGTGTTCTGGAGTGGATCCAGAGCAACTCTTTTTTCAGGATTACGCCTCCGACCCGATAGGTTATCGTGGGGGTCGGCGTATAGGTGAAATCTGTAATGTATTTATGTCCGCGCGGTTCGTATACGCCCGGGAAGCGATGGATCGCTAAATTGAACGATTGTTCGTGCTGTACAATCGTTTCGTCGACCGAGGAGAGCAAAACGTAGTTGTTATCATCGTCGTCGTCTTTGGGGCATACCATCAATCCGTGGTACTTACGTGTGTTACAACACACGATAGTCGTACTCATATAACCTCCTGCACGGTTGGTACTGAGCATTTCACGTTGAAGCGAGTACTCCAAATTGCCCAATTCGTTTTTGTCAAAATGTAAAACAGCCATACTTGAAAAGATTTTCTAATCTTACGTGTAAATCTATCAAAAAATTATATCATTTCAAAATAAAATGGTGTTAAATTCTGTCCGATTTTTCGCATAAAAAACGCTCCCCATTCGGGAAGCGTTTTTGTTAAACAGTTATTCGGGAAAAGGGCCTTGTCAAGCCCATTTGACCAAGGCAAAGTCCATCCGATGCGGCAGGTTCGGATTTTTCGGGAATACGCGAATGGCCATATCGTAAGAACCGGTCGATTCCGGAGTCGCTTGCCCCGAATAGTAGGCTTGAGAGCCTTCACTGTGTGAATATTTCAGTTCGAGCTTGGCGATTACATGTACATTTCCGTCGGTGATCTGGTCGGAAAGGATCATTTCCACCCCGATATCCTGCGGAGCGAGGCCGTCTATATCGACGATTACCTCAACGTTGTAGTTGTGCCCCATGATGATGGCTCCTTTGCCGGTGTCGGCCTGTTTGACACTGACCACATGAATTTTATCCCAATGTTGGCCGATGTGTCTTTTCCATGCAGCAATATCGCGGACTGCTTTGAAATCGTCAGCACGGAGTTTGAGGTTGCGTTTGTACAGTTTAGAGTAAAAACGTTCTTGATAATCGGTCAGCATCCGGTTGGTCGTGAAGTGCGAAGCGATGTCGGCGATACATATTTTGATCGATTCCACCCATTCATTCGGAATATTCTCTTCGTCCCGTTTGTAATATTTCGGAACGATCTGCTCTTCGATCGTATTGTAGATCAATTCGGCATCCATTTCGTTCTGGAAATTCTGGTCCTCGAACGTCCGCTCCATCGGCAGCATCCATCCGCCGCCCTCTTTGTACCCTTCTACCCACCAGCCGTCCAATACGCTGAAGTGCATCACGCCGTTCATTACGGCTTTTTCACCGCTTGTCCCCGATGCTTCCAGCGGACGGGTCGGGGTGTTGAGCCATACGTCTACACCCTGCACCATACGTCGGGCCAGTTCCATGTCGTAATTTTGGAGGAAGATGATCTTGCCTACGAATTGCGGCATGGCGGCCACTTCGACGATGTGTTTGATCAGGTCCTGACCCGGTTTGTCGTTCGGGTGTGCCTTTCCTGCGAAGATGAACTGAACCGGACATTTAGGGTTGTTCACGATGTTGTTCAACCGTTCAAGGTTCGTAAAGAGCAGGTGGGCCCGTTTGTAGGTGGCGAACCGACGGGCGAATCCGATCGTCAGTACATCCGGATTGAGCGATTCCTTGATGCGGATCATTTGGCGCGGAGAGTCGAAACGGAACTGTTTCGGATCGCTTACCCGTTGTTTGATGTGATCGATCAATTTGTTTTTCAATACCAAGCGGGCATCCCACAGCTCTCTGTTGCTGATGTCGTGAACTTTCTGCCATGCCTCGATGTTGTACTCCTTGTGGGTAAATCCGTCGCCAAAATATTTGGTATAGAGGCGCCGCAGGTTGGCTGCGCACCATGTGGGGAAGTGTACCCCGTTGGTTACATAACCGATGTGGAGCTCGTCTTTAAAGTATCCCGGCCACATATTTTTGAGGATGTCTTTGCTGACCTCCCCGTGTAACCAGCTCACTCCGTTGACCTCCTGAGAGAGGTTGCAGGCCAGAAAACTCATTGAGAATTTTTCGTTAGGATCGTTCGGACAGGCCCTGCCCAGATTGATGAACTGCTCCCATGTGATACCCAGACGGTCCGGATAGTGGGACATGTATTGGCGGATCATCGATTCGGGGAAGGCGTCGTGACCGGCAGGAACCGGTGTGTGGGTCGTGAACAGCGAAGACGAACGTACCACTTCGAGCGCCTCGTCGAACGAGAGTTTGTGGTTGTGGATCAGGTTGCGGATTCTTTCGATGCCGATGAATGCGGCGTGTCCTTCGTTACAATGGTAGACATCCTGCTTGATCTTCATCGCTTTCAGGGCACGGATTCCGCCGATGCCCAGCAGCATCTCCTGTTTGAGCCGGTTTTCCCAGTCGCCTCCGTAGAGGTGGTAGGTAATCGAACGATCCTCCTCCTGGTTCAGTTCGTGGTCGGTGTCCAGCAAATAGAGCTCGGTCCGTCCTACGTCGCAACGCCAAATACGGGCTGTGACGATTCGCCCTGGGAGAGCCACCTGCACGTCCATCCAATATCCATTTTCGTCCAATACCGGGGAGATGGGCAGTTTCGAGAAGTTCTGGGCCTCATAGCTTGCCTCTTGTGCGCCTGCGGAAGACAGCCGTTGTGTAAAGTATCCGTAACGGTAAAGCAAACCTACGGCGACCATCGGAACATTTTTGTCGCTGGCCTCTTTCAGGTAGTCACCGGCCAGGATACCCAATCCTCCCGAATATATCTTTAAGGAGCTGTGTAGACCGTATTCCATGCTGAAGTATGCGATACGGGGTCCTTCCGCATGCTTTTTCTCCTTCATGTAGTTTTTGAACTGTGCATAGACGGCATCCAGTTTCCCCAAGAACAATTCATCTTTCTCCAATGCGACGATCCGGGAATGGGTCAGACGGTCGAGAAAATCGATCGGATTCTTTTCACACTTCATCCACAACGCACGATCGATGTATTCGAACAGTTCGTAAGCCTCCAATGTCCATGACCACCACAAGTTCTTCGAAAGCTCTTCGAGCGGATGCAGCCGTTCCGGCAGTTGGCGTTTGACCATGATTCGGGTCCATGACGGGGTATTGCTGATTTGCGGTTTGACGAAATTGGTCGACGCTTCGCTGTGGGTATTTCCGTCGTATGAGGAGCGGTTGTTCCGGCTTATGGCGCGGTCGTACGCTTTTTTGTAGGCCTCGTAATAGTATTCGATCAGGTTCTCCCACAAGGCGATTTTCGAGATGTCAAGAGCCGAGGTGCGGTAGGTGGCATACTCTTCCGCTCCCATGGCTACATATTTTTTCAGCACTTCGGAGATGTTGCTGACCACCTCTGCATCGTTCGTATCGTTGCGGGAGATGACGGCTACTCCTTCGTGTTTCTTGAGTTTACTGTCCACCCAAAGTCCGAATCCGGTCAGCGACGTGGTGATTGTCGGAACCGAGAATGCAATGCTCTCCAACGGTGTATAGCCCCAGGGTTCGTAATAGGAGGGGAATACGGTGACGTCCATCCCGCACAAAAGTTCGTAGTAGCTCTTGTTGAAAATTCCGTCCGTTTGGTTGAGGTATGAAGGAACAAAGATGACCTGTACCGGTGACGACGGATCCACTAACCGGGTGTTTTTGATCCGGTTGATGATCGGATCCCAGTCCTGATTTTCGAGGTAATGGGTCGTGTTGCGCAATACATTCGGATCGATCGGATTGTTCGGATCGGCCAAATGGGCCTGAAGGTCTTTGCGCGGACCGTTGTTCCCAGCCGGAACGGTCAAATAGGCCAATACGGGACGTTGCAGATTGTCCGATTCCGCAAGGGCGAGCAGTGAATCGATAAAAATATCTATACCTTTGTTCTTAAATTCATATCGGCCGCTGGTCCCTACGATTAAGGGTTCGCTATCGTAATGGATACCCAGGCAGGCTTCGGCTACGTTGATCATCATCCGGCGAGCTTCGGCCCGTTTGTTGTCGAACTCCGGTTGGGCCCAGACGAAATCGTCTTCGAATCCGTTCGGAGTCACAACGTCCACCTCTTTCCCAAGCAGGTAGCGGCACTCCCGTGCAGTAAGGTTGCTGACCGTAGCGAAGCAGTCCATGTTCCCTGCTGCGATCTTTTCCAGGGAATGTTTGGCAACTACATTGAAACGTCGGGCCTGTTCATCGGCATTCAAACGGGTCATATCGCTGTAGAGCGGCAATCCATTGCCGGCGATGCAACGTCCCATGACCGTCGCATGCGTAGTGAATACCGTTGCTACATAAGGAGAGTGGTTTTGGAGATATAAACCACCGCTTGCGGTCATCCATTCATGGAAATGGGAAACGATCCGATCGGTCGGGGAGCAGAAATAGTTGACATAGCTTTCAATTACTTTGCCGGCTGCGGTCCCGAACAGTACGGGTTCGATGTAATCCCATTGTCCGCTGATCGAATCTACCCGATAGCTCTCCCAAAGGTATTTCAGGACATCGTCTTTACTGGAAAAGAATTGACTGAAATCGACCAGTACGGTGATGGGGTTTCCTTTGACTTTCCAGCGTCCGATTTTTACCCGAATGTTATCGTTTGTTAACAGCGATTGTTTCCATTCTTTCAGTAATTCGGTGTCTTCCTCGAATTCAAGGTTTACATCCTCTCTGTGTACATCGGGGCCGATCAAGATGTATTTGTCGCCCATTTGTTGCGATATCGTCAATACTTTAGTGGCAATGACCGTATGGATACCTCCGACCTTGTTGCATACTTCCCAGCTGACTTCGAACAGATAGTCTGGAATCATTTTTATTTCTTCGTTCTTTGACATCTTTTTAAGGTATATTAAGTATCTATTATACGTTGATTTTTTTGATAAATTTTAGGACAAAGATACATTATTTTATTTATACGCATGTTGTGCTCTTTGTCTCAGTTCGTTTATTTTAAGCAGACCGTTATACATAAAATAAATCGGATATGATCGAATCCGAGATCAGAAAATGATCCGTCGGGATGAAATATCGATTTTGTCGTTGGATCAATACCCTTTCATGAATAAATTTTTGTGCTTGTTGTCTGAAATAGTACAATTTCCGTGCCCCGAAACGGCGTTCCAGTTCCGCAATGTCGACTCCTTCGATACGGCGCAAGGAGGTCATAATAAATTCATTGTATAGATCCTGCTCGGAGAGCGTTTCCGAATCGAAATGTTCGTTTCGCGGTTCAAGATGCAAATATTGATTGACATCGGCCCGATTCCATGTCCTTTGTTTGCCGTCGAAAGAGTGGGCCGATGGTCCGACTCCGAGGTAGTGTGTTCCGTCCCAGTAGCTGCTGTTGTGCCGGGCTCGGAATCCGGGACGGGCAAAGTTTGAAATTTCATAGTGCTCAAATCCTGCTTCGGTAGCCTTGTCGTGTAATAACAGATAGGCGGAGCGGCTCGATTCGGAATCAATCTCATGGATTTTTCCGGAACGAAGCCACCGTCCAAATACAGTACTTTCCTCCACGGTGAGGTGGTAGGCCGATAAATGGGTGATTCCATGTCGGAATGCCTGTTGCAGGTTATATTCCCATTCGGAGAGGCTCATTTGCGGAATACCGTAGATGAGGTCGATCGTCAGGTTGTCGAATCCCGCATTGTGGGCGTTGTCGATCGCGTGTGAAGCTGCCGAGGCGTTGTGTCTCCGGTGCATCCAACGTAAATCACGGTCGATAAAGGATTGTACGCCGATACTCAGTCGGTTGACACCTTCGGCACGGAGGGCCCGCAGATAATCGGGTGAAAGATCGTCGGGGTTGACCTCGACGGTGATCTCTTTTAAGGAGGTGTGAGAATATTTCTGAAGAATGGTTTTTAATAGTGCCCCTAGCTCGGAAGGGGTGCAAAGTGACGGAGTGCCTCCGCCGATGTAAATCGTTTCGATGGTTTCTCCCTGCAGAAAATCGGCACGGCGCTCCAGTTCGTCGCTGATAGCAGCCAGTACCTCTTGTTTTTTGGCAAGCAATGTGCAGGAGTAAAAGTCGCAGTAATAGCATTTGCTTTTACAGAAGGGGATATGGATATAAATACCTGCCATACAAGAGTCGGTCGGAATTTTTTACTGTCGTTTGGTCGTGTTTCGATTATTTGTAGCTTTGCAGCGCGGGTCGAATGGTGCTTATATCGAACAAAGTTATGAAAAAAGAGAAACACACGGTGATCGCTATGATCCTTTTTTTCTTATGGACGGCGGGGATTTTGTATGGTTCTCTCGCTCCGGGAGAGGACCTTCCTCCGATGGGGTGGCTGGCCCGGATCCCACATTACGATAAATTGATCCATTTCGGATTCTATTTAGGGCAGGTTGTGCTGTTGTCGTTGTGGATTCGGCCGGCACGTCAGAATCGGATATGGGTTGCGATTCCCTGTATCATATTTTCCGGAATCATTGAATTGTTGCAAAGCGAATATTTTAGCCGTAGTGGCGACTGGATCGATTTTGCGGCCAATTCGTTCGGGGCTTTGCTCGGAGTCCCATTGGCGGTGTTGATTATAAAGGTATTCGGCGGTAGAGGAAATTCGTCGGAAAGAGAAAATACGGTCGAACACAATGAGCTGTAAGTTAGTGGGGTCTCGTTGATGCAGGCATTCTAATTTTTTTTAATATTTTGACACTGTTATTTTGGTAACAAATGCAAATAATTCGTATCTTTGCGCGGCAAAGTGATAAGAAGTGGAGAAAGTAAAATTTTTTCACAATAAAATAAGAAGAAGTATTAACTAAATTATAGTAGGTATGTCAAAGATTGATTTAAGCAAGTACGGCATTTCGGGCGTGACCGAAATCGTACACAATCCTTCTTACGAACAACTTTTCGAAGAAGAGACCAAACCCGGTTTGCAGGGATTCGAAAAGGGACAGGTTACCGATATGGGCGCGGTAAACGTGATGACGGGGGTTTATACCGGCCGTTCTCCTAAAGATAAATTTTTCGTTAAGGACGCTGTAACCGAAAATACCATTTGGTGGACTTCGGATCAGTACAAAAACGATAACAAGCCGCTGAGCCCGGAAAGTTGGAAAGTCCTGAAAAAGATTGCAACCGATGAATTGTCGAACAAACGTCTTTTCGTTGTCGATACGTTCTGCGGGGCGAATGAGAACAGCCGGTTGAAGATCCGTTTCATCATGGAGGTGGCATGGCAGGCTCACTTCGTGAAAAACATGTTCATCCGTCCGACGGAAGAGGAGTTGGCCGCTTATGGCGAGCCCGATTTCGTAGTGCTGAACGCTTCGAAAGCGAAAGTGGAAAATTACAAGGAGCTGGGTCTTAACTCAGAGACGGCCGTAGTGTTTAACCTCACTGAAAAGATTCAGGTGATCATCAATACGTGGTATGGCGGTGAGATGAAGAAGGGTATGTTCTCTTACATGAACTATCTGCTGCCGTTGAAAGGCATGGCTTCGATGCACTGCTCGGCCAATGCCGATCTTGAAGGAAAGAATACGGCGATCTTCTTCGGTCTCTCCGGAACCGGTAAAACTACCTTGTCGACCGACCCGAAACGTCTGTTGATCGGTGACGACGAGCACGGTTGGGACGATGAAGGCGTATTCAACTTTGAAGGCGGTTGCTATGCGAAGGTGATCAATTTGGATAAGGAGAGCGAGCCCGATATCTGGAATGCGATTACGCGCGACGCGCTGCTTGAAAACGTTACGGTGCGTCCCGACGGATCGATCGATTTCTCCGATAAATCGGTAACTGAAAATACGCGTGTGTCTTATCCGATCTATCACATCAAGAATATCGTTAAACCGGTATCGAAAGCTCCGGCTGCTAAGAAGGTGATCTTCTTGTCGGCTGATGCATTCGGGGTGTTGCCTCCGGTGTCGATTCTCTCGCCCGAACAGACCAAATATTATTTCTTGTCGGGATTCACCGCAAAGCTGGCCGGTACCGAGCGCGGTATTACCGAGCCGACTCCGACCTTCTCGGCATGTTTCGGTGCAGCCTTCCTGTCGTTGCATCCGACCAAATACGGTGAAGAGCTTGTGAAGAAGATGCAGGCTTCGGGCGCCAAAGCCTATCTGGTTAATACGGGATGGAACGGTACGGGCAAACGTATCTCGATCAAGGATACGAGAGGAATTATCGATGCGATCCTCAACGATTCGATCGATAGCGCTCCGACCAAAACGATTCCTTACTTTGATTTCGTAGTGCCTACTGCTCTGCCCGGTGTCGATCCGAAGATCCTCGATCCGCGCGACACTTATGCCGATGCAGCCCAGTGGGACGAAAAAGCGAAAGACCTTGCCAGTCGGTTCATCAAGAACTTCGAGAAGTTCACCGGAAATGAAGCGGGTAAAGCGTTGGTCGCTTACGGTCCGAAATTGTAAAGAATCTGATCAGAGATAGTTTAGTAAACATGAATAGTAGAGCGGAGGGTGAATTATCACCCTCCGCTCTTTTGTGTGGAGTTGTTTGTGAACGTCTATGGAATTTTCATCGCCTCAGGGAGGGGAAGATAAGGAGGGATGAGATAAAAAGGGAGTTGTCGATTCCGACAACTCCCTTTAATCTTATCAGGGTAAAATAAAAACTCGATTAATCTCTGCGGGCGAATCCGAGATAGTAGATCAATGTGGCGATTGCAGAGAGGGCAGCGACCAAATAGGTCCGGGCAGCCCAGGAGAGCGCTTCTTTAGCTTGTGCAACCTGTTCTCCCTGAAGGATCCGGGCGCCCGTCAGCCAGTTCATCGCCCGGGCCGAAGCATTATATTCGACTGGAAGCGTTATGATGCTGAAGAGGGCGGAGGCTGCGATCATCGCAATCCCGATCCAGAACAGGGCCGGGAAGGAGTGGAGCACCAGAATTCCCGCCAGAACGACCCACAACGACCATTGCGATGCGACGCTTACGATCGGCACCAAAGCCGAACGCATCTTCAGCGGGGCATACTCCCGAGCATGTTGTACGGCATGTCCGCACTCGTGTGCGGCGACAGCCGCTGCCGCCACACTGTTGCTCCCGTATACCGATTCGCTCAGGTTGACCGTTTTGGTGGCCGGGTTGTAGTGGTCGGTCAGGTGACCCGGTGTAGAAACGACCTTTACATCGTAAATTCCGTTGTCCCGTAACATTTTTTCCGCAATCTCTTTCCCCGTGAGTCCGCCGGGAAACATCACGCGGGAGTATTTTTTAAAAACCGACTGGAGTTTCATCTGTACGATCAGGCCGATAACACCGATCGCGATAACCAGTATCCATTGTGCATTCATGGGTCCTACCATAATTTTTTTTGTGTTGTTTTGTCAATAAACGGTTAAATCGATTACTTTATTATTTTATTTGAGGATTCGTGTAGTGATCAGTCTCGATAGGTGAGAAATGCATTGGCCTGACGGGCCGGCATGACCTCGATATCGTTGATATTCACGTGTTCAGGGAGGGTGACGATCCATGCGATGATTCGTGCTATGTCCTCTCCTGTCAGGGGTTCTATCCCTTCGTACACTTTATCGGCCCGATCCTTGTCGCCGTGGAAACGGACAATCGAGAATTCAGTCTCGACCATGCCCGGACGGATCTCTGTCACTTTGATCCCGTGTTTCAGCAGATCCATCCGCATGCCTTGCGAAAGGGCGTGTACCGCATGTTTTGTCGCACAATAGACGGCCCCGTTTTCGTAAGCCTGCGTTCCGGCAATGGACCCCATATTGATAATGTGTCCTTTTATGTGTTGATCGATCATCCATTGGGAGACGATACGGGAGACACAGAGCAAGCCTTTAATATTGGTATCGATCATCGATTCCCAATCGCGCCAGTCGCCTTCGTCGATGTGCTCGAGACCGGCCGCCAAACCGGCGTTGTTGATTAAAAGATCGAGATGACGAAAGGTCTCGGGAAGTCCGTCGAGTGCACTTTGTGTCTGGAACCGGTCCTGTATATCGAAACCCAAAACGTGAACCTTTACATGATATTTCTCTTCCAATTCGTCGTTTAGGCTCTTGAGGCGATTCGTCCGGCGTCCGGTGATGACCAGATTGTAGCCCAACTCAGCCAAAGCCCGTGCGGTGGCTGCTCCGATACCGGAGGATGCTCCGGTGATTAATGCCGTTTTTTTCATAACGAGGATCTTTGGTTTCGGGACATTTATCCGTTGTCCGAACTGTCGGCCCGTTCTCTTCTTCGAATAAAGCGGGAAATTTTGGACTCTTTCTGCCCCCATTTTTCGCAAAAATATGAAATTTTACGTTACTTTGTGCGGATTAATGTTTTTTGACGACCGAGATGGGTAAGTTGGATCTGGAGTATTTTTTGGCCCGGCGAATCGCTTCTTATTCGAAAGGAGCACGCAAAAACGTGATGATCCGTATCGCGACGTTGAGTGTGACGATCAGTGTGGCGGTGATGATCGTTTCGTTGGCGGTGATCTTGGGCTTCAGAAAAGAGATTACGGCAAAATTGACCGGATTCGATGCCCATATCCAGATCGTGCATATCGATGCCTATACCTCCAACGAGACGATACCTATTGATCGGAACCTGCCCTTTTTGTCGCAGGTACGTCGTATTCCCGGGTGCGAGCGGGTGGTCCCGTATGCGCAGAAGATCGGGATTCCCCGGGGTGAGCGGGCTTTGCAGGGAATTATGCTTAAAGGGGTGGACAGTACTTACGACTGGTCTTTTTTTCAGAAAAATCTGGTTGAAGGAGCAGTTCCAGATGTCCGGGGAGAACGGAACAAGGACATTTTGATATCCCGTTCGTTAGCCGATCTGCTTGAAGTTTCGGTGGGCGATCCGTTGGAGATGCTGTTTATTCAGGAGTCTCGTCCGCGCGATCGGTTCCGTGTCTCGGGAATTTACGATACCCATTTCGGAGAGCTGGACCAAACGGTCGCCCTGACCGATTTGAGAAACGTCCAGCGGCTCAACGGCTGGGACTCGACGCAGATTACCGGTTACGAGGTGACCGTATCGGATTTCGGTGAGTTGGATCAGTTTACCGATTCGGTGTATCAGGCCATAATGGATAACGTGCCGGCCGAGGACCATGATCCGGTGCGGGTGGTCAATCTGCGTGAACGTTTCCCGATGATTTTTGACTGGTTGAATGCCCACAACGTCAATGTGGGTGTCATTATAACCATCATGTTGCTGGTCGCACTGTTCAATATGGTGGCTGCATTGCTGATCATTCTGCTCGAACGGACCTCGATGATCGGGATCCTTAAAACTTTAGGTATGGACAATCGGGCGTTGCAGAAAATGTTCGTCATCCGTTCGTCGTTTGTCGTGTTGAAGGGACTTCTTTGGGGAAATATCGTCGGGATAGGGTTGTGTTTGCTGCAACACTATACCGGATGGGTGACACTTAATGAGGAGGGTTATTTTTTGACGACCGTACCGATCAGTATGGATTGGCGCTGGCTGCTGTTGCTCGACGGGGCTACCTTTTTGGTAATCGTGGCTCTGTTGGCGTTGCCTACGATGATAATTTCATTAATTTTGCCGGAGAAAACGATTCGGTTCGAATAATCAGGCGGATATGACAAAACCCTATCAGACTCCGGAGGCGAAAAAGAAACAGGTGCAAACCATGTTCGATGGCATTGCAGGTCATTACGATCTGTTGAACCGGATGCTCTCTTTCGGAATCGACCGGGGATGGCGACGCCGTACGGTGGAGCGGGTTGTTCGGTTGCATCCGACCGAGATCCTCGATATGGCGACGGGGACGGGGGATTTGGCGATCCTGTTGGCGGAACGCATGCCGCAGGCGCATGTTACCGGCGTTGACCTATCGGAAGGAATGCTGTCGATCGGACGAGAGAAAGCACGGAGAAAAGGCTTATCCGAGCGGATCAATTTCGTAAACGGTGATGCAGAGACGGCGGCATATGGGACGGAGCGGTTTGATGTGGCGACGGTTGCGTTCGGTGTGAGAAATTTCGAAAACATTCCTGCGGGGATTGTCGGTATGTTCCGTGCCTTAAAACCGGGAGGACACCTTTTTGTGTTGGAGTTCGGTATGCCGCAGAAGGGGTTGTTCGGGGCCTGTTACAACTTTTATTTTAGGCAGGTTTTGCCCCGTGTGGGCGGATGGATATCGAAGGATAAGGCGGCATACACCTATCTGCCCGATTCGGTCCGGGAGTTTCCCTACGGAGACCGGTTTGTGGAGCTGTTGCACGCAGGTGGTTTCCGCAATGGCGGATTCCGAAATCTTTCGGGGGGAATCGCCCAGATTTATTGGGCCGAAAAACCTTTTGAGGAGGCGGTTGTCAAGGAAGAATAGATGTTATTGTCTTTTTATACCCTGGGAAGTATGAAAAAATATGGGTGGTTGCTGTTGTCGGTATTTCTTTTTGCCTCTTGCGTTCGGATCAGCGATCTGTCGTACGATGGAATCGAATCGGTAGAGGTCGTATCGGTCGGAATGAATCAATCGGCGGTCGACCTGTTTGTAAGGGCCTCGAATGTTTCCGGAACCAATTTGACGGTAGTGAAGGCCGAACTGACACTGGATCGTGATGGGGTGCGGTTGGCTCAGGTAGAAGTGGGTGAAAAGGTTAAATTACCCAAGCGTTTTGAAGGCACCGTACGGGTCCCGGTAAAAATTCGGATCGAAGGGGGGCTGTTCGGAATGGCATCGATCGCGTCGGTATTGTCTAACCGAGGGGTCGGGACGACGGTTTCGGGAGAGGTCGTAGTGAAAGCCGGACTTGCAAAGAAGAGGTTCAAAATAGAAAATATGGATACCGGACGTTTTTTGCGTCAATTCGGAATAGATACTGAAGAAATTATAAAAGGGTTTGCCTTATGAAAAGATTTTTGATGGTGTGTATTTTGAGTGTCGCTACACTTGGAGTTGCAGCAGGGCAGGGATTGAATGCATTCAAGAACAGACTTTCCGCACCTGATCCGAACTATCAGAGCAAAGTTGTTGTAACGGAACACGGAGAGGCTGCAACGGCTGTGCAATCGGCACGGACCGCTTTGTCGGGTTCGAAATTACGGGGCTATCGTATTTTGATTTATTCGGCGAATACACAAAATGCCCGGTCCGAAGCGGAGGCAACGGTTGCTCGGTTCAAGGATCTGTATCCCACGGTTCCCGTGAATATGGTTTACGAGTTGCCGAATTTTAAGGTAATGGTAGGCTATTTCTTGACCTCCGAAGAGGCTCTTGTCCTGTGGGGGAAGATCAAAGGTGAGTTTGAACGGGCGTTGGTCATACGTGCCGATATTACGTTGGAAGATTTGAAAAATAGCACTTTACCCCAGAAAAACGTGCCGGAGGAAGCTGCAAATGATGAGAAACAGTAGGCTGAAAGGAATCTTAATAAAAAAGAATTGTCTGGAATTCGTTTTTTTTGAAAGAAAATAAAAAAAATAATAAAAAAGAGTACAATAAGTAGAACGAAGTTGTATCTTTGCGTCCGAATAAATTCAACTTTTTAATACGTATTATTATGAAGACTTTTGCTAAATCTGTAATGATGCTCGCAGTTGTTGCTGCTTGTGTATCGTTTGCATCTTGCGGTAATGCCGGTGCTGAAAAAGCTAAAGCTGACTCTATTGCTGCTGCCGTTGCTGCCGATTCTATCGCTGCTGCTGAAGCTGCCGCTGCTGCTGCCGCCGCTGCTGCTGCCGCTGATTCGACTGCTGCAGACTCAACCGTCGTAGCAGAGTAAGGTTGTTTCCGTCTGTACGGGCGGGATTACAGATTAAATGCATAAAGGATCCTCGAAAGGACCCTTTATTTTTTTGTCTTATAACGAACGTGTATATTTGTAAGAGAAGGAGTCATTGACGTGTTGTTTTCTGAAATTTGGAGTTGAAACGTGAGTTGTTTTCGTAAATTTTTCCGATATTTACGGTGATAAAGTGATATTGTATGTCTCTAAAATAATAAAAACAAAAGCGCATGATGTATATTTGGGAATTATGGGGAATATGTGTTGTATTGT
Source organism: Candidatus Alistipes merdigallinarum (assembly GCA_019119305.1). Classification (GTDB taxonomy): domain Bacteria; phylum Bacteroidota; class Bacteroidia; order Bacteroidales; family Rikenellaceae; genus Alistipes_A; species Alistipes_A merdigallinarum. The sequence continues at coordinate 10,929 of DWXH01000021.1, read as the reverse complement.
ATTTGGCATTCTTTGTAGGAAGTTATTTTTATGTAAGATACAAATTAAATTCCCATTGCGATGATGTGATTTTGAAAAATATTGTATCTACAATAGAGGAACGAGGAGGGGTCGCATCATTCTCGACAATATGTAGGCGTGTGAACATCAAAGGATCGGTGGCTCGTGAAGCATTGGATATTTTAATAAGAAAAAATATAGTTGTTCCATATCCAGAAAGTAATAAATATATTCAATTAGTACAAACAGAAGATTTTGAAAAAATATTCGAAAAACAAGAACAATCTATAATTACGTCGCAAAATATCAATTATAATATTATTGATTATAATACAAATGATCAATTGATATTATCTAATAAAGAGCAAAATAAAGAATGTAAGGAAAAAGAGAAGTTGCGGATTAGGGATGAAATTTTGCGACAAGAAGAATTAAAAAAGATACGAAAACAAGTTCGTGAAGAATTGATAGCTGAAGGTTTAATAGAGAATACAAAAAGAAGAGAACCCATTCCTCAGCATGTACAAGATACAGTGTGGAGAAGAGATGGAGGGAGGTGTGTTAAATGTGGAAGTCAAGAGAATTTGGAATTTGATCATATTATACCATTGTCTAAAGGAGGTTCGAATACTGTAAGAAACATACAATTACTCTGTCAAAAATGTAATAGAGAAAAATCAAATAAAATAGGATAAACCTTTAATTTGTCCATTATTATGTACGCATTTCTATCTGTAATTTTAATCATTTTCGGCATCCTCCAGATTATCCTGTTCTTCAAATTGTGGGAGATGACAAACGATGTTCGTCGCATTAGTGAAAAAATAGGCGCTCAGCCTATTGACACATTCGTCAAATTAGAGCAATCTATACGTAAATTGCTTTTGGAAGGTAAAAAGGATCAAGCAATAGATTTATTGAAAAGCAATTTAGTGAAAGATGTAATAGGGTATATTTATAAAGGATACGATTCTCAAATTATAAATAACCTAAAAAACAACTACCGAGAATATTACGAAAAGCTCGGAGAGCCTTTCCCCGAGCAAATCGAAAAAATTAATACATTATCAGACTTGGAAAAACTTTTTTGAGACAGTAAATGGATATATGCTTTTTAGGCGTTAGTCGCTGTGGGCATACCTCACCCCCATATCTTTAAAGTATAAAAACAAGAGGATGAGATACTCTCATCCTCTTGTCTATTTTACTGGAATTATCCCCTATTTAAAATAGGTGTATTCTTGACCTTCGTGCAAAATGGTCACAGAAGCCTTTTCCGATGCCTCGACGTACCCTACGACCTGGGCGTCGATCCCGAAATTTTGCGAGATCCGGATCAGGTCGTCGGCTACCGATTCGTCGTCTACATAAAGCTCCATCCGGTGACCCATATTGAATACGCTGAACATCTCTTTCCACGGTGTTTGCGATTCCCGTTGAATCAAACGGAACAACAACGGCGTGTCGAACAGATGGTCTTTTACAACGTGGAGCCGGTCGATAAAATGAAGTATTTTGGTCTGGGCCCCTCCGCTGCAGTGGATCATACCGCAGATGTCGCCCCGATGTTCTTCCAACATGGCCTTGATTACGGGAGCATAGGTCCGCGTAGGAGAGAGTACCAGTTTCCCGACGGTCAACGGACACCCGGGAACCGTATCCGTCAGGCGGAATTTCCCGGTATAGACTAAATCGTTCGGTACGGCCGGATCATAGGTCTCGGGATATTTCTCTCCGACGATCTTCCCGAATACATCGTGGCGGGCCGAGGTCAGTCCGTTGCTTCCCGTACCTCCGTTATATTCGGTCTCGTAGGTGGCTTGCCCCGACGAACTGAGTCCGACGATCAAACAGCCGCTGTGTATACGGGCGTTGTCGATTACATCTTTGCGCTTCATCCGGGCCGTAACCGTACTGTCTACGATAATCGTCCGGACCAGATCGCCGACGTCGGCAGTTTCGCCTCCGGTCGAATAAATTCCGATGCCGAGATCCCGCAGCTGTTGCAAAAACTCTTCGGTCCCGTTGATGATTGCGGCGATCACCTCACCCGGGATCAACTGTTTGTTCCGGCCGATGGTCGAGGACAACAGGATGTTGTCGGTAGCTCCGACACACAACAGATCGTCCGTGTTCATCACGATGGCATCCTGCGCGATCCCTTTCCATACCGACATGTCGCCCGTTTCGCGCCAATAGGCATAAGCCAAGGACGATTTGGTGCCGGCTCCATCGGCATGCATGATCAGGCACGCCTCTTCTGATCCCGATAAATAATCCGGAATGATTTTACAAAAAGCTTTGGGATACAGCCCTTTGTCGATATTCTTGATCGCTGCGTGGACATCCTCTTTTGTCGAGGATACGCCGCGTCCTGCATAACGTGATGATGGATTAGACATGATAAGATACCTATATAATATTTTGACAAAGATAGCGAAATTTCCGTTTATCTCTATTTTTTAATAATTTTGCTTGTGTATGTGTAATAGAAGGTCATGAATGTGTTGAGTGGAAAACAGGAACCGGTATTCGATTTGATCCGGAGTATGAGCAAGGCCGAAAAACGGAATTTCAAGCTTTATGCTACCCGTTTGTCAGGAAACCAGGAGGCCAAGTTCATCTCTCTGTTCGATTGTATGGATACGCTGGAGGAGTATGACGAAGCCAAAATCCTGCAACGTTGTCCGATCAAAAAAGAGCAGTTGCCCAATATGAAGGCGCATCTGTATAAACAAATCTTAGTGAGTATCCGTCTGCTTGACGTACAGCGAACCGTACCGATGCAGTTGAGGGAGCAGATCGATTTTGCCCGAATTCTTTATAACAAAGGTTTGTTTCGGCAGTCGATCAAAATTTTGGAGAAGGCCAAGGAACAGGCTCTGTTATACGAACAACATACTACGGCGATAGAGATCATCGAGTTCCAACGGATGCTCAATACGCAGGATGTTACCCGCGGTTTGATCGTGAAGAGTGGGGCGGCCAGCCGACAGGTAGCCGAACTGAGTGCAAAAATAGCAAACATCAACGAATTGTCAAATGCCTGTTCCCAGTTGTATGCACTCTACCTGCAGTTGGGTTATGCGCGGACACAACGGGATCTGGATCTGATCGAGCAGGCTTTCGGGGGTGTTTTGGCCAAGTACAATAATTGTCAGTTCTCGTTTCTGGAGCACATCTATTTTTGTGAGGCGCAGGCATGGTATAATTATATCCGTCATGACATGTTGGCCTGTTACCGGAATGTTTGCCGCTGGCTGAAGCTTTTTGATAGCGCCCCGCACATGAAGACCCTGATGTACGACTCCTACCTGAGGGGGTATTCCCGTTTGCTCGAAGGGTTGTATATGTTACGTAGCTACCGACGTTTCATGCAGCGTTTTTCCCAATTCGAAAACGAAGCCGATGCGATCGGCAGCATCAACGAAACGGCGCGGATGTTTTTTTTGCAGGTGTATTACATCAATAAAATCAACCGTCACTTTTGGGAGGGTACATTCGCCGAAGGGATCCAGATTATTCCTGAGGTGGAAGACTATATCCGCAGTTATTCGACCCAACTGAACATCCATCATCGGATGGTTTTTTATTACAAAATCGCTTGCCTCTATTTCGGGAACGGGGATTACCGCAAGTGCATGAATTATCTGGGGAAGATCATCAGTACGCGTGATGCGAGGATTCACCGTGACCTGCAATGTTTCGCCCGGATATTGAACCTGATTGCTTCCTATGAAGCCGGGATCGATTATAATCTGGATTATCAGGTGCGTTCGGTCTGCATGTTCCTGGTGAAGATGAACGACATGCACGAGGTTCAGAAGGAACTTATCGCTTTTTTGAAACGGCTCAATTCGATTTACGCCACTTCGCTCAAGGAGGAACTGAATAAGTTGTACGGGCGGCTGAAACCGTATGAACATCATCCGTATGAGCAGCGTACGTTCTATTATTTGGATATCTTGTCATGGCTTGAGAGTAAACAAAAAGGAGTTTCGGTAGCAGTGATCATCCGCAGACGTTTTTTACGGGAAAACCCTAAAATTTAGCCGTGCCGATCTGGAATTCACAAAAGATTAAAAAAAAAATTATTTTCTTTTCACGGGGACTTACAAGTTAAAAATTTGTTCCGATTTTTGAATCCGGCTTATTATTTGAAATCGATTTTGACCGATGAGGTCCGGTTGATAATTTACCGGGCTTTGCCGGTGTCGTTTATGAAGGGGCAAGTCGCTGTTTGTGCGGTTGCTCGGTGTTGGCAGTTCGAATTTTATTCACTATTTTTACGCCTCGAAAAGGTTTTATAAATATCATACTCATAAAAAGTCTATGGAAAAACACGTTCAAAAGTACGTAGATGATTTTATGGCGAATCTGATCGCCAAAAATCCGGGTGAAAAAGAGTTTCACCAAGCCGTACAGGAGGTCGTAGAGTCCTTGGCCCCCTACATTCTGGAAAATCCCGTGCTTCAGAAGATGAAAATTCTGGAACGCATCGCCGAACCCGAGCGCGTGATCATGTTCCGTGTGCCTTGGCTCAACGATAAGGGTGAGATCGAGATCAATAAGGGCTATCGCGTGGAGATGAACAGCGCCATCGGTCCTTACAAGGGCGGTATCCGTTTCCACTCTTCGGTGAACCTCAGCATCCTGAAGTTCCTCGCTTTCGAGCAGACTTTTAAAAATAGCTTGACGACGCTCCCGATGGGCGGTGGTAAAGGTGGTTCGGATTTCAACCCCAAAGGTAAATCCGATAACGAAGTCATGAGATTCTGCCAATCGTTCATGACCGAGTTGCAACGTCATATCGGTGAAAATACCGACGTGCCTGCCGGCGATATCGGAGTAGGTGGTCGTGAGATCGGCTTTATGTTCGGACAGTACAAACGTCTGCGCAACGAATTTACCGGAACATTGACCGGAAAGGGTCTCGGATGGGGCGGTAGCCCGCTGCGTCCCGAAGCTACCGGTTACGGTACCTGCTACTTCGCTCAGGAGATGCTTGCTACGCGCGGTGACAGCTTCCAAGGCAAAACCGTGACGATCTCCGGATCGGGAAATGTGGCTCAGTATGCTTGCGAAAAGGCAACTCAGCTGGGGGCTAAGGTCGTTACGCTCTCCGATTCGTCGGGATATATCTATGATCCGACCGGAATCGATGCCGACAAGCTCGCTTACGTTATGGAACTGAAAAACGTATTCCGTGGCCGTATCAAAGAGTACGCAGAGAAGTATCCGGAAGCTACCTACTATCCGGGCGAACGTCCTTGGGGCGTGAAGTGCGACATTGCCCTGCCCTGCGCTACCCAGAACGAGTTGAATGGCGAACAGGCTCAGGCTTTGGTCAACAACGGTTGTATCTGCGTGGCAGAGGGTGCGAACATGCCTTCTACTCCTGAAGCCATCGCGATCTTCCAGAAACATAAATTGCTCTACTCTCCGGGTAAGGCTTCGAATGCGGGTGGTGTAGCCACTTCAGGTCTTGAGATGACTCAGAACTCGATTCGTTTGATGTGGACGCCCGAAGAGGTTGATCAGAAACTGCATTCGATCATGAAGGATATCCACGCCGCCTGCGTTAAATACGGAACAGAGCCCGACGGATATGTTAACTATGTGAAAGGTGCGAACATCGCAGGATTCATGAAGGTGGCCAATGCCATGTTGGCACAGGGTTGCGTTTAGTCGGTTATCTGGGTGCGGACTATGTGTCGGGCCCGGATCGATATACGAATACGAAAGAGGGTCGGAATTTTTCCGACCCTCTTTTTTGTTTTATGGATTTTGCTCTAAAGGGACAGGTTGGGCAGTGTGTCGATTTCGCCGAACGAAAAACGGCGGATCGAACAGGAGCCGATACCCTCCATCAATACGAAGTTGACCGAGTCGGATTGTTTCTTTTTGTCGTGTTTCAGGGCTCTCAAAAGATGTTTGTAGTCGATTTCGGAGCGGACGGGAAGCCCCATGCGTTCGAGTACCTGACGTACCCGTTCGGCATCTTGTTCGGAAATGGCGCCTAAGTGGGCAGAGAGACGGGCGATCATTGCCGTCCCTATGGCTACGGCCTCTCCGTGTAGGAACCGTTGGTTGCCGCATTTCTCGATGGCGTGTGCGAACGTATGGCCCAGATTGAGTTTTCGGCGTTCACCGCTTTCGCGTTCGTCGCGCGCTACGATGTCGGCTTTTACCCGGATAGCTCGGGTTATCGCTTCCGTCAGCAGTTGCGGATCGTTGCGGAACATCTCGAACGGGTGATTTTCGAACAACTCGAAAAGTTCCCGGTCGGCGATCAGTCCGGCCTTGATGATCTCGGCCATTCCGGCCCGGAACTCCCGGTCGGGAAGCGTACGAAGCATCGAGAGGTCACACAACACGAAATCGGGCTGGTTGAAGGTCCCGACCATGTTTTTGTACCCTTCGAAATTGACACCGTTTTTACCGCCTACACTGGCATCCACTTGTGCGAGCAGAGTGGTCGCAACGAATCCGAACCGCACCCCCCGCATATAGGTCGAGGCTACATATCCGGCGATGTCGGTGACGATGCCTCCTCCGATCCCTAAAATGAAGGTCGTCCTGTCGGCATCGCGGGCTAAGAGTTCTCCGTAGAGCTTTTCGACAGTCTGTAAAGTTTTGATCGTTTCGCCCAAGCCGATCAGACAGTAATCGTAACGGTTGATGATCTCTTTGTAGCGGCGGTGTACGTTCGAATCGGTAATGACGATAACCTGTTTCCCTTCAGGCAGGTAGTTGTCTAAAGAGTGGATCACATCCCCGACTACGACTCGCGACGGCAATGTGTCACGACGTTTCACTTCGATTTCTTGTTTCATCTGATAAAAAAATACCGCTTCCCCGAATTTTGTGTCGGTAATCGCGTCTGTTTCATTCGTACAAAGATAAATTTTATTTCGTACCTTTGTGGCGATAAAAAATCATTCTATGCAAAGATTACGCAATATTGCGATTATCGCCCATGTGGATCATGGAAAAACCACGCTGGTCGATAAAATGATTCTTCAGGGTAACCTGTTCAGAAACAACGAAAAAGCAGGAGAGCTGATTCTCGACAACAACGATATCGAACGGGAACGGGGAATTACCATTCTTTCGAAAAACGTATCGGTAAATTACAAGGGATACAAGATCAACATCATCGATACTCCGGGACACTCCGATTTCGGAGGCGAGGTAGAGCGTGTTCTGAACATGGCGGACGGTGTACTTTTGCTTGTGGATGCGTTCGAGGGGACGATGCCGCAGACCCGTTTTGTGCTGCAGAAAGCGTTGGCACTCGGGAAAAAACCGCTCGTCGTGGTGAACAAAGTCGATAAACCGAACTGTCGTCCGGACGAGGTTTATGAGCAGGTGTTCGATTTGATGTTTACGCTGAATGCGACCGAAGAACAGTTGGATTTCGTTACGATTTACGGAAGCGCCAAACAGGGATGGATGTCGCATGTGTGGAAGGAGCGGACCAACGACATTACCCCGTTGCTCGATGCCATTATCGATAATATTCCGGCTCCGGAGGTGCGTGAGGGTACACCGCAACTGTTGATCACATCGTTGGAATATTCTCCCTATGTCGGCCGGATCGCGATAGGCAAGCTGACCCGGGGTGAATTGAAAGCCGGGATGCCGATCACATTGGCCAAACGCGACGGGAAGACGATGGTCAAGACCCGGATTAAAGACCTGATGGTTTTCGATGGATTGGGAAAAACCAAAGTGGATTCGGTCGAGTGCGGTGAGATTTGTGCCTTGGTCGGAATCGATGGTTTCGAGATTGGAGATACGATCTGTGATTTCGAGAATCCGGAGCCATTGGAGCCGATCGCTATCGATGAGCCGACGATGAGCATGTTGTTTACGATTAACGATTCGCCTTTCTTCGGCCGGGAAGGGAAATACGTTACTTCGCGGCATATCAAGGAGCGGCTCGATCGGGAGTTGGAGAAAAATCTGGCGTTACGGGTAGAACCAGGTCCCTCTTCCGACAGTTTTGTCGTCTATGGACGGGGGGTTCTGCACCTCTCTGTTTTGATCGAGACGATGCGTCGCGAGGGATATGAGCTGCAGGTCGGTCAGCCAAAAGTCATCATCAAGGAGATCGATGGACAGAAGTGCGAACCGGTCGAGGAGCTGACCATTGACATCCCGGAAGAGTATTCCGGACGTGTGATCGAGCTGGTGACCAAACGAAAAGGATCGATGATCGATATGCAGACGATTTATGATCGCCAGCGGATTGTTTTTGAAATTCCGTCGCGGGGAATCATCGGGCTGCGCAGCAATTTGCTGACCGCTACGGCCGGGGAGGCAGTCATGTCGCATCGGTTGAAAGGTTTTGAACCCTATAAAGGGGATATGGAGGTTCGTCAGAACGGGTCGTTGATCGCTATGGAGACCGGAACGGCGTATGCTTATGCGATCAATAAGTTACAGGATCGGGGAACGTTTTTTGTCTCTCCTCAAGATGAGATCTATTGTGGACAGGTTGTAGGGGAGAGTACCCGCCAGGACGATATTGTAATCAATCTGACCAAGTCGAAAAAATTGACCAATATGCGGGCCAGCGGTTCGGACGAAAAGGTGTCGATTGCTCCGCCGGTAATTTTTACGTTGGAAGAGGCGTTGGAGTATATCAAGGAGGACGAGTATGTCGAAGTTACTCCGAAGTCGATCCGGATCCGGAAGATCATTCTGAACGAGACGGAACGCAAACGGGCCGCAGGAAAGTAGAAGGGAGCAAGCGATATGTCCCGGAGGGACAACTTTTCGGGGAAATAGGGTATGGTATGGTGTATTCGGTCGTTGTTTTCGGAGATGCTATGGTCGGAGTGCGGGTTTGAGAGTTGAAAGCAGGAAGATGGAGTGGGGACGTCGGCACTCCCATTTTAAATGTGTAACATACAAACTAAAATAAAAATTATGGCAACTGTTGAAACTGTTTATCTGGGCGACCTTCGGACAGAGGCTACCCATCTTCAATCCGGAACGAAAATTATGACCGATGCTCCGGTAGATAACCATGGAAAAGGCGAGGCGTTTTCTCCTACGGATCTTGTGGCTACGGCATTGGGAAGCTGTATGATGACGCTTATGGGGATTGCTGCTCAGACACAGGGAATCGAATTGAAGGGTACGAAGCTGAGTATTACGAAAATCATGAGTGCATCGCCTCGCCGGATTGGGGAGATTGTTATCGATGTTCATTTTCCGACCGATTTCGAACCGAAACACCGCATGATTTTGGAGCGTGCCGCAGCAACCTGTCCGGTGGCTCATTCGCTGCATCCCGACTGTAAGCAGACGATACGTTTCTATTACGGAGAATAAATAGGCCCAAAAGATGATAACCTTTACTATAGCATTGCTTGTACTGATCGGCGGTTATTTTATTTACGGTAAATTCGTCGAGAAGGTTTTCGGGGCGGATCCGAGCAGGAAGACTCCGGCATATACCAAACAGGACGGTGTGGATTATATTCCCATGCCGACGTGGAAAGTTTTTATGATTCAGTTTCTGAATATCGCCGGACTAGGGCCGATCTTCGGAGCCATTATGGGTGCGAAATTCGGAACGGCATCCTATCTGTGGATTGTACTGGGAACTATTTTTGCCGGTGCGGTACACGATTTTCTGGCGGGAATGATCTCGTTGAGGAATGGGGGTGAAAGTTTACCTGAAACGATCGGCCGCTATTTGGGCGTTAATTTTAAACAGTTCATGCGCGGGTTTACCGTGTTGTTGATGGTGTTGGTCGGAGCGGTATTCGTAGCCGGACCTGCTGGTTTGTTGGCCAAATTGACGCCGGATAGCCTCGACCTCTCATTTTGGGCGACCATCGTGTTTATCTATTATGTGCTGGCCACGCTGTTGCCGATCGATAAAATTATCGGAAAAATCTATCCGATATTTGCGGTTGCTTTGATCTTTATGGCTGTGGGTATTCTGGTAATGCTTTTCTGGAATCATCCTCAGTTGCCCGAAATAACCGATGGCCTGACCAATACCCATCCCGATGGGTTGCCTATTTTCCCGATGATGTTTATCTCGATTGCCTGCGGTGCAATCTCCGGATTCCATGCCACGCAGTCGCCTATGATGGCCCGTTGCATGACCAATGAAAAATATGGCCGTCCCGTATTTTATGGGGCAATGGTTACAGAAGGTATTGTGGCGCTGATCTGGGCTGCTGCTGCGACCTACTTTTTCCATACTGAGTCAGGTGCCGCTCTTTTTGCCGCCGATTCGGGAAACGATAACGCGGCGATTGTGGTCGATTCGATAACCAAGGAGTGGCTCGGAACGATTGGCGGTCTGTTGGCGGTTTTGGGAGTAATTGCAGCTCCGATTACTTCGGGAGATACGGCATTCCGTTCGGCACGATTGATCGTTGCCGATTTTCTTCATGTCGATCAGAAACCGATTCTGAAACGGTTGCTCATCTCTGTTCCGTTGTTCATAGTTGGTTTTATAATTTTACATGTCAATTTCTCCATCCTGTGGCGCTATTTCGCATGGTGCAATCAGACCTTAGCCGTCTTTACCCTATGGGCTCTGACGGTCTATTTGGCACGAGAAAATAAGCCTTATATCGTGACGTTGATTCCGGCGCTGTTCATGACGGCCGTTTGTACGACCTATATTCTGATGGCTCCCGAAGGCTTGGCCCTTTCGGAAGTATTGGCTTATATCCTTGCTGCCGTTGTGGTTCTGTTTGTTTTCGGACTTTTCCTTTACTGGAAAAAACGCAGGCCGGCAAAACTCGGATAAAAAGATTGGCTATTTAACGTGAGTTCGATGAAAAGTAACTAAAACAAAGTCAATTGCTTATAAGGATCAGGGGAGGTACACCTATCAACAGCAATCATCGGTTTCTTCGGGAAGAAGCAGTAAGCGGAAAGGGCGGAGACAAG
>DWXH01000020.1 GCA_019119305.1 Candidatus Alistipes merdigallinarum | reverse complement strand
CCTTGTCTCCGCCCTTTCCGCTTACTGCTTCTTCCCGAAGAAACCGATGATTGCTGTTGATAGGTGTACCTCCCCTGATCCTTATAAGCAATTGACTTTGTTTTAGTTACTTTTCATCGAACTCACGTTATATTAAGTTGTAATCTGTTACCGATTTAGTAACCGAGAGTAAAAACTAAAGAAGTTTGTTTTAGTATATGGCAAGACAAAAGAATGATGGCAAGGGGCGGTTGGGTGGCAGGGCAAAAGGCACACCCAACAGAATAACAGCGAGTGTTAAAGCTTGGATTTTTCAAGTGATAGATAAAAACAGGCTGCAAATGGAAAAGGATATTGAGGCCCTTGAACCAAAAGAACGTTTGCAGGTGCTTGAAAAGTTGATGCAATATGTAATACCCAAACAGCAGGCAGTAAGTGCCAATTTGGATATTAGCAGATTATCTGATGAGCAACTAAACACGCTTGTAGAAGAACTAACAAAAGATATAGATGATGGGAATAATGATTGACAGAGAAAAGCGTATAATGCTACTAAGATGGCTAAAGCAAGGAGTTATTGACAGTAGAGAACTTGACAGGATAAGGGCGCTTGAAATTTTTTCAGAAGAAGAAATAGAAAAAAAGGTTGATGCAATGTACAGGATAGATCACGATGAAATATGTGAAAGGATAAAGCAATTGGGATATTGCAAAGTGGAACAAGGCGACAAATGACAGAGGGAACAATAAGTGTAATATAAAACGTCGGGTGTAAAAAAGGAAATAAATTTTTTATCTTTGAAATGGCTTTACACAAGCCGATTTCAATTCTTTAGTGGGGGTGTTGTCGTTTTTGGCTACCCTTTGGCTACCCAGAAAAATAATAACGGCTGAAACTCAATGAGTTAACAGCCGTTATTTGTACCCCCGACGGGAATCGAACCCATATCACCAGAACCGGAATCTGCCATTCTATCCATTGAACTACAGGGGCAGCCTCTGAATGAGATTGCAAAGGTGCAACTTTTTTGGATTTATTACAAGTTTTTCCACCGCTTTTTTATGGCCGGTCAGGAGAAGAGCCGCTTGAGGCATCGCCGGATCGCTCCGAACCGCTGTCGGTTCTGTTGTGCAGCTTCGGTCCACGAACCCGCGAAGTGGTGGATGCAATAGGTGTTGTCGGTACACTCGATCATCCCCGTACGGTACGACTTGGGGCAGAAATAGTCCTGAGGGAATAGGTGCAGTTCGTTTTCCCAAACCTGATAGCTGTTGTCCAACCGGATACCCCGTTTGTTGAAGATGCGGGAGATGATCAGCGTGTTGGGCGTTCGGTTCAAACGCCCGTTCCAACGCACGAAGGGTTTCTTGTCGTAGTAGGCCAGCAGGGGCTGGAGCCAGCGGGCTTGCGGGACACTGGCCATAATCCCCGTCGGGATCAGGTCGTTGGACTCGAAACCGCTGAAGGCGGGCAGGTCGAGAAACGAATCGATGTTGCGGATGATCTCCACATCCGTATCCATGTAGACCCCTCCGTAGGTGTTGAGGGCCCACAGCCGGACGTAGTCCGTTACGAAGGCGTATCGTTTCTGTGCGTATGCCTCGCGTGTAAAGCGGAGTTTGTTTACATCGAAGCTCTCTTCATTCCACAGCATCAGTCGGTAGTCGGGCAGGAATTTCTTCCACGATTCGATACATTTGACGCCGAGTTCGGGCATTTGTCCGCGTCCGAACCAGCAGTAGTGAATGATTTTCGGAATCATGTTCGTCCGGTTTCGTTATCTTGGTTATTTAAAATTAAAATCTTTCAGACAAATGTACGGCGATAAAACGGATCGTCCAAACGTGTGAACGAAAGATATTTCGGAAACCTGCCGAAAGTTCCGGATGGTTCGTCTCGATTTCATTATTTATTGTTGTATCTTTGCCGGATAAAGTGAGAACGATAACATAAACAATAGTATAAAATGGCATTACAATGCGGTATCGTAGGGTTGCCCAATGTGGGGAAGTCGACCCTGTTCAACTGCCTGTCGAATGCGAAAGCGCAGTCGGCAAATTTCCCTTTCTGTACGATCGAGCCTAATGTAGGGGTCATTACCGTCCCGGACGACCGGATCGTTGCGCTTGCCCGGATCGATAATCCGAAGAAAATCATACCGACGACCATCGAGATCGTCGACATTGCCGGCCTGGTCAAGGGGGCGTCCCGGGGCGAGGGACTCGGTAATAAATTTTTGGCCAATATTCGTGAGACGGATGCCATCATCCATGTGTTGCGTTGTTTCGACGATGCCAATATTACGCATGTGGACGGGAGTGTGGATCCTGTCCGTGATAAGGAGGTGATCGACATGGAGCTTCAGTTGAAAGATCTGGAGATGGTCGAAAGCCGGATCAGTAAGGTACAGAAACAGGCGGCTACGGGAGATAAAACGGCACGTCGGCTGTTCGATATACTTTCTCGTTACAAGGCGGCGTTGGAACAGGGCAAGAGTGCCCGGACCGTTGAAATAGACAAGGAGGATCAGAAACTGGTTTACGACCTGCACCTGTTGACCAACAAGCCGGTGCTGTATGTGTGCAACGTAGATGAGGCGAGTGCGGTGAATGGAAATAAATATGTTGAAGCGGTCCGCGAGGCGATTCGCGAGGAGCAGGCCGAGCTGCTGATCGTTGCGGCGGCAACGGAGGCCGACATTGCCGAACTGGACACCTATGAGGAGCGTCAGATGTTTCTGGAGGAGGTCGGACTCAAGGAGTCTGGTGTGAACCGGTTGATCCGGTCGGCGTACAACCTGCTGAATCTGGAGACCTATTTTACGACCGGACCCGATGAGACCCGTGCGTGGACCTACACGAAAGGGACCAAGGCCCCGCAGGCGGCCGGTATCATCCATACCGATTTCGAACGGGGCTTTATCCGTGCGGAAGTGATCAAATACGACGATTACGTAACGCTCGGTTCGGAAAAAGCGTGCCGCGAAGCCGGTAAAATTGCAATCGAAGGGAAAGAGTATGTCGTGCAGGATGGCGACATCATGCATTTCCTGTTTAACGTATAACGAAATAGACAACGGATCGCTATGGAGGAGGTGAACGGATGGGTCTATCAGATGTTGCGGGCATTGGGTCTCTCTGAAAAGGGAGCGGCAGCGTGGGATCAATGGGTGTTGCTGCTTTTTATCCTGATCGTCGCTTTTGCAGCCGATGTGATATGCCGCGTTCTGTTGTTGCGGGTCGTGAAAAAAGTCGTGGCATCGACTCGGGCCAAATGGGACGATATTCTGTTTGAAGACAGGGTGTTGCACCGGTTGTGTCATATCGTTCCTCCGGTGTTAATCTATTTTTTGCTGCCTTACGCTTTCCCCGATGCTCCGGAGACGATTTCGTTGTGGCTGAAAATTATCTTGGTTTATGTCATCGCTGTGGTTTTGAGGTTTGTCAATGCGTTTCTTCAGGCTTTGTACGACGTGGCCAATGCAAAAGAGGAGTTGCAGGGCAAACCTTTGAAGGGGTTGATGCAGACCGGGCAGATCATCGCGTTTTGTGTAGGAATAATCCTGATCGTGTCGATCCTGATCGACAGGTCGCCGGCGCGGTTGTTGGCGGGTCTCGGTGCTTCGGCGGCCGTTCTGATGTTGGTTTTCAAGGACAGTATTATGGGGCTTGTCTCGGGGATTCAGCTTACGGTAAACAATATGTTGCATGTCGGCGACTGGATCTCTGTCGAAAAACATGGAGTGAATGGTCGTGTGGTCGAGGTGACGCTCAATACGGTCAAGGTGCGGAATTGGGACAACACGATCGTAACGATCCCTCCCTATCAACTGATCAGCGATTCGTTCCAGAATTGGCGGCCCATGCAGGATTCCGGAGGACGTCGTGTGATGCGTTCGATCAATATCGATATGACCAGTGTCCGGTTTTGTACGCCAGAGATGATCGACCGGTTTCGGAAAATCCATCTGTTGCGCGATTATATTGATAGCAAGGAACAGGAATTGGTTATATATAATGCGGAACATGGTGTGTCGGATGACGAGGAGCCTGTTAACGGACGGCGTCAAACCAATTTAGGGGTATTTCGGGCCTATCTCGAACGTTATCTGCGGGAACAGGCGACGGTCAACACCGATATGATGTTGATGGTACGTCACCTGCAGCCTACTCCGACCGGAATACCGATCCAACTCTATTTCTTTTCGAACAGGGTGGAATGGACGGCTTACGAACGGGTGCAGTCCGATGTGTTCGATCATGTTTTGGCGGTGATTCCGGAGTTCGGATTGCGGGTGTTCCAAAGTCCGTCGGGCAGCGACGTGCAGCGTTTGCGTCCGGATTTGGAGAGTTAACAAAAACTATGTATATTACGTATGAAGTGAAGGGGAAAACAATCTTTGTTTTCCCCTTCATGCTTATGGACCTTTAGAATAATTTTACTGCTGCTCGTATCTCTTTTCAATGACATTCCAGTCGATCAGGTCCCAAAAGTTGCGGATAAAATCGGGACGGCGGTTGCGGTAGTCGATGTAGTAGGCGTGTTCCCAAACGTCGATTGCCAGTAATGGACGGAATCCTTTGCGCAGCGGATTGCCGGCATTGGGTTCTGAAATGATTGAAAGTTTTCCGACGTTGTCTGCGACGAGCCATACCCATCCCGATCCGAATAACGAGGTTGCTGCCTGAGCGAATTTCTCTTTGAACTGGTCGAAAGAGCCGAAATCGCGATCGATGGCTTTGGCCAACGGACCGCTTGGCATCGATTTTGGAGAGGGGGATAACGTGTAGAAGAAGAAGGTGTGGTTCCAGACTTGTGCCGCGTTGTTGAAAATCGGACCGTCGGCACGGACGATGATCTCTTCGAGAGAGGAGTTCTCGTAGGGAGTTCCGGGGATCAGGTTGTTAAGGTTGTTGACGTAGGCTTGATGGTGTTTTCCATAGTGGAATTCCAGTGTCTCTTGGCTCATCTTGGGAGCGAGGGCATCCACTGCGTAAGGGAGTGGAGGTAATGCGTGTATCATAATGAAACAGGTTTAAAAACGTGATAATATTAATAATAATTTGATGGAATAGCAACAAATTCAGTACCAAATCGAAAGTTAAAATTTATGTTATGATGAAAAAGAGTTTGACAGGAAGTTTGACCGAGCAAAATCTGCTGAAAGCGTTTGCCGGAGAGTCGCAAGCTGCGAACCGTTATCGGATGTATGCACAGCAGGCGCGTATAGAGGGGTATGAAAAGATCGCTGCGTTTTTTGAAGAGACGCGACACAATGAGTTGCGGCACGGAAGTATCTATTTCGGTTTTTTGCAGGGCGGGATGGTCGAGATTACGGCTGCCTATCCGGCGGGAGTCGTCGATACGACGTTGCGTAACCTCGAACAGGCTGCAGCGGGAGAGTATGAAGAGTGGAGTGCACTCTATCCCGAGTTTGGAGATATTGCCGAAAGTGAGGGGTTTATGGATGTGGCACTGAAGTTCCGCATGATCGCGGCGATCGAAAAGGTACACGAAGAGCGATTCAGGGGATTGTATGAGACACTGAAATCCGACCAGATTTTCACGAAAGAGGGGGAGGTCGTGTGGCGCTGTATGGAGTGTGGATTTCTGCATATCGGTACATCGGCTCCGAAAAAGTGTCCGGTTTGTGGTTATTCGCGAGCCTATTTCGAAGTGATGTGCGAACAGTATTGATTTGAAAACAGGTAAAGAGATGCGGGATAGATGAACAGTCTGTCCCGTTTTTTGTGTCCGTATGATGTCGATTGCAAGATAATGATTCCGGACCTTTCGGACCTGCCGATTCGGTTTTTGGGAGGGAAGCGGGTGGGAATATGCGTAAAATCGTCGTTTTTTTGTCCGATTCTCACCTTTTTTACATACTTTTGCAAATCGTATTGATTGATGCGGCGATTTGCCGCTATTTTCTGGCGTTTAATAGTTGTTGCTTGAAATGACAATTGATGATTTTAATGTAATGGTGGCATCTGAGGAACATACTCAGTTTGCACAGGCCATTTGTGATGAAATGGCCGAATCAGCCAAAGCCCGTGGTACGGGTATCGCCAAACGTACGGCCGAGTATGTGGCGAACAAAATGCGTCAGGGGAAAGCCGTCGTCGCTTTCCACAAGGACGGAACATGGGCCGGATTCAGTTACATCGAGTCGTGGGGACACGGTAATTATGTGGCTAATTCGGGTCTGATTATCAATCCGAAGTTCCGGAAACTGGGCCTTGCAAAAGCCATCAAGACGAAGACCTTCTTCCTTTCTTTGAAGATGTTCCCCGGAGCCAAGCTGTTCGGTTTGACGACCGGTATGGCCGTAATGAAAATCAACTCCGAACTGGGCTATCGGCCGGTGACCTACACCGAGTTGACAGATGACGATCAGTTCTGGAAAGGGTGTGAGAGTTGTGTAAACTATCCGATTCTGCAGAGCAAACAACGGAAAAACTGTCTGTGTACCGCCATGTTGTTCGATCCCGAACACGATACGGTGAAGGTGCCTATCGATAAGGGGTTGCTCGACAGGTAATTAAGGTTTGTTGTGGTGCATAGCACAAGCTGGCTCCGACGAAGAAACGAAAACAACAAAAGCGATAAATAACCATGAAAAAAGTAGTATTGGCTTTTAGTGGAGGTTTGGATACCTCGTATTGTGCGATCTATCTCTCCAAGGAGATGGGTTTGGAAGTGCATGCCGCTTTGGCGAACACGGGCGGATTCTCGAAAGATGAACTCGCTGCCATTGAGCGGCGGGCCTATGCGTTGGGTGTAAAGAGTTACGTGGCACTCGATGTAGCACATGACTATTATGATCACGCGATCAAGTACATGATTTTCGGTAATGTGCTCAAAAACGGAACCTATCCCATTTCTGTAAGTTCCGAACGGATTTCGCAGGCTACTGCGATTGCCAAATACGCACGGGAGATCGGAGCCGACTACTTGTGTCATGGAAGTACCGGTGCCGGTAACGATCAGGTACGGTTCGATATGGTATTCAATATCATAGCTCCGGAGATCGAGGTGATCGCCTTGATCCGTGAAAAGAGACTCAGCCGTGAAGAGGAGATCGCTTACCTGCGCAGCCACGGTGTGGATTTTGACTTCAAAAAGGCGGAATACTCCATCAACCAAGGTCTTTGGGGAACATCGGTCGGAGGGAAAGAGACCCTCACCTCGAGCGAGACGCTGCCGGAAGAGGCCTATCCTTCACAACTGAAAGAGACCGAACCTCGTCGTATTACGCTGACTTTCGAAAAAGGCGAGTTTGTCGCCCTGGATGGCAAACATTATGATGACCGGATCGAGGCAATCCAGGCCTTGCAGGCGATTGCTTGTCGGTATGCGATCGGCCGCGACATGCACATTGGCGATACGATTATCGGAATCAAGGGCCGTGTCGGTTTCGAGGCTGCGGCTCCGATGTTGATCATCAAGGCGCATCACATGCTCGAAAAACATACGTTGACCAAATGGCAGCTTTTCTGGAAGGATCAGATTGCTGCATTCTATGGCAATTATCTGCACGAAGGTCAGTACTATGATCCGGTGATGCGGGACTTTGAGGCATTCCTTGAAAGTACACAGCGTACGGTAAGCGGTGAAGTGTATATTGAATTGCATCCGTACCGTTTCGTGTTGGTCGGCATCAAGAGTGACCACGATCTGATGAGCAACAAGTTCGGTGCTTACGGGGAGACCATGAACGACTGGACCAGCGAAGACGTCAAAGGTTTCGGTAAGATTTTCGGTAACCAGAACAAAATTTACTACAAGGTCAACAAGGATCAGCTGCCTTAGTGTGGGCAGCATCGGATTGCCGACGATTCGCCCTGCAACCGTTTCGTATAGATGCTCTGAAAGAGACGGTTCCCGGTGAATGAGAATTCGACTCAGCGTCGGCGGTTCGGGAGATATATAATATATATGGTAAAGGTTGGTATAATAGGAGGAGCAGGATATACGGGTGGCGAGGCTATCCGTATTCTGTTAAATCATCCCGATGTCGAATTGAAGTTTGTGCACAGCAACAGCAATGCCAGAAACCGGTTGAGCGACGTGCATATCGATTTGCTTGGAGAAACCGATATGCGGTTTACCGATCGGTTGGATTGGGATGTGGATGTGGTTTTCCTGTGCGTGGGTCATGGGGATGCCCGGAAGTTTTTGGAGGCGAATCCGATTCCTGAAACCGTTCGGGTAATCGATCTGAGTCAGGATTTCCGTTTGGCCGCCACGTCGTCGATCGGTAACCGGCAGTTTGTTTACGGACTGCCCGAACTGAATCGGGGAATGATCCGCAAGGCACACAATATCGCCAATCCGGGATGTTTTGCTACGTGTCTTCAGTTAGGGATGTTGCCTTTGGCTGCATCGGGTCTGCTGGATGGCGAGGTGCAGGTGACGGCAGTGACCGGATCGACCGGTGCGGGACAGAAACTCGCTCCTACGTCCCATTTTAGCCAACGGGTGGATAATCTGTCGGTGTATAAGGCGTTTGAACACCAACACCTCAAGGAGATCGGCGAAAGCATCCGTAGCTTGATGCCGACATTCGAACATGCGATCAATTTCATTCCGTATCGGGGCGATTTCGCACGGGGAATTATTGCGTCGATTTACATCGATTGTGCGTTGGATGAAGCGGCTGTGCGGAAAATATATGAAGATTTTTATGCGGATGCCGCGCTTACTTTTGTCAGCGACCGGAACATCTACCTCAAACAGGTGGTCAATACAGCCAAATGTGTGGTCTATGTAGAGAAACATGGAAACAAACTGTTGGTCATGAGTGCGATTGACAACCTGTTGAAAGGGGCTTCGGGGCAGGCCGTGCAGAACATGAACCTGATGTTCGGCTTGGACGAACGAGCCGGACTGCATCTGAAACCGTCAGCCTTCTAAGTTGTGGACTTGTGCAGCCGAAGAAAATTAATTAGTTAAATCGGACGGATTGCCGTTATAAAATAGAGTAACTTATGGATCTGTTTAAAGTCTACCCGTTGTGGGATATCGATATCGTTCGGGCCGAAGGCTCTTACGTTTGGGATAACAAGGGAACACGTTATCTCGATATGTATGGCGGTCATGCTGTGATCTCCATCGGACACACCCATCCGCATTATGTGGATATGGTGGTCAATCAGTTGAAAAACATCGGATTCTACTCCAATTCGGTGATTATCGACCAGCAACGGGAGTTGGCCCAGAAGTTGGGAGAGCTGTCAGGGAAAAAGGATTACCAGTTGTTTTTGTGTAATTCGGGTGCGGAAGCAAACGAAAATGCGATGAAGCTGGCATCGTTTTATAACGGGAAGAGTAAGGTGATCGCGATGCGTGGGGCTTTCCATGGTCGGACTTCGCTGGCTGTTTCGGTCACCGATAATCCGAAGATTGCGGCTCCGGTCAACCAAACCGATCATGTGATCTTTGTTCCGCTGAACGATGAGGAGGCTCTCGAACAGGCTTTTCGTGAAAATAAAGATGAAATATCTTCGGTCATTATCGAGGCGATCCAAGGTGTAGGGGGAATCCAGATTGCAAGCAAGGAGTTCTTGCGTCGGATCCGTTCGTTGTGCGACGAGTACAACGCCGTTTACATTGCTGATGAGGTGCAGTGCGGGTGCGGCCGAACGGGCGAGTACTATGCATCGGATTGGGCGGGAGTTCAGGCCGACATCTATACGATGGCGAAAGGATTGGCCAACGGCTTCCCGATCGGTGCCATTTCGATTGCCCCGAAGTTTATTCCGACGTTCGGTATGCTGGGGACCACTTTTGGCGGAAACCATTTGGCTTGTGCCGGAGCAATCGCTGTGGCCGATGTGATATCGGAAGATCATTTGATTGAGAATGCCCGTTCGATGGGCGAGTATCTGATGGGTGAAATCAGGACAATGCCGGGGGTGCGTGAAGTCCGTGGTCGCGGATTGATGATCGGCGTCGAACTGTTCGATGATGCGACAGAATTACGGAAACGGTTGCTTTTCGAGGAGAAAGTGTTTGTCGGTTCGTCCGGAAACAAAAAGATTTTCCGGTTGTTGCCGGCTCTGAACATTACGCGGGAACATGCGGATGCTTTTCTGACGGCGTTGCGAAAATTGCTAACAGCATAATGTGAATAAGATGTTGAAAGTTGTTAAGATCGGTGGAAACGTTGTGGATAACCCGGCCAAGCTGGATGCCTTTTTAAAGGATTTTGCTTCACTTGAAGGCCCGAAGGTGTTGGTGCACGGAGGTGGAAAGATCGCAACGACGATCAGCAAGGCGCTGGGAATCGAGACGTTGATGATCAACGGCCGGCGAGTGACCGATGCCGAAACGCTGAAGGTGGTGACGATGGTTTATGCCGGACTTATTAACAAAACGATTGTTGGTAAGTTACAAACACTCGGTTGCAGAGCGATCGGCCTGAGCGGAGTGGATGGGGCATTGATCTCCTCTCAACGCCGCAATCCGGTTCCTGTCGATTATGGTTACGTGGGCGACCCTATGGTTGAGCGGTTCAATTCGGCTTTGGCTCAGATGCTGATCGAAGCCGGTTATACGTTAGTTGTTGCCCCGATTACACTCGATGCTGCAGACGGTAGCCCGCTCAATACAAATGCCGATACGGTGGCTCGTACCGTTGCTGTCGGCTTGTCGGGCCTGATGGAAACAGAGCTGGTCTTCTGTTTCGAGAAGCGCGGGGTGCTGTCTGATGTAAATGATGACAATAGCGTGATCCCGGAAATTACTCCGTCGCAGTTCGAACGGCTGCGTGCAGAAGGGGTGGTGGCGGATGGTATGTTGCCCAAACTGGAGAATGCGTTCGATGCGATCGGTCGCGGTGTACGCCGTGTCGTTATTTGTTGTGCCGATGCGGTGGCCGAAAAGGGCTACGGCGGTACAACCCTGAAAGCAGAGTAGCGTTCGGATTGGCTCGTTCTTATTGAGGTGAATCCGCTTTGTTGCAGACGTTGGGTTTTGTTTGGCGGGAAAGGTGCCGGGTGTGTGGTGGATGAGAAGCAAAGGAAGACAATCATGGAGAAATAGTAAAGAGTCGTGGAATAAGTGAGGGTACAAGAGACAGGACTTCCCGCTAAAGGTTTGCCGATGAGCTCATATGTTAAAGGACAGATGAATTACTCTTGCCTAAAGGAAAAGTTGGAAAGAAGAGGAATCGATTAAGTTGATAAAATAAATATAAGGAGTTATGGAACTGAAAATCGCACTTTTGCCGGGTGACGGGATTGGTCCCGAAATCGTCGGTGAGGCAGTCAAAGTCTTGAATAGTGTGGCTGCTAAATATGGACATACGTTTAACTATACGAAGGCATTGGTCGGAGCATGTGCGATCGATGCGACGGGTGATCCTTATCCTGCAGAGACGCATGCCGTGTGTCAGGCATCGGATGTGGTACTGTTCGGAGCGATCGGTGATCCCAAATACGACAATAACCCTACCGCGAAGGTGCGTCCCGAACAAGGATTGCTCCGTATGCGTAAATCTTTGGGGCTTTTTGCGAATTTACGTCCGCTGGCCGTGTTCGATTCGTTAGCCGAGCGCTCTCCGTTGAAAACCGAGATTGTCAAGGGTGCAGATTTCCTTTGCGTCCGTGAATTGACCGGAGGTATGTATTTCGGACGTCCGCAGGGACGTAGCGAAGATGGAAATACGGCTTACGATACATGTGTCTATACGAGAGAGGAAGTTGAACGTATCCTGAAGTTGGCTTTCGAACAGGCTCAGAAACGCCGCAAACAGTTGACTGTTGTCGATAAAGCCAACGTCATCGCAACTTCTCGTCTGTGGCGTCAGATTGCCAAAGAGATTGCTCCGCAGTATCCGGATGTAACCGTCGAGTTCATGTTTGTGGATAATGCCGCCATGCAGATTATCCAGCGTCCGACGCATTTCGATGTGATCGTAACGGAGAACCTTTTCGGTGATATTTTGACTGATGAGTCGAGTGTAATCAGTGGATCGCTGGGTATGTTGCCGTCGGCTTCGGTGGGTGCCAAGGTGGCGCTGTTCGAACCGATTCACGGAAGTTATCCGCAGGCAGCCGGTAAAAACATTGCCAACCCGATGGCGACAATTCTGTCGGCAGCGATGATGCTCGAGCATGTAGGTTTGGCTACAGAAGGCAAAGCGATCCGCGATGCGGTCAATAAGGCGATTGAGGCAGGGGTTGTAACGGAAGATTTGGCCGATGCTGGGGCGAAAGTTTATTCGACGACCGAAGTGGGTGATTATGTAGCCGCTGCGATCTAACGGAGATTTAGACCGGAATCTTTTCAGGAGGGCTTACGAACCGTCCGGAAGTTTATAATTAAAACATAGTCGAAGGGACGTTGCTAAATGCAACGTCCCTTCGTTTTTAGACGGGTGTTTTAAGTCAGCAATGGTGAAAAAAGTGAAAGACGAGGCGAGTTTTTTCTTTTTAGCAAAATAGTTTTAACTTTGTGCAAACGGTTGCATAGATTCGAACGCAATAAGTTTTGTGCACCGATATGGTCTGATAGCTTAACCTAAAATTAAATTATACTTCGATGAAAAAAATCTTTTTGTTTTTTGTTATTTGTCTGTTTGCACAATTGGCTTACGGGACTCCGGTTCCAAAAAATGGGTATTGGAATCAGCGTCTGCAGATCGGTTCGTTTCGTTTGCCGCCGCCTCCGTCTGATTTTCAACCCGAGTATCTCGATTTGAATGGGGACGGTCACCCCGACGCTATTTCCAGCATAACGATCGACTCGATTCCTGTGCTGTGGCTCGATGACGATGGCGATATGCGGCAAGGAGACCTCGAAGGCGATATGGATAACGATTGTCTGTTGCTTGATCGGGATAAAGACGGGGTTTACGATTTGGTGGTCAAATATGCCGATTTGAACGACGACGGAGAGGCCGAGCTCCAGCTGATTGCCGATTATCCGAAAGAGGAGAAACGCGGATGGCCCAACGGGCACTATATGATTCTGCTGGATACGGATCACGATGATGTATTCAATTACATTGACTGGAATACAATGCAGCTTAAATGTTGGGAGAAATATGGCATATCTGACTTTTATACCGATTATAGCGGAAATACTGCTTTCCTGAAGATTCATACTTCGACGGATCAGATGGTCGATTTGCGGCTTAACTGGGAAAACCCGTTCTTGTTCTATGACCCGGATCGGGACGGCCTCTCCGAGATGGCCATTCGCGTGTTGGACGATCCGGTTGCTGCTCCGGATGCCGCTGCACAGGGGTTTGAGAATCGACAGGTGAAAGGGATCGCCAACTGGATATCGATAGCCGTCGATCTGGACAACGATAATGCACAGGGAAACGATTTCGATTTCGATTGTACGCTGGGATTTATGGGCGGCGGTTTTGATTATACGGATCAAGTGCACCCGTTGCGTAATATGCGAGGCCTTCCCGAGGCGGATAAATTTTTTATCGATCCGCGTATCCGACAGTTGACGGAACTGATCTATCCGGATCACCGCAGCGTTTGGCCGTTGATTTTTGAAAGAGGAGAGTGGAAACAGGTCTATTTTGTTTTCGATGAGGATGACGATTGTGCCCGTTGGGAACGTGTCGAGTTCTACTATCCGATGGATCCATTTAAAATGGGAAGCAGTCGAGGTGGGGTGGATAACCATCCGCAGGCCGATTGGACCGGAGATCGCGGCGAATGGGACCTCGACAATTCAGGGAACGGACGTTTATACGTGAGCCGGTTCGACGGTCGGATCCACTTGTATGGGGCAGAGTGGGGGTGCTGGCGTATCGACCAAACGGCTCAATACTATCAGGGGTACGACCGGTCGTGGCAAAATCGTGCGCCGAAATCGTTTGCTACGGTTCGTTATGGTGACACCGACGACAACGGCTTTTTCGACTGCATTGAGTATGATCTGGACGGGGACCAAGTTTTCGAGACCCGTATCATGTTATCCGAATTGGGAATCGATGACCGCTGTGAGCTGATCGATGTCTCGCAGTATAAGTATGCGAATTTTGCCCGACTGTTCCGTAAAGTGGCTGCCGGAATGTGGAAAAATGCAGAGGCGGCCTGTCGTGTAGCTGATTACTATGGGCTGAATACCTTGTGGTATGCCAAGTGGAAAACACCCGAAACGGATCGGGAAAAATATAACGACGGCTATTGGTTACAGTTCTATATTTATAAAGACTTGGAGGATTTGTTTGTCCGTCGTCACGATGCAGAGCACTTGAGAGCGTTGCAGCGCGCCTACTTCACGGGAACCTGGAGCGAACTGATGCGATAGTTTTGCGAAGAATATGATAGATTTGAGCTCAAAAAAATGTGGAATGTAAAACATTTGGGCATAGTGTATTATAAATTCTGAACAAAAAAAGTTTCAAAAAAGTTACAGAAAAATTTGGAGAAAGCGTTTGAATGTATCTATATTTGCACCCGCTAAACGGAACGAAACCTTAGCAAAGAGTTCAGATCAGGAGTGGAAGAAAGGAGAGGAGAAGCTGAAGAGGGCTTGGGTTCGGGTTTAGACAAAAGGTTCTGAAAAAAAAAGTTGAGAATTTCGCTGAGAAGTTTGGAAAATAAAAAAAAGTCCTTACCTTTGTGCCCCGAAACGTTGAAGCGGTTCGGAAACAAGAGCGAAAAGCTTGAACAAAATAAGTAAGTTCTGAAAAGTTCTTTGAAGTGATTTAGCAGCTAAAGTTTATTCTTATCAATCTGAAATAGATGATAATAATTTTCAAAATACCTTTGAGCGGAGCTAAGATTTAAACAAAACATTTTATATCATGGAGAGTTTGATCCTGGCTCAGGATAAACGCTAGCGGCAGGCCTAACACATGCAAGTCGAGGGGCAGCGGGTGAAGTAGCTTGCTACTTCTGCCGGCGACCGGCGCACGGGTGCGTAACGCGTATGCAACCTACCTTTAACAGGGGGATAATCCGAAGAAATTTGGTCTAATACCCCATAATATCATAGAAGGCATCTTTTATGGTTGAAAGCTCCGGCGGTTAAAGATGGGCATGCGTTGTATTAGCCAGATGGTGAGGTAACGGCTCACCATAGCTATGATACATAGGGGGACTGAGAGGTTTTCCCCCCACACTGGTACTGAGACACGGACCAGACTCCTACG
>DWXH01000019.1 GCA_019119305.1 Candidatus Alistipes merdigallinarum | reverse complement strand
TATTTGGGATTGTTGGCATACATATCCCAGACCTGATCCGCTTTCTTTTGCAATCGCCCGTCCGAAACTGCCTCTGGAGCTCCTGTCACACCAATAAAGATACTGATTTTCGGATGAGCCATTCCGGCCTTTGACATTTTATAATATTCATCGAACAGAATCGCCGTAGCATCTTCGATCAGGTCCTGTTTCCCGCCGACCCAGAGTTCATCCGGATCATAAGTGACATTATTCGACCAGTCGAGCCAGACAAAATCGACACCTGCATCAGCCAACCACAAGGCGTGTTGACGAATAATCCGTCTTTCCCGAGAATCATACGTCCCCAATGTCGGTGTCCCCCACGTGTTGCTCGAATTACTCCACATGTCACGATCCATCCACAACCCGTACGCGATTCCCACCTCACGATCTTCCGGAGCCACAGGTGTAACAGGGTCTTCACCCTCTCGAGCATTCACATCCGTCGCACATCCATTTATTCCTACTAAAAATGCAGCCATGCAAACCGCTGCAATCCATCTGAAAACATTCCGTTTCATCTCATTTATTCGTTTTTATGGGTTAGTTTCCTTCTAATTTTCGACCGCACTCTTTCCCCTTCAAAACAGAGCTTCCACGACCGGACGCTATAAACATATAATCCCGAGGAAGCAAAGCTCCCCGGGCTTATATGATGGATCGAATTCGGACAAAGCCTATTTCTTCGGTTTCGGGGCAAGCACCAAAATCATCCTTTTTCCTTCCAGACGCGGCATCTGTTCGACTTTGGCTAAATCTTCGAGATCAGTTGCAAAACGCAACAGAAGAATCTCCCCCTGATCTTTGAACACGATCTGACGTCCCCGGAAAAAGACATACGCTTTCACCTTGGCTCCCTCTTTCAGAAAATTTTCGGCATGTTTCAACTTGAAGTTATAGTCGTGATCATCTGTATTGGGCCCGAAACGGATCTCCTTGACCACCACTTTGGTAACCTTCGCCTTGATCTCTTTCGCCTTTTTCTTTTGCTGATAAAGAAATTTCGAGTAGTCCACAATACGACACACCGGCGGATCGGCTTTTGGTGAGATTTCCACCAGATCCAATCCCAACTCATCGGCCATATCGAGCGCTTCGCGCAACGACACGACCACCGGTTGTTCGACATGTTCGCCCACCACCCTGACTTGCGGTGCCGTAATAAAATTGTTGATCCGATGTGCAGCCTCTTTTTCCTGCACTCGGTTTGGCCGTACTGCTACGGGTTTCGGTTTTGTAATTATAGCTTTGTCCTCCTTACGTTAGTGAAACAATATTTTTTCGCTATCCATTAATCTTCTGAATCTCTCCGGCAACCGTCTCGCGAACCAATGAGACAAACGAATCGAGCGTCATCGTCCCTTTATCGCCTTCGCCCTGCGCACGCACGGAAACAGTCTGCTGCTGTTCCTCCTTCTCGCCGACGATCAACAAAAATGGAATCCGCTTCAACTCGTTATCCCGTATCTTACGTCCTATCTTTTCGTTACGATCGTCTACCTGTGCACGAATATCGGAATTATTTAGAAAATCTGAAACTTTTTTCGCATAATCGTTGAATTTTTCGCTGATCGGCAGTACGACCACCTGATCCGGCGACAACCACAGCGGGAATTTTCCTCCCGTATGTTCGAGCAACACGGCCACGAACCGCTCCATCGAACCGAACGGGGCCCGGTGGATCATGATCGGCCGGTGTTCCTTGTCATCCGAACCCTTGTAGGTCAAATTGAACCGCTCGGGCAGGTTGTAGTCGACCTGAATCGTTCCCAGCTGCCACTGACGTCCGATGGCATCCCGAACCATAAAGTCCAATTTAGGCCCATAGAATGCGGCTTCGCCCAGTTCGACCGTCGTGTTCAACCCCTTCTCTTTAGAAGCCTCGATGATCGCCTGTTCAGCCTTGTGCCAATTTTCGTCCGTACCGATATACTTCTCCTTGTTGTTCGGATCGCGCAGCGAAATCTGTGCCGTAAATTTATCGAAACTCAACGTTTTGAAGATATAGAGCACGATGTCGATCACCTTCATGAACTCATCCTTCAGCTGGTCGGGACGGCAGAAGATGTGTGCATCGTCCTGGGTAAATCCGCGCACACGGGTCAAACCGTGCAATTCACCGCTCTGTTCGTACCGGTAAACCGTACCGAACTCCGCGAAACGCAACGGCAGGTCCTTATAGGAACGCGGTTTGAATTTATAGATTTCGCAGTGATGCGGACAGTTCATCGGCTTGAGCAAGAACTCCTCGCTCTCGTCCGGCGTATGGATCGGCTGGAACGAATCCTTCCCGTATTTGGCATAGTGCCCCGAAGTGACATACAAATCTTTCATCCCGATATGCGGCGTCATGACCTGCTGGTAACCGTACTGTTTCTGAACATTTCTCAGAAACTGTTCCAACCGATCGCGCAAAGCGGCCCCCTTGGGCAACCACAACGGCAAACCGGCGCCCACCCTCGGCGAGAAGCAGAACAATTCAAGTTCCTTGCCCAATTTGCGGTGATCCCGTTTCTTGGCCTCCTCGAGCATCGCCAGATACTCATCCAACATCGATTTTTTCGGGAAGGTGATCCCATAAATCCGGGTCAACATCTTATTTTTCTCGTCACCACGCCAATAAGCTCCCGCAACAGATGTCAATTTGATCGCCTTGATATAACCCATATTGGGCAAGTGCGGACCACGGCACAGATCGGTGAAATTCCCGTTCGTATAGAAGCTGATCGTTCCGTCTTCAAGTCCCTCGATCAACTCCACCTTATATTGATCACCCTTTTCGGTATAGGTTTTCAATGCTTCGGCCTTGCTCACCTCACGGCGACAAATCTCTTCTTTCGTCCGAGCCAGCTCCTCCATTTTTTTCTCGATCTTGGGCAGATCGCCTTCGGTAATGGGTACCGGAGAGTCTACATCGTAATAGAATCCATTTTCAATACTCGGTCCGATACCGAATTTGATCCCCGGATAGAGCGCCTCGAGAGCCTCCGCCATCAAGTGTGACGAAGAGTGCCAAAAGGCCTTTTTACCTTCGGGATCTTCCCATTTGTGGAATCGGATCGTCGCATCCTGATCGACCGGACGGTTCAGATCAACAATCTCGCCATTAACCGTAGCCGATAGCGCCTCCTGCGCCAAACGAGGACTGATACTCGCTGCAATTTGCATTGCCGTTGTTCCCTTAGCGTACTCACGAACGCCGCCGTCGGGAAAAGTTACTTTTATCATCATGTTTTTATTTTAATAAATTCCGGCACAATACAACCTGTGCCCCTTCGCTGAATTATTATTAATCTTCCACCTGTTGTTCGGGCAAATCGGAAGCCGACATGTCCGCACCATTATCCCTCTTGTATTTCTGTAACGGATTCGCCGTCATCGAAGCGTACTCCCGACGACTGCGAACCACATCGATCGCCATATAGATCGCATCACGCATCGCCTGCGCATCCGCACGATTCTGTCCGGCAATATCGAAACCCACACCATGTGCCGGGCTGGTCCGGACGATCGGCAGTCCTGCCGTGAAATTCACACCGCCGTGACTCAATGCCTTGAACGGTGCAAGCCCCTGATCGTGATACATAGCCAACACAGCGTCGTATTTCATATACCCCGAAGCGGCAAAAAATCCGTCTGCGGCAAAAGGACCAAACGCCAAGATATTCTCCTGGAACGCAGCTTGAACCGCCGGAATAATGATCTCCTGCTCCTCGTTACCGATCAAGCCGCCGTCGCCAATATGCGGATTAAGCCCCAACACGGCGATCCGGGGATCGCGGATCGAAAAATCCTGAACCAACGACTGCCGCAACTCGCGCAATTTACTGACAATCCGTTCCTGCGTAACCGACGCACTCACAGCCGAAATCGGAATATGGACAGTAACTAACCCCACCTTCATCCGGTCGCTGCACATCAGCATCAACGGATCGCCTCCGAATTCAGAGGCAAAAAACTCGGTATGTCCGGAGAACGAAAACGATTGGCTTTGCACATTCTCTTTGCAGATCGGGGCCGTCACGACTGCATCGATATAACCGGCTTTCAAATCGGCCACAGCAGCCCGCAGCGCAGCAACCGAAGCCTCCCCGGCAGCAGCCGTAAGGACTCCGGGCTCGACCCGAAGCTCATCCGACACACATCCGACGAGGTTGACCCTTCGAGGCGAAGCCTCCCGGGCTGACGACACGATATTGAAACCGAAATTTTCGGCCGATTCGATCTGTTTCTTATAATATGCGGCGGCTTTCGCCGAACCGTAAATGACCGGAGTAAACAATTCGCACATACGAGGATCTACCAACGTCTTGATAATCACTTCATAGCCAATACCATTCACATCGCCGTGCGTTATTCCGATCCGTAATTTGGAATCACTCATTACCATTTCGTTTTATTCCGTTTCGAGCAGAGCGGTTCATTTCGCCCCTATAACCTTGCAAAGATAGTAAAACTATCTCAAATAGAACCCTTGCCAGACAGTTACTTTTCGATAATATCGTCAAATCACACATTTCAAATACCCACGTTCCGGCATCCCGTCTCCCGAATAAATTCCCTACCTTTGAAGGCGCTAAATACTTTTTTCTATTAAATGCCATGAAAAAAATTGTCAGCAGGAATTATCCGGTGTTGGAGATGAGTTGTGCCGTCTGTGCAATGAATGTCGAACAGACCGTCCGGCAACTCAATGGCGTCGAGGAGGCATCCGTCAACTTCGCTGCCAATCAGCTTTCCGTTACATTCGATCAGTCGGTACTTACCCCGCAACAGATCCGTGCTGCGGTGCAGGCTGCCGGATACGACCTGATCATCGAGGACGACGACACCTCATTGAAACAACAGCAGGCTGAACAGAACCACTATCGGCGCTTGGTCCGCCGCACAATCGGGACCTGGGCCTTCGCCCTCCCCGTAGCCATACTCGGCATGTTCTTCATGCATTTCCCTCACGTAGACATAATCATGCTGATCCTCACGCTACCCGTACTTTGTCTTTTCGGCCGGTCGTTTTTCATCAACGGCTGGAAACAGGCCCGACACGGGAAGTCCAACATGGACACATTAGTCGCCCTCAGCACCTCAATCGCTTTCCTTTTCAGCGCATTCAACACCTTCTATCCGGAATTCTGGCTCCAACGCGGCATCGAGCCTCACGTCTACTACGAGGCCTCCTGCATGATCATCGCTTTCGTATCGATCGGCAAACTGATGGAGGAGCGAGCCAAAGGGAAAACATCGTCCGCAATAAAAAAGCTGATCGGTCTCCAACCGACCTCCGCCCGCATCCTCCGCAACGGCACCGAAGAGGAGGTTCCGATCGCCTCCCTGCAAGTGGGTGACCGGATCGCCGTGCGTCCGGGTGAAAAAATTCCAGTCGACGGCGTGGTCACGGAGGGACGTTCCCACGTTGACGAAAGCATGATCACCGGAGAACCCCTTCCCGTCGCCAAAGAGGCCGGAGATAAGGTCGTGGCCGGCACGATCAACACACGCGGGGCCTTCACCATGCAGGCAACCGGAGTCGGCAGCGAAACGCTTCTGGCACGAATCATCCAAACCGTCCAACAGGCACAAGGGAGCAAGGCTCCCGTACAACGGACTGCCGACCGCATCGCATCGATCTTTGTTCCAACCGTCATCGGTATTGCCACATTGACTTTCATACTCTGGCTTGTCATCGGCGGAACTGCCTGTTTTTCGCATGCCCTGCTGTCAGCCGTATCGGTCTTGGTCATTGCCTGCCCTTGTGCATTGGGACTGGCCACTCCGACCGCCCTGATGGTCGGGATCGGTCGAGGAGCCGAAAACAAAATCCTGATCAAGGATGCAACAGCCCTTGAACAGATGTGCAGGATCAACACAATCGTCATGGACAAAACGGGTACACTGACCGAAGGCCGCCCGACCGTTACGGAGTGGATCGCCGTCGCCCCGGAACAATCCCAATACCGGCCTATCATCCGTGCGGCCGAACTGAAATCCGAGCACCCTTTGGCCGAGGCGATCGTCGCCTACCTCCCACAATACGACACTCCCGCACCCGAAATCGAATCATTTTCGAGTTTGACTGGGAAAGGAATCTTATTTGTTTGTAAAGGGACCTCATATTGGATCGGCAGCTCGCTTCTCGCCACAGAACAAGGAGCTACCATCCCGCCGGAAATTGCCGAACAGATCGATCACCGCCGGCAAACCGGGGCCAGCGTCGTATTTTTCGGATCTGCCAACCAGCTGTTATCGGTTTTGATCATAACCGATCCGATAAAACCCTCGACCCGCCCGGCCATCGAAGAGCTTCGTCGCCTGCACATCGAACCGGTCATGTCGACCGGAGACAACCGGAAAACCACCAAGGCTTTGGCCGGCCAACTCGGAATCGAGCAGTATCGGGCAGAAATGCTCCCGGAGGACAAGGATCGCTACATTACCGAATTGCAAAACAGCGGAAAACATGTAGCCATGGTCGGCGACGGGATCAACGATTCACAGGCATTGGCCCGGGCCGACGTCAGCATTGCCATGGGACACGGCACCGATGTCGCGATGGAAATCGCCATGATCACCCTGATGAATTCGGACCTGAACCTGCTGCCCAAAGCCTATCGGCTCTCCCGTCGCACATCAAGGGTTATTCGGGAAAATCTCTTCTGGGCTTTCATCTATAACCTGATCGGCATTCCCATTGCAGCAGGAATACTGTTCCCTCTGTGGGGTATTTTAATGAATCCGATGTTGGCCAGTGCCGCCATGGCATTCAGTTCCATCTCGGTCGTAGCCAACAGCCTGCGACTAAAATGGTTATCAATCGGCCCAACAAAACAGGATAAACATCCAGGATTTGGCCGACTAAATTAAAAATTAAAACAGAAGGGGCGGAGAAAATGTTTATCGGCACTTTCTCCACCCCTTCTGTTTCCTGCTCTGCTATTTCAGATTCATCAATTCAGCCAATTTTTTCGGCAAATCGGTATTGTCCATAATCCCGTTGATCTGCTCAGCTCCGGTTCCGTACAGATAAACCGGCACCATGATCCCTGTATGGCCGGTCGTCCCGAAATTATACCCGATTCCGCTATCGGAGAGTGTAAAATCGGTCTTGTTGCTCGTGATCGAGAGTCCCGACGTCTCATGGTCGGCCGTAACCACCACCAACGTACCCGGGTTCTTATCGGCAAAATCCATCGCCGCTCCGATTGCCTGAGCGAAATCACGCATCTCCTCCAACACTCCGGCCGCATTATTGGCATGTCCTTCGCTGTCGATCTGCGAGCCCTCGACCATCAGAACAAATCCCTTTTTCGAGTCGGCACTGTTGTTCGACAAAATTTCGAGTGCCTTTTCCGTCGCTTCTTTCAAATAGTTCGGATCACGGCCATTCAGCACCGTCGGCATATATTCTTCAGAAAAGAGGCCTACTACCTTACCTTTATCAACCGACTCCAATTCGGCCATGTCATAAACTACCTTATAATCTTTATCCTGCAGTGCCTCAATCAGATTTTTACCATCCTTCTCGCCCTCAGCCAGGAACTTCTTTCCACCACCGAACGCTACATCCACGCCACTCTCAACAAACTGTTCGGAAATCACGTCTAAATCGCCCCTACTCGGCACATGAGCGTAGAAAGCCCCCGGAGTCGCATGCTGCAAATAGACCGTAACGACCAGACCGGTTTGATACCCCTCTTTGCCTGCGCGTTCCATAATCGAAATGCATGGCGTCCCATCAGGTTCCTGTCCCAACATGCCGTTATCCGTTTTATGTCCGGAAGCCAGCGCCGTACCCGCCGCAGCAGAATCCGTCACCCGATTATTCGCCGAATAGGTAGAGATCAGCGCAATGTTTTCCGACCGATTGAATGCAGTAGGCAAATACTCTCCTTCAAGCAACAACATGGAAGCTTGCGCCAGCCCCATACCGTCACCGATCATGTAGATCAGATTCTTGACCTCGCATTTCCCCGATTTTTTCGCACCATTCGACTTTGCCGAAAGTACGGGTGCAAAGGCCGTTATCAACACGACCAACACCCCACAAACCAACTTTTTCATCTTCTGTATTTATTTGTTTGATCGATTAGATTCTTTTCCGGCTATAAAGGTACAAAATTCCGGATTTCGAACCATTACGTTTCGATGAATTTTAATTTTAGTCAAAAAAGCCTCGCAAGAATTTGTCCGAAAAAAAATATTTGCTACTTTTGCACTCGCAATACGGATGACGTCCTCTTCCTAAGATTCCGGCCATCGGCACAAACGGTTAGTCAGAGACAGATAAGGGAAGGTGAAAATCCGAAAATTGCAGGCATGGCGAGATAGCTCAGCTGGTTAGAGCGTCGGATTCATAATCCGAAGGTCCCGGGTTCAAGTCCCGGTCTCGCTACAAAAAAGGGAGAAAAGAAGGGAGAAGGGCAAAAAAAGAGGTGGAAAGATAAAGGAAACGAAGAGACCTATATTAATCAGGTCTCTTTTTTTATTCAGCATCCACACCCGGCCAAAACATTTCTACTTTCAGCCAACGACAAAGGACAACGGCCGGAAAATCACCCGATCGAATAACATCAACGACTACCCTCCATGTCTGCTGACTAATCTGAAAAAATCCGGTCCATTTTTTGAGCTTTCCAAGAATCATTCGTTCTTCTATACATACTTTCTGCCGAAGATAATCCGTATTTTTGCAACAAATATCTCGAGAAACACATGAAAGACCGTTCTGAACCTAATCTATCGTTCATTCGCCCGGACACCTCGACGCTGCAGGAGCTATCCGTAGCCGGAGGTTCCGTTCAGGCAGGATTTCCCTCTCCTGCCGACGATTTTCTGGATGCCCCACTCGATCTGAACAAAGCGTTGATCCACAACCCGGCCTCAACGTTTATCGTCCGTGTATCGGGAGACAGCATGAGCGGCGACGGCATCGGGAACGGAGATCTGTTGATCGTCGACAAATCCATAGAGGCCTACGACGGATGTATCGCCATTTGCTACCTGAACGGAGAGTTCACCGTAAAAAGGGTAAAAATCGAACACGACAACGTACAGCTGCTCCCCTCAAACCCCAAATATCCACCCATCAGGGTAGCGGCAGAGGGTGAACTGATCATTTGGGGCGTTGTGCGCCACGCAATCAAAACGTTCAAATAGGTAAAAGATGTACGGGCTCTGCGACTGCAACAATTTTTTTGTCTCGTGCGAACGGGTTTTCCGCCCCGATCTGAACGGGAGGCCCGTCGTCGTACTCTCCAACAACGACGGGTGTATCATCGCCCGTTCCAACGAGGCCAAAGCGGCCGGCATCAAAATGGGGCAACCGCTCTATCAGGCCCAACCCCTCATCAAAAAATACGGTATTACCATCTTTTCGGCGAACTTTACCCTCTACGGAGACCTGTCACACCGGGTCATGACCACCTTGCGGTCGCTCGTCCCAAGTACGGAGGTCTATTCGATCGACGAAGCATTTTTCGATTTGCGCAGTATCACCGAACCGTTGGACGAATATGGCCGTCGCGTCGGACGGATCATCCGCCGCAATACAGGAATCCCCGTCAGCATCGGTATCGCCCCGACCAAAACGTTGGCCAAAATCGCCAGTAAATTAGCCAAAAGCTACCCGAAACTGTACGGCTGCTGCTACATGCACCGCCCTCAGGACATCGAAAAAGTGCTGTCGACCTTTCCGTTGCGGGATATTTGGGGAATCGGACGCCGCTACGGCAGGATGTTCGACAGTTTAGGTATCACAACAGCCCGGCAATTCATCCGGTTACCCAAAGAGTGGATCCAAAAACGCATGGGAATTACGGGCCTGAAAACATGGAACGAACTGCAAGGAATCGCCTGCATCGACTTTGACGACCTTCCCCCGCAAAAACAACAGATTACAACCTCCAGAAGTTTTCCCCAAGAGATTTACGAACGGGAAGCGCTGGAGAAGATCGTTGCGGAGTTCGCTTCGATGTGTGCAGAAAAGCTGCGTAAACAACAATCGGTGTGCCGTGAGGTGAGAACTTTTATCTACACCAACCGGCACCGCGACGACCAACCGCAACGCTACGAAACCGGGCTGTCGCTCCTACCGGAACCCACCGCTTGTACACCGGACATCGTAAAAAGTGCCCGCAAGGCCCTGTACCAAATCTACTGTCATGGATACGGATACAAAAAAGCCGGAGTCATCCTTTCGGATATCACTCCGGCTTCGGAGATTCAGCGGTCGCTTTTCTCCCCGGTCGATCACGACAAACAGGCCCGACTGATGGAGACGGTGGATCGCATGAACCGGACCTTCGGCAAAGGGAAAATCATTGTCGCCGCACAAGGCACCGAACCGTTTCGCATGAACCGCGAACACCTGAGCCCCCGTTACACGACCGACTGAGAGGAACTATTAGTAGTCAAAGCGTAATTTTTCGGACTTTAGGGGATAAATTCTAATTTTCGCTAACTGCTGTGTGCCTAACCGTATCTTTTTCTTTCAAACTCATCTCAAGAAATTTTCAATTAACTCTTTGTTCCCCATACCCTCTCACGCATGTTTACTTCCGCATAAATCCATAGGCACAGAAACCTGACCGTCCGGCTATTTCCGCTTCGGTCTCGATGATGCCGGTCAATACGTCGGGAGCATCATCGTGCCGGTTTGTCCGGAACAAACGCCGAAAGGTGACCAAATCCCCATAAAATTCACTCCACCGCAAATGCCATCCTTCCGGCATAACTATTTGCGTCAAAACGGCCGGCGCATTGGACAAAATCCGGGCCTCCTTGTTGTGGGACTGATGGAACCAATCGACACGAACCCCCGGACAGCGACGGGCCACAGCACGTGCAAATCCCCGCCCCCCGTTATTGCTCTCGATCCGAGCCTCCACCGTTCCGTTCCGGAGCAACATCTCGGCCACCAGCTCTTCCGTCCGATCCATATCCAACGCGGTATATACCACATCCGTCACATAAATCATACCGTCCGCCCCAACCTCGTAACAGACCGAACAGAGGTAATCCGACCCCGTATCAGCCGTATCGGTATAATTCGCTCGGCGGATCGGATCGGCCGGCCGTTCGGAATAGGTCACAAAACGCTCTCCATAGAGCAATCCTTCACGAACTGAAGGAATCCCCTGATACATCGTTTCGAACAGAAAAGGGTCGAGTCGGCGTTTTCGCTCCAATAGAGCCAGTGAATGCCGCTGCGGCCACAACGCATCGCCCTCGTTTCTCGGATCCAACGGAGTCGGGGCGCCGCGTTTGATCGCCTCGAAATTCAGATGCCACCACACCGTATCCGACACCGCTGCCGACACCTGTGCCGGATCCCGCAACTCGACCACACGTTCGCGCTGCATCAGACGTCCCACCAAATCGTCCTCATGCCAACGTGTAAAAACAATCAGCTCCCGCGTATCGTTGTGCATCCGCGTCTTTGCCACCGCATTGTACCACTCCCATACATGATCCCGGATCAACGGGGAGTTCGCCTCCATAGAGTCCTTATAGAGATCGTCCATGATCAACACATCCACCGGATTCCCGGTCAGAGAACCACCCCGGCCGACACTGAGCATTCCTCCCGTATGCCCCTCGATTTCAAATTCATCGCTTGTCCTCAACACACCTCCTTTGTTGCCTGTTTTCAACCGACTCTCTGGAAATACCCCGCGGTACGCCGCACTACTCATCAACCGTTGCACCCGACGATTGAATCGGGAAGCCAACCGTACATTATACGACGCGAGAACGATTTTCAAATTCGGATCACCTCCCAACAGATAGGCAGGTAACAAAACCGACGCACCCAACGACTTTCCGTGCTGGGGCGGCATCGACACAATCAGTCGTTTGATTTTTCCGGAGGCAAAATCATTCAACAATCCGTAATATTTTCGATGGAAACGAGTCATTCGCACCGAAGGCTCGATCCACCGTGCGAAATTATTCAAAGAACGTCGTGCCAACTCCTCTGCAGCCTGTTTTTTCGTCAATCTCATCAATCCTCATTTTGAATATCTCCCCATCCGGCCAACTCCTGTAATTCGGGATCGGTCAACGCCGAAAGATCCGGTAACGCTACTGGATTCAATGCCTGATCCTGCTCTGTAAAACCTTTAGCCCTCCAATGCTGTGAATCGATATTGGTCAGCACAAAAATAATCGCAGACAAATCTGGCCCTTGTCGTTTACGTGTAACCACCTCGCTTTTAATTCTTTTTTCTCCCGCACCATCATACTCGTAAGTGGTTTTCACCTCCCGCACCACATATCCGCGTACCCGCTTCAACAATCCCTGTAAAGTCCGGTCGTACAACAGATGAAAAGTTGATTGATCCAACAACCGATATGGCCCTGTATTTTCCGTTCGATCCACTATAAAATTCTTTCCCGTCCGTGTTTTTCGAGTAAGGTCTTGAGAACGCATTGTTTCTGAGCATACGGATTCATTTCGAGCAGCGTCACCGGACAGCTCATCTTCCACCCCGACTTGTTCTTGTATCCTTATTGCCGACATCGCCATCATCCTTTTATTTTTTTTGCCAAATAACGGTCCAATTCCAACCAACTGAAATCATTCAGCTGCACTCCGTCGCACAATGCGATATCATAATCCCACCATACCGGAAGGATTGATAAAATTCCCAATGACTCGGGCTCCCGACACACGATCAACGAACAGGTCAACGACGAATAAAACTCTTCCGTATCGTACTCAACCGTACCATTAAAATAATCCTTGTCTCCGATTTCAGCGAGCAACAGTGCCGCAATCTCCTCATACATTTTTTCACTGATCTCAATCATGACAGACTCCTCCATATTTTATTTCCGTCGTAAAAGTAAACCTATCGCCTTCCATCCGGTTTATACATTTTTTTACCCTCCGTTTCCCCACTGAATCGTTCTGAGCGAGACAAGATTTAGCGATTACGATTTGCTTTTTTACATAAAATAATTTAACTTTGTACTACAAATATATATTCAATTTTTGAACTTTAAACTTTTTCAGCCCTAAAAAATGGGAAAAAAATTTAATGAATTGAGTGTCAATGGGAGAATTCGCATGATCCGAAACGAACTTTCCATGACTCAAGAAGAGCTATCGAACATACTCGGCATCGGGAAAAGTGCTCTTTCCATGATCGAAACCGGAAGAGCTGCACTATCAGAACGTAACCGGAACATCCTCATTCAACAATTGAACATAAATCCGGAATGGCTGGAGTCGGGAACCGGAAGCATGTTCAACGAACAACGGCCCGAACAGACCTTTTTCCACAACAGCGACCATACCCTTCCGTCACAAAGCGTACCGCTCTACAATATCGAAGGAACCGCCGGACTCGTCCCGCTGTTTCTCGACAAGTCGGCCCAGAATCCGGTCGACTACATCCATATTCCCAACCTTCCCAAATGTGACGGAGCCATCTACATTGTGGGAGACAGCATGTACCCATTGCTGAAAAGCGGAGATATCGTCCTGTACAAGCAGCTGAACGATCTGGAAGATATTTTTTGGGGGGACATGTACCTGCTCTCGATCGACATCGACGGAGAGGAATATATTACGGTAAAATATATCCAAAAATCAGATAAACCCGGTTACATCAAACTGGTCAGCCAGAATCCGCACCATGCGGACAAAGAGGTGGAAATCTCGAAAATCCGGGCACTGGCCTTTGTCAAAGCGAGCATCCGGATGAATTCAATCAGATAAATGCAGTACAACATGGAAGTCAGAATCGCCCCCCAATGGAAAGCTCTGATCGGAGCGGAATTCGAGAAAGAGTATTTTGCCGAACTCGTATCTTTCGTCAAACAGGAATATGCCACACATCGGATCTTTCCTGCAGGGCGCAACATTTTCCGGGCCTTTGAAAAGTGCATGCCCGATGATTTGAAAGTCGTGATCATCGGACAAGACCCTTACCACGGCATCGGACAGGCCAACGGGCTCTGCTTTTCGGTGAACGACGGTGTACCTTTCCCGCCATCGCTGGTCAACATTTTCCAGGAGGTAAAGTCCGACGTCGGAAGCCCCATACCGACCAGCGGCAACCTCGACCGCTGGGCCGAGCAGGGTGTTTTGCTGCTCAACGCCGTACTGACCGTCCGGGCCCATGAAGCCGCCTCCCATGCCGGGAAAGGATGGGAACGCTTTACCGATGCAGTCGTACAGGCCATCGCCCAACACAAACAGGGTATCGTATATATGCTTTGGGGTAATTACGCCCAACGTAAGGCAGCCATGGTCGATCCGCAAAAAAACTGTATTTTGAAGAGCGTACACCCTTCACCGCTCTCGGCCCATCGGGGATTCTTCGGATGCCGCCATTTCAGCCAGGCCAACCAATACCTGGCCCAAACAGGACGCACACCTATCGTTTGGTAACAGGGATCGTTGACAACACCTCCGCGACAGCCTCCCCCTCCAAACGGAAATGCACAAAAAAAGCGCCGGAAGAGATCTCTTCCGGCGCTTTTACTATTATGGACAAAGATTACATCATACCGCCCATTCCGCCCATACCCTGAGGCATAGCAGCAGGCGCTTCTGGTTCTTTCTTATTCACCAACACACACTCGGTAGTCAAGAACATGGCAGCAATAGAGGCTGCATTTTCCAATGCCACACGAGCCACTTTCGTCGGGTCGATAATTCCCGCCTGGAACATGTCCTCATACTTGTCGGCACGAGCATTGTAGCCGTATGCACCTTTACCGGCCTTCACATTAGCTACGACAACCGAGCCTTCACCGCCCGCATTGGCTACAATCTGACGCAACGGCTCTTCGATCGCCCGTTTCACGATCTGGATACCGGTTGTTTCGTCGTCATTATCTCCCTTCATCTTTTCCAAAGCGGATACGGCACGGATGTAGGCAACACCGCCCCCGGGGATGATACCCTCTTCAACGGCAGCACGCGTTGCAGCCAAAGCATCGTCGACACGGTCTTTCTTCTCTTTCATCTCCACTTCACTGGCAGCACCGACATAAAGTACAGCGACACCGCCCGCCATTTTGGCCAGACGTTCAGCCAATTTCTCCTTATCATAGTCAGAAGTCGACAGCTCCATCTGTTTGCGGATCTGTGCTACACGGTTGGCAATAGCCTCCTTGTTCCCCGTACCGTCAACAACGGTCGTATTCTCCTTGGTTACGATCACCTTCTCTGCCGATCCGAGCATCTCAAGAGTGGCCTGATCCAGACGGATACCGCGCTCTTCTGAAATTACCGTACCGCCGGTCAAGATGGCGATATCTTCCAACATCTCTTTCCGACGATCGCCGAATCCCGGAGCTTTCACGGCAGCGATCTTCAGCGTACCACGCAACTTGTTCACCACCAAAGCGGCCAACGCTTCGCCGTCGACATCCTCTGCGATGATCAGCAGGGCACGTCCGTTCTGAGCGGCAGGTTCCAACACGCCCATAATCTCCTTCATCGTCGACACCTTCTTGTCAGTGATCAGGATCAACGGTTTTTCGAGCACGGCTTCCATCTTCTCTGAATCAGTCATGAAGTAAGGCGAGATATATCCCCGGTCGAACTGCATACCTTCAACCACATCAACATGGGTTTCGGTACCTTTAGCCTCTTCAACCGTGATTACACCCTCTTTGTTCACCTTGCTCATCGCTTCGGCGATCAATTTTCCGATCGCATTATCGTTATTGGCCGAAATCGTACCGACCTGTTCGATCTTGTTGATGTCGCCGCCGACCTCCTGGCTCTGTTTCCGCAAGTTCTCCACAACAACGGCTACGGCTTTATCGATACCCCGTTTCAGGTCCATCGGATTGGCACCTGCCGTTACGTTCTTCACGCCGACACTTACGATAGCCTGAGCCAATACGGTTGCCGTCGTCGTACCGTCACCGGCATCGTCGGCAGTCTTCGAAGCTACCTCCTTGACCATCTGGGCACCCATGTTGGCCACAGCATCTTCGAGCTCGATCTCCTTGGCGACCGTAACACCGTCTTTGGTCACTTGCGGTGCACCGAATTTTTTATCGATCACCACATTCCGGCCTTTCGGGCCCAACGTAACCTTCACTGCATTAGCCAATGCATCCACACCGACTTTCAGCGCCTCACGCGCTTCTGCATTATATTTAATTTCCTTTGCCATAATTATTTATCCTTTTTTTTATTTTGTCATTTTTAGATAATCGCAAGAATATCGTTCTGTTTCATAATCAGATAATCCTTGCCATCGATGCTGATTTCCGTTCCTGCATATTTACCGTAAAGCACCTGATCGCCCACTTTCACTTCCATTTTCACATCAGCCGTACCGGGACCGACTGCAATCACTTTACCTGCCAGCGGTTTCTCTTTAGCTGTATCGGGGATATACAATCCGCCTGCCGTTTTCTCTTCTGCCGGATTGGGTTCAATCACGACTCTGTCTGATAAAGGTTTAACGTTCATAACGATGTTATTTTTAAAATTTATTCAACAATTTGTTTCATCATTCTGCCTTTCCTTTCGGAAGACGTACCCTACTTTTACACATAGTATGCCAAACGGGAAATGTCACATTTTTGCACAAAAAAACTGACAGAAAAAGGTCTTCCCTGTCAGTTTTACCGCCACTTTGTCACAGAATGGACAGTGTGACCTATTTTTTCCGACGTTTCTGGTCAGTCAACCGCTTGTCGAAGCCCGATTTTCCACCCCAACCCACATCCGATCCGAAATTAGGATCGATCGCATCCCATTGAATCTTATCCCATTCGACCGACTGCCCTTTTTTCTTTTTTCTGTCCGCGGTTTTCCCGCCGTGTCCCATCGTTTTGCGGCGTCGCTCGGCAACATTTCTACGGTCATCCGATTGTTGACGGGACGAATCAGCTGCCCCGGTACGCTCTGCCCGTTCCTGCTGCTCTCCGTCGGAATTTCCCTTGGCCATCTCGGCAATGGGCCGTCCTCCCTTATGGATGCTGTTCAACTGACGGATGGCCTGCCGAGCCTCCGAAAAGGGAACGGTCGCGAAGGAGTAGCTCTCCATCACGCGCACATCATCAATCTTACTGTCCGGCAAACGGCACTCGCGCTTAAGCAACTCGCAAAGTTTCCGTGCATCGTAGCCATCCTTTCGGCCGATCGATATAAACAGTCGGGCCGTACCCCTTCGATCGACGTTGATCGACCGGATCTCGGGATAGCTGCTCTCCTCCAATTCGTTCTTAAACGCCAGTTTCAACAACGAAGCCATCGCCACTTCAGGATCTACATTTCGCAGAATCTCTCCGGCCATATCCATATATTTCTCATAGGACTGATTTTCGACGATCTCGGTCAAATCGTTTTTGATCTTGGTCTTTTTTATTTCGACGACATCCTGAGCCGAAGGCAAAGTCACTTTCTTGATGTCCACCTTGATTTCACGCTTCAACGAGCTGAATTGCCGGTACTCGGAGTGAGAGATAAAGGTGATCGC
The DNA here is from genome assembly GCA_019119305.1 of Candidatus Alistipes merdigallinarum. Taxonomy (GTDB): domain Bacteria; phylum Bacteroidota; class Bacteroidia; order Bacteroidales; family Rikenellaceae; genus Alistipes_A; species Alistipes_A merdigallinarum. Next base: position 260,621 of record DWXH01000019.1, on the reverse strand, counting down.
CGTACCCGTATTACCGGCACGTCCGGTCCGACCGATGCGGTGCACATAGGACTCCGTATCCTGCGGCAACGAATAGTTGATCACGTGCGTCAGGTTGTTGATGTCGATTCCCCGCGCCGCCACATCCGTAGCCACCAGAATGTTTACAGACTTCTTCTTAAACCGCTTGAGAATCTTTTCGCGTTGTGCCTGCGAGACGTCACCGTGCAGTCCTTCCGCCGCATACCCCCGTTCGATCAACCGGTTGGCTACCTCGTCGACACCTATCTTCGTCCGGCAAAAAACGATCCCGTAGAACTCGGGCTCCACATCGATGATCCGCGTCAGGGCATCGAATTTGTCGCTGTCCCGCACCTCAAAATAGATCTGATCGGTCAGATCGGTCGTTATCTCCTGAGCCGGGACTCGGATAATCTGCGTCTCACGCATATATTTTTTCGACAGCCGGACAATCCGTTCGGGCATCGTTGCAGAAAAGAGCAGGATACGACGGTATTCATTCGTACAGGAGAGGATTTCCTCGATATCTTCGATAAACCCCATATTCAACATCTCGTCCGCCTCATCGAGCACCATGAATTTCAGTTCTTCGATATGCAGGGTTCCCCGATGCAGGTGATCGAGAATCCGTCCGGGCGTACCCACAACGATATCCACCCCTTTTTTCAGACGACGCAACTGTTCCGACAGTGAAGCTCCGCCGTAAATCGACGTGATCGACAGTTTTCGCTTCGCGTTAAACGACAACAACTCTTCGGTGACCTGCAAAGCCAGCTCTCGGGTCGGGACGAGAATCAAACCCTGTACCGCAGCACCCTTTTCGGGATGAATCCGCTCCAAAAGCGGCAGTCCGAATGCAGCAGTCTTGCCCGTACCGGTCTGAGCCTGTGCAATCACGTCATGCGTTTTCGACGGATCCAACAGTACGGGAATCACCAATTTCTGAATCGGCGAGGGGGTCTCAAAACCTTTCGCCCGAATCGCGACCAACATATCTTCCGACAGCCCCAATGCCCGGAACTCTTCTAATTGTGTCATTATGATACATTCAAGATTAGACAATACAACATGACCGGACGACAAGGAAGCATCCGATCGGAACTCGGAGCAACTGGACGCTATGGATCACATCTCGCGCACAAAGGTACACCAAAATAAACAGGAACCATCTCCACAACCGCATTTTCCCAGTGATTCCCAAAAAGAGTGCAGCTTCTCATACCTCCCTGCACCACTCACGCGGGCAGTAAAGGCCACCTATCGAATCGAGATAAAATTTGTGACACTCCCGAATGTTTTTTCTATCTTTGCGACAAGCGATCCGCACAAATCCATAAAGTGAATTAGGACAAGCCTTGCCTAAAGATTTCCGAAGAAGTTTGCCTACTATTGAAGAAATTGAGAAAGAATTGGAATCTGGCAGATGATGAACAACGATACGCATACTTTCAAGACTGGTAACAGATAAAATATGAATCCATTTATAGCAATAACAGTTTTTTTCTCTTTGATGATTCCATCATTGTTTCTGAGTTACGGCAACTATACGACTGCGAAAGAATATATAATAGATGTGTCAACCAGGCTTTGGCTCAGACCATTCTATACAAACAATCAGACCGTATAACGGCAGACACACTGAAAGTGTACAGGTCAAAATTAAAAATTGACCAGCCGAAGGAAACTTCCTATCTGGTAATGTGTAAGGAGGAATCAAGCCATGTATCCTTCTGCAGTGACACCATGACCTATAATATTACTAGACAAATAGATTCTCCCAAATGAAAACGATTATTCTATTTCTCGCCTTGTTCACAGCATGTATTTGTGAAAAGGCACAGTCTATCACCCCACAAGTAAATGAAAATGTGGAACTTATGAGTATCTTGTCCCGTATGGCTGGTTTTCCTGAATACAATATGGATATGGCAGGCCAATACATAAAGGACATAGACAACTATTTTAAGGATAATACAGATCATCCGGCAGTTCAGTACATGAAAGGACTTAGAAACAAGTATGGTATTTCTTTCGATGCTGTTATGTCAATGGCAATACATCTGGACAACCGGAACGGTACTTTATCTTTGGTTGAAGAAGATATTCCTACCTTAGAAAAAAGATGGGAAAATGTGGATAAGGATGAGTTTTTGTCTTATCTCAACAGCTTTTATAAGGACACAAACTTCAATGAATTTTTCAAAGCCCATAAAGACCTTTATAACAGAGGGCTTAAATCTTATCAGGATAATGTCATAAAACATTTTGATATAGACTGGTATGCCGATTTCTATGGCAATGAGCCTCAGGAAACTTTCTCTGTAATAATCGGATTCTGTAATGGTGGTAATAACTATGGCGTAAACAGACAGCTGACAGGCAAAATGAAGGAAGTCTTTGCTATTGCTGGTTATTACGTGGATAAAGAAGGTACACCTATGTACAACAAGGAATATCTTCCTACTTTAATTCATGAGTTTAACCATTCTTTCATCAATCATTATCTGGATGAAAACAAATATCCTGATTTTGTAAAAGAACTGGAGCCAGCTGCCACAGACTTGTTCATGTCCTCACGTTGGAGTATGGCGAAACAGGCGTATGGCAATTGGGAAACCGTCATAAACGAATCACTTGTCCGTGCGGCTGTTATCTGCTATATGCTGGACAAAGAGTACAAGCCGGAAGAAATAAGAAATGAACTGTTGGAACAGGTACAGCGTAATTTCAGATGGATGCCCGAACTGGTTAGCCTGCTGAGAAAATACGAAAAGGAGCAATCAAAGTATGGAAATTTTGAGAATTTCTATCCGAATGTGATAGACTTCTTCAATGAATATAAGGAAAAGGAAAATAAAAGATTTGATGTATTGAAATAAATAATATGCCCTTCTTATAATTGAAGGGCATTATTTTTTGTTACATATATTACAAAAGATTTCCATTTTTCATTCATCAATACCAATACCTTTTCCAATGGTACAGAAAACGGTATGCTCGGCTTAAACGCACAGGAAAATTTCTCTAAAGAAATTATAAACTTAAAAGATTATCTATATGGAAGCTATTCCATTTACAGAGAAACAGTAAACGCATTATATTCAATAGAATTTAAGGGAGAATCTGACGGTAATGTACCGAAAGATTCTCTCTTTTCTTTTACTCTTCAAAAAAGCAGCAGATATTCCACCTTGCTTCTCCACTCGATGCCCGGAACTACTTTACCTTTATATATTGAATATTGTAAGCGAAATATGCTACCTTTGCTATCAGCTTAAACAACGAACTAAAACAAGAAGTGGAATATCGGAAACGAATTGCATAGAAAAAGCAGGAACCGCCCAGATTGTTACCCAAAGTGAGTTAATAATCAATTAAAGCGTTAAATTTTCACCCTTTAGAATGTACGATTAAAGATTATGACCATATTTCCGATTTGCCACATACAAACCATTGATTAATAATCAGTTACAAATACACTCTTTTAAGTCATGACGCGTAAGATCAAACACAAGAAAGGGGAAGCCACTGTTCTGGAAAGTGAATATCTGTACCGGCGTCCGTGGCTGACCGTTCGTCGCGAGACGATCGAACTTCCGAACGGACACACAGTTCCTGAATATTACGTATTGGAGTATCCCGACTGGGTCAACACGATTGCCGTGACCCGTGAAGGCAAGTACATCTTCGTCCGCCAATACCGACACGGACTCGGTAAAAGTCTGATCGAGTTATGTGCCGGCGTATGTGATCCGACGGACGCAACCCCTTTGGACGCCGCCCGCCGTGAGTTGCAGGAAGAGACGGGTTACGGCGGCGGGACTTGGCGCGAACTGATGGTTATCTCGGCCAATCCATCTACCCAAAACAACCTGACACACTGTTTTGTCGCAACTGATGTAGAGATTGTTTCAGCCCCTCATCCCGAATCTACCGAGGATCTGAGCGTCGTACTGTTGTCCGAAACAGAAGTACGGGAAATGCTGAAAAGGGATGAAATCAAACAGGCCCTGCATGCTGCACCTCTTTGGCGATACATGGCTGAAAAAGATTGACTCTGACATAAAATGCCCAACAACACAAAACAGAGGGTATCCCTTCATCCCGAGAGTACCCTCTGTTACTTTTTCATCAGCCCCAGCTAAAAAATGAACCCGCCTTTCATACACACTTTCCGACTTTTTTCTTGCTCGACATCATATTCCGGGAACTGTTCCGCGTGATCCTCCAGATAATCCAAAGCCTGTTTCAACAACGTATCCGCATCCTCTTTAGCCTGACACTTCACTTTTTCCATATTTTTCTCAGAAGCAGATTCAGCATAATCGGTTTCAGCTTGCAGCACACCAGTCGTACCGGGCAAAGCACACAAATCGTCAATTACCAAATAACGGACATAATAAGCCAAAGCCGGTTTAACAAACTGGTCAACAAACGATTCATATTGTTCCTCTGCCAAACATGCATAAAAATCTCCGAATGCAGGTTTTAGGAAACGATACTGTGCCGCATCTATTTTTGCCGGCAAAATCATCTCTTCGGGCAAATACTGATTCGATGGAAATGCCAATTCCAACACTTCGGCTGGTGTTATCAATCTTATAATCTCCATAACATCATAAATTTACTCGATATTGGTCAATGAATATTTGGTAATTTGAGCCAGAAACAGATTCTGGTCTTCATCTTCGGGATCAAAACTCAAGCCATCGCATTTGCGTGCCTCCCACACCTTCATATACAAAGGTTTCGACCGAGTCGGCGGCTGATTTATCACTTGTAACGAAGCGGCATCGCATTGCAGTAAATCATTGATAACCTTTCGGATCGGTTCAAGTAATTCCTGTTGTTCGGGAAGAATCAACGTATTAAGTGCGATTTCATACTCATGAAGTATTCTTTCCGCACTAAATCCTCCGGCGTAGTCCAATCCACTGAGCGACCGAAACCACGAATGAGCAATCACAATATCGGAAGTTGCCTGATCATGTAGGTCTTTCCAATCTCCGTCATTTGCCGAAGAGATCGGAATAAATTTCGAATTGTCAGCCGTTTCAGCATGTTTTACCATAAACATCACCTGCCCGGGTTTTCCTGCAAAGCGTTTTTCTGCTGTGGATATGATCTCATAGGCATCGTTTTCGTTGTCGACATCGCCATCCAACACCATGATCCCGGAGGGTTGAAACGAGTTATCCAATCGGCTGATGTTCCAACGATCCGTTTTGTAGGCGATCGAGGACACATTCAACCCGGCAATATATCCGGGCAATCCATAGTGTTCGAACATCGGCTCGTAATCTTTATAATGAATCATACTGCGCAAAGTTCCGTCCGCTGCGGATTCAAAATTCGGATATAAAGCAATCGTTTGGGCTTGCGAAGGGACGAATCCTGCCCAATTATGATGCAACAAGATATGCCGCCCGTCCCTCGCAACCCTACATTTCGAAGCGTCCTGATGAAACAACGACAAGAACGAATGTTCCGCATCGGTCACTATTTCCAAAAAAGCATTTCCGAAAAGCGATTTATCAAAAGCCAACTTATTCACTACAACCCGCAACGACTCTCCCATCTCATTAACGTGATTAACAAACCGCAGCAACACTTCGTTTTCTCGATCACAGACGAAACCTTTTCCCGAAATATAATCCGCCTTATCATTAATAATTCTGCGATGTGTAGCCGACCTGCGGGACAATAATGCAAGAGCATTCGGGAAAAGATTGTCCGATCCCCACTTCCAACACCGCCCGGAATCGGTCTCGTCGGTAGGCTCCGGTCTCTCTCGACCGCCATTCCAACCCCTGACGAAAAAATTTTTGGTTTTATTACCTTTTTCCATAGCATCAAATTAAAAAAGCTGACGACGCACCGGTTCGTCGTCAGCAAGTTCCAATTATTTATTTTCGATTTTTTAAGCCGAGACGAAGAGCGAATCGATATCGCCAGAATAGATTTTTGCTTTGGCGACATCCGTACTCCTCAAAGTCACCACTTCGCTGGTCCCGTCCGATAGCTGTTTTCCGGTAGTACCATCGGTCGACACCAATCTCAAAGGTCGTTCTTTTCCGAATTCCTGAGAATATCCCACCAAAAAAGTATCCCCATTCATCGTCTGTACGACAGCGATCAACCCTTCGTCAGCAGCTTCGGCAATCGCGGCCACAGCCGAAGAGCATTCAGTTCCCATTTTATCCAAAAGAAACGAAAGTTCATGTGTGACGATCCGCGCACCGTTCGAAACCGATACTGTCTCTTTATACACAGCTTCATCTTCCCTGAATTCATATTTTGAGAAGCAGCACTCATCTTCGAAAGTGACCGAAGTAAATTCCGTCGTCGACCCAAGCGAAGAAATCTCAGCAATCTCACTCCGTTCAATTAAGCCCAGCATTCGAATTCCTCCGTTTTTTCTACTTCGGGTTCTGACATAATTAGTTAAAGCCATACTTATAAACGTTTTTAAGTTTTACCGATAATTATTTCAAGGGAACCTCAATCTGAGCACCATTAACCAACGTTGCGGTCAACTTAACCGAAGCGATATTGGAACCGGACAACGTCCCCGTGAACTCATCTTCCGTTCCAGAAAGCGAAACAGCATCGCCGGCAGCAGAGCCATCAGAGGTCAAACCTTGAATCGACAACGCACTCACAGCGGTATATCCGGTAAGTTTCACCGTAACCGAACCACCAGAAGCCGGCACATTACCCGAAGTCAACTCAGCAGAAACTCCACCGATCGCCATCGACACCATTTCCGGCAACAGATAATCGCACCCGGCCATAAACACAGCACGTTGGCGGTTCTCCATCTGATCGGGATTGTACCACATACGAATTTCCGTACCCGGAAAATCGGAGGTATTGACCGCCATGGCAAGATTTCGCCGATCCGTAAGAAGCGCAAACGACTGCGGCATATCGGGACACTGTTTAAGGTACTCGGAGACTTGAATGTCGACAACCGGAATTCCCCGATAGGACAATCCGTCACGACCGTTCTGTTTTGCGAGGTAAGCGGACTCCAATACGACATTATCCAACTCCTCTTCATACTTCGCATAAATATCCGAAGTAACCAGATAGACCAGATTTCCCTGTGCCTTGAATGCTTTGAGTACTTCAGAAGCGTTATTCCAAAGTTTCTTCAACAGTGATTCAGCCGCATCGGGTTCCTGACTCGAAACGAAATCAGCATCGATTCCGAAACCAGACACGTCATCGTCTTCTGTACCGCTATCAGCGAGCAATCGTTTCAAGAATCCGTCAAAAGTCGAAAATACACCCGTCCGCTCGGTATCTCCCAACCACATGGTAGCACGAATACTCTCTGCGATAGCATCTCGGAAGAGCGCAGTCTCAGCTGCTTCGAGTTCAGTTCCCGTAAGATCATCCAGATTCACATCGGCCCGACCTGCAATCTGTTCAAAGACCATATTGAAATAATCTTCCGCAGCATAACCCACCTCCGCTTTGACTTTCGCCAACTGGATTAGTTTTTGAAATTTTGACGCACTCTCACCACCGTTCCATCCGGCCGTAGAATATTTCTGGAGAATATCTCCGCCTCGTTTCCAGAACTGTAAAGTCGTAGGGACCGGCATGTTATACATCACTTTGATTCCGAGATCGACAGCATTCGGACCGCTCAACATAGGTCTAAAAAAAATAGTTTCGAGATCACGACCTTCATAACTCTTTGCACTTTCTATTTTTGCCATATTTTTATAAAAGAAATTAATAAATTTTAATAAACTATAATTAAATCAATCTACGGACATCGTAATCATAAGCCTCTTCGTTTACCGAACGTTGTCCCTCAACCGGTGAAGGATCCTCAGAAGGTTTTGTTCGAGTCGGCATAACAGGTGGACGGTCGTTTTTTTTGTGAAGATCCGCAACGGCAGATTCGGATTCTTTCATTTTAGAACGACGAGATTCAGAGTGTCCGTCTTGTGTAATTTCGACATGTTTTTGTGTCTGATTATCCCGCTCCACCCCATCCGATTTCGGTTTTCTTCCGAGCCGCGAAAGCAGGGAGAACCATTGATGCTTCATCATAAAATTGCTCATTTTGAATAATTTATTTTAAATTAACCTTACGAAAATAATCGTTTCACTAAAGGATTTGTTTCTACAAAAGCCGACTCAATTCAAACCGACATCGGTATAGTAATACATACATTTCCGTATATACTCATACGAACATGCGAACTTTTCGGAGGCGATCCACATAGCATCTATTTTTTTGACGCCATTGCGTTGTAACGCATTAACAAATTCCCTGATAACAAGAACCTTACACAATATGCAATCCAGTACTCCGATTGCAGACAACTTTTCGATCAACTGCACGGCCGAAAGCTGCCCGAATTTATTCTGCAACAAATGCATCAACTCTTTTTGATATACCGTCATATACTATTTTTTAAAAGGTGGCTTGTTTGACTACAGTTTTGACAGCTTGTTGTGCGTCTGTAATATCAGATTCCAAAACATACACTTTCAATTCAGACAATTTCTCTTCCACAACTTGCCGAACCGTTTGTTGCAAAGCGGACCGATTGCTCTCTTTTGGCAGAAAGTCATTTTCCTCACCGACAACCGAAACATTTTCCGAGAAATACCCATCAGAAACAGACTCATACGACCTATCTTTCAGTATACGATTCGAATCTGTATCTGTATTCCGAATATAAGTAAAGTTCACCGGATGCTGTACATCAGAGAGTGTTTCATTATTGAATGTCTCTCTACGAAAATCGAAGCCCCCACCTCCGCGAAATGATGCTATATAGGAGGGAGCCTCCTGTACAAAACCGGAATCCAAACGTGGCTCAACTTTCCCAACTCCTTCAAAAGCAGAATCAGAAGCATGTCTCACATTTCCAGGATCATCAAAAGAGGATAAAAAGTTAGCCGTAGTGTTTTTTCGGTCATCACCACCTACCTCCTGCATATGGGACAGGCTTCCTCGTGAATCAACAGCGAAATCCTGTTCTTCAGACAATTCGGAAGGAATATTCACATTTTCGTGCATGTGCATACCTTCGACAACCATATCTTCCGCATTGCGGCGACCGATATTTGTTTCTATCCGATCAGAAGGGACAGAATCCAATTTTGTCCACAATTCCTCATCCCATTCTATTCGGTACCATTTTTCATTTGTCATACTCAAACATTTTTAAGAAATACACATTTAGTCGAAGTGTTTACAGCAGGATTATAGTCACAAATCTCTTCCAAACGGCACCAAAGCGTCTCGCCCGCTATTTTCAATTTAAACAGAGCACGAAAATCCCGACACAAACCGTTCGGAGAAGAGAAAGGTTCGACATCTTCCGGCCGCAACCTGACATAGAGGGTTACCCTGCGACTTTTGTTATAAAGCTCCACCGTTTTATCGTAGTAGGTATGCAATCCTGAACAGTTATCCCGATCTTCAAAACAGAGTGAAAAAGGCTCATCTCCAGATGGATCATGAAATGCAATCTTCGGATATTGTACACCGTAAGATGGCCATCCCCAACGTCCCTGTTCCAGAGTTTCCATCCCGCAAAACCGGACAATTTTAGCGGGGAAATTCAGATTCTGGTAATCCTCCGTTCCGTCGTCATATCTGTCTCCGACTTGAATCAACGAAACCTGAGGCACATCAGCATAAGCTCCTGTTTCGCTCAACGTCGGGACAAAAAGGGGGTTTTGATAAACATGTTCTCCCTCTTCGGCGAAACGATTGAAAATTTCCGTACTCCACTGTCCGAAAACCGTTTGATGCGTTTGGTCCCAACGGGCCGCATAAGCATCGCCAGTCTGATAACACAATGTAAAATATTGGGACAAATCTGCACCCATCTCTTCAATTTCGACCGGTTTGTCCAGATCGAGCCGATCGCTCCAGTCTACAATCACCGAACTAGAATAAAATGATTCACGCGGTTCGATATAGATCGTTTTAGTGAGCGTATCGGTATAAAAGTAAAGGTTAAACATCTGTTTGAGGGCATTCATCAATTCGATCTGACGAATTCTATGGGCCGCAATATCAGAAAAGGTAATTTCCTGTCCCTCACAAGGGTGAGGCATAAATACCGTTTTTAACCGGGTCGTTTTGTAAAGAGTCATCGACATACCCTCATCCGCACCTCCAAAATGGATCTCGTGAAAATATTTTGGATTCGTCTGAGAGACTTCGCTTGCTGCGCTTCGTACCGTCAATGCAATTTCGATCTGTCCCGTTTCAGAAATATACCCGTCATAAAGGGCCCAATCACCATCATAAATCTGATATGTGGTTCCACTTTTGATCCACAATTTAGGGTTTTGAACCGTTACGCTTTCCTCCATACCGATGGTAACGCTTCTTGTCGTAAAATTGGTTTTGTTTACTACCGTACCATCTTCACGCTCGTAAGAGAACATATAGCTGTTTCCATCGTCGTGATCGAAAACGATCAAAAGATAACTCCACATGTCATGGAACGAATTTCTTCGATCTTCATACTGGTTTTTGACTGAATATTTTCGTTCGACATCATCATCCAAATAGACTCGATCAAAACACTTCAATTCGTCACGGCTGGCGATTCGGAAATCCGAAAGATAATGAAACTCATATTCAAAACCCACCGTTACCTGTTCCAGAGGATAATAGCCTACTCTTCCGTTTGTATCCTTTTTGAAACAACCTCCGTGATTATAGACACCATCGACCGATATATTGTTTTCAGATATTTCATCGGGATCGGCCGTATCAACCAGATTTCCGATGGAAGATATCGTCGTAAACGGATCGGCATAAACCCTTCCGAAACGGTCGGCCGTTGACGTCGCGTCATCAAATCTTCCCGCAAGAAATCCCATTTCATCGGCCAGATAATCGACCTCTTTTTCGGGATATTTCCCACTCATGTACAAGGATTTGAAAAAATCGCCGTCCATAAATTGCGAACTGATCGTATATCCTCCAGCAGCCGCAATCGCATCGACCAGAGTCCGGACATGGATAAATGGATGGTAATCCGAAAAAGTCAAAAGTTTGACTCCTCCTTCGAGTGAATTATTAACAACATCAAAACGATCCCGCTGTACGGGGAAAAAACGGACGGGTTCATTCCACGTCCAACTTTGTGTTACGGTATCGGCAGATATTGTTTTTTCGAAATCGATTTCAATCTCATTAAACATCTTTTCTGCCGCACTTTTAACCCACTCTTTCCCTGCTCCGATAATATTCATTCGATACCATCCGCTACCTTGAGTCCCGGCAGCACAACGTGTCATCATGGGAGTACCTTCAATGACAACACATCCATCGACTTCAATCCGGGCGGTATGCACGCCCTGATTGAACGCGTCTGCTGCATGCAACTCCGCCGCATCACCAAAAATAGTGCGGTTTCGAGCAGTCATAGGTACTTGAATGGTTTTTGAGTATCCGGTACGTCCTGATTCTATCTCTGTTACAGAGGCAATTCCCAGCGATATAGAGACCGACGTTTGCCGATCTATATCGACAAGACGATCATCCACATATAATTTAATCATAACCTATTCGTGTTGTAAAAAATCTGGATCATTGTATCTGAGCGTAACGTCTACCTGAACGGGTTGTGTTCCGCTCAATTTGACAGACTCGGCAAGGACGTCCACGCGCACAGGTTGTCCGTTTTCGACGAGCCACACACGTGGTGAAGAGGCTATTTCACTCAGCCATTCAATCGTTTCAGAGTCTACGAAATCCGAAACGATTTTCATTTTCCGTTCACGCTTACACTCGGTCACTTTGTATCCATCGGGAGCCAGAATCCGTTCTTTTTGCAATTCGTACTCCGACTCTAACATTCTTCTCATCGTGTAATAGTCGATCTGACCGAGTGCATTCCACCAACATAATCTCACGCTGTCTGTCGATGGCGAGACGATCCTATACCCTTGCTCGGCCAACACATAGTCCTCTCCATCCGAGATACGCACCTTGATTTGTTCCCCGGGAGCCAATGTGTTTTTTCCCGCCGCTGTTAATTTCGTCACCAGATCAGACATTTTCAGAGCAAAGACCAACAAACCCTGAGCATCGGACTTTGTGGCCAGCTCCACAACCATTGCAGTCGGGTTTTCCACAATCACATCGGCACGTATCGATCCTCCTTCTGCAATCACAGCAATCTCATCCCATTCGTTTGTCGATATATCAAGCATATCCGGAGACTCAGACAATTTTTCATAGGAAAAACAGGTTCGTTGTCCACCCGTCAATACGGTAGATCTTCGGAGGCTACCTGCACCGACCGTCACATTTATTGCACGTCCTGTCGGCACGACAAAAACACATTGTACGGTATTCAAGGGTAGGACATCCAGCTGACATTGTCCACAATACGCCAAATTGACATCATACGAACTCGCCCCGTAAAACCGTCTTCTCCCGATAATAGAGGTTCCGGCATGATCATACAAATCCAATTCGACAATTTCGTTTGTGGTGGCTGATATCTGACATATCGCCTCTTTAAAGGCAGAGGAATACTGTGTCGGAAACTTTACAATATTCATTTCGGTAATACAATTTAAACATAGATAAAACTCATTTTCACATCGAATTCGGCTTTCAACGACAACTCACCCTGACGGGTCAACGAACATTCGGCAGGAGTGAGCGCAATATTATCTGTACAGAAAACGCCCTGATCATCAACTATATCCGAATAAATCTTCAAAGCATGTTCTTCCATTTCGTCCCATATCCGATTTTTAGCGACCTCGTCGTATTTTCGATTTGCAGACATCAAAACCAATTCGACTCGATAAACGACAATTCCTTCCTTACGTCCACGCACTGAACGGATCTTGGGTGGACACCACCAAGCGGCAGGAAAATCGATATTTTTTTCATTCATTCGGTATCCAAATCCTTCGAAAAAGGTATACCCGAGCTTTTCCGCCGCGTTTTTTACTGCGGCAGACAGTTGATTTCTAAGCATATAAATTTTATTTTAAAGTTTATCAGACCTGTCAGTTCCCCGATTTGATCCGCCCATTTACCAAAGCCATAAAATCATAGCAATTCATTGAACGAAGCTGTTCAATCTCATCGGCCCTAAAATGTCCTGCCCATAGCAAAAGCTCGTTCCATGAAAAAACCGGTGAATTTTGAAAAGAATAGAATGCTGCTGACTTTTTGGTATAACATTCCGGATAAAGGTCTTTCATTTTCCGATGAGCCCTATTCAGTGTAAGAAAAAGGGAGAAAATTGTACTCATGTATAATTCTTTCATCCATTCAGCGCGACGTTTAACGACACGCTCGATATATCCAGCCTCTTCTCCTTTACAGAGTACAGCCACGATCAGAGGAGCATATTCCCATTTATCGGTCAAATACAGATCGGCGGCTTCACACCATTGAACGGCCGACACATCGCATAAAGGAATAGTTGCTCCATCAAACGTCTGCCCTGATTCCGGGAAATAGATCATCTCATCGCCACAACGGATTTCGCATTGCTCATCAGAAGTCGTCAGATCAGAGAGGAATGGATCATCATTGCATGCATGGGTTGTACGTTGGTCATAATCCGTCTGATCTGAATTCATAAACCGACGCAGCAAACATGTCACGAACCGTTTCCGATCCGCCGGATCGACGCGTACAGCAATCTCCGGTTCAACTCCGCAAAACAGGGAAAGCAGTTCTGTTTCTTTCGCTACCATCACATCCTCATCCCATAGTCCCGTATCGTCAGTAATATTTATTTTACCTGGTTCACCAGTCCCTTTTCGAACAGGCTTTTCCTCGCATTGATCGAAACGTCTCAGAGCAATAAACTGTGACCACTTCAACTCGGTCCAGTCTGATGGACAACAATAGGATTGGCCATTAATTTGCAAGGTTGTCATTATTGATAACTTCCGTTTTACTGTTAAAATACTGTTGAAATACTATTAACAAACCTATATAATTAGATCGCAATCTGTCAATAATTATAAAGGGATAAGACTTTTATCAACTCTTTCAACTCTTTAGCCACACTATTTGCACGGCTATTCGACAATTTATGATCTGCTCTGATTTTCACCAGACGCTCGACTTCGTTTCGCGCTACTTTCATGGCCTCTAATGACCGCGAAGTGGCACAACTAACCGACTCATCATTATACGATTGTGCAATCTGCACAAAGTTTTCCGCTGCTGAAGCCTTTACTTTTTTTGACACCTCAGCTCCGGCTGTTTTTCTTTTTTTTGATGTTTGCATAGACATAATAGGTTATAGATTAAATAAGTTATTAACATTCCGTTCATCAAACGGGAATAAAATACTGTTGATATCTACAGATAATTTTTCAGACTCTGTTAATAAAATATGAATCGTCCCATCAATTCTCACTTTCAACAATTCCTCATATTTCATTATGGACAAATATAAAACACTCCACCCCCTTTTGTCAAGAGGGCGGAGTACATTTTTTCAAATTTTGTATAAACACACAAAATTTACTTATACAAAATATTCTGATTTACAACAAATTAACCCAAATAAACTATCAAGATTTCCTACCTAAAAAATTCAATTATTGAATAAATCCAACTGATCTTGCATCCGACCGAACGAGAGCCGATGGTAAGGAGACAGACCATATTCCCGAATCGCTTCACGATGTTCTTTGGTAGGATAGCCTTTGTTTTTCTGCCAGTTGTACATAGGATATTCTTGTGCGATTTTCACCATATAATCGTCCCGGTAGGTTTTGGCCAGAACGGAAGCCGCCGCAATCGAAGCGAAGGTAGCATCTCCACCGACAAAACAACGAAACGGGATCTCCAATTTGGATTTAAAGCGATTACCGTCGATCAGTAGCAACTGAGGCCGGACGGAGAGCTGTTCGACAGCCCGGCTCATCGCGAGGAACGAGGCATTCAAGATGTTGATCCGATCGATCTCTTCGGGCTCGACCATCGCCACAGCCCAGGCTACGGCCTGCTGTTGAATAACCTCACGCAACAGATAACGATTCTTCTCGCTCATCTGTTTCGAATCGTTGAGCGACGGGTGTTCCCAGCCTTTGGGCAGAATCACGGCCGCAGCCGCAACAGGGCCAGCTAAAGGACCACGTCCGGCCTCATCACACCCGGCTTCGATCCACTGATCCTGAAAACAAGATTTCAACATAGTTTTTGAAGATAAAAAGAGGTCCGAAGCCATGAGTTTCCCCTTCACGCTACGTTCGGACCTCTCTACACTATTTACTCCAGCTCTCATGAGCTGTTGTTTTATTCTCTTTATACTTCGACAGAGTCCTTTTGCTCACCAGTCGGCACACTTTGTTGTTCCTCAGCCGGTTCGCGTTTTTCCTCTATCAGCCTGTGCTTTCTGAAGAAGGTTTCTATCGCGTCCGCCTGATCCTGCTGATGGTAAGCTCTTGCTAGGACATAAAGATTATACAGGTCTGAATATTTATCGTTCAACTGAGTAAAAATCATCTCACGATATTTTCCTTTGAACTGCAAATAGTAATCCATATACTCTTCCAATATCTTCGCATAATCTCCCAGAATAACATTTCCCTTGTCGAAAGCTCCTGCGTTGTAATACGATTCGACGATATATCGGGTAAAATAATTGTGCCGGATTTGCGAGAACGGGATCTCTTTCACAGCTTTATCCAATACCTCAATAGCACGGGTCGTATCGCCGGCCGCAACCAATTCATTAGCCAATCTGACAAATTGCACGCGAATAGAAGTTGCATTAACATTCGTCTCTACGGTATGATCAGTATACACTTTCGGGTCTGAAAGGTTTCCATACGAATATTGGTTCATCAATTTATCGTAGAGATATTCCCGATCGACCCGTCCCTTGATCAAAAAGTCATCCGAAGTGGTAACGATCGGCACCAACCGATAGAGGAAGCCGTCTTGTTGCAGATAGTTCTGCAATCCAAGCTCCTCCAACGAGAAGGCCTGCGTAAAATATATGGGTCGTTTCCAATCGAAATGCGCCAACAGATCGACCAACATCAACTCATTCCGCAGGAGATAATCTTTCTTGATATCCAAATAGATGGTATCCACCATCAAATGGGCATCTTCCGGACGGACAATACCACTTGCGACTGCATTCTCCTTGTTGACCGGGATAGCTATTTTTCGCGTTGGAATGTAATCAAACGTATCTTCGCCATCAGACAATTTCGTACGCGGATCATTTCCTGCAATCCACTCATCGATCACCTGTTTGCCGGTAGCACTTTTGAACACCTCTTTGATGACTAATGCTTCGTTTTTATAAGTGTATTTATCGCGCGGCAAATTGAAAGGCACCGGTTCCGAATCGTTGCTCTTGATTCTCATCTGGTCGATATACCACTCTCCGCCAAGATAACTCATATTCATCACCCGAATATCCTTACGTACACCCTCGACCTCCTGTGCATACCACAACGGGAAGGTATCGTTATCCCCGAAGTTCATAACAATAGCGTCGGGCAACGCAGAGTTCAAATAGTTCTTACCCCAATCGGGAGCCACATATCGACCCGAACGGTCGTGGTCGTCCCAGTTCTGTGCAGCAAGGATCGTCGGAACAACGGCACAGATCACTGTAGCCAACACAGCAGTGGATACGCTCTCTTTTTTAAACCAACGTTTGCAGGCTTCGAACAGGGCAAGCACCCCGAACCCGATCCACATACAGAAGGCATAGAACGAACCGGCAAATACATAATCCCGTTCACGGGGTTCGACCGGAGGAGAGTTCAGATACACCGCAATCGCCACGCCTGTCATGATAAAGAAGGCCATAACGACCGAGAAATTTTTCCCATCCCGGTTCAACTGGAAAATCAGCCCGATGATCCCGAGAATAAAAGGTAGGAAATAGTAGGTATTCCTACCCTTGTTTTCCTTCATCTCCGTAGGAATACTCTTCTGAGGGCCGAGAAACAACTGATCAATAAAAGGTATTCCGGACAACCAGTTTCCATCGGTAATCTCCCCTGTCGATTGTATATCGCTCTGGCGTCCGACGAAATTCCACAGGAAATACCTCCAGTACATAAAATTCAACTGATAGGCGAAGAAAAACTTCAAGTTTTCGCCAAAGGTTGGAACCGTAATGGTTTCGTCGCCGTGCTGAATCTGTTTTCCCTTAACCTTCACCCAGTTGTTATAAGCTCGAATATTATTATCGCCTCGTTCATGCATACGAGGGAAAAAGGTTACGAATTTCGGATCGAACTCATACCCCGAAAGGGTTTGTGCCGACTCATAACGGCCACTATCACCCTGATAATAAACCGTCTTCATTTTATTTCCGATAGCAGGAGCCGAATAGTTATACCCTTTCAACAAGGGACGAGCTCCGTATTGATCCCGATTCAACAACGACAACAAACCATAAGGATTATCCGGGGCATTGCTGTTCATCGGCGGGTTTGCCGACGAACGGATAATCACCGAAGCATACGACCCATACCCCAACAAAATTACAGACACACACAACACGAGGGTATTTGCCAGAACTTTACCCTTTTTATGAGTATAATAGACGCCCCAGGCGAGCAGCGCGAACAACAGGAAGATGTAAACCGTAATACCGCTATTGAAGGGCAAGCCGAAGCCGTTGACGAAGAGACGGTCAAACCAGGCTCCGAGTTCGACGGTGCCGGGAATGATGATAAACATGATGGCAACCAGAATAGCCGCTGCCGCACACAACGCCTTGACAACGCCCCACTTGGTCACAGGATATTTTTTAAAATAATAGATTAAAACAATTGGAGGTATGGTCAGCAAATTGAGCAGGTGTACCCCGATTCCCAATCCGGTCAGATAGGCAATTAGAATAATCCAACGATTAGCATGAGGTTTATTGGCAACATTTCTCCACTTCAAAATAGCCCAAAAAACAACAGCTGTAAAAAATGATGATAAAGCATACACCTCTGCCTCTACTGCCGAAAACCAAAACGTATCGGTAAAAGTATAAGCCAAACTACCGATCAAGCCCGTTCCGATCACCGCAAAAGTCTGAGCTTTAGTCAACTGACTTTTAGTTCGTTTAAGAGCTCGTCGTGCCAGATGGGTGATACTCCAGAAAAGGAACATGATGGTCGCTCCACTGGCAATCGCCGACATGGCATTAGCCATCGCCGCAGCATGTTCCGGTCCGGCAAATATCGTAAAGAACCGTGAAATCATCATGAACAACGGGGCTCCAGGCGGGTGTCCGATTTCAAGTTTATACGAGGTGGCGATAAATTCACTACAATCCCAGAAACTGGCCGAGGGCTCCATGGTCAACAGATAGACCGCCGAAGCAAATACAAAACACAGCCATCCGACAATAATGTCAATTTTCTTGAAATAGTTATTCATGCAATTAAAATATCGATTAATTTTTAGAATTTACGATAGTTTTCCATTCGCGTAACGCCTGCAAAGATAGAAAAATAACGGTATAAACCTTAATTTTAGTCTGGAGTTATTGGATAAAGTTTTAATTTTGTGAGAAATTTTCACTTATAAACCACATGTGATTTATGGATTCGAAACTGATTCTTTACAATACGCTCACCCGCAGGAAACAGGAGTTTGAACCGCTGCATCCGCCCTTTGTCGGATTGTATGTCTGCGGTCCGACGGTCTACGGTGATCCGCACTTAGGGCATGCCCGCCCGGCCATCACCTTCGACCTGCTGTTCCGTTACCTTCGGGCTGCGGGGTATAAAGTCCGTTACGTACGCAACATTACAGATGTCGGCCATCTGGAGAACGACGCCGATTCGGGCGAAGACAAGATTGCTAAGAAGGCCCGTCTCGAAGAGCTCGAGCCGATGGAGGTGGCTCAATACTACACGAACCGCTACCACGATGCGATGCAGCGTCTGAATGTACTTCCGCCGAGTATCGAACCGCACGCGTCGGGACACATCATCGAGCAGATTGCGATGATCCAGAAGATTCTCGATCACGGTTTTGCATACATCAGCAACGGGTCGGTCTATTTCGATGTGGAAGCCTACAACAAGAAGTACCACTACGGCAAACTGTCGGGCCGGGTGCTGGACGAGATGATGTCGCACACACGCACACTGGACGGACAGGAGGACAAACGCAATCCATTCGATTTTGCGCTGTGGAAGAAGGCAGCACCGGAACACATCATGCGCTGGCCCTCCCCATGGAGCGACGGATTCCCCGGTTGGCACATGGAGTGTTCGGCCATGAGCACACGCTATCTGGGCGAGACATTCGACATACACGGTGGCGGAATGGACCTGATGTTCCCTCACCACGAATGCGAGATTGCACAAAGTACGGCCGCTTGCGGACACGATTCGGCCCGCTATTGGATGCATAACAACATGATTACGATCAACGAGCAGAAGATGGGCAAATCGTTGGGCAATTTCATCACCCTCGAAGAGCTGATGACCGGCAACCACAAACTGCTGGCTCAACCATACAGTCCGATGACCATCCGCTTCTTTGTATTGCAGGCCCACTACCGCAGCACGCTCGACTTCTCGAACGATGCGCTGCAAGCTGCCGAAAAGGGATACGAGCGGCTGATGAAAGGAGTCTCCACCCTGAACAAATTACAATCTTCAGCCACCTCCAGCATCGACATATCGGGCCTCGAGACTCGTCTGACTGCCGCAATGGACGACGATCTGAACTCACCGATCGTCATATCGGAGCTGTTCGAATGTGTTCGGATGATCAACCAGATCCACGACGGCAAACAGACGATTTCGGACGAGGACCTTACCGAGCTAAAACGGGTCATCCACCTGTTTGTCTTCGACATTTTGGGATTGCGCGACGATCTCCAGAACGACAATTCGGAGCTTTTATCCTCCGTTATGGATATTGTCCTTCGGATTCGCCAGGACGCCAAACAAGCCAAGGACTGGACGACCTCAGACAAGATCCGGAATGAACTCTCCGCCATCGGCATCAAGGTCAAGGACAGCAAAGAGGGCTCCGACTGGGAGTGCGAATAGAAGAAGGAAGAGAGATAAGGAGCAACAAAGAAAGCTTATACTCTTCCCCGAACGACAACGATAACAAACGATAAAAGACAGGAAAGCCGGTTCAACTTTATGAACCGGCTTTTTATTGGAAAGTCTTCAGAGCTGAATAGATTTTCGAAGCATTGGCCACTCCTCTCCCCATTTTTCTCTACCCGACCCATTCGACAAGAGACAACAAAAAAAGAGGCCGGTAAAAACCGGCCTCAATATATTATCGATCTTCTCAGGCCTTACGACAGTGAATTCACATGAAGCTGCACACTACTTTTCAGGTTTGCCGCCTTATTTTTGTGGATCACGTTGTTTTTAGCGAGCTTGTCCAACATTGCCGTTACTTTGGGCAACAACACAGCAGCAGCTTCCTTATCGGTAGTATTACGCAAAGCTTTGACCGCATTACGCGCGGTTTTATGATAATATCTGTTGTGCGTATTCTTCACCTCAGTCTGGCGGATTCTCTTTTTAGAAGATTTATGATTTGCCATTTTATTTTGAATTTTAACTTTTTCTGTGTAGCCCATAGGAGAATCGAACTCCTCTTTCAAGAATGAAAATCTTGCGTCCTAACCGATAGACGAATGGGCCAGATGCTGTATCGAGTCGAACAGCGGTGCAAAGGTAACCAAAAAGTGAATATTTGCAAACTTTTCGATTAAAATTTCTCCGATTCTTTAAACAAGTTTCTGATTACAAACGTTTTATTTTGTACTATTTCTTTTGTCATAGAACCAATAATCGACGGCCAGAAACAGCAACAGGAGGAAATAGCGGATATTTCCGCTCCACAACATTCCGATCCAAACGCAAAGTAGCCCTATCCACGAAACGGCCAATATCTTTTTTTCTTTAATATTTTTTCTGAAATGCAACAAGAAGGCACACCTTCTGCGTGCCACGAACAGGAGATACGCAGCGACACAAAAGACGATCCAATACAATCCGATTTTCGGATAGTCTCTGACAACCAGAGCTCCTATAACGATTCCGCAGATGACGATCTGAATCGCAGTTTTGACAGGCAAAGCAAATATTTTCATCGGATACAAAGGTAGTATAAAAATATATTTATAGTTTTGCAGAGTTTTAAATATTTCACACATGCCTAACTTATCCGACAAAGGGATTTATCTACCCCCTTCCCCAATACGCAAATTGGTACCTTATGCCGAACAGGCCAAACGGAGAGGCATCAAGGTTTATCACCTGAATATTGGACAGCCCGACATACAGACACCACAAGTAGCGATCGATGCAGTAAAGAATGTGAGCGACAAAGTCTTTTGCTACGGTCACTCGGCAGGCAACAAAAGTTACCGGGACAAATTGGTGAAATACTATGCGAGTGTCGATATCGATGTCACGGCCGACGACATGGTTATAACGGTCGGGGGATCAGAAGCGATCTTCATGGCGATGACGATTTGCATGAATCCTGGAGACGAAGTATTGGTTCCCGAGCCGTTTTATGCAAATTACAACGGATTTGCGATGGAAGCCGGGGTCAACATCAAGCCCATATCATCGACAATCGCAAACGATTTCGCGCTTCCGCCGATCGAAGAGTTCGAACGGCTGATCACTCCACGCACGAAAGCGATTCTGATCTGCAACCCGAACAATCCGACAGGATATATCTATTCGGAAGAGGAGTACAGCCAACTTCGGGACATCGTACTCCGCCACGATCTCTATCTGATAGCCGATGAAGTCTACCGGGAGTTCTGCTACGACGGCACGAAATGCATATCGGTAATGAATCTCAAGGGGATCGAGCAAAACGTGGTTATGATCGATTCCGTATCGAAACGGTACAGCATGTGCGGAGTCCGACTGGGGACACTTGTTTCGCGTAACAAGGATATTATTTCGGCAGCCTTGTGTATGGGACAGGCCCGGTTGTGTCCTCCCTATCTGGCACAGATTGCGGCAGAAGCGGCATTGGACACTCCCCCGAGCTATTTCAAACAGGTTCATGACGAGTACGTCGCCCGCCGTAATTGCATCATTGAAGCACTGAACCAAATCGAAGGAGTCTATACCCCTATGCCGAAAGGCTCTTTTTATTCGATCGTCAAACTACCGATCGACAGCAGCGAGCGTTTTGCCCAATGGTTGCTCGAGGAGTTCGAATACAAGGGACAGACGGTCATGGTAGCGCCAGCGACAGGTTTCTATGCCTCCTGCTATTTGGGACATGACGAAATTCGGATCGCCTACGTAATCAACAGGGAGGACCTGTTAGCCGCAGCCGAGTGCCTCAAGGAGGCTTTGAAAGTGTATCCCGGGAGGAAGAAGCTGTAAATCAGGTCTCCCGTACTTTACTGAGACAGAAGTAAAAATCCTCCGCACCGATCGGTGCGGAGGATTTTGCTTTATCGGGTTCAACATCTGTTTTTCAACCGAAATCTTGTCCCTGACTCTTACCGTATCTCTTGCAAAAGAGCGACCAACAATTTCCAGAATTTTTCCACCGAAGCAATCTCCAATCGCTCGTCCGGAGAGTGCACTCCCCTCAGTGTCGGTCCGAATGATACCATCTGCAGGTTCGGATACTTTTGGAGAAACAACCCGCACTCCAGACCGGCGTGAATCGAACGCACGACGGGATCATGCCCAAAAAGTGTACGATATACCCGACGCGTTGTCTGAGTCAAATAGGAATCGGGATCGGGAGTCCATCCGGGATAGCCGTCCGAATGGACCACTTCTGCCCCGGCCAACCGGAAGACAGCTTCGACCGATGCCGCAGCATTGTTTCTTGCCGATTCGATTTCCGAACGTTGCGAAGTGGCAACCTCGATCAACAGTTCACCGACGAACTTGACCGAAGCCAGATTTGTTGAGGTTTCGACCATTCCCGGCATCGTCCGACTCATGGCGAGCACCCCGTTTGGCACCCCGAGCAGGGCATCGAGCAGCCCTTGTTGCGTCTTCAGATCAATTACTTTATCCGACACCGGAATCTCGGAGAGGGTGATTTTCATTCCCATTTCCGTTTTCCCGAACTCATTTTGAAGGTCCCGGACAAATTTTTCGAACAGTTTTTTCATCCTGTCGGCTTCACGTACCGGCACGCCAAAAACGGCATAAGCCTCACGCGGGATCGCATTTCTAAGGTTACCGCCATCGAAATAGACCAGCCTCATATCAAATTGATCGGTCAAAGGGTCCAACCAGCGGGCCAGAATTTTATTCGAATTGGCCCGTCCCTTGTCGATATCGTCTCCCGAATGGCCTCCGATCAACCCGCTTACATCGACACGATAAAATTCATAATTTTTCGGCAAATCCTCCCTTTCGTATTGGAAATCCGCGAGGGTATCGATTCCCCCTGCACAACCGATAAAAATCTGTCCCTCATCTTCGGAATCGAGATTTATCAGATATTTTCCAGACAACAGGTCGTCGCTCAACTCGAAGGCGCCGGTAAGTCCCGTCTCTTCATCGACGGTAAACAGGCATTCGATCGGGCCGTGCGGAATATCCTTTGCAGCCAAAACCGCCAGTTGCGCAGCCATGCCGATTCCACAATCCGCACCGAGTGTCGTTCCATCGGCTTTCACCCAACCCTCTTCGATCCGGACCCGGATCGGATCTTTCTCGAAATCGAAGTTCACTTCACTGTTTTTCTCGCACACCATGTCCATATGGCTCTGCAAAATCACTACCGGACGCTCCTCATATCCATGACAGGCGGGTTTTCGGATCAGTACATTTCCTGCACCGTCTTTATGATACTCCAAACCGGCGTTTTTGGCGAACTCCACCAAATAGGCGATCATCCGTTCCTCTTTTTTCGAAGGACGGGGGATCTTCGTGATTCGGTCGAAAAACATCCACACACTCGTGGGAACCAATGAAGTAATATCACTCATACTCAACACCTCCCTTTAGTTTTTTTGTAAATGTAACGATAAATTCGTTAGTTTGTATTAAAATTCATGGTTTATGACACCTTTTAGAATCGGTCATGGATACGATGTCCATGCATTAGGTCCCGGCCTGCCATTGTGGCTGGGGGGAGTCCGCGTCGCGCACACACACGGCTGTATTGCACACTCAGACGGCGACGTCCTGATCCACGCCTTATGCGATGCATTGTTAGGAGCGGCAGCATTAGGCGACATCGGGACCCATTTTCCAGACACTTCATCGGAATTCCGAAACATCGACAGCAAAATATTGCTGAAACGGACGGTCGCATTGCTTTCCGCACAGGGATATGCGGTCGGCAACGTCGACTGTACGCTGTGTATGCAACGTCCAAAAATCAAGCCTTACATTCCGGCGATGCGCAAAGCGCTTTCCGAAGCAATGGATATTTCCGAAGAGGCGATATCCATCAAAGCGACCACTACGGAGCATTTGGGATTCACCGGACGCGAGGAGGGTGTCGAGGCCCACGCCGTCGCATTAATCTATCGTCTTGAGCGGAAAACTATCTAACAATTAGTTGAGCCACCCTTCCCCCTTTACTTTATAACATCACTAACATCTGACACGCCCAAACAAGTATACATCCGAACCGACATCTCACAATAAAAATACGACCGGAGTGATTCCGGTCGTATTTTTTATTCCTATTTACTTATTTTTTGCTTTTTCCATAATCTCCCGGCACTGTTCCAATGTCAGTTTTTCAGGCTCATACCCTTTCGGGATACGATAATTTTTCCCGTCACAAGCGATGTATGGGCCATACCGTCCATTCAACACCTGTACGGATGCGTCCTCCGGATAAACACAAATCGGAACTTTTGCCTTAGCATCCTTTTCTCGCTTCTCCTTGATCAACTCTATGGCACGGTCCAATTCGACCGTATAGGGATCATCCGTTTTGGCCAGGGAGACAAATTTTCCGTCATGCCGCACATAAGGTCCGAATTTACCCACTCCGATCACGACCTCTTTATCTTCGAAAGTACCAATCGTACGAGGCAGAGTAAAGAGATCCAATGCCTCTTCCAGCGTAATGGACGCAATGAGCTGGCCTTTTTTCAGGCTTGCGAAACGGGGCTTGTCTCCATCCTCGCCTGTCCCGATTTGAGCGACAGGGCCGAAACGTCCGATCTTCACGAACACCGGTTTCCCGCTTACAGGATCATTACCCAACTGATGGATCTGACTGCTTTTCACAGGTTGGCTTTCCAATGCCTGATCGACCTCCGCATGAAATTTTCCATAAAATTTTTGGATCATCTCCTGCCAGCTCTTTTTCCCTTCAGCAATTTCATCGAACTCCTTTTCGACCATGGCCGTAAAGTTATAATCCATCACCTCCGTGAATTGCTGATCCAAGTAATCGGTCACAAGCATACCGATATCGGTCGGCGAGAGTTTGTTCTTCTCTTTTCCGACATTTTCAGACAATATTTTCCGGGATATCTCTCCTTTTTCGAGTTTAAGCTGTACGTATTCACGTTTTATCCCTTCTCTGTTTTCCTTTACCACATAACCGCGAGTAATAATGGTAGAAATAGTCGGGGCGTAGGTAGACGGCCGTCCGATACCCAACTCTTCAAGACGCTTTACAAGAGAGGCCTCGCTAAATCTCGGCGGTGCCTGGGTAAAGCGTTGCATTGCCGTCATCGATTTACACCCGAGCAGATCACCGGGATTCATTACCGGCAGCAACACTTCTTCGTTTTCCGACGAATCGTCCTCCGAAGATTCCGAATAAAGTTTCAGGAACCCATCGAACAATACAGTCTCACCGGTGGCGACAAAATACTCTTCCGCATCGCTGATCGCAATATCGACAACCGTTTTTTCGGTTTTTGCAGCGGCCATCTGAGACGCGATGGTTCTTTTCCAGATCAGATCATATAATTTCTGTTCAGCCGGAGTACCCTCAATTTTCGTCCGGTCCATATAGGAGGGACGAATCGCTTCGTGCGCCTCCTGAGCCCCTTTCGTTTTGGTCTTATAATTTCGGACTTCCGAATACTCCTCACCGAACATGGCTACGATCTGCTTTTTAGCAGCATCGATCGCTTGCCCGGAGAGATTGACCGAATCGGTACGCATATAGGTAATATATCCCGCCTCATAGAGTCTTTGTGCCAGAGTCATGGTTTGGCTGACCGACATACCGAGTTTTCGGCTCGCCTCCTGTTGCAGCGTAGAGGTCGTAAATGGAGCCGCCGGAGACCTTTTCGAAGGTTTTTTCTCCACACGCTCCACCGTGAATGTCGCCATTCTGCACCGCTCCAACATCAACAAAGCCTCATCTTCATTCGGGAAACGCTTATTGAGTTCTGCCTTGAAAACTGATTTCTGCTTTTCGCCATCGTCTGCGATAAAATCAGCAACAATCCGGAAATACGGAGATGTTCTGAACGACATGATCTCTCGCTCTCGCTCCACGATCAACCGTACAGCCACGCTCTGCACTCTTCCTGCAGAAAGCGAGGGTTTGATCTTTTTCCAAAGCACAGGCGACAATTCGAAACCGACCAACCGGTCGAGAATACGCCGTGCCTGCTGCGCATTCACCAAATTAAGGTCGATTTTACGTGGATTTTGTATAGCATTCAGGATTGCGTTTTTCGTAATTTCATGAAAAACGATCCGCTTCGTATTTTCATCTTTCAATCCGAGTACTTGAAAAAGATGCCAGGCAATCGCCTCTCCTTCCCGGTCCTCATCGGATGCCAGCCAAATCGTCCGTACATTTTGGGCCAATTTTTCTAATTCGGCCACCGTCTTCTTTTTATCGGGCGAAACCTCATAGTGAGGCAAGAAACCGTTTTGAATATCGATACCGAGTTCTTTTTTGGATAAATCACGGATATGTCCGAAGCTCGATTTGACCACAAAATCTTTCCCCAAAAATTTTTCAATAGTCTTTGCTTTAGCCGGAGACTCCACGATCACCAGATTTTCTTGCATAGAAACTAATTCATTTTATCAACAGGATTATTCCGAACCTGTAAATCCTGCCTACTTTGTTAAACAAACATTTCACATTCAAAATACAAAAACCTAAAGGTAGTTACTTTAGGTTTTATTTTCTCTTCATCTTTATCAACGAATCAACGTATAAGTCAGAGCCACCCTTAATGGAGGATCACTTGCACCCGTTTTCAATACAACTTGATTGAATTCGCTTATCTGATCGGTACTAACACCTAAGACAAAAGTTCTCGGTGAATTTTCGGGGTCACGAATCAATTCCTGTAAAAATATCGACAGATCCGTAGGATACCGGCCATAGGTCCGGTTCAGATATCCGTCGTACATAAGCGTCACATCGGCTGATGATTCGTAAGTATAATCATAATCCAATATATTGGTTAAATGTGTATAATCGGTATATGCACCTAACCTTGTGGGAGCAATTGCATAAGCTTCGGGAGAGATTGTTCTCACTGGCCATAACAATGAGGCCTTATTGATAACGATCGAATGATAAGGTTCAACCACTTTTGCACACAATTCATCGACAAACTCATCCGTAAACCGGACAAATGTTGCCACTCCTCCCAACGATTGGATATACCCATATTCCAACGGGGACGATGTAGCAAGTGTATCGCCGATGTTTTGTATCTGAGTCTGAGAATAGTCATGATTGATTGAGCTGACTCTTCCTGTATAATAATATGTATTGTCAAAAGAGTAATATACCTCAACAGTATCCTTTACAGAGGCAGCCGTTTCATCTGTATGATTTCTCGTATAAAGGATCATTTCTATACTCGAAAAAGCAATCCGGTACACGGCAGCATCCTGCGGCGAAGTCTCGTCGGGAATAAAACAGAATCCTTTGAACCGGTTGAAAAAGAGGGAATCGCCGGTATAACAACCTCCCGTCGTATCCATCAACCGTTGAGCGAATTTCAGTCCACTCGGAGAATCGAATTTGACAGCAATTTCCGAATCCGGCAACCCGGTCAATTCAAAACTACATAGAACCTCATCTTTGATTTTATCCAACGGATTGAAATCCGCATAATAAGTCGAATCGTAATAGAGCAGGCTATCCAGTTCATAAACATTGAATTTCTGCACCTTAGTCGTATCGCCCAATGCCGAAGCATTAACAGTGAACCGCAATTCAAGAGAATCCAATACCGGAGCGATTCCGAACATTTCGTCGCCGGAGCTAAAATAGCTCATCATAAACTGCGAACAGAATGCGGCTGATGTCCTACCGAATACTGAATCTACACAAGAACCCAAAAAGCCGTATGTCAATCCGCTGGTTGCAAAAGAATCCGGTTGAGTCAGATAGGTATTTACGCCATACAATGTATCGACGAAAATTTTCATCTTTTGGTCATCGGGAATGAGGTCTTCCCCCAACTGGTTATCGACTTTTGTACAGGAAAACAATACTGTAATGACAAGCGCGACAACAGCGACGGACTTGTTATACCGGAAAAGACTATTCATTTGCGAGTATTTTGTTGTAAAACTCCAAATACCGATCCATATACGCCGTATCCGTTTTCGGTTGAAATTCGAGGGTATCGATTTTCTTCTCGTCAAAACATTTCACCAGCACAGGATCGGGTGTCGGTGTTTCGTAGATTACACCGTCCACATAGTTACTAACGAAGTTCACCAAATTTTCGTATGTCGGATGTTCAAGAGGAGCAAGATATTTTTTGGGGACACCTTCACCCTGTATTTTCGTTTTAAAGTTGGCATCCAGTTCCCCCTCAAAAGCTTCATCATAGAGAGACATTACGATTTTGATCTTTTTAAAGATCGGATCATCGGCAAACAGGTTTCTCAAATACACCGGAACAATCGAAGACATCCAGCCGTGGCAATGCACCACATCTGGTGTCCACCGCAATTTCTTGACTGTTTCCAATACGCCCCGTGCGAAAAAGATTGCACGTTCATCGTTATCCGGGAAGAGATTTCCGTTCTCGTCCCTAATGATCGCTTTCCTATGGAAGTAATCCTCGTTATCGATAAAATAGATCTGAACCCGAGCAGAAGGAATCGATGCGACTTTAATAATGAGTTGATGATCGTTATTATCGATGATCAAGTTCATTCCCGAAAGTCTGATTACTTCATGCAGTTGATTTCTCCGTTCATTGATCAGCCCGTATCGAGGCATAAAGGTTCTTATTTCGTTTCCTTTCTCCTGCATTCCCTGCGAAAGCGCCCTGCACAATGCGGACATATCGTTTTCAGCAAGATATGGAGCTATCTCCTGACAGACATAAAGGATTTTGCAGTTACTCATCATTACGGGATTTTCGTCAAAAACTGACACAAAGGTACTAAAAATTTGCGAGATTTCCAGTGTTGGAATTTATTTTGATCATTCTCAGAGAATAAGCATGGCATCTCCGTATGTCCCGAAACGATATTTTTCGACTCGGGCCACTTCGTAGGCTTCCATCAGAAAATCGTAACCGGCAAAGGCAGAGACCATCATCAGCTGGGTCGAATAGGGTAAATGGAAATTGGTTATCATGCAGTTTGCCACACTGAATTCATAGGGGTCGAAAATGAACCGGTTGGTCCATCCGTCAAAGGGTTTCAAAAAACCATCCGTCGACACGGAGCTTTCGATCGACCGCATCACGGTGGTTCCGACGGCACACACTTTACCTCCGGCCCGTTTCACGGCATTGACCTGATCTGCCGTTTGCTGCGGAATAATCACCTGTTCCGAATCCATTTTATGTTTGGTAAGGTCTTCGACATCGACGGTTCTGAAATTTCCCAATCCGACATGCAGAGTCAAAAAAGCCATGTCGATCCCTTTTATTTCCATTCTTTTGAGGAGGTGTTTGCTAAAATGCAAGCCTGCTGTCGGAGCAGCAACCGCCCCTTCATTCTTGGCAAAAATGGTTTGATAGCGCTCGTCGTCGATCGGTTCGACTTTCGGACGAATCCATTTAGGCAGCGGAGTCTCCCCCAATTTGAAAAGCGTGGCTTTGAATTCATCGTAATCGCCATCGAACAGAAACCGAAGCGTCCTTCCCCGGGAGGTCGTATTATCGATAACCTCCGCCACCAGCAGATCATCGTCACCGAAATAGAGTTTATTCCCGATTCTGATTTTCCGGGCCGGATCCACCAACACATCCCACAGTCGAAGGTCACGGTTCAATTCCCTCAACAGAAAAATTTCAATTTCGGCACCCGTTTTTTCCTTATTTCCATAAAGCCGGGCCGGAAACACTTTCGTATCGTTAAAAATGAATACATCCCCTGTTTTGAAATAGTCGATCACATCTTTAAATATACGGTGTTCGATCTTACCGGTTTTCCGGTTGAGTACCATCAGCCGGGATTCATCTCTATTTTCAGCAGGATACTTTGCCAGCATGCTGGCGGTAAAGTTGTAATTATACTGGGATAATTTCATTTTTATAAAAAATTGAACGTCGAAAAACAATCAAAGCAATTATATATTATACGCCGAAAAATACGAATTGTTTCACTCTTGACGTTTTTTTTATTTAGAAACATCTATCGATGTTGCGCTTATGGGATTTTTCGAGGTTCTGTTCGGGAGCTTTTCGTTCTTGATTCGGGAACAAAGCCTCTTCTACCTGGTCGAGCGTATAAGTATCCTCTAAAGTATAGTTTCCGTTTTTCGTTCTACACAAAGTATACAGAAACGCACCGCTATCCAATGCCTCCCCTAAATCCCGGGCAATCGACCGAATATAAGTCCCTTTGCTGCATCGGATACGGAGTGTCAGACGAGGCAGACTGAAAGACTCGATCTCCATGCCGTAAATAGTAATCGGAGCGCGTTTCATCTCGACATCTGCCCCCTGTCGTGCATATTCGTAGGCCCGTTTCCCGTCGATCATCTTCGCGGAATAGGTCGGAGGCAACTGTAACTGCTCCCCAATCATCACACCGATCTTTTGTCGGACCAACTCTTCAGTAATATGTTCGTATGGGAACGTACAGTCAATCGGATGCTCCCGATCATAACTTGGTGTAGTAGCTCCCAATTCGAAAGTAGCCAAATACTCTTTCGGTTCTGCCTGCAAACTTTCAATCGTTTTGGTCGCCCGACCGATACAGACAAGCAATACCCCCGAAGCCAACGGATCGAGCGTACCGGCATGTCCGATCTTGATTTTTCGGTATCCCAACCGACGCAACAGGACCTTGATTTTTCGGACGACATCCGACGAAGTCCAGCCGATCGGTTTATCGACGGGTAATACATAGCCTTCCACAAAGGGAGATTGGGCGGATAGCGGTTGTTTCAAGGCTCGACAGCAATTAGACGGATTTAGCACAGCGACCAGACGACAGAGACAACTCCGACAATCAGACAGTAGATCGCAAAATAGATCAATTTACCCTTTTTAACGATATTGATCATCCATCGGCAGGCGATAAATCCGGACACGAATGCCGTGATAAAACCGGCAATCAAGGCTGCGAACGATATGCCGCTTTCAGCCGGATGAAAACCACCTTTCACCGCATCGAGAAACGCCTCTCCGAGAATAGGGACCAGCACCATAAGAAAAGAGAATTTAGCCACATCCTCTTTTCTGTCTCCGAGCAACAATCCGGTAGCGATCGTTGAGCCGGACCGCGACAGACCGGGAAGAATAGCGGCAAAGGCTTGGGCGATTCCGATCACGAAGGAGTCACGGAACGAAATTTCGCTCTTTTGCCGTGGCCGTGCGTAATAGGCAAAGGACAAAAGTGCAGCGGTAATCAACAACGAAATGCCCACGACAAGCAATCCGGAAGCAAAAAGGGCTTCGACATGATCCTTAAAAAAGAATCCGACGATAGCGACCGGAATCATCGACAGAGCGATTTTAGCCAGATATTGGGTTTCGGGATTCCACGTCCACCGGAAAAGTCCGGCAAATAGTGCAAAAATCTCCTTATGGAAAACCGCAATCGTGCTGCACACCGTTGCAGCATGCACAGCAACCGCAAAGGTCAAATTTCCTTCCCCTTGAATCCCGAACAGCGCATTGAATATTTGTAAGTGTCCTGAACTGCTGACCGGCAAGAATTCGGTCAATCCCTGAACCAGTCCCAAAACGACAGCTTCCAAAATCTCCATTTCTTACTCCTCCTTCTCTTTTTTCGGTTTTTTCATGATCGCATAGATTTCGAATGCGAAGCCGCCCAGAACGAGAATCGGAGCCAACGTGATCCTGCGGAAGCTGAACATATCTTCGTTGAATACATTGGGGTCATCGCTACCTTCGCCGGTCATCAATATGAATCCGACCACAATGATTACAAAGCCGATCAACATCAACTTATAGTTTTCGAATGTCAGCGGCAGAAGTTGCTGTTTCTCTACCTCCGCCGGAGTTTGTTTCTCTTTTTTCATCGTTTTTCACATTGTCGGTTTTCCGCAAGGATCCCCGTATTTGACAAAAGACTTTTATTTAATCAGAACGTTATGCGACTGAAATAATTGCATCGCTCACAACCGCTTCCCGTTTCAGTCTGTTAATAAAAATAAATTTTACTGCTCTTCATCTTCAAAAATTTCCGGACGGCGAAAGTCGTAAAGATCAAAGAGATCAAAATTCCCCCGATCATCATTGCACCGAAGATTATTGCCAACTGCATCTGCTCGGATACAAAACGCACGTCGGGCAACCCTTCATGCAGGCCGGCAATCAATCCCGCCAACATGACCCACGAGATCAACCCCGAATAGATCCCCTGCAAAACGCTGCTTCCCAAAAAGGGCTTCATAATAAACCAACGCGTGGCCCCGACCAGTTTCATGGTATTTATGACGTAGCGTTTCGAAAAAATCGACACCCGGATCGTGTTGTTCAGCAGGATCAAAGAGATCACCAACAAGGCACCTCCGAACAGCAGCAGCACGAGATTGAACTTATTGATATTCGATGAGATCTGATCGATCACGTTTTTCTGGTAGACCACCTCTTCGACCCCCTCCCAAGCCGAAATCTGTTTTTCGAGCAGGGCAAGGCTTTGTCTGTCTGAGGCAGTTGCGTCCAGATTCAGTTCGTATGAATCGGGCAAAGGGTTTTCCTGCAGGAAATCGACAAAATCGGCTCCCAAATACTCCTGGAACTCACGTGCCGCCTGATCTTTAGAGATAAAACGCACCTCTTTAACCGATTCGAGAGCCTGGAGCTGTTTACCGATCGTTGCGACTGTATCCGGAGCGGCTTTTTGATCGAGCATCACATAGACCGAGACACTCTCCTTGAGCCGGTCCGATGCATTCAGTGCCCCCAAGATGAGGTAGCCGACAGCCCCCAACAAAAAGAGGACCAATGCTATACTCACGGTGGAAATGGCATACGCATTCCGCACCTTTCGTTTTATTCTCTTGCTACTGTTCACCGTCTTCCTGATTTAATTCTTCACTTCAACCTCTTTTCTGCGGTTCCGTACGACCGTAACACCGACCGCAGCGACCAATCCTGCCAGCAGAATCAGCGAGCAACAACGCGTCACGGCAGTCAGAGTATCGTAATGCGGAGCCCGGAACCGGAACTCTACGGTATGTGTTCCTGCCGGAAGTTTCATCGCCCGGAGCACATAATCGGCCCGGAAATAGGGTGCCTCCTCGCCGTCGATATAGGCCGTCCAACCATCCGGGAAGTAGATTTCGGAGAAGACAGCCACACCTTCGGACGAAGCCGAATATTCGTACCGCTGCATGTTGACCCTATATTCGGTCATACGAATCGATGCCGTCGAATCCGCAACCGGGACAACTCCCTCCAATGCATCCTCAAAACGGCGATCGACCACCGCCACCCGTTTCGTATCGGCTGTCTCCAACGCTCCGATCTCTTCGTCGGGCGTAGCGACCCACTCGAGCGAATCGACGAACCACGCAGCACCATTAGCCTCTTTATTGATCTCCACACGTAGTTGTCCGGTCTGCTGATCCGGCACGATAATATACCGCGTATTGAGCATGTTGTAGACGTTCATGTTCATTTTCGACAAATGTCTGTCGATCAGATCCTGATAACGGTGCAATTTGGCTCCGTGATACCCGCCGACCGAACGGTGGAAATACGAAGTCGACGCATCATTAAAAGTGCTGACCGAAAGGTTCAATACCCGGAATCCGGGTTCACCTGTCGTATCGGCCAGAATTTGGGCATCGGCCGATGTCGGACGGATTTCAGCGCGGTTGGGTGAAACGAATGCCTCTTTGTTCAGGTAACGGAGGTTGACCGGCACCATATCTATCACGACCAACAAACCGAGAGCCAACACAAAGGGAGTCTTTTTCAATTTCTCCTCGACAAAAGCCCATACGATCCCCGCCGTAAGCAAAACAAACACTAAAGAACGGAAAGTATCTGCCCGCATCATGGAGGCCCGCTCCGCCCGCATGGCAGCCGTTACCTCCTGCGGCAGTTGGTCCTCACCCACTCCGGTAAACGACAACAGCGTTCCTCCGAAAAGCAGGAAGAGCAACGTGATCCCGCCGACCAATATTACGGAGTATTTCAACCCCTTCAAACCGATCCGACGATCGATTGCTCCGCACCAAAGCCGCTGCAGCACCACCGCCATCAGGAACGGTACGCTCCACTCTACGATCACCAGAATCATCGACACGGTCCGGAACTTGTTGTACATCGGGAAATGATAGAAAAACAATTCGGTAAGCCACAACAGATTGTGCCCCCACGAAAGCATGATCGCCAGCAGGGATACAATGAAAATCCACCATTTCGATCTTCCTTTGAGTACGAACATAGCGAACACAGCCAGAAACAGGGCCACGGCACCGATATATACCGGACCGCTGGTCATCGGCTGCGGGCCCCAATAAGCAGGCAGTTGCGACGGATCGGCCTGATAATTTCGCAACATCTGGGCCACCTCCCCATCCTGTGAGAATCCGCCTTGCGATGAACCTCCGTAGAGATTAGGGATCAACAGATTGAACGTTTCCCCCTTCCCGTAGCTCCATGCCGTAGCATATTCCAGATCGAGTCCCTCCTGCTTTTCTCCGTTTTCGGCAGTCAGCTCACTCCCGCCACGCATGGTCTCCGATGAGTGGCTGTCAATATAGTACAGCATCCCGGCATTGCTTCCGACAGCCAAAACGGCTGCCAGCAAAAGCAAACCGGTAACTTTTGCAAAGTGAGGCAACGCCTTATTGCGGATCGCCTGTATCAATTCGTTAATCCAGAAAGCGGCAAGGATAAACAGGAAATAGTAGGTAATCTGCGGATGATTCACCCCGATCTGAATCGTCGCAAAGACACCGGCAAGCGCCGCCCCGACCCACATATTTCGTCGGAACGCATAATACACTCCTCCAAACAGCATCGGCGCAAAAGCCAATGCGAGCATTTTGGTGATATGCCCTGCCCCGATGATGATAAAGAAGTAGGTCGAAAAACCGTATGCCAACGAAGACACGATCGCCAGCCATGGATTGAACCGCATGCACCGCAGCATAAAAAAGAACATGGCCATCGCGATGAAGATCAGCGAAGCGGGTTGTCCGAGAAAATAGAATGCCCGGGACAATGTCTTGATGATCGTACCCTCATACTGCACGTTGATCAGATAGGCCGGCATCCCGCTAAACATATTGCCCTCCCACTGAGGGTCTTCTCCATACTTTTCCCGGTGTTGCATGATATCCTCGACACTTCCCTTATACTGAAGAATATCGTGCTGGGCGAGAACCTTCCCTTCGAACTGCGGGGAGAAATACAGCATAGTGATTACAATGAAGAGGGCCAAGGCGGCCACGATCGGGCTCCATTGTTTGAGAATCTGTTTATACTCCATGCGGATAAACCTATATATAAATGATTAGTCTGCAAAGTAACGAAAAAATGTTGACGAAACCAAACGGGAAGTCCCTGCCCCACGGCAAAGACTTCCCGTTTATTTCGTTGTTTCAAGAGCGACAAACCAACGCCCCCCGTTTCACACGCTACCGACTGGTTTTCACCCGTTCTTCAGATTCCCCCATTCACCACCTTACTGCAATACGACCTTGGCAAAGACAGGGAAATGGTCGGAAGGGTGATTCCGCCCGTCCGAATCGGTCAAGATACCGAACTTTTGCACGACGACAAAATCATTTACAAAAAGAAAATCGATTTTCCCCTCTTCCATCAACTTTTTGGGTACGGCGACCGCAAACTGTGTAAAACTCCATCCCGGCACATAAGGCGGCGTCAACGAAACTTTTTCCGCATCCTTCAGCCGTTCTTTCATGATTTCAACGGGTTCGCTGCCATCACCCGAATTGAAATCTCCGGTACACATCACCGGATAATCCTCGACCACCGCCGCAATCCGTTCAGACAGCAACCGAGCCGACTCCCTGCGGGCCACAGGACCGATGTGATCGAAATGGGTATTGAAAAAGTAAAACACCTTTTTGGTCTGTTTGTCTTTCATTTTGGCCCATGTACAGATTCTGTTGAGCGATGCATCCCAACCTTTGCTGACCACTTCAGGCGTTTCGGACAACCAGAATGTTCCGCTGTCCAAAAGCTGGATCCGATCGGTCCGATAGAAAATCGCAGAAAACTCGCCTTCCTGTCCTCCATCACGTCCCACTCCGACCGAAGCATATTTGGTCATCTGTTTCAGATCAGCCATCTGTTCGGGTCGGGCCTCCTGCACTCCTATGATGTCATATTCATGGAAGGCAATCAAGGCCATGACACGATCCTTACGGTTGGGCCATGCGTTTTCTCCGTCTGCCGTGGTATTGCATCGGATATTAAAAGAGCCCACATTCAATGGGACCTCTTTTTTTGCCTGAGCCGAAACTGTCCCGAAAGACCAAAAGGCAAAAACCAGACAAAGCGTTCTTGCGAGCCTCCTCCAGAGGTTACTTCTGCACATCATAGTAACAACGTTTCGGGGAGTAGATTTTCCCCTCCTTAACCAATTTTTTGATCACCTTATCGGCTTCGCTTTTTTCCACGCCGGCAGCAGTGGCGATATCACCGGGACGCATTGCACCCTTTTCCTGAAGGGCTTTTAAGATTTTTTCTTCCATAAGACTCACTGTTTTGGGGCGGCGATACAACATCCGCCAATTATTAAACACTATATTGCAAAGATAACAGAAAACCGTTCGAAACAGTCAACCACCGGAAATTATTTTCCACAAAACGGTTCTACTCCCCTGCCTGTTGCCGTTCTTCCCTTCCTCGAAACCATTTTCACAACAACAGCAGTCCCCCACAGTCCTTTCCGCTGTTCGGCCCGTCCTTTGCAAGAAGTAAAGGGGTATATTTTTTTATTTTACAATAAATGGTTATCTTTGCAAGCTGTTTAACTTTAAATTTAAGTAGAATGCCGAAAATGAAAACCAATTCCGGTGCGAAGAAGCGTTTCGATTTCACCGGATCAGGAAAGATCAAAAGAAAGCATGCTTTCAAAAGTCACATCCTGACAAAGAAAACCAAAAAACAAAAGAGAAATTTGACCTATTCGGGTCTGATTTCGAAGGCTGACGAAGCCAACGTAAAATTGTTGCTGGTTAAATAAGTCCAGAAACGATTTTGCAATCATGTCAAACAAAGAGTGATTTAGCCCCAAAGAGTATGGGAGAACCATGCCGCTAACCGCTCGTAAAACTTTACAATTATGCCAAGGTCAGTAAATGCAGTAGCATCTAGAGCCCGAAGAAAAAAAGTTTTAAAACTTGCCAAAGGTAACTTTGGATCGAGGGGAAATGTATGGACGGTTGCGAAGAATACCGTCGAGAAAGGTCTCACGTACGCGTACAGAGATCGTAAGAACAAAAAACGTCAGTTCCGCAGCTTGTGGATTCAGCGTATCAACGCTGCCGTTCGCAGCAAGGGAATGACCTATTCGGAATTCGTGGGCAAATTGAACGCCAAAGGAATCCACCTGAACCGCAAGGTTCTGGCAGATTTGGCCATGAACAATCCTGCCGCATTCGAACAAATCGTTAAAACAGTTAAATAGTCGCCTTCCGCGAGATCGCGGAATCCGATTAAAAAGAGCGAGGCTGTCTCCGTGCGAGATGGCCTCTGTTTTTTTATTCGTCTCTATTCCGCTGATCCCCGAAAAACTTTTATCCGACCATTATCGAGATGTTTTTTAGGAGAAGTATACTGATAGATACTTCAAAAAAACGGACTGCCTTTACACACAATTTATATATACGTATCGGCATCCTATGCCAGCCGGATGCAAGGTGTGATCCGGATACAAACCATTTCCGTCCCCCTCCTTTTGCAATGGTTTGATCTCCGATCCAACACACCAACCCTCTATTTCCTAACTATATCCTCTGAGCGATTCCCCCCCCTTCCTTCCTTTCCTGACAACACATCCGCACCTTCAATCTCATCGATATTTTGAGCCCCAATCCCCACTAAACCAGCTACTCTTCACATCTCCGTTTATTTCCCTATATATATTTGCCACAATCGACATTTCAAAAAACAGCCACAAAAAAAGTCACCGGATAACCCGATGACCTTATTTTCAAAATATCTCAAGAGAAGTTTTACCCCAGATAAGATTTTAGCAGTTTGCTTCGGGCACTGTGACGCAGACGCCGGATCGCCTTCTCCTTGATCTGACGCACCCGTTCGCGAGTCAGGCCGAATTTCTCACCGATCTCCTCGAGTGTCATCTCGGCACACCCGATTCCGAAGAAATATTTGATGATATCCCGTTCCCGATCCGTCAAGGTCGAGAGGGCGCGTTCCACCTCCGTTCCGAGCGATTCGTTGATCAGACCACGATCGGCGATCGGAGAGTCGTTGTTGACCAAAACATCCAGCAGACTATTGTCCTCACCGTCGGAGAAGGGAGCATCAACCGAAACGTGCCTACCCGAAACACGTAGCGTATCGGTAACCTTTTCTTTCGGCAGATCGAGTTCGTTGGCCAACTCCTCGGGCGACGGCGTACGTTCGTGTTCCTGTTCGAAACGGGCGAAAGCCTTATTGATTTTATTAAGCGACCCCACCTGATTCAAGGGGAGCCGTACGATACGGCTCTGTTCGGCCAAGGCCTGAAGGATCGACTGACGAATCCACCACACGGCATAGGAGATAAATTTAAAACCACGGGTTTCATCGAACTTTTCAGCAGCCTTAATCAACCCCAAATTACCCTCATTAATCAAGTCGGGTAACGACAATCCCTGATTTTGATATTGTTTTGCTACGGAGACCACGAATCTCAGATTTGCACGGGTAAGTTTTTCGAGAGCCTCCTTGTCGCCTTTTTTGATCCGTTGGGCAAGATCGACCTCCTCTTCGACGGTAATCAAATCCTCTTTACCGATCTCCTGGAGGTACTTGTCGAGCGAAGCGCTTTCCCGATTGGTAATGGATTTGGTAATCTTTAATTGTCTCATTATAATACACTATTGATTCAGTCAACATTTTTTGCAATATTGCAGGGTTTCCCCTACGGGAAATCCTGCAATATTGGGTGACAACCGAAGGTTATCGTTAGTCCTGAACCGTCAGAATCCGCTCTCTCATGCCGTCCGGATGGATAATTTCCACCGATTCGATGGCCGAGGTGATCCGATTCAAATCATCGATCGAATAGATCTGGGATCCGTTGATCTTGGTAATGATAACCCCTCGACCGATTCCTGCACGAGCGAGCAAACCGCCTTCGTTCACTCCTACAACGACCACACCACCTTTGATATTCAGTGATTTTTTGGCTTTATCGGAAACTTCCGCGAACTCTCCGTTGAGCCGATCGTATGCAGAAACCTGATCTTTCGTGATCACACTTGTGTCACCTGTTTTATTACGCAAGACCACCTCAATTTGTTTCACATCGGAACCTCTTTTTACCACAACCGTAATTTTATCGTTCGGACGATGACGGGCGATCTCTTCGGAAAGCTGTGCTGCGCCATCGATTTTTTTGCCGTTGATCTCAATGATCACGTCACCGACTTTGATACCGCCCTCTTCAGCGGCGCTTTCCGAAGCCACATCAGCCACATAGACACCGCCTTTTTCGGTAATACCGCTCTTCTTACCCTCTTCGCTTTCGAGGAAACGTTCGTTTACCTCCGTATATTGGATACCGAGAATCGCACGTTGCACAACGCCGTACTCTTTGAGGTCAACCACGACTTTCTGCACGATCGAGGTCGGGACAGCGAAGGAGTACCCGATATAACTTCCCGTTTTGGACTGGATCAGCGTATTAATTCCCACGAGCTCGCCTTTTGCATTCACCAAGGCACCGCCGCTGTTTCCAGGATTAACTGCCGCATCGGTCTGAATAAACG
Source organism: Candidatus Alistipes merdigallinarum (assembly GCA_019119305.1). Taxonomy (GTDB): domain Bacteria; phylum Bacteroidota; class Bacteroidia; order Bacteroidales; family Rikenellaceae; genus Alistipes_A; species Alistipes_A merdigallinarum. The sequence goes on along the minus strand of DWXH01000019.1, from coordinate 220,357 downwards.
ACTCGAGACGGTACTGCGATTGCAATGCATCAAGATTACGGCCTTTTGCACTGACGATACCGGCCGTAATGGTGTTGGTCAATCCGTAAGGACTTCCGATTGCCAACACCCATTCCCCCAAACGCAAATCGTCAGAATTACCGATTGGAAGAGTAGGCAGATCCGTTGCCTCGATCTTAATCAATGCCACTTCCGTAGTCGGATCGGTTCCGATCAATTTGGCATCGAACGTACGCTGGTCATTCAACGTAACCTTGAGATTCGAAGCATTCTCCACGACATGATTATTCGTAACGATATACCCGTCGGGACTGATAATCACACCCGAACCACCGCTTTTTTGTGCACGGGGTTGTTGTTCCCGAAACTGACCTCTCGGGATGCCGAAAAAATCAAAAAACTGTTCATAACCACCGTCAGCGTATCCGTTTCTCATTGTGCTTTCACGCGTATTGACGATATTGACAACCGCTTTAACGGCATTTTCTGCAGCATAGGTCAAATCGGGATAGGAACCTGCATCATAAGAGGTAAAATGCGATCCGGCTTTCGAAGCAAACGAAGCGGGAGCGCTTACGGAAGAGTTTTTGACATCACTCTTCTGCTTTTCCATCGTTTTCGTTACCGAATAGGCCGTAACGCCTCCTACTGCCATCGATAAGGCTAAAGCGCCGACCCAAAAAATTCCCTTTTTCATAGAAACCATTTAATTAAGAGTTAATTTACATGTTAAATACAAAAAAGGTAGATTTACACCATATTTACTTTTTTTCAATTTATCGGCATCCGTTTTCATTACGGACCAGAGCGCCGAACATCATACATTATTTATTAAACTTTCAATGTATAAACTCGGAATCCGATCCGAATATTGTTCGGATCGTAAATTTTATTTCATTTTTTCCGATTTTTTCGGAACAAAACAGACCCGGCCCCAACTTTCACTCATTAAAACAGCACGACAGATCCTCCCGTCGCAACATTCCCATCCGTTTCCCGAATGTCTGAACTACACTTCATGCGAAAGAGGCGGAGGCGTAATCTCCGACGTATCATAACCTTTCCAACGTTCGGCGATATAATCCAACGTGGCCCGGATCTCCTCGGGATCGGTCAGGGTAACCAGCTTCAACCGTGTACTTTTGAAGTCGGGCAATCCTTTGAAATAGCAGGAGAAGTGGCGACGCATCTCCAGAACGCCGACCTTTTCACCCTTGAATTCCAACGATTTGGCAAAATGCAGCTTGGCCAGTTCGACCCGTTCCTGCACGGAGGGTTGCTTCAACAACTCCCCACAAGTCAGATAGTGCCGAATCTCCCGAAAAATCCAAGGCCGCCCGAAGGTCGCCCGTCCGATCATGATTCCATCGACCCCATAACGTTCGAACGCCTCGGCCGCCTTGACCGGCGAATCGATATCTCCGTTACCGATAATCGGGATGTGCATTCTCGGATTCCGTTTCACTTCACCGATCAGCGTCCAATCCGCCTCTCCGCGATACAGCTGCGCCCGGGTTCTGCCGTGAATGGTCAACGCGGCAATTCCGACATCCTGCAACCGTTCGGCAATTTCGACGATATTCTTCGACTCCTCGTCCCAGCCGAGCCGGGTTTTTACCGTTACAGGCAACCGGACCGTCTCGACAATCCTCCGGGTCATTTCGACCATCTTCGGGACATCGCGCATCATGCCGCTTCCGGCACCCCGCGCCGCGATTTTCCGGACAGGACACCCGAAATTTATATCGATCAGATCGGGTCCTGCCGCTTCGGCCACACGAGCCGCCTCGACCATCGGTTCGATCTCATTTCCGTAAAGCTGTATGCCGATAGGACGCTCGTAGTCGAACAGCCGGAGTTTGGCCACCGATTTTGCGGCATCGCGAATCAGGCCGTCACACGATATAAACTCGGTATATAGCATGTCGGCCCCGAAATGTTTGCACACATAACGGAACGATGGATCGGTCACATCCTCCATCGGAGCGAGAAACAGCGGCTTGTCGCCCAAATCTATTCCAGCAATCTGCATCTTGTATGATTTGACGGCAAAAATAGTTATCTTTGTGGGGATTTTGAAATTAGGTAAAGGCAAATCATGAGTATCGAACAATTTTTGCAAGAGAAGACGGCCGGCGTGGTCGGTTCGCTGTACGGGCCCGTGTCGGCGGAGCTCATCCAAATACAAAAGACCCGCAAGGATTTCGAAGGAGACCTGACGGTCGTGGTTTTCCCGTTGCTGAAACAGAGCCACAAGAGCCCGGAGGCTACGGCAAACGAGATCGGGGAGGCACTTACGGCATTCGAAGAGATCCGGTCATACAACGTAATCAAGGGTTTTCTGAACATTTCGTTCAGCGGGCAATTCTGGATCGAACGCCTCAACGAGATACTGAACGACAAGGCATACGGCCGCAAATCGCCGAACGGTCATACGATCATGGTCGAATACTCATCGCCGAACACCAATAAGCCGTTACACTTGGGACACATCCGCAACAACCTGCTTGGATATTCGGTTGCCCGCATTCTGGAGGCAAACGGAAACCGGGTGATCAAGGCGAACCTGGTCAACGACCGGGGTATCCATATCTGCAAATCGATGCTTGCGTGGTTGAAATTCGGAAACGGTGAAACCCCTGCCTCGTCCGGTAAGAAGGGCGACCATCTGGTGGGCGATTACTACGTAGCCTTCGACAAGGCCTACAAGGCAGAGATCAAAAAGCTGGTAGCTGAAGGCATGGATGAGGAGCAGGCAAAACACGAGGCCCCGATCATGAAAGAGGCTCAGGAAATGCTGCGGAAATGGGAAGCGAAGGACCCCGAAGTCTATAAACTGTGGCAAACCATGAACGGCTGGGTCTACGAAGGATTCGATACGACCTACCGGGCCATGGGTGTCAGTTTCGATAAAATCTACTACGAATCGAACACCTATCTTTTGGGAAAATCGCTCGTAGACGAAGGACTGTCCAAAGGAGTATTCTTCCGCAAGGAAGATGGATCGGTATGGTGCGACCTGACAGGAGACGGACTCGACCAGAAGTTGCTGCTTCGCGGCGACGGTACTTCGGTCTACATGACACAGGACCTGGGAACAGCCTACACCCGATTCAAGGAGGAGCACCTCGACGAGATGATCTACGTAGTGGGTAACGAACAGAATTACCACTTCCAGGTATTGAAACTGATTCTCAAGAAATTGGGATACAACTGGGCCGATGCCATCACTCATCTCTCCTACGGTATGGTCGAACTTCCGGAAGGAAAGATGAAATCCCGCGAAGGGACCGTTGTGGATGCCGACGATCTGATCGACGAGATGGTACGCACGGCCCACGACATGTCGCAGGAGTTGGGCAAACTCGACGACGCCACCCCGGAGGAGGCCGCAGCCATCAGCCACATGGTGGGTCTCGGCGCACTGAAATACTTTATCTTGAAGGTCGATCCGCGCAAGACGATGCTCTTCGACCCGCGCGAGTCGATCGACTTCAACGGCAACACGGGTCCGTTCATTCAATATACGCATGCCCGGATCCGTTCGGTACTCCGCAAAGCCGCTGAAAAAGGAATCGAGCCGGGAAAACAGCTCCCGGCCACCGAGTTATCGGCCGACGAGGTACGTCTCATCAAGTTACAGACCGACTACCCGACCATCGTTGCACAGGCCGCCGAGAACTTCTCTCCCGCCCTGATTGCAAATTATGTCTACGAACTGTCGAAGGAGTACAACAGCTACTACCACGACTACCCGATCCTCCGCGAAACGGATGCCGCGAAACAGACTATGCGGCTGACGCTTTCGGAGAGCGTGGCACGGATCATTGCCGAGGGTATGTCTCTGCTCGGCATCGGGGTACCCCAGCGCATGTAATCCGTCCACCGCGGCGACAAACGAGATACCGGTCGTGGGAACCGTACAACGCGATAGCATAACGATTACGATCCTCTCTTACGTGGGGATCGTAATCGGTTATGTCAACAAGATCCTGCTGCTACCGAACTTTTTCAGCGAGACGCAGGTCGGGCTTGTAAACATTTTGGTCAGTTTTTCGGTAATCTACGCCCAGTTCTCGGCCTTGGGGATCAACTTTACGATCGTCAAGTTTTTCCCGTTTTTTCGGACGGAGGATCGGACGCACAACGGGCTGTTTTTCTGGTCAGGCGTCGGTGTGAGTTTTGGGTTTATCCTGTTCACCCTGCTCTTCCTGCTGTTCAGCAATCCGGTCATGGAGTACTATTCCCAGGAGTCACCCCTGCTCTCACAGTACTACCTGTGGCTGATCCCGATGGGATTTACCACGCTGTTCTACAACTTTTTCACATCGTGGCTACAGGCTTTCCACAAGAACGTCATCTCCTCCTTTTCGAACGAAATCGTTTTGCGTCTGCTCGTGACGATCGAAATTTCGCTGTACGTATTCAAAGTGCTTACATTCGAACAGTTCGTTATCGGCTACGTCTTGATCTATTTTGTTCCGACCATTATTTTACTGATCTATACCCTCCGGCTGGGCTACACCCGTTATAAGCCCTGCATTTCGCGTCGAGTAAAAAAACTGGCCTCGATCGCAAGCGTTTACGGATTCTGGCAATACCTCGGAGGGACCTCGAACTACATCGTCCCGACGGTGGACCAGGCCATGCTGGCGGGTATGTGGGGATTGGCCGAAAACGGAATCTACGGCATTATGCTGTGCCTGGTAAGCGTTATGCAGATGCCCTACCGTTCGTTGGTAAAGGTCTCGACACCGGTTGTTACGGAGTTCTGGAAGGCGCGCGATTTTCAGGGCATGCGACACATTTCGCGCGAGGTTTCGCTAATGAACTTGATTGCAGGCTGCTACCTGTTCGTCATCATATGGGTCAACCTCGACAACATCTTCTCACTGATGCCCGAACAATACGCGACCGGACGCTACGTATTTCTGTTCTTGGGTCTGGGCCGGATCATCGACATGTACTCCGGATTGAACAGCGCCATTCTCATGACCTCGAAGAAATACCGGTATGAATTTCTGATGTCGCTGTTTTTGGTCGGACTGACCATCGGGACCAACCTGTTATTGATTCCCCGCTTCGGCATGAACGGAGCGGCTTTGGCGACAATGATCTCGATCATCATCTTCAACATCGGACATGTGACTTTCGTTTGGAAATTTTACCGCATCCAACCATTTTCACCCAAAGATATATCCGTAGCCATAATCGGTCTTCTGGCAATCGGAGTTTCGTCACTCATCCCGACCATGGGACACTTTATTCTCGACGCCGTAATCCGTACCCTTATTATCACGGCCGTATTCGGCATTCCGATCTACCTATCCGGTATCTCTCCGACGCTGAATGCCACGATCATACGATTCTATCACCGCATATTCCGATAATTCGTACGTCTAATATACGGGCAATTCGTCGGGATGTTCTCTCTGCCCCTTCTTTCCGAATTTGGAACATCGGGCTCGCTCTTCTGCAAACAAAAACAGCACTTTACGATCTGAGAGGGTTTCGCTCAACCTGTCGTTAAACCGGAACTATCCATGCCCCGATTCCCTTCTCCCTACATGCCTTGACAAAAAAAGATGAGGCCGACCCAAAACAGAATCGGCCTCATCTTTCATTCGAGACGATCAACTATTCTATCTCAGAACATAAGTTTTATCGGTTCAGACAATCTACTCGATCCGCATGGCGAATCCGCCACCCGGAGCCAGATGCAGTTTCAATTTCGTCTGTCCATCGACAGAAACCGACTCCTTCTTGTAATCGCGGGCAATGCGGTGTGCATTCACCCCATCCTTAAACAGCAAAGCCTGATGCGAACCATCATTCAGGAAAGAGAGATCGACCTCTACATCGCGCTCAGTCCAGTTGGTAATCCCCCCGACATACCACACATCGCCTTTCCGCCGAGCCGTAACGACATACTCACCCAACTCTCCGTCCAGAATCCGGGTTTCATCCCATACGGTAGGCACAGCTGCGATGAAATCCGTACAGGTTTGCTCGCGCTCATAATTGCTGGGTGTATCGCACATCATATTAAAAGGCGAATCATACACCACATACAAAGCGAGCTGCCGGCAACGCGTACCCTGACTCATCGGTTCGTTGTAACAGGGAAAATAGTTACTTTTGGTTGCATTGCGCATCGCGCCCTGCGTATAATCCAGCGGCCCGGCCACCTGACGGATAAAGGGGATCATCACATCATAGGTCACCTGATCGACCGTTGCAGGAATCCATTTCACCTGTTCCAAACCGAATACGCCTTCACAGTTAAGCACATTGGGATAGGTGCGGTTGATCCCCGCCGGTTTGTGCGTACCGTGCAGATCGAGGATCAGTTTGTATTTAGCGGCGGTAGCGGCGGCACGGTGGTTAAAATCGGTCATTAGTTGGTCGTCCCGATCCATAAAGTCGACCTTGAATCCTTTGACTCCCAATTCGGAATAGTAGCGGCACACCTCCTCCATATCGCGCTCGAAGGCATAATATCCGGCCCAAAGAATGATCCCTACGTTCCGTTCGGCAGCATAGTCGACCAACTCCTTGATATCGATACCCTCGACCACCTGCATCAGGTCGGCCTGCAGATTGACAGCCCAACCCTCATCGAGAATCACATATTCGATGCCGTTTTTCGAGGCGAAATCGATATAGGCTTTATAGGTATCGTTGTTCACACCGGTTACGAAATCCACGCCGTCGAGATTCCAGTCGTTCCACCAGTCCCAAGCGACCTTTCCGGGCTTAATCCACGAGATATCCGACAATTTCGACGGTTCAGCCAGCAGATAACTGAGGTTCGAGGCCACCAAATCCTTATCGTTCTCCGTAATAACCGCAATTCTCCAAGGAAAATTTCTGGGAGCTTCGACCTTTGCGATAAAATCTTCCCGTTCGGTTACCAACATCTGCAGATTGTTGTGTCCGCCCTGCTCCACCTTTTTAGGATACCCGGGGTGCACACCCTTCAAACCATATTGGTCCTCCGAAGCGACAAGATAAAGTCCCGGATAATCATACAAATCGGTTTCCGTAAGGCACACGGCAGGTCCCGACTCCGATTTAACGACTAACGGCAGAAACATCAATCGCTGTTGATTCAGTTCCGACAGTTTTTCCGCCTTATACACATTCTCAAAAGAGTTCGGAAACTGTGAATTGAAATCACCATCATTACCTCGATTCACGTAGGGGACCGTAGCTACAGCATCTGCCGGAAACTGATAATCCACCTCTTCACGGACGATACAGAACGGGGCTTTCGCCTGATTGACAAAACGATAAGCGATCCCATCATTATACGCACGGAACACCACGCTATAATCGCCCTTAAATTTCATGGTCAATTCATTACACCAATCTCTCATGCTGTCTGCCCGATAAAACGGCGATGCAATTTTTACGTCGATCTGTTTTTCGTCACTTTTGAGCAGTTTCGCATTGTCTCCCCAAACCGTACCGTTATCCAGCGTCATAGAAATCGCCGACAGAGCAATCACTTCTTTCCCATCGAAAAGAACGCTATAAGTCAACTTTTCACCCACGTTAATCGTCGCCTTCAACTTCCCATCGGGCGAGGTTAATGACAGCTGTTTCTGAGCAGCGCTTAAAGATCCAACTAAAAGACAACACACCATCCCAAGAAAAATTTTCTTCACCATATCTTTATTCTTTTTCAAAAATTAAGCTAAAAATAACCTGAATTTGTCCATTACCCGATATCTGAATACCGTTTAATAAACTCATGAAACAAAAATACTAAATAATTGAACATAGAAAGAGACTACGGACAAAAACTTTTCAAGACAAATATTTTTCCAACAAGAAAACCCCTTCACATAGAAGAGGTTCGCTATTTTCATTGCACAGCTTGCTTTCCGCACATTCGGAAAGGCAAAAAAAGAGGCGGGACAGCTCAGACTGTTGAGCTGTCCCGCCTCACTTCACCATATTTCCAAGTCCTTATTTGACCTCCTCAAAATCTACATCGGTTACATTATCGGTTCCGTTTTGACCGGCACCGGCATTTGCGTTACCCGAAGCTGCACCAGCCCCTGCACCCGGATTAGCCTGAGCTGATCCCGCATTCTGCTGTGCACTGTAAATGTCCTGCGAAGCCGCCTGCCATGCCGAGTTCAGTTCAGCGGTTGCTGCATCGATACCGGCAATGTCTTGAGCTTTGTGCGCATCCTTCAGCTTACCGAGAGCCGCTTCGATTGCACTCTTCTTGTCGGCCGGAATCTTGTCTCCGTACTCTTTGAGCTGTTTCTCCGTCGAGAATATCATGCTGTCGGCCGCATTAACCTTGTCGACCCGTTCACGTTCCTCCTTGTCTTTCGCTTCGTTGGCTTTCGCCTCGTCTCGCATCCGTTGTATCTCCTGTTCGGTCAGTCCGGAAGAGGCCTCAATACGGATCTTCTGCTCTTTCCCTGTACCTTTATCCTTAGCGGACACGTTCAAAATACCGTTGGCATCGATATCGAACGTAACCTCGATCTGCGGCACCCCTCTCGGAGCGGCAGGTATACCATCCAAATGGAACCGACCGATCGTCTTGTTGTCGCGTGCCATCTGACGCTCACCCTGCAATACGTGGATTTCAACAGAAGGCTGGTTATCAGCTGCGGTCGAGAAGACCTCGCTCTTTCTGGTCGGAATCGTCGTATTCGCATCGATCAACCGGGTAAAGACACCTCCGAGCGTTTCGATACCCAATGACAGCGGAGTAACATCCAACAACAAGACATCTTTAACCTCACCGGTCAACACACCACCTTGGATTGCTGCACCGATAGCGACCACTTCATCGGGATTCACTCCTTTCGAAGGGGTCTTACCGAAGAACTCTTCAACGACTTTCTGGATAGCCGGGATACGGGTAGAACCACCGACCAAAATCACCTCATCGATCTGACTGGTCGTCAAACCAGCATCAGCCACGGCTTTCTTACAAGGCTCAATCGTAGCCCGGATCAGGTTGTCGGCCAACTGTTCGAATTTAGCCCGCGTCAAAGTCATCACCAAGTGTTGCGGAATACCGTCTACCGGCATGATGTATGGCAGATTGATTTCGGTCGATGTCGAGCTCGAAAGTTCGATTTTTGCCTTTTCTGCAGCCTCTTTCAACCGCTGCAGGGCCATCGGGTCTTTTCTCAGATCGACGTTGTGCTCTTTCTGAAACTCATCAGCCATCCAGTCGATGATCACATGGTCGAAATCATCACCACCGAGATGGGTATCACCGTTGGTCGATTTAACCTCGAAGACACCGTCACCCAACTCCAGGATGGAGATATCGAACGTACCGCCACCCAAGTCATATACGGCGATCTTCATATCCTTGTTGGCCTTATCCAAACCATAAGCCAGTGCAGCGGCCGTCGGTTCGTTGATGATACGGCGTACTTTCAAACCTGCGATCTCTCCGGCCTCTTTGGTAGCCTGACGTTGCGAATCGGAGAAGTAAGCCGGTACGGTGATAACCGCTTCCGACACCTCGGTACCCAGGTAATCTTCAGCCGTTTTCTTCATCTTCTGAAGAATGATTGCCGAAATCTCCTGCGGGGTATACAAACGACCGTCGATATCGATTCTCGGCGTATTGTTATCGCCACGTACCACGCTGTAAGCAGCACGTTTGATATCCTGTCCCACCTGATCGTACGTTTCACCCATGAACCGCTTGATCGAGGTGATGGTTCTTTTCGGATTGGTAATTGCCTGACGTTTTGCAGGATCACCTACTTTCCGTTCGTTGTTGTCTACAAAAGCTACGATCGAAGGAGTGGTTCTACGACCTTCGCTGTTAGGGATTACGACCGGTTCGTTACCCTCCATTACGGCTACACACGAGTTCGTAGTCCCCAAATCAATACCAATAATCTTTCCCATAACTTTATTCCTTTTATTAATTATTATTTTCAAAATCGTTTTGCCTTAACCAAATCAATCTTTATGCCAAGAGCCGAAAATTGTGTTTATAAGCCACTATCCTGCCAAAATCATGGAAACAATCGGACATGGTGACACGACACCTGCCATTTCGTCCGGAAAAATATGTCTTCCCCGAAACATCCATCACAAAAAAACGGAAAGGCCACACCGATTCACTATAAAAAAGTTGTACCTTTGGGGCAGTTTAAACTGCATTTATGATGAAAAACTTTACTCTTTTATTATTCAGCGTGTTCGTTTTTGGTCTTTCTGCTTCAGGACAGATCAAGATAAACAAGCTTTTTAAGGCCGGAGGCGATCTGATCAACGCTTTTACGCTGTCAGACGATGCGGTAGCAGAAATGAGTCGCCGTGCGGTATCCGCTCTCGACAGCATGAACAAAGTCGACACGGCTGCTTATGCAATTCGATTGGACTCTGTGACCCAGAATCTCTCCATTGACGGAATGACCCTCAATTTCAAAGTGTATCAACGGGACGAAGTTAACGCGTTTGCCTGCGGAGATGGCAGTGTCCGAATCTATTCCGGGCTGATGGATGTCATGACCAACGACGAACTGGTTGCAATTATCGGACATGAGATCGGACACGTAGCCCGCAACGATGCAAAAAACTCACTGAAGAACGCCTACTTGAAATCAGCAGCAGAAAGTGCGGCTGGTTCGGTCAGCAAAGGGGTGGCCGCCCAACTGTCCCAGTCTCAATTAATGGAGCTGACCCATGCCCTTGCATCGGCACAGTATTCCCAACAACAGGAGTACGCAGCAGATGAGTTCGGATTTGAGTTTTGTGTCCGTCATGGGATCGATCCCTATGCGATGTACAATGCGCTGACCAAATTGTCACAGCTTTCGAAGAAACCCGGAGCACACGCATCAACGTTATTGCAGGCATTCTCCACCCATCCCGACAGCGACAAACGGGCAGAAAAGATGAAAGCGAAAGCGGATGAGTTACAGCATTGATCGTTATTTATCCATCGTTGTATAACATTCGCCCAAATTCCAATTTAGTAACATTGAAAACTATGGTCCGTTCAAACCGATCACTGCTCCTGATTCTCATATCGAGTATCTGTTTGTACTCCTGTTCACGACCGGTTCAACAACCGCAAGCGACTCGCATCGACACATTGCTCTCTATCCTGAATAATCCGAATACAGAATCCGTACTCGTCGTCGCCCATCGGGGCGGATGGCGCAATACGGTGGAAAATTCTTTCGAATCACTGCAAAATGCGATCGATATGGGAGTCGATGTGGTTGAGTTGGATGTACGCCGTACCGCCGACAGCGTATTAATCCTGATGCACGACGCGACGATCGACCGCACGACGAACGGTAAAGGGAAAGTTTCGGAACTGAGTATCGACTCGATCCGCAACTATTTTTTGAAGGCAAACGACAGCACGATAACGGATTTACAGGTTCCGACACTCGAAGAGATCTTCATCCGCAGCAAAGGACACCTCATGTTGAATATCGACAAGGGGTACAACATGTTCGATGAGATCATGGCCCTTGCAGCAAAGACAGGCGTCACCCGTCAGATCATCATGAAAGGGGGACAAGATGCCGATCATGTCCAGGTTACGGCTGGCCCTTACCTCGACAGCGTAATCTATATGCCGATCGTAAATCTCGACGAGGAAGGTGCAGAAGCGACGATCGCGGATTTCGATACGACGTTACATCCGGTGGCTTACGAGCTGCTTTTCAAAAGCGACACGAGTCGGGTTCCACAACGGGTACGGGATTTTCTCGCCAACCGGTCGTTGATCTGGTACAACACCATGTGGAACGGCATGAGCGGAGAGCGTTACGACGACCAAGCGCTCGACGATGCAACTCGGGTCTACGGATACCTGATCGACAGTTTGAATGCCCGACTGATCCAGACCGATCGACCCGGACTGCTGCTCGAATATCTTCGGAAATGCGGACGCCACGATTAAACCTATCTCTCACGTCCAATGATTTCGTCGAAATCCCGCTCAGCAGCAAGTACCCGACCTCTCGGCCATACGGTCAATAAAAAGCCATGCTGAAATTAACTGAGTTAAAAAAGGAAAGAGAGGGGCCGTACCCAATGGCTCCTCTCTTTCCTTTTTCTTGTCTTTTGGGGAATTCAAAGAATAGCCCACCGACCGTTATATCGATATATCGATCACCTCGAACCGGATGACCCCAGAAGGGACGGTCACATCAACCTCATCGCCTTTTTTATGCCCCAGCAGGGCTTTAGCGATCGGCGTTCCGATCGACAATTTACCCTCTTTAAGGTTCGCCTCATTTTCCGAGACCAAAGTATACTCGACGACCTTCCCCGTATTTTTATTTTTCAAAGTCACGCGGTTGAGGATCTGAATCGTACTCGTATCGATCCGCGATTCATCAATTACACGGGCATTCGCCACGGTATCCTCCAATTTTGCGATCCGCATTTCAAGCATACCCTGAGCCTCTTTGGCTGCGTCATACTCTGCATTTTCCGACAAATCACCCTTGTCGCGGGCTTCAGCGATCGCAGCTGATATAGCGGGACGTTCCACTGAACGGAGATGATCCAATTCATCTTTTAACTTTTGCAGTCCAGCTTCGGTTAAATAAACAACATTTGATGCCATAATTAAATAAGATTAATTTTATGAGACCTAATATTCGTTTTACTCATTGACCCGGATCATTTGCCGCACGAGATGAAAGAACATCACCGCACAACAAAACAACACCACCAGTGTCAGATAGTTCCGCATTCCACCTTCGAGCAGACACACCACAGTACTACCTCCCATACAAAACACCGAAAGCAATAAAAACGCTACACAAATATAGAATCGTGTTTTAGGTTTCATTTTTGATTAAGTAAAAAAAGAAAAAATCCCGGCCTCTTGGGATGGAGGCCAGAACTCTTTCGCCATGACAAATATAAAAAACATTTTTCGAATTTACAACAATCTTCCGTTTTTCATCGGCGCCCGATTATCTGGTCCCGGCACAAAATCCATCGAAAGTTGTCTTCCATATGCTCCGCTCTATTCATTCTTTGCGGGGAGCGCCGCCTTGTCCCGTTGTTGCTTCAGCCAACGCAGCAATGAAGTGTGATACTCATCCCAGTAAACGAAAGTTTGATTCCAACCGTGTTGTCCGGTGGGATAGATGTGCAACTCGGCCGAAACGCCTTTAGCCCGCAATGAATCGTAAAACAGCGTACTGTTTCTCGGATGGACCAAATCGTCATCATTACTGAGGGCTATGAAACAAGGCGATGTCTCGGGAGTAATCTGTTTCTCTGCGGAATACTTTTCGATCAAGGCTTTGTCCGGATTGGTTCCCATCAAGTTGTTCCGGGTATCGATCTGCGCATAGGGCCCGTCCATCGTTATGACCGGATAGATCAATACAGCAAAATCCGGTTTGACCGCTTCGTCAGTCAGCACGACGGCAGTCGATGCAAGATGGCCGCCGGCCGAGAATCCCATGACACCGATCTGATGAGGATTTATCCCCCACTGATCCGCATTTTCCCGAGCGGTCCGCATGGCCTGCGCATAATCCGCTATCGGAATCTGATGATGGCCGTTCGGCATCCGGTATCGCAGGACGATGGCCGCCACTCCGTTTTCATTGAGCCACCGAGCCACTTCATTCCCTTCCCGGGCATAACACACGCACCCGTATCCGCCGCCCGGACAAACGATGATACACTGCCCGGTCGCCTTATCGCGATCGGGAAGAAAGAGGGTATAGTCCGGTTCCGTAATACCCGCCCGGATCTCTTCATTATCCAAAAAATTTTTCGGATCGATTTCGTTGTTTCCGGGCATTTTCCCATCCGGATAGAGCGGCTGGGGTTCCGGATTCTGCGCCATGCACAGACAAGCCATCATACCGCCTGCAATCGACAACAATAAACTGCGTTTCATTTTATTTCTTATTAAATTCTTAAAATCCTCCGTCTTCTTCTCGTCCCCTCCCCTCATACTGTTTCTCTTCAGTTGAGAGTCTGTAAATTTAGAAAAAATTAACTTAAATTTGCAAAGAGCGCTCAAATAATTCGGGTGCAGACAAAAATCAAACGAATATGAAAACCAAACTATTGGCTTTAATTGCATTGTTTTTAGCTTCTTGCGTTATGGCACAAAAAGAGATTCAACTTCCTACTCCATCCAAAAGCGGCGGCATGCCGCTGATGGAGGCGCTATCCAAACGGTCGACCAACCGTTCGATGGATTCCACACGTCATCTGAACGAACAACAGCTTTCGGATTTGGTCTGGGCAGCATGGGGTATCAACCGTCCCGACGGACGCCGGACAGCCCCATCGGCACTGAATCGCCAGGAGATCGACCTTTACCTGATCGGTCGGAGCGGTGCCTACTTGTATGACGCAACGGATCACAAACTCATTCCGGTAGCTGAAGGGGACCACCGAGCAGAGGTCAACAATCAGGAATTCACGAAAACCGGCGATTGGATCTTAATTTTCGTAGCGGATTACAGCCGGATGATGAACCCGGACGATACGCAGCAAAATGCCATCACATCAGGGGTAGATGCCGGCCTGATCGCACAGAACGTATATTTATACGGCGCATCCGAAGGCTTGGCGGTAGTCGTTCACATGTCTTTAAACCAGAAAGAGATCGCAGATATTCTGCATTTGGGCGAAACACAACACATCGTATTGGGTCAAACCGTCGGTTTGCCTGCGAAGTAATCCATGAACGACGAAACGTATTACCGACTGCTTAAACAGTATTGGGGCTACACCTCGTTCCGTCCGCAACAGCTCGAGACGATTCGGGCCGTATGCGGAAGGAACGATGTATTGTTGCTGATGCCGACCGGAGGAGGTAAGTCGATCGTCTACCAAATTCCAGGTCTTGCTGCTGAAGGGATCTGTATCGTCATCACCCCTTTGATTGCCTTGATGAAGGACCAGATCGACCAGCTACGCAAACGGCATATTTCGGCTGTATCGATCCACGGCGGCATGCCTTTCCGGGATATCGATCGCATATTGGATAATTGCGTCTATGGTGATGTGAAATTTCTGTTCATCGCACCGGAGCGTATCGACAGCGAGGTGTTCCGGAGCCGATATGCACGGATGAACGTATCGCTGCTGGCTGTCGATGAGGCCCACTGTATCTCCCAATGGGGTTACGATTTCAGGCCGGCCTATTTGGAGATCGGCCGATTGCGCGACGCACATCCTGAGGTCCCGATTCTGGCACTCACCGCATCGGCAACAGCCGATGTAGCCGACGACATCATGTCGCGGCTGAAGTTTCGCTCGCCGTATCTGCTCCGGACCAGTTTTGCCCGCGACAATCTGGTTTATGTTGTCCGCAAAACGGAGGACAAGAGCGCCCAACTGACTCGTATTCTGCAAAATGTTGCGGGTTCGGCAATCGTGTATGTCCGCACCCGGGACCGGGCCGAATCGGTTGCAGACTTTTTAAAGCGACAAGGGTTTTCGGCAGACTTCTACCACGGCGGGATGAACTACTTCACCCGTTCCGAACGTCAGGACGCATGGATCAACGACCATTTACGGATTATGGTGGCCACGAACGCATTCGGGATGGGAATAGACAAACGAGATGTCCGTTTGGTCATCCACTACGATCTGTGCGATTCGCTGGAGAACTACTATCAGGAGTCGGGACGTGCAGGGCGTGACGGTCAAAAGGCTTATGCGGTTCTGCTCTATTCGGAAGGGGATGTTCCCCGCGCATCCCAGCGGCTACGCCTCGACTATCCTCCGCTCAAAACCATCCGTCAAATCTACGAATCGATCTTCAACTACCTGAACATCGCCATCGGCGACGGGAAGGGATCGGCCTATACGTTCAACATCTACGAATTTGCCGCCCGTTTCCGTTTTTTCGTCCCGACGGTCATCCATGCCGTCAAGATACTCCAGCAAAACGGCTACATGACATTGACCGACGAGCAGGACAATCCCTCCCGCATCCGCTTCACCGTAACCCGCGACGCCTTATATCGCATACGTGTCGATCGTAAAGAGCTGGACCATCTGATCATGGTTCTTCTACGGCGTTACACGGGATTATTCAGCGATTTTGTTCCGATCGACGAAGACGAGCTGACCCATCTGTCAGGTTACACCCCGGAACGGCTCAGGGAGTTGCTGAAAATGCTGTGGCAGCTCCACATCATCCGCTATATTCCGGGGAAAAGAAGTCCCGTTTTGTACCTTTCCGAAGAACGGCTTCCCACCCGCGATGTACGGATCACCCCGGAGAGCTACACCCAACGCAAAGCATGTGCAACCCAGCGTCTCGACCAAATGCTCCGCTATGCTACTGCCGACGAATGCCGCAGCACGATTATCCGCCGCTACTTCGGAGAGACCGTCGACCATCCGTGCGGGGTTTGCGATGTCTGCCTGAAAAACAAACGTTCTTGTCAACATTCAGGTCTTGCAGATGAAATATATGCGCGTTTACGCACAGGGCCAACCTCCGTCCGGGAATTAATCGCTTCACTCCGACACAGTCCCGAAAATATTCTGACCGCTATAACAGAATTGCTTCACGACGGCAAAATAACGGAAGACGAAGCGGGGAAACTGCGGATAAATACGTAAATTTGTCCCTTGATGGAAAGAGTGTATGCCGAAAGTATATCGAACGAAGAGGTAAGCCAGATCCCCATCGGAGCCTTTTCGGGAAAGATCGTCGTAATCGATCGAGCGGAAGATGTAGCCCCTGCATGTCATCGGCTCAGCATGGACCCGTTGATCGGTTTCGATACGGAAACACGTCCCTCTTTCGCTAAAGGCCACACGAACAAAGTGTCGTTGTTACAACTTTCCAACTCGGATACGGCCTACTTGTTCCGTCTGAATCGAATCGGACTTCCCGAACCGTTACGAGCATTGCTATCGTCCCGTGAACATGCGAAAATAGGGGTCGGCGTCTACGACGATATTCGTGGTTTACGTTCACTGCATGGTTTCCAGCCGCAAAATTTTATCGAATTGCAAAATTTAGCTCCACGATACGGCATCACAGAAAAAAGTTTACGGAAATTAGCCGCCATCGTCTTACATTTTCGTATCTCCAAGGCACAGCGCCTGAGCAACTGGGAAGCCCAACAACTCACCCCCGCCCAACAGCTCTATGCCGCAACGGACGCATGGATCGGGCGGGAGATATACATCGAACTCTCGAAAGTACCTCCTATCGTCTCTTTAGGAAATGGCTTAACAACGGATATATAGATTATCCGTCCGGTTCGGGATCGTATTCCCCCAACATCCCGATCAATCGTTCAACTCAATCAATCCATCGGGCAGGTCGAAAACGATACGTTTTGTTTCGACATCGATCTCCTCAATCAAATCATCGGCAGCAGGAACATAAATCTCCTTCTCTCCGATCCGGACAAGAAATAGCGGATTGTCGCTGTCGATAAAATCTTCTATTCTGCCTTCTCTATCCGGTCCGAGTACAGCCTCGAAACCGACCAACTCATCCAGATAGAGCAGGCCATTGTCTTCATCTTCCGATTCATACTCGCCGCTTCCGGTCCGGTTCCGTTCACCGAAAAGTTCGCATCCTACCAGTTCGGCAACCCGTTTTTCCGTATAGAAATCAGAAATAAGCACAATCGCTTTGCGATTTCCGCGTCTTTCGAAACGGTCGAAAAAAAGAGGAACCGTCAATCCGTCGATTACGGCGAATAACGGTTCCTTCATATCAAAGTCTTCCGGGAAATTATCGAAAAGAGCAACTACAGCTTCTCCTTCATTACCGAACGGTTTAGCAACTCGTGCGACAGGAGACGACCAGTCTACTTTCCCTTGAGACATAACAGAAAGGTCTAAGCCTCTGCCTGAGGTTCTTCTGCAGCAGCCTCAGCAGCAGCTTCGCCCTCTGCGCTCTCTTCAGCAGCTTTTGCGGCAGCCTCAGCAGCGGCAGCTTCTGCACGTTTTGCAGCGACGGCTTTAGCCTTAGCTTCATTGACTTTCTTCTCCTCTTCGAGACGGGCTTTTGCACGGGCCTCTTTTTCACCGGAGAGTTTGGCCTCTTTGGCAGCGATCTTACCGTTTTTCTGTTCGAGCCACTGAGCGAAACGTTTTTCAGCCACCTCTTCACTGAAAGCACCTTTGGCTACACCGCCCAACAGATGTTTCTTATACAAGACTCCTTTATAGGAGAGAATCGCCCGACAGGTATCGGTAGGTTGAGCGCCCTTCTGCAACCAAGCCAAAGCCTGATCGAAGTTAAGAGTAATGGTGGCAGGATTGGTATTGGGGTTGTACGACCCAATGTTCTCAATGAACTTACCATCACGTGGCGCCCTGCTGTCGGCAACGACAATGTGATAAAAAGGGTATCCTTTTTTACCACGACGTGCTAATCTGATTTTTACAGACATCTTTTAATTTTTTTTTAGTTACACAACCTACTTAAAGCAAGCAGGATGCAAAGGTATTTTATTTCTCGGAACAAACCAAGTTTTCAGACATTTTTCTTTATATTTTCTAATCAGTATCCATACATCACAAATACATATCTATTCACACGACATTCTCACATCAATAAATATAAAGTAGATGTTTCCCACTTCCCCCAAAAACACAACTAAAAATGAAGAGTATCATCATTCTCCCCTTTTTTCAAATAATTATCTATTAACAATCTTTCTCTTTTACATCAAAAACAAACCCCGAAATTATGACGTCCACACTTTCATTTCAAATAAAATCCTTCTCACAAGGGATAATAGTTTGCACAAAACAAAAATTTAGTATCTTTACTCGTAGAAATAGGTTTATTCGACACTTTTTATGGATTCCGTCATATATTTTGTCATCGCATTCTGTATCTGTTTTTTCACAGGATGGATCGTTTTTCCACGCATAGTCCTGTTCGCAAAACGGAAACGTTTGTTCGACATTCCCAATGCTCGCAAGGTTCATTCTCAACAGATACCGCGCCTGGGAGGATTTATTTTCATGCCCAGTATTCTGTTTTCATACTATTTTGTACGTGGGTTACAATGCACCTTTTCTCCGACCACATTCATTCAAATCGAGACTCTTTATAGAGAGACCATATTCTATTTTTTCTGTAGTCTATTCATTATCGCAGCAGTAGGATTGTGGGATGATTTGAAAGGGTTATCCTATAAATACAAACTGCTCGGACAATTATGTGTCGCTTTGTTGCTGGTTCTTCCAGCCCAACCGGTCGACAATCTCGACGGGTTGTTCGGAATTTACCAGATTTCTCATTGGATCTCCTATCCGTTGACCATCCTCATCGTAATGGTCATTATCAATGCCTTCAATCTGATCGACGGCATCGACGGATTGTGTTCCGGACTAAGCATCATTGCATTATCCGCGCTAACGGTCCTACTATGTATAACCGGGAACGATAAATTAGCCCTTTTGTCGATCGCAACTATCGGTATTCTATCCGTCTTTTTCTATTACAACTATTTCGGGAAACGGATGAAAATTTTCATGGGAGATTGTGGTTCGCTGACACTCGGATGTATCACCGCATTTCTACTACTAAAACTAGCAGGACATCACGACACAGTCTCTATCGACTTTTTACAACACGACAACATCACCATCGTATCGCTAATGAGTCTGATATTCATTCCCCTTTTCGATACAACACGTCTATTCATCCAAAGGATATGTTCGGGACGCTCGCCATTCAATGCCGACAAAAACCACATCCATCACAAATTCATGGAAATAGGTTTTACTCCACACCAAAGCCTTAAAATTATCCTACTAATCCAGATTTTGTATATCGTTGTCAACTTTCTGCTTGCCCCCTCTGTAAACCCCAATATTCTCTTCTTTTCGGATATTGCAATAGCGATACTTTTGATTTATTATCTCAACCATCGAGCACAAAAAAAGAGCCGATAAATATTATCGGCTCTTTTTTATCAATTTTATATTCCAAACAGAGTCCTAACGAGCGACATTACGACAATAGAGAGAGTATCGATCGATTACGTTATTCACAAAAGCGAGCGTTTGCTTTCCTGTAAAACGACCGTTTTTCACCACTTCGTCTTGTGCATATTGAGGATCGGATTTTTTTGTAAGATAATCGGCCACATCTTCCCATGAATCGGGATCAGCCCCATATTTACGGGCTAAATTCCGTGCATCAACGACATGTCCGATTCCGCCGTTGTAACAGGCCAATACAATTTTCAATCGGTCCATTTCAGTTGCTTTCGGAGAGAAATCCAATGAATTTTCGATCTTTCCCAAAATCTTAAGCGCCAACAGGACATTATTCTCCGGATCCATGACATCGCCCTCGACATCAAACTGACGAGCCACACGTGGCATAATTTGCATCAACCCTTGTGCCCCGCGGTGCGACACCAGGAAGGGATTGAACCTCGACTCGCTGTACGCAATGGCAGATACCAACCGCCAATCGTATCCCTCTTTTTCGCACACTTTTTTGAACAGTTCGTCGAACATGGAGATTCCTCCGCTTTTCAATGCCGTTTTCCCGTTTCCGATCATCTGCCGCACGATCCCTTTTTCAAAATAGAGATAATTGAGTAACGCATACTCCTCTCCGCAACGGTATTTATTCAACCATGTTTCGAAATCACGTTTCAGTACAGAATCGCATTGAGAAACGATTACACTCAAGCCTACAGGCTCTGCGAAGGTATAGATCTGCTCGACATTCCGGGTCATGGCGCACCCCAACTGGGCTTCGCTCATTTCGCAAATCAGATAATCGTAACGCGCATCGCTCAGCTCTTCGATCATTTCGAAACTGTTCTGCGATGTCACATAGATTTCGGCTGCAGCCAGAGAATCGAGCAACATCCCATAGGCTGCGGCATGTTTGAATCCCGAAGAGATCAACACCCGCCCTTTGCCGATAAATTCAGGGAGGTTGAAATGCGGCATCTTGCGAGCCTCTTTAGCCCTCGATTTGGATGTAAGCAGCACAAACGAGGTATTGCAAATAGACACGGCATGACTCTTGTCGGTTTCCGAAAGCTCCGCATCGAACGACGAAACGAAATCCACCTCGCCGGCTTGAAGCTGGCGACTACGTTCTGCAGAATTACCATAGGGCACGATATTCAACTCCAAACCGCGTTCATCGGCATAGGCCTTGAGCAGATCGTACTCATAACCGTAATTTTGACCGCCGAAAACGAAATAGCCGGGCAATTCATCATCCATGGCAACCGTCAGACTGACTCTCGGAGTGACTACATCGGACGGAACGACATCTTCTTCCGAAGCAGAACACGCCATGAAAAACAAAGTACAAATAAAGAACGAAAGTAATTTTTCGGATCTTTTGATTTGAACGATCATGAAAAATATTTTTGTGGGCAGTCTACTGCATCAGTCGTAGAAGCTCCAGGAGAATCCCAACTTGAACGCACGTTTGTTCAAAGGATAATGCAATACGGTGAAATAGTCCCGAGTCCCGAACATATCTTCGTTCAGGTGCTGCATCTTGACCAAAATTCTCATCCGTTTCCATTTGGCGGAGACGAACAAGTCTACATAGGGATAATTTCCCAACTCCTTTTCCCGTTGGTTATAAAACTGCGCGGTGGCCGGGTTATAACCGAATGCGTAATACTTGGTATTGTACCGTCCGTCGAGACCTATCTGCATCCGCAATACGTTCTTCACGATATTGAATTCGAAGAAATAGCTGAGATAAGCGCTCGCCAACGGAACGGGCACGACCTCCTGTACCGAACTAAACTGAAGCAAAACCCTGTGGTTTAGATGGAGTCCGCCGATGCGGAAATCCTTGTGAGCATACAAACCCGATACACTGACGACACCATCGTATTGAGCAGGCAATGCCTGTGCATCGTAATAGATACGATTATTCAAAAGGCTCTGCTGCGCGCCGAATTCGAAATTGATGGCCGGCACGGAAAGTGAGGCAGAGATACGGGTTTCAGACTCTTTCGCAAAAGAGTTATTCCACGCAAAGTGGTTAGAGAAATAGCTCTCGGTCCAGTAATCAGGCGTCTGTGTCTGGTGCCTGATGCTACCTTCGAGAGTGATCGGTTTTCCTCGTACGAAAACTGAGAACGCCACATTTCCCCCCATATCCAAATCCTGGCTTCGGTAACCGAACAGATGGTATTTGAGGTGAGCATTCCAGCTGAAATATTTTTTGACTCTACCTTCAACAGAACCATATACATAGGTAGAGTTCCGAGTCACGCCCTTGTTCTCCCTGAGATAATCCTCCATACGGAACTGATAGTATCGGTGCGCGTCGTTTCCGATACCTGCGTCGATCAGACCGACAGGGCCGTTCCGGTCCCATGGCTGAATCTGCACGAAAATCTTATTAGAGAGCAATCGTTCGTACGTTGAGTCGCTGCTTGCCGTATTGTCGATATACCAATTTTCATAATAATCACCGCTGTTGCTCCTCGTATCCGTATATTTCCGATAGAACTTCGAAAGTTCGAACGAATGGCCGATAAAAATCGACGAATTGCGCGCGATGGAAAAATCCTCTTCGGTCAACCGCCTCAACGGGATACCATAAGATTGGACGACATAGAAGGTGTTGTTTTTCAACTGATTTCTTGCATCCATCAGACGCACCTCAATCAGTTCGGGCATTTCGAAAATGGTATCGGTAATGTCTGCATCCCGCTTGATACCGCCGTTTTCCTTGACATTCTGCATATTGAAGATATAGCCAGCGTGTACGCTGTACTTTTTCCCTGTGTGCGAGAAGCCAAGAGAGAGGTTCCGTTCCCGAGTTCCCTGCCACGTATAGATTCCCCGCGTTCCCCGACTGCGGTAATCGACATTGAAACCGGTCGAAGGCGAGATATTTTGGGCATGCGTCCCCCAGAAACTCTCCTCGAGCCGACGGGTCTGTCCGGACATGAAATAAGAGAGGTGGGTAAACGGTTTTTTGACGTTGAAAAAGCGAGCCTGTTCCGGGGTTATCAAATAGGCAGCAAAAGATTGTGCGAAAGAAAAATTTCTAAAATTGGGTCGGATAAAGAAGTCGAGCGGGACGGATGCCGCACCCAAGTTTCCCAAATAAGCCGACCCCACATTATTTTGCAAATAAGGGTATTCGTTTTGAAATCCTGTCATCGAAGTATCCACATCGATCAAATCGATATCGTTCCTTTCGAGATTAACATTCCACGCAAAACTGTTTCGTTCACGAGTCGAATCGTCGAAAAAGTAGGACTCCAACGGCTTCCGGATTTTAGCCTCTTTTTTGGTAGTATCGGTCTGCTGACCGGTCGTAGCATTGTTGTCGACCGTTCCACCGATATTTCCATACTGCATTTGGCTCTGATTTTGGCCCGCAAGTCCGGGTAAAGTCCCGTATTGCTGTGCGGCCGAAGAGGAAGAGGTGATCGGTCTCTGGGCAGATACGACCCCAACACCCGCCAATACAATGGCGAGCAAACAACAAACCGCATACCTTCTCAAAATCAAAAACATCAGCACCGATGATTTCTCTCCGAAATAACGGCAAAGGTAGCAAAAATATTACATATACAAATTTTAACCCTTTACGAACGGGCTGAAACCCACCCAAGAATCAAAGAAATCAAGATATAGGCCACGATAATGAACGGTACGGCAATGAGGCCAAACACACCCAATGAAACGATCGAGGCAGCGAGAAAAAGATAGCGCACCCGATTCCCCTGGAAACGATAGTGCGAGAACTTCAGCGCAAACATCGGAACATTACAAATGAGCAGTGCAGAAAAGATCAGCGCAGCAGCGACAATTCCCCACACGGGTAAGGAAACCGCATATTTCTGGACCAGATACCCGCACGAAACGAAAAAGAGCGCACAGGCAGGGGTAGGCAATCCGATAAACTGTTTGGTCTGATTTTCGTCGATATTGAATTTTCCGAGACGCAATGCGGAGCAAGCTGCCAAAATGAAAACGACAAATCCCCAATATGGATCTCCACCGTTAAGGATAAAGAGTTCATAAAGGACTGCAGCGGGTGCCACCCCAAAGCTGACCATATCGGCCAAAGAGTCGAGCTCCTTACCGACCGCAGAGTAGGACTTGGTCAGACGAGCGACAAACCCGTCCAGAAAATCGAACACGGCCGCCATAGCGACAAACCAGAAAGCCCACTGCAAATCGTGTCTGCCCAGAACAGAGATCACCGCCGCACACCCTGCCAACAGGTTGCAGAGCGTAATCATATTGGGTATCGTAAAGAGTCGTATTTTCATCCTTCCCATCTATTAATCAATAAAATAAAACGGCTTGACTCTTTTAGAAAAAGACAGGCCCCCAATCCGGGTATATCCAAGCTCCTCCAGCCGTTCCCGAGATGCGAAGGTAACGAAGTATTTCCAAAAAACCAACCGTTGCATCGGGGTTTGCAGCGGGACATTCTTGGTTATTCGGATAAAAAGCCGTATTATTGTAATACGAAACGAATCTCCACAAATATTGAAACAGTTTATGAATAAGAACCGATATTGTATCATTATGGCAGGGGGGATCGGCAGCCGTTTTTGGCCGATCAGCCGATATACCCGCCCCAAGCAATTTCTCGACATACTCGGAACGGGGAAGAGCTTCATCCGCCATACGTTCGAACGTTTTGCGTCGATCATCCCGGCCGAAAATTTTCTGGTAGTCACCAATGCCACTTATAAAGATCAGGTTTTGGAACACATTCCGGAAATCAGCCCCGACCAGATTCTTTGCGAACCGGTGGGCCGCAATACAGCCCCTTGTATTGCTTATGCAGCATGGCGGTTACATACAATCGACCCCGAGGCCACGATGATCGTTACGGCATCGGACCATCTGATCCTGAACGAAAACGAGTTCTGCCGGGTCATCGAACGGTCGGCCGACTTTGCCGAAGAGCGAGAAGTTATGATGACCATCGGCATTCACCCGACGCGTCCCGACACAGGATACGGCTACATTCAGGTCGACAACAGCAGCGAAACTTTCGGAGCGATCCACAAAGTCAAGACATTTACGGAGAAACCCAATGAGGAGCTGGCCCGCACTTTCGTCGAGAGCGGAGAATTTTTCTGGAATTCGGGTATTTTCGTCTGGAAGGTTTCAACCATTCTCGAGGCTTTGGGCCGCTACCTTCCCGATTTGCAACAGATGTTCGACTCCATCGCACCTTATTATGCGACACCGCAGGAGGCGCAATACATCGAACAGATCTATCCGGAGTGCCGCAACATATCGATCGATTTCGGAGTCATGGAAAAGGCAGACAACGTATTCGTCTGTGGTTGTGAATGCGGCTGGTCCGACATCGGTACATGGGGTTCGCTCTACCGCTACTCGCCCAAAGACGAGAACGGCAATGTATCCCCGGATCGCAGCATGTTGTACGACACCCAAGGGTGCATCATCAAGACCGCACCCGACAAACTGACCGTAATCGAGGGGTTAAAAGATTACATCGTCGTCGACCACGACAACGTGCTGATGATCTGCCCGAAAGCCAACGAACAAAACATAAAACGATTTATCGACGACACGAAATTCAAGATCGGCGACGAATTTATCTAAGAGACATGATTCATAACTCCCGTTTCGCTCCGACAAACGGGAGTTTTTATGACTAAGGAATACAAGGCAATGGAACTCTACGAAGCATATCTCCGCCACCCGTACATCTCGACCGACAGCCGGCAAACGACACAAGGAACCCTGTTTTTCGCACTGCGGGGAGACTCTTTCGATGGCAACCGTTATGCAGCTTCGGCGCTCGAAGCAGGGGCTGCCGCTGCGGTTCTCGACAATCCGGAGATCTATGAAACACTTCCGGAGGAGCAACGCTCCCGATGCTATCTCGTACCCGACACACTTGAGGCATTACAACAACTGGCGGCCCATCACCGCAGACAGTTGGGTATTCCGATTTTCGCCATCACCGGCAGCAACGGGAAAACAACCACCAAAGAACTGACTTACCGGGTCTTGTCTTGCAGGTTCCATACATACGCCACACACGGCAACCTGAACAACCACATCGGCGTCCCGTTGACACTGCTGTCGATGGACCGTTCGACCGAGTTCGGACTTGTTGAAATGGGAGCCAGCCACTGCGGGGAGATCGCCTTGCTCAGTTCGATCGCACAACCCGATTTCGGTTTGATTACCAACATCGGGAAGGCCCACCTTGAAGGCTTCGGCGGTGAAGAGGGCGTCATGCGGGGCAAGGGCGAACTGTTGGATTACCTGCACAGCCACAAAGGGACAGCCTTTTACCTTCAACAGAGCGAAGCGTTGTGCCAAATGGTTGCAGAGCGAAACGGCATAGAGGCCATTCCCTACTCCACTGCCGATTTGAAATTGGTCGGCAACGACCATCAGTTCCTGACCGTATCGTGGCACGGACATAAAATCCGCACCCATCTGGTCGGGGAGTATAATCTGTTCAATCTGGCTGCAGCCATCGCGGTTGGCTGCTATTTCGACATTCCGGAACCGGAAATCGTCGCAGCGATCGAAAGCTATCTTCCCGAAAACAACCGGTCGCAACGTCAGGCCACCCAACGCAATACCCTGATATTGGATGCCTACAACGCCAATCCATCGAGTATGGAGGCTGCGCTGCGGCATTTCATATCAGAACCTTCGATGCAGCCGAAGGCCGTTATTTTAGGAGACATGCTCGAATTGGGAAGCTACTCGGCACAGGAACACCGTAAGATCGTCCAGCTGTTACAAGAGGTAGAGATGCCGGAAGTCTATCTGGTCGGTGCACACTTCTCTGAAGCGGGAGCCGATTGCTACCCGACATTCCCCGACGCGGACACCCTTCGGACCTACCTGACCGGACATCCGCTCAACAATCGGCTGATCCTCATCAAAGGTTCACGGGGCATCCATCTGGAACGCCTGACGGACCTGCTGTAAAGCAGCGACAAACACCTGCCTCGACCCTTTAAGCCGCCACTTGCCACTCTTTCAGCGTGGGCACAGAATAGTCTGCTCTCTACTTGCCGATTTTGTTCTCTCCGGCATGCAGCCGCTGGGATTTACCTTTCCATACGAACGTTCCGGGAAGATTGTCGGGCAGGACAACGCGACCGGACAGTGCATCTCCCTCACATTGCAGATCGACCTCGATGTCACCCAGCGGATGGGGTACGACGCCTTTGATCCGTTTCAGATGTCCGGGATGGGGAGCAATCCGGACTTGAGCAAATCCCGGTGCTGCAGGCTCTACCCCGCAAACCGTAGCCAACAGATCATAATTCGGGCTGGAACTCCATGCGTGACAATCGGAACGGGTCGGTTCCGGAGTCTCGGCAAAGGTAGTCAAGCCCATATCGATCATCTGTTGCCAAGGCTCCAGCATCTGCGTATACCGATCGGCGAGCCCCACTTTTTTCAACGCCCGGATCAGGTAGAATTTATAATAGAATGTCGTCTGAGTAATAGAGGGATCTTCGACGATCCGTTCGAAAACGGCCTGCTGGTCACGCTCGGGAATCGCATCGGTCAGGATTCCCATGATGTTGGCGTGCTGGCTGAAGGTTTCGCTCCCGATATAATCCCGGAGCAATCCGCGCTCTGCATCCCAACACTTTTCGTAAACCGCTCTCTTCAGATTGTTGCAAATGGTCTCATACTCTTTGGCCACCTCTGTTTTTCCATACTGTTCCATCAGTTCTGCGGCACTTTGCAAAGCCGCAGCGAACTGCAACGACGTAACGGCCGATCCCGACGAATCGCTCTCCGGAGCTACGCCGAGTTGCCACGAGGTCGCCCAATCGACAAAATTCCAATGGGGCACCTTGCTCTGCAACAGTCCGGTCTGCGGATCGATCTTGTCGATAAACCACCACAATACGGTCTGTATTCCGGGGAAAAAGCTCTGAACGAACTCATCGTCGTGACGATGCATCCAATAGTCGTGTATCATGCCGATCCAATAGAGCGAGAAGGGCGGAATATATTGGGGATATATGCTCGGATAGCGGCTACAGGTAATCCCGTCGTATTTCCGCGAAACATCGAACATCCGGATCGCCTTGCGCATCAACCGGTCGTCGCCGGAGACATACAACGAAATCAAAGCCTGTATCCGGGTGTCGCCGGCATACTGCAACTGTTCGTAGTAGGGGCAATCGAAATAGGTTTCATGAGCACACAGCCGGGCTGTTCTCCAACCCACATTCCAGATATCGGCCAAAGCCGGATCGTCCGACTCGAACGAACCCCGAACCTCGAACGGATAGCCGACATAGATTCCGTACAAATCCTCGATGACCAGCGGCTGATCCTTGGTCTCGATGTCGAGTTGAATATAGCGATAGGTTTTGAACCACAACGGACGGAACAACCGATTCGCTCCACCGTCGGAGTAGAAAACATCGGAATAGCCGCGACATATACGCCCCTCTATCTCGTTTCGATTTCCTTTTCCCTTATCGTTAAACATAGCCTCCGAGTAAGTAAGCCTTACGGAAGCGCCCTCTCCCCCCGAAAGTATCAGTTCAGGATAGGCAGTCGTCAAAAATCCCTGATCGAGCAGGACGGAACAGGTTGTTCCGGCGGGAATCGTCAACGGGGCATTGCCTTCTATAAAGCGGGGCTTTTCGTCAACCCCTTGATACCTTCTGACACTTCCGATTCGCTGGAGAGTCTCCTCCATCATCGGAATATCGCGAGGCGTAAGGACCCAATCTACTTCTCCGTAACCGTATGCCCCGTAGGTCTTTCCATTCGAAAATCCGCTTGCCGGATGCCACGACGAGTCGTCGTACTCGAGCGACTCCCATCCCCACGGATAAATCGTACCATCCACCTCATCATGCGACCCCACGTATCCAGCTTCTGGAC
The DNA here is from genome assembly GCA_019119305.1 of Candidatus Alistipes merdigallinarum. Taxonomy (GTDB): domain Bacteria; phylum Bacteroidota; class Bacteroidia; order Bacteroidales; family Rikenellaceae; genus Alistipes_A; species Alistipes_A merdigallinarum. The sequence continues at coordinate 191,524 of DWXH01000019.1, read as the reverse complement.
AGTTAAACAACGGACGGAACGAGGAGTCGCGCATAACGATCCAACTGCCGTTCGTGTTGACGATCTCTTCATCCGAAGTATTTCCCTGGACGATCAATCCCGTACGCAGGCTGATTTGTGCCCCGGGTTTCCGTTCACCCATATTCCACACCGACACGGCCAACACGTTATCGCCCTGTTTCAACAGCGGGGCGATGTCTACCGTTTCGTAATACCAGCGGTTCAGGTCGCCGCGAGCCGGCCCCCAGCAAGCCTGTTCTCCATTGACAAACAACCGATAACGGTTATCGGCCGAAATATTGATTATGAATTGATCCGGTTTTTCGGGAAGCCGAAATTTTTTCCGGAATCGGTACACGCCATAATCATACGGAGACGAACTGCCGTCAGCAATCCACGAAGCGCTCCAATTATCGGCTAGCGGTCGTTCTCCGGGTTCAGCCAAAGGAAGAGAGGCCTCCATGTGGAATGAGGCAAAACACAAAAAGAGTGTTACGAGTAGGTATCCGAAACGAGTCATAAACGATAAATTTTATTAATACACAACAAAATCTCAGGCAAACGCCCTATAATAAACAAATATACGGATTTATAAATAAATAGCCGCACACGCCAAGTGATTTATAGTAAAAAAAGCCCCATTTACGAAGCATTCTATTTTAGGTAAATTTTGGGCAAGGATTTTGAATCGATAAGAGATGTTTTACCATTTAAAATCATTTATGCAATGAAACAGATTATTTTATGCTTATCCGGTCTGTTGATTACCCTGTCCGCCATGTCTCAATCGACAGGATCTATGACCCAAGATGAATTCGAAAGCCGTCGAGCCACAAGAATTCAAGAACGCGATGCCCGCCACCAAAGCGAGATCAAGTATGTGGATTCACTCGTTTTGAGCCGCAACTACAAATTTACGCCGGAAAACTTCCAACAAGAGCCAGCCGGTGAGATGCACAACATCTACGGAATCGTTTACACATTCGAGATGTTCAGCGACAACTACATGTCCATCGACCTCCCGTACATTTCAGGAGCGGTTCCTCCATATCGTATGACGGTCATGAACGAAATGACCAAGGATATCCAGAAGTATACGGCCGTACAGGATTCCGACGGTTGGACGATCACGTTCTCATCGAACCTCTATTCGGAAAACACCTACACGTTTACCTTCAAAATCTACTCGATCACACAAGAGTGCGAGCTGAATATTGCATCGGATCTCTATCCGACCGTGACTTACAACGGAACAATCGCTCCACTCAACTATTGATCGGCAAAAGAGGAGACAGACTATGAAACGGGGATTGCTGTTATGGATCGTATTGTCGGCCATCCTTCCCTTTACGGTTCGGCCTCAAGGTGCGCCACAAACGACGACGCCGGCCCCTACCCGCAGAGAGATGCGACAGATTCGCTATACCCGACAACTGGATTCGATGGTCAACACGCTCCGATTCCAATTCATCCCGGTAAACATGGAATGGGGACCCAACGGGAGTGTCGAGTATATCAACAATTATTACTACTACGTCGCTCTTTACGGAAATTATCTTCAGGTCCACATCCCTGTCGTCATCGGACGGGCTATCTCCTACAATGCGATCGCCAATATCCAAACGGATACACTTTCGAAAGTAGGTACCGTCCGTAGCGGACCCGGCTGGAAGATCTCATTCGGAGCGAAAGACCGCAACGGCACCCCCTACACATTCGTCCTCACGGTTGATTCGCTTTCGGGTCGGACGGTTCTGGATCTGGTTACAACGACCAACATCATGCAATACAACGGCTCGCTGGTCGCCAACAAAGAACTTCCCGCATATACGGATCCCGCACCGATCGGCAATCGGAACTCTACGGAATCCTCTTCTCCAGCCGTTCCGTTCGATCCTTAAAGCGTCTTCTTAACAAACAAAAAGGCTGTTCTGCTTTGCAGGACGGCCTTTTGTTCATTATTTAATTTCCTTCCGATTAAAATCCGGTCGTCGCTTTAATGTAATGATGGTGCGACCCGTAACGTTCGAAAGCCGCACGGTCAAGTGCTTCCCGATGATCGGGATGAGCCACACTAATAATCAGTCGGGCCCGTTCCTGCAACGATTTACCGTACAGGTTTACGGCCCCGAATTCGGTCACGAACCAGTGTACGTGCGAACGGGTGGTCACCACACCGGCGCCGAGCGTCAGTTCGGGCGCAATCTTGCTGATTCCTTTGTTGGTCACCGAGGGCATGGCCAAAATAGCCTTACCTCCTTCCGAACGGGAGGCTCCATAAATGAAGTCAACCTGCCCGCCTACTCCGGAATAGAACTTGGTACCGAGTGAATCGGCGCAAATCTGTCCGGTCAAATCGACCTGCAAAGCCGAATTGATTGCCGTAACTTTAGGATTTTTGGCAATAATAAACGGATCGTTGGTATACCCCACATCCATCATGGCCACACCGGGGTTGTTATCGATAAAATCGTACACTTTCTGCGAACCCATCAGGAAGGTCGACACCATTTTGCCTTTGTCGATCGCCTTGTTCTTACCGTTGATTACACCGCTTTCCACCAAAGGCAACACCCCATCGGCGAACATTTCCGTATGAATGCCGAGGTTTTTGTGGCCGGTCAACTGCGCCAATACGGCATTCGGAATCGCACCGATACCCATCTGCAAGCAGGCACCGTCCTCGATCAATGCGGCGCAATGTTTTCCGATCGCCGTTTCGACCTCATTGGGCACGGAGAAATGCGCCTCCTCGAGCGGTTGATCATCCTCCACGAAAAGGTCGATGTCTTCAATGGAGATAAACGCATCCCCGAAAGAACGCGGCACATATTTATTGATTACAGCAATAACGGTCTGGGCACACTCTACGGCGGCTAACGTAGCATCGACCGACGTCCCGAGCGACACATAACCGTGTGCATCGGGCGGAGAGACTTGAATCATGGCGACATTGCAAGGCAGCACGCCGCTGCGATAGAGCTTTTGGGTTTCACTGAGGAACACGGGAATGTAGTCGGCATATCCGGATTGGGTTACCTTCCGCACATTACCGCCGACAAAGAACGAATCGAGTTGAAAAATTCCTTCGAATTCGGGGGCAGCATAGGGAGCCGGACCTTCGGTGTGAAGGTGGTGGACATGTACGTGTTCGAACTCTTTGTTGCGTCCTCTCTCGCACATGGCTTGAATCAGGCACTGAGGAGCGCTTGCGACACTGCTCAAATGGACGTGGTCGCCGCTTTTAATCACTTTCACTGCTTCAGCAGGGGAAATGAATTGAATCTTTTTGGTCATTCTGGTTTGAAGTTGGTCTTAATAGTTATACCTTAGAAATATAAAATGATCCACAAAATTAAACATTAATTGACGGATAAAAAAACTTTTACCTAATTTTACGTCGAGTTTATCGACCATTTACCAGATTTATAAATCAAGCCGTTCCGCGCCGATGCATTTTCACTCCCGCACGATCACCTCATGCACGCTCATCTATCTGGGATGTTTGTTCACCCTATTGTATGTCATTTTCAGTGACGGGTTCTATCATCCCGACGAATATTTTCAGATCCTGGAATATGCCCACATGAAGCTTTTCGGCACATCATCCGAAGAGCTCCCTTGGGAGTATCAAACCATGATGCGACCCGGGTTTCAACCGTTGATCGCCTACGGTTTCGGAAAACTGCTTACAAGCATCCACTTCTATGATCCTTTTATTCTGCAAACTTTTCTGAGATTCTTTAGCGGTACGCTTTCGGTCATCGCCCTTTTACTGTTCTGCCGGGCCATACGCCCGTTTTTCCGCACAGAGAACGAGGAGAAATGGTACCTGATTCTGGGGTTCTTCGTCTGGTTCATGGCCTATTTCCACGTCCGGTTCAGCTCCGAAACCCTGTCGGGCAATCTGCTTCTGCTGCTGGTGTCGATGCTGTTGTTGTACCGACAAAAGGAACGACGGCATCCCTTCCTGTGGGGGTTATGGATGGGACTGCTGGCCGGCACGGCATTTATTGTCCGGTTCCAAGTCGGTTTCGCCCTGCTCGGATTCGGAGTGTGGCTACTTGTCTATCTCCGTAAAGGATCACTGCTAACCGGATTGGGCCTCGGAGTGGCAACCATGCTGGGTATCGGAACCGCTGCCGACCGATGGCTCTACGGGACATGGACCTGTACCCCGCTGAACTATCTGCACGAAAACATCCTACAGGGCCACATTGACTCGTTCGGAATCGACCCGTGGTGGTACTATCTGGCCTATATCCCGCTCGAAGGCGGCATTCTGTTCGGCGTTTTGTTGTTAGCTGCCGTTGTAGTTTTCATCTGGAAAAACCTCAGACACCCGCTTACCTGGATGCTGATCCCGTTCCTGATCGCCCATCAGGCAATCGGTCACAAAGAGGTCCGGTTCCTGTTCCCGATTTTGGCATTTGCTCCATATATTTTGATTGCGGCCAGCCAACATATCCCGACACGGCTTTTACGCAGCAAAGGAGCACGGATAGTCGGGTGGGTAGCGGCATCGCTCAATGTTTTGATTATCGTCTTCAATCTTACGATTCGGAATACGGATATCGCTTTTTACCACCAGATGCGGGAATTATGCCCATCCGGCAAACCGAAAGCCATTCTCAATCTCAAAAAGGACAAAACTTTTTACAGCTATTACGAGACCACACTGTTCCCACGAGCGGTATCGGGTTACTACTTTCTTCCCGCTGGGACACAACGACATCTTTTCGACACGCTTTCCGACATGGAACGGTCGGCACAGACATTTATCGAACAGCAAATACCGGTATTTATCCTCTCGGAAGATCCGCAATTGGACAAACATTTTTCTGTTCCATTAAAGAAAATCGACTGGAATCCCTATCCCCAATGGATCGTACGTTATTTCAACTTCAACGATTGGGTCGGGCTGAGTGTTCGCCGGAAAAACCTCTATCGGGTGGATATAACCCGAGAAGGTACTCTCTAAAATAGTTAAAGAAAAGACAGCAGAGAGAGCCTTTTCTCTCATCTACCGCTTTTCTTTCTACTAACTAACCTAAAACTACTAACCTAAAACTTCGAGTGCAAAGATAAAGGAAAAATCGCGACTGTGCAAATATTTTTTAAATATTTTTAATTTTTATTTTACACACCGCTTTCATACGACCAATAAGTACCTACAAATAAACACCTTACAAAAAATCAGTTAAAATAATCTTTTTATCCATTACTGATTTTAATTTCATTTCATTCGATCAATTCTCTCTTTTTCACAACTACCGCTTTCTATGTATAAAAATTAACACCACCGTGTTTTACATTGGTTTTCAATATCCTTTTCCAAAATCGAACAAACAAACAACTATCAATCAGACATATAAAAAAATGCGGACAACTTTCCGAAACTAATCGCTTCGAAAGCTGTCCGCTTCCCCTACTAACCTAAAAACTACTTATCTAAATGAACCTAAAACTTCATTTGCAAAGGTATTTTATTTTAAATATTCTTAAAAATATTTCGATATAGTTTTTTGATTTTCCCATATAAATATTTGACAAACTTCTAATATACAGACAAATAACACACATTTGACATAATCAATCAGAAGGTATGCATATCCCGAAAATAATCACTACCTTTGTCGCGCAGAAGAGTATGTTCCGACCCAGAATGCCGATTCCGATTCTATTCCAGCAGTCACTGCATTTTCGGACATCGAGGCACGGACAAACGTATTCAAAAAAAACTTACCATGAGTCAAGACCGCCTAATTACCCCAAGTTATTGTTGTATTCTGTTAGCCAATTTTCTACTATTTTTCGGGTTTTACCTATTGATGCCGGTATTACCATTTTACCTAACGGAAGTTTTTTCTGCGGAAAACTCAATGGTCGGCATCGTTCTCTCATGTTACACGGTAGCGGCTCTCTCCATTCGTCCCTTTTCAGGCTACTTGCTCGACACATTTGCCCGTAAACCGCTTTACATATTCGCCTATTTCGTTTTTACTGCCATATTCGCCGGATACCTGCTTGCCGGCTCTCTTACCATATTTATTATCCTCCGTGTGATTCACGGCGTCGCTTTCGGTACAGTCACCGTAGCGGGCAATACAGTGGTTATCGACATCATGCCCTCTTCCCGAAGGGGAGAAGGAATCGGTTACTACGGCCTGGCGAACAACATCGCCATGTCGGTCGGCCCGATGGTGGGTCTTTTCATGCACGAAGCATACAGTTTCGACACCATCTTTCTCTGCTCACTCGCTTCGTGTTCGTTGGGACTGATTATGGCAAGCCTGGTACATGCCCCGGCCAAACCACCGGTCAAACGTGACCCGATTTCGCTCGACCGTTTTATTTTGGTCAAGGGTATTCCCGCAGGTGTGGATTTGTTGCTTTTGTCCATCCCCTACGGCATGACGACTACCTACGTCGCCATGTATGCCCACCAGATCGGGATCACCTCCAACACCGGTATCTTTTTCACACTGATGGCGATCGGAATGGCTATTTCCCGCATTTTTTCAGGCAGACAAGTCGATAAAGGACGGATCACCCAAGTTATCGCCTTGGGTATGTATTTGGTCTGCATCTGCTTTTTTGCCCTGTCGTCATGTGCCACATTGACCCCGCACCATCCTCTGACGGCCCATACGATCTTTTTCAGCGTCGCCCTCTTTTTAGGGATCGGTTTCGGGACAATGTTCCCTGCCTTCAACTCGCTGTTCGTCAACCTTGCACCCAACCACAAACGGGGAACTGCAACATCAACCTATCTGACCTCATGGGATGTAGGAATCGGATGCGGTCTGCTGATGGGAGGATACATCGCCCAGATCAGCAGTTTCGACCGTGCCTATTTTGTCGGAGCTTGCCTGACAGTCGTATCGACGCTTTACTTCAAATTGAAAGTAGCTCCTCACTTCGAACGCAATAAACTACGATAGTCGGAACGCACCTTCCCTTATCCGGGAACGACCACACCGTTCGATAATTCAAAATTATATCGTACTTTTGTAGCACTTTCGATTGAATAACAAAAAAAGTACGGGATATGTTTGAAAATTTAACGGACAAGCTGGAACGGTCGTTCAAGATCCTCAAAGGCGAAGGCCGCATCACCGAAATCAACGTGGCCGAGAGCCTGAAAGAGATCCGCCGGGCACTGATCGACGCCGATGTCAACTACAAGGTAGCCAAGACATTTACCGACGAGGTCAAGAACAAGGCTTTGGGGCAGAACGTACTGAGCTCCGTCAAACCGGGCCAGATGATGACCAAGATCGTCCGGGACGAATTGGCCCTTTTGATGGGTGGAACAATGAGCGACATCCGTCTCGAGGGGAATCCGGCCGTGATACTGATCGCAGGCCTTCAAGGTTCGGGTAAGACAACCTTCTCCGGAAAGTTGGCCAATCTGATCAAAAGCAAAAAGGGGCGTCAGGTTCTGCTTGTAGCGGGCGATGTCTACCGTCCGGCCGCTATAGATCAGTTGAAAATTCTCGGCGAACAGGTTGGCGTTGAAGTATATACTGAGGAAGGGAACAAGAATCCGGTACAGATTGCCGAAAACGGAATCCGCTACGCCCGTGCCAACCACATCAATACGGTCATTGTCGATACGGCGGGTCGTTTGGCGATCGACGAACAGATGATGCAGGAGATCGCCGCGATCAAAAAGGCCATCTCACCGAGCGAAACCCTGTTTGTCGTGGATGCGATGACGGGCCAGGATGCGGTCAATACGGCCAAGGAGTTCAACGACCGGATCGATTTCGACGGCGTGGTACTGACCAAACTCGATGGCGACACACGTGGCGGTGCGGCGATCTCGATCCGTTCGGTCGTCAACAAGCCGTTGAAGTTCATCAGTTCGGGCGAAAAGATGGATGCGCTTCAGGTGTTTCATCCCGAACGTATGGCCGACCGGATTCTCGGCATGGGCGACATCGTATCGTTGGTTGAACGGGCACAGGAACAGTTCGACGAAGAAGAGGCCCGGAAACTGAAAAAGAAGTTAGTCAAAAACCAGTTCGACTTCAACGATTTTCTGAGCCAGATTGCCCAAATCAAGAAGATGGGTAACCTGAAGGATTTGGCTTCAATGATCCCCGGCGTAGGTAAAATGCTTAAAAACGTAGAAATCAACGATGACGCTTTCAAACAGACGGAGGCTATCATCTATTCGATGACCCCGAAGGAACGGGAGAACCCGTCGATCATCAACGGAAGCCGTAAACAGCGTATCGCAGCCGGAAGCGGCACCACGCTTCAAGAGGTGAATCGCCTGCTGAAACAGTTCGAGGAGACGCGCAAGATGATGAAGACGGTTGCCGGCGGTATGCCGAAGATGCCCCATGTACCCAAATTCAGAAGATAATCACATCAGGAATAATTAAGGATATAAAATACCATAAAAACGAACGATATGCAAATCATAGACGGGAAAGAGGTAGCGGCCAACCTACGCAAAGAGATCGCCGCAGAAGTTGAGCAATGGATCGCATCAGGTCACCGGCGTCCGCATCTGGTTGCCATCCTCGTAGGCAACGACGGAGCCAGCCAAACTTACGTCGGACATAAGGAGAAGTGTTGCGGAGAGGTCGGTTTCCGGTCGACGGTGCTGCGGCTTCCGGAGGAGACGACCGAAGAGTCGCTGCTGCAAGAGATCGCCCGGCTGAATATCGATCCCGAAGTGGATGGGTTTATCGTTCAGTTGCCTCTGCCGAAACACATTTCCGAGCAGAAAGTAATCGAGGCAATCGACCCGAAGAAAGATGTGGACGGTTTCCATCCGGTCAACACCGGCCGGATGATTTCGGGGCTTCCTGCCTACCTTCCCGCTACCCCGGACGGAATTCTGGAACTGCTGAAATATTACAAGGTCGAGACCAGCGGACGCCACTGCGTAGTCATCGGCCGAAGCAATATCGTGGGACGCCCGATCGCCAATCTGCTCTCCCAAAAAGGTTGGGATTGTACGGTGACTCTCTGCCACAGCCGCACGAAAGATCTGAAGGAGGTGGTCCGCAGCGGGGACATCGTAATCGCTGCCCTCGGCAAGGCGGAATTCGTCACGGCCGATATGGTGAAAAAGGGAGCGGTCATCGTCGATGTAGGTATTACGCGTGTTCCGAGCGACAAGACCAAATCGGGTTGGAAACTGCTGGGAGACGTCAAATTCGACGAAGTGGCGCCCAAGTGTAGCTACATCACACCGGTTCCGGGCGGAGTCGGCCCGATGACGATCATTTCGCTGATGAAAAACACGCTGAAAGCCGCACGGAAAGAGATTTACAAATAACCAATTTCCCTTCCTGTATCACCATTCGGATATAGTTTTCTTATTATCCTGTTTCAGAAAAGGAGTACGTAAAAAAGCTATCGTAATAAAAACAGAAGATTAGGATATAACGAACGCGAATAGATCGCGATTTTCCCCATGGATTTAGGATTTTTGAAAATCGCAGCAGCCGTCCCTTCTGTCAAAGTCGGCGACTGCACATACAACGCCGGCCAGATTGCCGACATGATTCACACCGCCTCCGAACAAGGTGTTTCGATTGTCGCCTTTCCGGAGCTCTGTATCACGGGTTACACTTGCGCCGACCTGTTCGGTCAACCTTTCTTGTTGGAACAGGCCGAAAAAGCACTGGCCCGATTGATCGAGCAAACAGCTTCCTGCCCGATTATTTGTCTAGTCGGCATGCCGGTTGCCGCAGACAACCGCATCTATAATGCGGCTGTCGTTTTTGGCATGGGCACCATTTACGGGATCGTCCCCAAAACCTATTTGCCGAATTACAACGAATATTATGAAGGACGATGGTTCGCTTCGGGAACAGAATTAAGAACCGACACGTTTACGCTGTGCGGCCAGAGCGTACCTTTTGCAAACGAACTTCTGTTCGAATCTGAAAAGATCTGTTTTGCCGTCGAGATCTGCGAAGACTTGTGGGTCCCGATTCCTCCCTCCTCGCACCATGCCGTTGCCGGAGCCAATCTGCTGATTAACCTCTCGGCAAGCAACGAGATGACCGGTAAACACACCTATCTGCGTTCGCTGATCGCCCAGCAATCGGCCCGTACCCTATCGGCCTACCTCTATTGCTCATGTGGATTCGGAGAATCCTCGACTGACGTGGTTTTCGCAGGGAACGGCATCATTGCCGAAAACGGTATTTTAGTAAAAGAGTCCGAGCGATTTGCAATAGAAGAACAGTTCACGATCGCCGATGTAGATATCGAACGGCTGATGACCCTGCGCCGCAAAACGAACACTTTTGCCGACTACAATCGCCAAACGCCTTATCAACGCATCGCTGTTCCTTTAAGAAGCGACCGCAACGATTACCCGATCGAGCGCTCATTCGATCCCCATCCGTTTATACCCCAACAGGCAGAGGCGATGCAGGAGCGATGCGAAGAGATCGTCAACATCCAGGTGAACGGACTGGCCCAAAGAATCCGCCACACTGGAGTCCGGAGCGCCGTAATCGGCATCTCAGGAGGGCTCGACTCCACTTTGGCCCTTTTGATTACGACCCGGACATTCGACAAGCTCGGTTTGCCCCGCACAGCCATTACCGGAATCACCATGCCGGGTTTCGGAACGACAGGCCGCACCCATACCAATGCATTAAAACTCATGGAGCTATTGGGCATAACTACTAAGGAAATCAACATTTGCGAAGCCTGCAATGTCCATTTTCGAGACATTGGCCTTGACGCCCTCGACCGGAGTACAACGTATGAAAACGCACAAGCCCGCGAACGCACCCAAATCCTCATGGATATGGCGAACCGGAACGGAGGGTTGGTCATCGGCACCGGCGATTTGTCGGAACTGGCTTTAGGCTGGGCTACCTACAACGGCGACCACATGTCGATGTATGGGGTCAACTGCGGCGTCCCGAAGACGCTGGTCCATTATTTGGTACAATGGATCGCCGACCTTCCGGAAAGCACAGCGATCCGGGCCTGCTTGTTGGACATCGTCGATACACCGATCAGCCCCGAATTACTCCCGGCAAGTCAAGAAGGAGAAATTTTACAGAAAACGGAGGATTTGGTCGGCCCGTACGAGTTGCACGATTTTTTCCTATACCATTTCGTACGATTCGGATATCGTCCCGTCAAATTGCACTTTATGGCAAAACGAGCTTTTGCTGACAAATATCCGGCATCCGAAATCAAAAAGTGGCTAATCGTTTTTCTGCGTCGTTTTTTCAACCAGCAATTCAAACGTTCGGCTCTTCCCGACGGTCCGAAAGTGGGGTCCATCAGCCTCTCGCCGCGCGGTGATTGGCGTATGCCGAGTGATGCATCTGTCTCCGAATGGCTTCGCGAAGCCGAATCGCTATAAATTTCGCCACAGGAACAACAAAAAATGATTTTTTTTCGTTTTCTTTGTAACGAAAAGAGGTGTTTTTTCATCTATCCCTAATAAACAGGGAAGCAAGACCGGAACTCTTTTAATTACACAACAAAACGAAACAGAACATTGAGGTAATATAATTATGAAAAAATTTCTCGTATACTCGGGTTTATTGTCCGTATTCTCACTTTTTTTATCTATCGGGGTCTCAGCTCAAGGAACCACGGTTTTGACGATGAAGGACGGTTCGACAGTAGAAGGATACATCCGCTCTCAATTTTACTCTACCATTTCTCACATCGAAATGAGCGAAGAGCCGACTGGCAAGACTAAAAAATACGATTTGGATGACATCAAAAAGATCACAATGTATTCGATCGATGGAGACTCGGTACTGTATGTCAGACGATACCGTTACCGTTTATTCAAATCCCATAACAAACCCCACAAAGGTTACTATAAACAACCCGTTTTATTCCGTTTGGATTACGCCAGCCCCAAAGGGGTAGAATTATTGACCGAAATCCGAAGGAGTGTAGCCACGTCGGGCATGCGTACAGCTGCATATAAAGAGTTATGGACATACGTAAAATTACAAGGAGAAAACGCTGCACGCCCTTTATGTGCAGTTATAGTAGGATCAGACAAACCGGAAGAGGCGAATTTCCGCATCATGGCCCGCCGTGCATTTGCTGATTATCCATCGTTAGTCATCCGGATCAATGGCGGCGAATTTTCGGCAAAAAATCCATTGCGGCTGATAAAAGCTTATGAAGAATTGATCTATTAATAATATATCCATAAAAACAGATATAAGAAAAGGAGTTGCGACAAATTGCAACTCCTTTTCTTATATATAGCCATACACACCACAAAACGACTCGACGAATCGAAATTAGCCAATAACATCCAAATTCTTCTACGGCATCCACTCGATAATTCCATAAGACGGATTGCGTTCCCTCCACTGTTCAAATTCGGCATAACTTCGCACCCCGCCGACAATAACTGCACGATAATATTCTATCCCACTGATTTTTTCCGTATCGGGAGTATCGTATTTCAATTCAAGAACCGTTTTACGGATTTCATCTGTCAAAACATGTTCAATTCGCTCGGCAACCCGTTCAAAATAGCCGTCATAACGAGAACCCTTGCAAATATGAATCATATCGATCTGCCAAAGCTGTGCGTCGTTATCCCGATACCAAGCATGCCATTCGACACACGCTTCATCCGTACGCAATCCATTCAGATAATCAATCCTCTCTACAGCCGGATGTTCTGCCAACAAAGCCATCGCCCGAAAACTGTCGTGCAATACCACCGGATCTGAGTAGATATGGAAATCGATGTCGCGGTGTTTCATCAAAAGCCCCATTTTCAGGGACCCGACCAAATGCACCTCTGCTCCGATCGAATTCCATATCTCGACAACATTTAAATCCCGAATAATCTGATGTGCTTTTTTCTGATTTCTTTCGGCAAGATCCCGAATACTATCCATGCTGTTCCCCATCTTTTCCCCAAATAAATAGCGAGCGGACAAAAATCCGCTCGCAAAAAATCATCGATATGCTGTTGTTGCACCTCTTTTTCAGAATCTACCAATTAGGAATTTCGCTACTTAACCACTCTACGCGCTTAACAAGGAAATCTTTGATATATTGCACCTCGTTGGCCCAATCACCCAGAGTAATCACTTCTACACTGACCGGAGTATTCAGAATATCCCATTTCTTGAAATTGAATTGCTGAGACACCTCGATCTTCTGTGCCATTACATTGATGTAATTAATCAACTCGGGAATTTGTCCTTTAATTTCATTCCAACGATCTTTAACCAAACCCGCAAAGTATGGATCCTGCATCAAACGGTCGAAATAGAGACCTCTCTGCACCAGTACGTCGACACGGGCCGGTTCCGTATAATTCCAACCAATACCCAAAGACCATTCGAAATCCCAAACAGGAGACATGCCCAACTTGGAGTTTTCAGTATTGTCATACTTAAAGAAGTAATAATTACAATCCTTATTACACAAGATTTCGTTGGTCAAATACCAATTCACCCAACTCTCCGCATTGATATATTTCCGGTAACCCGTAGACGGATCGGCAAAATTATCGGAATAGAGCGCCGTTTCGAATTCATCCATATAATTATGAATGTAATCGATCTGTTCTTGCGTAATGTCGTCCGTATCAGGGTGTTTAAAGGTGAATGGATTACCCCGTTGCGTCATAAAATAGAGAGGTTCCTGCTGATAATAGCCATCTCTTTCGATGAGGTACCCATCATCGGTAACATTGAGCCGATCTTTAGAAACCTTTACATGTTCTCCCATCAGATAATTACCCATGTAACGTCCGTTGAGGAAAAGCTCCACAAATTCAGTCCGAGGAGTCCAATACATATCCAGCATTTCACTCAATTTGAATGCGACACTGGTTCTCAGCAGCGATTTATCGCAGTAGTTGGCCAAAAGAACCCACTCTTTATCCGAAGGCATATCCAAAATAGAGGCCTTTTCGTCTAATTTTACCTTGTAAGGTTTTTTCGGGTAACTGAGGAACGTAGCGTTACCGCGACCTCTGATCCGCATCCGTCCCTGATAGCCAGAGGAATATTCGGCCGTTTTGCTGATTGTCATGTTACCGTATACATAATCCTCTTTCGATGTAATCTCCTGTCGGTTGTCGGTTTCCACGTTAACGATAGGCAGACCGGTAAAACAGAACACTGTCACCGTATAATGAACAGTCGTATCTTTTGTAGAAACGGTATACACGACCTCCTTGCTATAATCGTTGGTCGTAAGTCCCGACCTTTGAACCGTATTTCCTATAGAGACTTTGTCATAAACTCCATCAAAAGAAGGAACCAACTCATCGATTTCCGTCACATAAGGAATCAGAGCCGTAATCATCGAGTCTTTGATCGTACATTCGATATCTTTAATCAGATACTGCGCGTTATTCGAAGCCTCAAAAACAAACGAAGTCAAGGCAGGCACGACTTTTTCCTCCACATCGGTTTGTACCGAATCTCCAGGGGTCACATCCTCTACCGGATCTTTTTGACTTTCATCCGGATCGGTTATATCTTCGTCTTTTTTACACGCAGAGAATAAAATGACGAAAGAAAGCAAAAAATAGACAAACTGTTTCATAAGCTGTGTAGTTTTAGGTTTTTAGTGTGTAAATATAAAAATTTTTTCACGACAAAACAACTATTAAACCACAAAACGGCAACACATTATCCAAAATTTCGCCAACGCTCCCCATCTTGCATTATCCGACCGTACCGTTACTCATCAAGTACGCTTTGATGAATTCATTCAAATCACCGTCGAGAACCGCTTGCGTATCGGATGTTTCAAACCCCGTACGATGATCCTTGACGAGCTTATAAGGATGAAGCGTATAACTTCGGATCTGCGAGCCCCACTCGATTTTTTTCTTTTGCCCCTCGAGCTCATTCTGTAGCTCCATTCTCTTTTCGAGTTCTTTCTGATAGAGTTTCGATTTGAGAATGCGCAACGCATTCTCCTTGTTCATGATCTGAGAGCGGGTTTCGGTATTTTCGACAACAATTCCCGAGGGCAAGTGTCGCAACCGCACACCCGTTTCGACCTTATTCACATTCTGCCCGCCTTTCCCCCCGCTTCGATAGGTATCCCACTCGATATCGGCCGGATTGATTACAATTTCAATCGTGTCATCGACCGCCGGAGAGACAAATACCGAAGCGAACGTGGTTTGCCGCTTGTTGTTGGCATTGAACGGAGAAAGACGCACCAAACGATGCACGCCGTTTTCGCTTTTCAAATAACCATAAGCGAACTCCCCGACAAACTCCATCGTCACCGATTTGATACCGACTTCGTCACCCTCCTGTAAATCCACCACGCGGACCTGATAGCCGTTGGCTTCGCCCCAACGCGTATACATACGGAACAGCATCGAAGCCCAGTCAAGACTTTCCGTCCCGCCGGCGCCCGAATTGATCTCCATAATTGCACCGAGATGGTCCTCTTCTCCGCCCAACATATTTCTCATCTCGAGTGCCTCGATTTTTTCGAGGGTATCCCGATAGTGAGCATCAAGTTCATCAGGAGAGGAAAGTCCCTCCTTGACAAAATCGGGCATCAGAACCAAGTCTCCCATCATCCGACCGATCTCATCGTAGGCAGTAATCCAATATTTGATCGATGCAACCTTTTTCAGCTGCTTTTCCGCCTTTTCGGGATCATTCCAGAAGTCGGGATCTTGCGTCACCGCCTCCTCTTCTTCCAAAGCTATACGTCGGTTGTCGACGTCAAAGACACCTCCTCAACGAATCCTGTCGTCTTACAAGCTCTTTAATCTGTTCATTCGTAATCATTCGTCACTCCTTATTATATATTATAAGATAGTTTGCGGCATTTTCGCCTTCTTAAAATTCTTCCATAGCAGTTGTCGGAACGGCGTATCGAAACTCCGGGCCTGATGCGGACAACGTTTCACACACGCACAACATTTGATACACCCCTCCTCCGTCAAAGTCTTTCCATCAGAAGCAATAATTTCCACAGGACACACCGCAGCACAGGCACCGCATTGCACACACCGTTCCGGATCCACTTTCGGACTCCGTTGCATCGGAACCTGCTGCTTCCGCCACTTCATAACAGCCACGATAAACCGGATCAACGACAGCAACGACTGTTTCGGCCGAGTAATACGTTTCACATCGACAGCGGCCAACTCCTCACCGGATTCGATTTTCCGCCGAATCTTTTCTCCAAAAACCCGAGCATAAGCCATATCCTGTTCATTTGGGCGCCCCTGCGCAATCGGGAATTCGGACGTACTGTACGAATGTTCTCCGACAAATGTTCCGGCAGCGATCGGCCTAAAACCATGTGTTCCCGCCCATACATCCAACTCATTCAACGCCTCGCCATACGCCCGGTTTCCGTAAACGACGATCAGAACGGCCGGAGTATCATTCCCCTTAATTTGCTCCATCCGCTTCAGAGCGAGCGGAGCCACTTTTCCGCCATACACCGGCACCGCAATAATGGCAAGTGCCTCCCGCGGCACACTCTCTTTGCTCGTTTCTCTCGTCAGATCGGTTTTTACGACCGGAATGTCCCCGACTCCTTCGGCCACACCCGTTGCAACTTTCGCCGAGGTGCCGGTAGGCGAGAAACAAATAATCCGTATTTCAGACAATTTCATATTCGTATATTTTTCCGGTCTGTCGGTCTATACCCAACAGCACCGTTCTCAATATTTTTTCAAACCTTCACAAACAGAAGTTTACCTCTACCAGCCGATCTACAAACCGACACCAGGCGCCAGCTTCACTTCTCGATTTTCCGCCTCCCGTTACACCGGATCCGCAATTACCTGTACCTCCTTCAGATCCGTTCGATCCGGTTTCAGGAAAGTTACGTAAATCATCCGGAACCAAGTAATCGTAAAACACCAAATATTCAGTTGCACGGTATCACAGAGGAAACGCATGACCGGAGGCGGACAGATCAGGTCGACCGGTACTGCAACCAGCAAAATAAAATTGGCCCAGAACAACACCTTATCGAAAGTCGTCTTACGTGCTTGCACCCAATACCACAGCAGGTAACCGAGCAGCGCGATGACATAGGTATGTTTTTCGGTCGACAGGCTGAACAGAATCACCCACCCCATCAGAATTCCCAACGAGCCCAACCGAAAGTCAAACCGTCCGAATTTCCGATAGTTGGACACAAAAAGTATGGCCAAAAGCGTTATGGTTCCCATTTGGACGTAGGTCATAATCGGCGTCAACAGGTCGTGTACCGGATGGAGGTTGAACAGCGCATAAAACTGGAACTGATCGACATGCAGGCCCAACACCTCTGCCCAACGCATATAGTGCGGAATAAACCCAGAGAGGGGCAATGCCACGAGCGGCAGCAGAAAAAGCAGAGCAGCAAGCAGAACCGTATAGAGCAGGTTTCTCCAGAATTTCGGATAACAGAGCAGCAACGCCAGCTCGAAAATTCCGTATATTTTACAAAAGCCCGAAATAAGGATCAACAGGATAGCCCAGAGCGGATGGTTTTTCTCAAAGAGCGTAAAGGCAAACACAAAAAGGTAGGCCACAACGGGATTGAACTGCATCGACATTTGCGTCGTCGCCAATATCAACGCCGTATAAAGATAGGTCTTGCACTTTTGCGCTTCGGTCAGCCGGGGCAGCGTAAAGATCGCGCAGAAATAGGCCGAGAAATTAAAAAGGTTCCACACGAAAGGTCCGACAGTCTTTCCCAAATAGGCGAACGGAGTAAAAAGGATCGAAAAGAGCGGACCGTACAGAAAATCATACTTTTCAACCCCATAGGGATCCTCTCCCGCCCAGAAATCGAAGGTCGACAACTGAAAGGTAAAGAAGTTGAACTGCTTTTCGCGCAATACTTCGAGTAAGGTAATGACAAACGTCAAAACAAACCCCAATATAAAAAGGTTACGGCGATTCAAAAAGAATGCTCCTACCGCATCGGCAATTTTCTTCATAAATTCTATTTTTCGCTATCAAATACGATACACTCCAAAAATCAACCGGCCACAGAACAAGATATACCCAATGCCTCTACCCGAGCCGCAATCTCTTTCAATTCGGCCACGGAAACCTTTTGTAGATGTTCGGCCGGCGTACTGCGGTCGATCGTATAGACCATCACCTGCCTCGGCGCAATCTCCCGGATCAACGCAAGCCAAGCCGCCACCTCCTCTTCGGTCGTGTTGTCGACAATGCTTCCTTCGAACTCCCCTCGTAAAAACATCGTCTGAACGATCAACTGCCCCCCGAACTTTTTCATATTCGCGACCGTTTGGGCAACGGAATAGTTTCCTCGCGGACGATCCATCAACCGCACCGTACGGTCGAAGGCCGAATCGAGTTTCAGGATGTTGTTGTCTACCCGCAACAGAGCCGCACGCACCTTATCCCGTCCAATCTGCGTCGCATTGCTGAGCACCGAAACCTTGGCCCGGGGACAAATCCGGTCCCTTAAGGCGATCGTATCCTCGATAATCTCGCCGAAGTCGGGATGCAGCGTAGGTTCCCCGTTCCCCGCAAAAGTGATTACATCGGGCGGAGTTCCGGCTCCGACCATCTCCGTCAATTTCCGCTCCAACTCCTTACGCACCATTCCCCGATCGTTGAAACGCAACTTTTCCCCCTTTTCTCCCCAGCCGCACTCACAATAGATACAGTCGAAACTACACAATTTATGATCCAACGGCAACAAATTGACCCCAAGCGAGAGGCCCAACCTTCTGCTGTGGATCGGCCCGAAAATCACCCGATCATATAAAGCCGTACTCATGACTACACAATATTATTTATCGGGGTCAAAGGTACGAAATGAATCGGGAAAGTACAATCATACGCACTCGTCCACGACCCGTAACATGGCATCGACAAGTTGCTCCAACTCATGATCCTTTATTATATAAGGGGGCATGACGTAAACCAACTTCCCGAAAGGACGAATCCATACACCCTCTTCAACGAAACGCCGCTGCATAAAGGCCATATCTACAGGTTTATGCATCTCGATCACCCCGATTGCACCGAGCACCCGGACATCGGCCACCTGCGGCTTGTTTCGGGCCGGTTGCAATTTCTCTTTGAGTAATCGCTCGATTTCGGCAATCCGATGTAACGGAGAGTGCCGGATCAGTAGCTCCAACGAAGCATTCGCCACCGCACATGCCAACGGATTGCCCATAAAAGTCGGGCCGTGCATAAACTCGGGAGGGGGCCCCGCCGAAATCGTATCGGCCACCTGATCGGTGGTCATTGTCGCAGCAAAACTCATGTATCCTCCGGTAAGCGCTTTCCCCACACACATGATATCGGGCGTCACACCGGCCCACTCCGAAGCAAACATCCGACCGCTCCGGCCGAATCCGGTAGCGATTTCATCCGCAATCCACAATATGTCGTAAGCCGTACACATTTCACGTAGCCGACGCAAATATTCGGGATGATAGAACCACATACCTCCGGCCCCCTGCACAATCGGTTCGAGAATCACGGCCGCCAGTTTCCGGTGATTACGTTCGATAATCTCTGCCATCGGCGCAAAATCCTGCTCATTCCACTCCTCACCGAAACGCACTTCGGGCCTCGGGGCAAAAAACTGCAACGGCAACCGCCCGGTAAAGATCGAGTGCATACCGGTCACGGGATCGCACACCGACATGGCATGCCACGTATCGCCGTGATACCCGCTTCGGATCGTGGCCAGGGTATTTTTTTCGGGAGTCCCTTTTGCATGCATATACTGCAAAGCCATTTTCGCGGCGACCTCGACCGCAACCGACCCCGAATCGCAATAAAAGATTTTTTCGATACCGTCCGGGGTCATCGCCACCAGTTTCCGGGCCAATTCGACCGCCGGCGCGTGAGTCAGTCCCCCGAACATCACATGGGCCATATCCTTCAACTGGGTTTCCAGGGCAAGATTAAGCGTCGGATTGTTGTATCCATGTATCACGGCCCACCACGAAGACATGCCATCGATCAGTCTGCGGCCATCCGCCAATTCGATATAACACCCTTCGGCGCGCCGAACCTGATAGACCGGCAGCGGATTGTTCATAGAAGTATAGGGGTGCCATAAATGAATTTTGTCGTATTCCAATATATTTTTAGACGGTTCTTTTTTCATTTTGGATTAATCTTTGTTGTAAAAATAGTGAAATAAATTCGATTGATTTCGCCTCGATAACGAGAAAAAGGGTCTTTGTATAAAAAAAGGTAAAAATTTTTTGTATTCAAAAAGGCCTTCAGAAGTATCTACGGCGAGGTTTGCATAAAATATTACAATAATTTATACAAAAATAAAACTGTATATTGTTGCATATTGAATTTTAAATTGTATATTTGTAGTGCAAATAGGAACTATTACAATGACTATTGTATTAAAAATTTTATTCAACCATTAAAAATTGAAATTATGGCACGTTTATCAGATTCAGCTCAAGCACAACAACCGATGATCATGAAGTACATGTTGTCCGACCGTAACGGCATCCAAGCACACAATTACGCACGCCACAGCATCGGATATGTGGTTCGGGGAAAGAAAAACATCTACTACGGAGACACCTGTTACGAAATACCTCAGGGTTCGCTGTTCTACATGGGCACCGGCAACCACTACACGGAAGATATTCCCGACAACGACAAACCTTTCGAACAAATCGTATTCTACTACACACAAGAACAGCTATCGCGAATTCTGAACAACTTGAGCGGAGTCTACCACCTGCACATCGTAAACGATCACAAATGTCCGGAATGCACACACCTTCCCCACGCGAGTTATCCGGCCTCCGCATCGGAGAAAAATTTCTTCGCCACAGTGAGTCAGTATATGAAAGAGGGAGTGTTTGCAGATCCTACGGCCGAGATGATAAAAACCACCGAATTGATCTATTTGATTCTTTCGCAGAACGACTGCTGTCTGAAGAGCAAAGTGTTGAGCAACATGGATTCGATGAAAGAGAATTTCGAGCAAACGGTTCAAAACTACATCTTCTCGGACATCTCGGTCGATGAGCTGGCAAGCAAATGCAACCGGAGCCTCACATCGTTCAAGAAAGAGTTCCGCAAACATTTTTACGAACCGCCTCACAAATGGTTCATTCGCCAACGTCTGATGCACTCCCGTTTATTGCTGATTTCGACCAACAAATCAATATCGGAGATCGGCAACGAATGCACATTTCCGAACACATCACACTTTATTAAACTATTTAAGAAAGAGTACGGGATGACCCCCTCACACTACCGCCATCGCCACACGGAGGGAAACGACACCGAAGTTCCGAACAACACCATCGAAAATGCACGAACAATACGGATCGGCAATCAAATATAATTAAGCAAGGATCACACCGAACGGGGAACGATACAATAATTCATACAATCATCTATAAAATATCACATACCAGATAACGAAAGAATCTATTAAATCGCGATAATAAATAATAATCCCTATTACCTATTTTTTATATAAAAGACAACGTTTCCCGTTCGGTTTCCATTTTAAACCAAAAAACAAGAATTTCGAAAAATCACAGGAAAATTTGGTAAATTCGAAATTAAGTTCTAAATTTACAGTACCTAATTGATCAAAGCTAACTAACCTGTTATGTACCGGCAACACTGACTCTGGATTGCCGGTATTTTTTATAAAACAGAGAGAGGAGGGGGAAAAGGAAAGAGGGACAAAAAATCCCACATATATACTTTTTATTCGATAGCGAGGTCCGTATAATAATTCACATTTTCAGCAGTCAACACCTCCATTGACATATAATTGTCTTTTAACGATGGCCATGCTTTGAATACGAAATAATTACAGAGAGCTTTTACTCCGCGATAGGCCTGCGTCTCGCATTTTTGGGCAATTATATATTCGATATATCCCGCTTTCATCGCCGCTACATTCCGCTCCAACGGATCGAATCCGAGCAAAACCCGATCATTCATTCCGCGCGACTGAAGGTATTCAGCAACGATATAGGATCGTGAATTAAAAACCACTATATGCCGGACCTCGGGATGCCTTTCGAAAAAACAATCGAGTATTTTAGTATTTTCATCACATACGGAGGGATAGAGATAATCGACCCACAGTTTACAGGCTCCCCGGTCGTGCTGTTCAAGATAAGCCGAAAAACCTTGCTGCCGGATCGATGCGGTATTGCTGAGCGCATCGCCGCTTCGATGAAAACGGAAGCAGGCCACCTCCTTTGCCCGTTGGTGCTTAAGCAACAGCCGCGCACTCAAATAGCCGCTCTCGAACACCGGCATCCCGAAATAAGCCATGTAGGGAGCATCGGGCAACTTGGATTCGATAAACACGAAAGGTATCTGTCTTGCATGTAACTCGCTCACGAATTCGGAAGCCGAATCACTGAACATAGGGACGATCAAAACAGCGTCGGGCGCTTGATCGAGCGTATCGCGGCAGGCCTGTCGAAAAGAGTCCAACCGAAACTGATCGTACCGCACGATATCGACCGTCACATTGAAATCACGACACTCTTCATAAGCCTTTACAATCCCTTTGTAAGCAATTTCCCAGAATTCACCTGCCTCGAAATCAGGAATCAGACATACGATCCGGTAATGTCTCCGCGAGGCGAGCAACGACGCATACACATTCGGCTTATACCCGATCCGATCGATCACATCGAGCACACGTTTCAGACTTTCGGCCGACACCTCGCCCCGATTGTGAATCACCCGGTCGACCGTTCCTTTCGAAACACCCGCAAGCTGAGCGACATCCTTGATCGTCACTTTTTTTTCGGAATTTTTCATGGGTCCCAATTTGTTCTGAATCCTAATCCAGGAGAAATTGCCGTAAAAATATAAAATTATTTCTCAACACACCTTTTTTTTATATCGTGCACGTGCACGATATAAAAAAAAGTATTACTTTTGGGAGCATACAAAAAAAATCTAACAGGACATGAACACCTTTATCGGACCCGATTTCATGCTGACGAACGACACGGCGATCCGACTCTACCACGAACATGCCGAAGGCTTGCCAATCATCGACTACCATTGTCATCTCGATCCGCAAACAATCGCAGAAAACCGTCCTTTCAGAGGGATCACCGAAGCCTGGTTAGGCGGGGACCATTATAAATGGCGTGCGATGCGTTGGAACGGCATTCCGGAAGCATACATTACGGGGGAGAAAGACGATTACGAGAAATTCTGCAAGTGGGCAGAAACCGTTCCCTACACGATGCGGAACCCGCTGTACCACTGGACCCACATGGAACTGGCCCGCCTCTTCGGAATCGACAGAACGCTTTCACCGGCAACCTGCGCCGAGATATACGCCGCATGTAACGAACGGCTGGCGACCGACGAATTCCGTCCCCAATCGCTGATGCGCCGGTGCAACGTACGCGTCGTATGCACAACCGACGACCCGGCCGACTCATTGGAGTGGCACGAACGGATCGCTCACAGCGATTTCGAGATACGCGTACTGCCGACGTGGCGCCCGGACCGCCTTTTGGCCGTAGATCAGCCCGCCGTTTTCAACGCTTATATCGATCGTCTCAGCGCGGCTGCATCGATGGAGATCGGCACATACAATCAACTGATGGAGGCCCTTCGACGACGGCACGATTTCTTCGCCGCACACGGATGCCGGCTTTCCGACCACGGGTTAGACACCTTCCCATCCGACGAATATACAGAATCGGATTTACGACGGATTTTTGCCCACATCCGCAGCGGTAAAGCATTAAACTCCGACGAAATCGCGACATTCCGTAGCGGTATGCTGACCGAACTGGCCTCGATGGATGCCGAGAAGGGGTGGACCCAACAATTTCACGTAGGCCCGGTGCGCAACCCCAACAGCCGGATGTTCGAGAAATTAGGGCCCGACACCGGATACGACGCCATCGACGACAAGCCGATCGCTGCCGCAGGTTTCAAATTTTTGGATCGGCTCGAAAGACGCAATGCATTGGCCAAAACCATTCTATACAATCTGAATCCGAAAGATTGCGAAGTCATGGCAGCGATGGCCGGATCGTTCAACGACGGTTCGATCGCCGGCAAGATGCAATATGGAGCAGCATGGTGGTTCCTTGATCAGGAACGGGGTATCCGCCGGCAACTCGACACGTTGTCGGAGTTCGGACTGCTGGGACGGTTCGTCGGGATGCTGACCGACTCCCGGAGCTTTCTCTCCTATCCCCGACACGAATACTTCCGCCGGATTCTTTGCGACCAGATCGGAGCCGACATCGAAAGCGGCCGACTCCCACGCAGCGAAATGGACTTTATAGGGGAGATGATCGAGGGAATCTGTTATCGGAATGCCGAAAACTATTTCGGATTTGACACGCAATCAACCAAATAATGACACATAACAAAATACGCACCAAAAGCACCATCATGAAAAAAATAGTCACATTCGGAGAGATCATGCTTCGTCTGGCCACACCCGATCGGCTACGTTTCGGTCAGGCAGGTTCGTATATCGCCACATTCGGTGGTGGAGAGGCCAATGTAGCAGTCTCTCTGGCCCACTACGGCATGCAGGCCGAGTACATTACCCGCCTACCGGAAAACGACATAGCCCGCAGCTGCATCGGCGAACTGAGACGTCACGGCGTCGGTACTTCGTACATCGTTTTCGGCGGAGAACGCCTGGGGATCTACTTTCTCGAAACAGGGGCAGTAGCACGTCCCAGCAAAGTCGTATACGACCGGGCACACTCGTCGATCTCCGAGATTCAGCCAGGCATGATCGACTGGGAGGAGGTCTTCACCGGAACCGACTGGTTCCATTGGAGTGGCATCACTCCGGCCATCAGCCAAAGTGCCGCCGACGTATGCCTCGAAGCGATCCGCACGGCCAACCGCATGGGAGTCCCCGTATCGACCGACCTGAATTACCGGAAAAACCTTTGGAAATATGGCAAAAGTGCCTCTGAGGTAATGCCCGCATTGGTCGAAGGTTGTGACCTGATCCTGGGCAACGAGGAGGATGCAGAGAAGGTCTTCGGCATCAAGCCCGAGGGATTCGATGCCGCGGCAACGGGAGGAGTGGTCGAAGGAGCCCGTTTCGAATCGGTATGCCGCCAACTCCAACTGCGCTTTCCCCGGGCAAAAAAGGTCGTCATCACCTTGCGCGGAGCGATAAACGCCGACCACAACACATGGAGCGGTGTTCTGTGGAACGGCAAGGAGCTGCTCAAGGCCCGCACTTACGACATTACCGACATCGTTGACCGTGTCGGCGGAGGCGATTCGTTTATGGGAGGGCTGATCTATGGACTTCTCTCCTATGGTGAAGATCAAAAGGCATTGGAATTTGCCGTAGCGGCCTCGGCACTGAAACACACGATCTACGGAGATTTCAATCAGGTGACCGTACCGGAAGTCGAGACTCTGATGCGTGGCGACGGTTCGGGACGCGTGGTTCGCTGACTTTTATAACATAAGACAATAAACTCAATCGAAAAAATGGCAAAATTTTCAAAAATAGAGGTTCTCGGGACCATCGCCGCGACAGGAATCGTTCCGGTATTTTATCATAGTAATCCCACCACAGCACAACAGGTACTCAAAGCGTGCTACGACGGAGGAATACGCGCCTTCGAATTTACGAACCGCGGTGACTTTGCCCACGAAGTTTTTGCAGAGTTATCCCGTTTTGCCCGTAAGGAGTGCCCCGAGATGGTATTGGGTGCCGGTTCGGTAGTCGATGCCCCGACCGCCGCACTGTATATCCAGATGGGAGCCGATTTCATCGTCGGCCCGCTGTTCCACGACGACATAGCAAAAGTTTGCAACCGCAGATTGATCCCTTATGTTCCGGGCTGCGGTTCGGTTACGGAAATCAATACGGCTCAAGAGGCCGGTTGCGATCTGTGCAAAATCTTCCCGGCCGGCTGCGTCGGAGGACCCTCATTCGTCAAAAACATCAAAGCCCCGATGCCATGGAGCATGCTGATGGCCACGGGTGCCGTCGAGCCCACCGAAGAGAACCTCTCCGCCTGGTTCCGTTCGGGAGTCACCTGTGTCGGAATGGGATCGAAACTTTTTCCCGCCGAGGCAATCGCATCGGGAACATGGAGTACAATCTCGGAACTATGCAGTCAAGCGCTTCAAATTGTTTCCCGCTACAAAAAATAACCTTCACCACACTACAAACCTAAAATCAGAAACATGAACCGACTGAATGAAAAGATGACCCGATACAGATGGATAATCTGCTCGATGCTTTTTTTCGCGACAACGGTCAACTACCTTGACCGTCAAGTACTGTCGTTGCTCCAACCGATTCTCGAAGAGGAGTTCCACTGGACCGATAACGACTACGGCACGATCACAGCCGTTTTCTCCTTTTTCTATGCGGTGTCCATGTTGTTCGCCGGCCGTTTTGTCGACCGTGTCGGAACGAAAAAGGGATACGCATGGTCCATCGCCATCTGGTCGCTCGGAGCCATGCTCCATGCAGGATGCGGTATCGTAACCGAGATGTTTACCGGATTAGCCGATGCAAACGCCCTGCGCCTGGCTCAAGGAGCCGATATCGTTTCCCAAATCACGATGATCAGTGTCACCTCATTCATCATCTGCCGATGTGTCCTCGCACTGGGTGAAGCAGGAAACTTCCCCGCAGCCATAAAAGCCACTGCCGAATATTTTCCGAAAAAAGACCGGGCTTTCGCTACCGGAATTTTTAATTCGGGGGCAAATGTCGGAGCTATCGTGGCCCCGCTGACCGTTCCGGTCATGGCCGAATACTGGGGATGGGAGACGGCATTCATCGTAGTCGGAATCATCGGCTTCGTCTGGCTGGGCATCTGGCAGTTCGTCTACCACAAACCCGATGAGAATCCGCACATGAATGCAGCCGAACGCGCCTACATCGAACAGGATTCAATCGCACCGGCAGAAACAGAAGTTGCGGACGAAGAGCCCAAAGTCACACGAAAAGCATCTTTCATTCAGTGCCTAAAATATCGTCAGACATGGGCCTTCGCCATCGGCAAGTTTCTGACCGACGGGGTATGGTGGTTCTTCCTTTTCTGGTCTCCGGCTTATCTGAAAGCACAATACAACATGGTAGGCACCCAAATCGCATGGCCGATCGCCGTCCTGTATACCATTACCGTCGTCGGATCGGTCTTCGGAGGAAAATTCCCGACCTATTTCATCAACCGGGGTATGAACCCCTATGCCGGACGCATGCGGGCCATGTTGATTATCGCCTTCTTCCCGTTGGTGGTTCTGCTGGCCCAACCGTTGGGCTACATCAGTTATTGGGTACCCATCCTGCTGATCTCCGTCGGAGCTTCGGCCCATCAGGCCTGGTCGGCCAACATCTTCTCAACGGTAGGCGACATGTTCCCGCGCCACGCGATTGCGACGATCACCGGAATCGGTGGAATGGCCGGCGGATTGGGTTCGGTATTTATCCAGAAGGGAGCCGGGATGCTCTTCACCTATTCCGACGAAACCAACTTTGTATTTATGGGATTTGAGGGTAAGCCTGCCGGATATGCCGTTGCTTTCATATTCTGTGCCGTGGCTTATATCATCGCCTGGTGCATCATGAAGTCGCTGGTACCGAAGTACAAACCCATCACCGACCTTTAAGTCAAAATATCTTTTCAAAAGAATCGGTGGATAAAATTTTGCAATAATCGAAAAGTGTATTAAATTTGCACGCTGTTCGGACGGAAGGTCCGGACACACACGGTGGATGTAGCTCAGTTGGTTAGAGCGTCGGATTGTGGTTCCGAATGTCGTGGGTTCGAGTCCCATCTTCCACCCTACAAATACAAATCCATAAAAAACCTCTTCGGTATCGAAGAGGTTTTTTGTTATGTCATAATCAGTCTCCCGTCATTCAGTCATTGACTTAGACGATCCGGTCATACCCAGCCTCTTTTGCAGCCCGATAGAGTTGGTCCATCGCCTGTTCCACTACCGAACGCTGTGTCGCTATATTCAGACGCATCCATCCTCGACCCTCTTCCCCGAACATCGAACCCTCATTTACCCCGATGCCCGCACGATCAATCATAAAACGATACACCTCCTCGTGCGTCAACGGCCAACGCCGGAAGTCAAGCCACATCAGATAGGTTCCTTCGGGAGGAGTACACCCGACAGAGGGTAATTTTCCCCTCAAAAAATCCATAACATAAGTAATATTCCCCTCCAAATAGGCCAACAGCTGCTCGAGCCATTCATCTCCGTGATCGTATGCCACCGGCAAGGCAATGCTTCCGAAAATATTTCCCTCATCGATATGGAATTTCATAAACTCCTCGTGCAACTTCCTGTGCAACTTTTCGTCCGGAACAATACACACCGCCGTGGCGAAGCCGGCAATATTAAATGTCTTGCTCGGAGCGATAAACGTAACGGCACGCTTTGCAAAACGGGGATCCAGAGCCGCAATATGCAGATGCCGATGCGGTTCGTACACCAAATCTCCATGTATTTCGTCAGAGAGGATAACCACGTCGTGCTTTTCACATAACTCGCCGATCCGGCGCAACTCCTGCTCTGTAAAAACACGCCCCGAAGGGTTGTGCGGATTACACATCAGAAAGGCTTTTGCCTGTGCGAGCTTTCTATCGAGATCCTCGAAGTCGATCTCGAAGCTACCGTCACTACGCTGCCGAAGGGGATTATCAAGGACCACCCGATTGTTGTATCGGATCTGACGGGCAAAAGGATGATAGACGGGAGGCTGGATAACCACCCCATCACCCTCTGCAGTAAACGCCCGTATGGCTGTCACGATCCCGGGGACCACTCCGGGGGTATATTCAAGCCATTCGGGAGAGAGGGTCCATCCTCCGTGACGCCGCACCCATCCGACAACCGATCGATTGAAAGCCTCGGAACGATAGGTATATCCATAAATTGGATGGGCCGCCCGTCTTTGGACTGCCTCTACAACTTCAACAGGCGGAGTAAAATCCATATCGGCAACCCACATGGGAATGACGTCGGGCCGCCCGAAAATATCATTTCTCAGGTCGAATTTCTCGCAATCCGTACCTTCGCGGGGTACTATTTCGTCAAAATCGTACTTCATATACAATGAAAAATAGATTGCAAAAGTATGACATTTTATAAAATATACCATACCTTTGGACCGTTGTTAACATATAACATTTTCAGCAAATATTTTGCAGTCAGCGGAAACATTTCCGCATCACCATTCATTCATTTCGATCATGAAATCATTCGATCACAAAAACAGGAAAGAGGCTTACGGAGAATCACGTTCCCGTAACGATCGTTCCGAAGACTCCTTCAATCGGGAAGATTCAAGGAGATCTTTTCGCAAAGATGACGTATTAACCGCTTTTGGCCGGGACAAAAGGAGCAGAATCCAACGCTCTTCATCGTCGGAGAGACAAGATGAATCGGCAACAGGCTTCCGCAGAGAGGATAATCGTCGTCGGTCATTCAATCCCAACTTCACTAAAGACAACCGGCGTACAGACCAACCCCGTACAACGGCGCGTCGTTACGACAAGAAAAAGGCATCGAACGGATATGGATACTCCGACCAGGAGAACAATCCAGAATCAACAGATAACCCAAAATATACAAAATCTCAAAAACCATTCAACCGTACAAATGGGAATCGGAAGCCCTATCGGACTCCGGATGCAGAAAGACGCATGGGAGGTTCCGGTTATAAAGGCCAGTCAGATCGCAAATTTGGATCGCGCACCCAAACACGTCGCGAAGCCTATCCCCGTTTCGAGGCGCCGAAACCCCAAGGAGCAATTCGGTTGAATCGCTTCATCGCCAACTCCGGAATCTGCTCGCGCCGGGAAGCTGACGATCTGATTATAGCTGGAGTCATCTCCGTAAACGGCAAGATCGTAAGTGAGTTGGGAACAAAAGTCAATCCGGAGGATGAAGTCCGTTTCAACGGCGAGGTCATCAAAGGTGAAAAGAAAGTCTACATACTGATGAACAAGCCCAAAGGGTATGTAACCTCAGTGGACGACCCCCATTCAGACAAAACGGTCATGGACCTACTCAAAGGGGCCTGCGAGGAGCGGGTATACCCCGTCGGCCGTTTGGATAAGAATAGTGTAGGCGTATTGTTGTTCACGAATGACGGAGAATTGACCCGCAAACTGACTCACCCGAGTTACAACAAACGAAAAATCTATCAAGTAACGCTCGACAAGCCGCTCAGTGAGGCGGACATGACTAAAATCGCCGAAGGAATTACCCTTGAAGACGGGCCTATTTTCGCCGATGAGATCAGCTATGTAAGCGACACGCGTCGGGAGGTGGGCATTGAGATCCATTCGGGACGGAACCGTATCGTACGCCGGATTTTCGAGTCACTGGGTTACTCGGTCCAGAAACTGGATCGGGTCTATTTTGCGGGACTGACGAAGAAACGGCTGAAACGCGGGGCATGGAGATTTCTGACTCCGAAAGAGGTTTCGATTCTCAAAAGCGGCGAATACGAATAAGCAGAGGCTGTTTTACGAAAGCGATTTTCGTTGGAAGTGTTGCATAAATCGAAATTTCATTTTACCTTTGCTACGCTTTTAAGCGGAATCTGGTTCTCTAGCTCAGTTGGTAGAGCACGACACTCTTAATGTTGGGGTCGTGGGTTCGAGCCCCACGGGGACCACAAAAAAGAGCGACCGGTAATTGACTGATTATCGGTCGCTCTTTTTTGTTCCTATGCCTAACAAAGGAATCTATCGGAAATTATCCTGCTTAAACGGACTTCTTCCAAGACTTCTGTTTTACCACAAAGTATAAGACATTAAATTCTCGACACTGTGCCAGTCAGCAAAACTCCGAAATCGTCAAATCAAATCTTTGACTTACCGTCTTCATTAATGCAATTTGGCATAATCGCGTTCGATGAGATCTTTAAATGTAGCCACTCCCGATTCAGACAGTTGCACATTCATCGTTTTCCCTCCGGGCAAATATACTCTGACCGTATTGTCATCGAGGAAGGTCATAAATTCGACAGGTTTATTCTTTGCCATCGCTGACCAGGTTTTGGTCTCCTTGTCATAGATCAGATCGACGCTCGTCTTGGTATTGCGATTGATAATCCGGTAGCCGTTACGTTTATAACGGACCAAATATTCGCCTTTTTCACCATGAACAGATTTTTCGATTTCATTTTCTGCCAAAGGATTGTCGCCGCTCCAAAATTCAATACTATTGACTACCAGAACATCGGCGATGGTCGTGATTTCATACACAGGCAGCACCCAAAAACAGAAAAAGACGACTTCGTTTACAAACTTACTGCCGGACACCTGTTTGTTCCAGCTCAATACTTTATTGCTCAATCTGAATGATCCGATACAGGAGGTAAAGGTGACACTGGAGCAAAGCAATGCAACCATCAGGACCAGAATTGTTCTTTTTTTCATAACTAATAGATATTTAGGTTAATAGATAACACCCAATAATAAATTAATAATCTATTCATATATCATACAACCAATGGGCATCTTCATTTCGAACAAATCGATATATCAAAGGTAGTGAAAAAACGTATCCGTTTTTCTCTTCCCTGAACTATTTTGCAGAAAAGAACCCCTCTTCTCTCCTTATTTCCCCATTCTATACAACAGTTTCCCGATTAAAATACGACGGACGTCAATAGACACATCGTATGTTCCCGCTCCCAGACAATGGAATTAATCGATCTTGATCTCAAACCGATCGTAATCGGAATTTCTCCACGCATATTCAGCCGTTCGTTTGGACAGCGCAAACAGCGGAGAGAAAGTCCGGACATAAATGGTTTTCCCATCGGGCATAAATTCCAAAATCCGTAGCCAGCAATCGCCCCCGTTGCCGTTCCAGTCGCCATCCCCGTTTTGCGAATTGAACATCATCTGAGGCACACTGCGACCATCTGCGACCGTATCGACACGATAGGCAGCCATACAGCTGTAATCAACACTGTCTGAATCGAACTTAGGAGGAATTCCCGCATGTCCGCAAAGGACCAAACAGATATTTTTCGAAGGATAAACCAACTTGTCCCATACAGCCTGCGGCCAGTTACACGGAGTCACTTTATAATACCCTTCCTGCTCTATGCGTCCTCCGTCATGGGAGAGAAACGAATGCGTCAGGATAATGACTTTATGATTCCTGAATTTTTCCGATTCGATCAACTGCCCAGCCCATTCCAATACTTCGTCTCGCGGAGCGAATTCGAATGCGATCACCAGCAGGTCACCCCAATTTTTGTCATGGAACTCGAAAGCCGCATTCTCCATCGTATGGACACTATCAACATTCGCACACGTAGCCACCAACGACTCGGCAAAACAGGAGTTCCGCTCCGGATAGATATATTGAGGAGCCAACGAATAACGGTTTTCGGCTGACCTGTAACCGATATCGTGATTCCCCTGAGCAATGACATACGGAATTTTACCGTCGAGGCGCGACAGACTTTTCGAAACGGCTTCCCATTGCTGGCGCGAGGTCTGATCCCCATTGTACGGATTAGGCACACCCCCGCTTATCAGAAGGTTATTTTGCTCGACCATGTCGCCCGTAAAGAGCGCAGCTGCTACATGAAGCCGATCGGCGTTTTGAGCGATCCATGCAGTCTGCAATTCGAACAGGGGTTGATTGGCCGCAAATTTCGTATAACTCTGCGGATCGGGCACCATGATCATCGTGAACGATCCGCTGTCACGAAGCGCCGGATATACCGGTATCTGCGGTTCGCCTATCGGACCCTGCGCCAATAACTGCATACCCAATATAATCCCAAAAAAAGTCGTAAAAATTCTTTTCATAGAGAACTTGTTTATGTAGACAAAGTTAAAAAAAAATCGCACATGACATCCTGAAACGTATAGAAAAAGAGGCCTCAATCCTAACGGATGAGACCTCTTTATCCCTTAAATCTTTAACCCGACAGCTAATCCAACTGCATGGGTGTTCCTACGAAATTGGCATCTACGGTCAATTCCCCGTCCAGTACGTCGATCTTCATCGGCAAGGTAAAGGTACCCTCCACTACACTGGCGTTCTCGACATTCACTACACAGTGGGCCGATACCGTATTACCCAAAATCGGAACCTCAAGGACCCCTAAATCTTCAGAGCCATTGAAAGTATACCCGTCGGCCATTTTCGAAACCGTACAGATAATTTCGACATCGCCCAACGGAATCGTCGTTGCCATCGACTCGATCGTTATCGTAAAGTCCTGGATATAGATTTTCAGCTCCGTATCCGACTGTTTTTCCAGGCTGATGTTGTAAGGAGCTCCTTCCACCAATGTCGTACCATTCAACGCCACTTCCAACTCTCCCGAATAGACATCGAATATCGATCCGGCACACTTCGTCGTATAGGTATTTTGGGTCACGCCATCCTCTGCCGTTACCGTATAATTCATACCCAGGCTGAACGATCCGTTGAATGAAGAGATATAGGCCCCCTCCGAGACCTCAATCGTCGGGTCCAAAGCATCTATATCCAGAGCGTCGGCCAATCCGTCGACCGTGAAAGAGATTGTATTCCCGCTGATAACGGGTTGCGAAGTTACGATCGAATTGGCCTCGACTGAGGGTTCGAATACAAAACTCGTAATGGCAGCCTCTTTACTCAACTCTTTTGTGTCGTCTTTATCACACGATGCCAGACAAACCACACCCAACACGGCAATTGTACCGTAACAAAATTTTCTCAGCATAATACTCAAAAATTATTAGTTCAACAAAACACATAAAAAAACGATTTTTCATCGATAAAGTTACAGTACAGACAAAAAGCAAGCCACATTCAAAACATTACGAGAAAAACTATCGCCGCCTATCCCTTGAAAAGCATACGAACGGTTCTTCCTGATTTCACGATCGATCCGATGGTTCAAAAACACAGCATCAGACTCTGTATCATCTTT
This sequence comes from Candidatus Alistipes merdigallinarum, assembly GCA_019119305.1. Classification (GTDB taxonomy): domain Bacteria; phylum Bacteroidota; class Bacteroidia; order Bacteroidales; family Rikenellaceae; genus Alistipes_A; species Alistipes_A merdigallinarum. The sequence continues at coordinate 157,645 of DWXH01000019.1, read as the reverse complement.
TCACTTTACCATCCTTTTCTCTATTCCACAAACTTCTTTCGACGAGGAAAAATGAAAATACAGTTAAGAAACCGACCCAAAAGAGAGTTGTTTCAATAAAAATATTAAATTCGCATATGGAATGTTCATTAACAGGACACTCCGAAATCACCAAACAGCCCGCTGACAAAATTCACTGCCATGAATACACGACGCTTTCCTCTTTTAATTTTATCGCTCATCCTGTCGGTCCAGCTCTACGGACAGACACAGGAGATCCGCCTGTTTTCCCATCGCGGAGGCCGCATGGAGCACGACGAAAACACCCTGCAAGCCTTTCAGGCAAGTTGCGATGCCGGATACTACGGATTTGAAACGGACATTCGCATGACCCGCGACGGCGAATTGGTCGTCACACACGACAGTTCGCTCGACCGCACGACAAACGGCAGCGGAACCGTCGAGTCGCACACGAAGGCCGAAATCGAACAGCTGCGGACCAAACAGGGCAATAAAATTCTCTTCTTAGACGAATTACTCAATTTTCTGCAGGACAAACCGGGACTGTATGTCGAATTCGAAATGAAGACCAATCCGGCGGAACTCTACCCCGAAGAGCGTATTGCCGCCTACTGCGACAAGCTCTATAAAATGGTAATGGCCAAGCGCCCGGCGGATGCAGATTACCTATTTACTTCCGGCGATTACCGAGCCCTGCGTTACATGCAATCCCACTATCCGGACGCCGAACTGCTGCTGATTACCGGCGAACCGTGTAACGATCAGACGATCGCCCTGTGCAAAACAGTCGGGATCAAACGTCTGGGAGCAACCATGAACGGCACGAGCCGCGCCAGCGTCCAGGCCGCCCACGAAGCAGGGTTGATCGTCAGTCTGTGGCCCGGACAGTCGATCGAGGATTTCATGCTGGGAGCCTATCTGGGTTGCGACTACATGTGTACGGACATCCCCATCCAATTAAAAGAGTGGATTTCCGAACATGCTCCATGGATCAAGGTCAAATACTGATCCATCTTATGAGCCCTATCAGAAACGGGGAAAGAAGGGAACCGGAGACACGGGAAAACGACGAAACGTACTCCGGTTACTTTTTTATTATCTTCGGATGTCATAAAAAGCCTCTATACGCTGCTTCACATTGCGGGTAAGGAACTCCCGATAAAACTCGAGTTCCTGCAAATGATAATTGCCCACACGGAACAGAGCCCCGAGTGAAGGGAGATAATACCGTTCCGGATCGAAACCTTCAACCAACAGGACGTGGTGTACCGTGTCTACCCGTACGGTCACGGAGTCGTTGAGTTGCGCCCGGACCGAATCGGTCCGCCAATTCACCGGATTGATGCAAAAACTACTGGGAGACAACACGGGACAAATCGCCTCTGGAGTTGCCACGGAGTTATAACACACCGTAACGCCGACATCCACGGAATCTCGGGCTGCAACTATCGTAGGGACACCCTCCGTCTCCTCTTCCGTAACCCGATACCCGATGACATAAGCGGCCACCATGCGCGAGTAGACGCTGTCGGGCAGCCCCTTTAACAGCTCCACAACGGCTTTAGCCCCTTGACTGAATCCGGCCAGAACAAACGGACGACCGCCGTTCTCATTTTTCAAATAGTAGTCAAAGGCCCGTTGCACATCCTGCATGGCATAAGGGAAGCGACGCACTACCGTATCCTCCCCTTCGATCCACGACTCCAAGGTAATCTGCCGGTAATAGGGAGCATAGAAGTTGCTCTCCTGCGCAAAAATATCGGCAGCCAGATGCAGCGAAGGGTCGATTGCCTGCCGTTGCTCGTCATTGTAGACATCTCCGAAGTGCATGACGGCTCCGGATGAGTCGGTCCAATCCCAAATACAGGTAGGCACTACATAAAAAATATCGGCTGATCGATCGGACATCGAAACGTTCTGCTCCTTGTACCAAGTCTCACTCCGGGAATAGTCAGGTTGAACGGGAAGAGGGTACTCACCAGCAGGAGCAGAGGATTCTTGCTTAGCGCATGACAACGAAACGAACAAACAGATCAGAACGGCCACATAGCGTCTGGAACGGATTGAACTCTTCATAACGACGTATTTTTCTTTGGATCTAAAAAAACGATATCCCGTAAAGTTTTCTTTACGGGATATCGCAAGCTCAATAATCTTTCGGATTATTCAGCGGAGAATCAGGGATTCGAACCCTGGGAACCACCTAAGCAGTTCAACAGATTTCGAGTCTGCCCCGTTCGACCACTCCGGCAACTCTCCTTTTCTGGGGCAAAGATAAACAATTTAAACGAAAAACATGCGTTCTGAAGAAAAAATCCGCTTTTCCCCGAAAACTAACATACGACGTTCACGATTTTGCCCGGGACGACGATCACCTTTCTGGGCGCCTTGCCTCCGAGGTACTTCTCACAAGTCGGGTCGGACAACACGGCTGCTTCGATCTCTTTGGGCGACAACGACAACGATAGACCCTTTTTGAACCGCACCTTCCCGTTGAACGATACCGGATATTCGAAACTATCCTCAACGAGATGTTTTTCGTCCACCTCCGGGAAACGGGCATCGAAGACCGAACTTTCGTGACCGAGCCGTTCCCACAGCTCTTCGGCCATGTGCGGCGCATAGGGTGCAATCAGCACGACCAACGGCTCGAGAATCGCCCGCTTGTTGCATTTCGTATTACCCAGTTCGTTGAGGCAGATCATAAAGGCACTGACCGACGTATTGAACGAGAAGTTTTCGATATCCTCCGTCACCTTCTTGATCGTTTTGTGGAGCGTTTTCCACTCGGCCGGAGTCGGTTCCTCCTCAGTCAGAGCCAGCTCTCCGTTCCGGTCAAAGAACATCCGCCAGAACCGGCGCAGGAATTTATGTACACCGTCGATTCCGTTCGTATCCCACGGTTTGCTTTGTTCGAGCGGACCTAAGAACATCTCGTACATCCGCAACGTATCGGCTCCGTAGTCGCGGACGATCTGATCCGGATTGACCACGTTGTACATCGACTTGGACATCTTCTCGATCGCCCATCCGCACACATATTTTCCATCCTCGAGGATGAATTCTGCATCCACATATTCGGGCATCCACTTGCGGAAGGCCTCGATATCCAGAATATCATTCTTTACGATATTAACATCCACGTGGATCTCCTGCGTATCGTATTGATCTTTCAATCCCGCCGAAACATAGGTCTTCGTTCCCTTGATCCGATAGACGAAGTTCGAACGCCCCTGAATCATTCCCTGATTGACCAATTTTTTGAAAGGCTCCTCTTCGCACACATAGCCCAGATCGTAAAGGAACATATTCCAGAAGCGCGAATACATCAGGTGTCCGGTCGCATGCTCGATTCCTCCGACATAGAGATCGACATTGCGCCAATACTCGTCCGCCTCTTTCGACACGAGTTCCTTGTCGTTGTGCGGATCCATGTAGCGCAGATAGTAGGCCGACGAACCGGCAAATCCGGGCATGGTACTCAATTCATAGGGATACCCTTCGGGCGTACACCAATGCTTCACCCGAGCCAACGGGGGTTCTCCGTCGGCGGTCGGACCGAAGTTTTCCACTTCGGGCAGTTCCAACGGCAAACGGTCCATCGGCAGCGGATAGGCCACATCATTCTTATAGTAGATCGGGAAGGGTTCCCCCCAATAGCGTTGTCGGCTGAAAATCGCATCGCGCAGCCGGTAGTTGATCCGACGGCTTCCGATACCCCGTTTTTCGACTTCAGCAATCATGGCCGGGATGGCCTCCTTGACATCCATTCCGGTCAGGAAGTCAGAATTGATCATCTTGCCCGACTTGGCATCATACGACTCTACGGAGAGGTCCCCTCCTTCGACCACCGGAATGATCGGCAGATTGAAGTGACGGGCGAACGCATAGTCGCGGCTGTCGTGGGCCGGCACCGCCATGATCGCACCCGTTCCGTAACCGGAGAGTACGTAATCGCTGACGTAGATCGGAATCTCCACCCCGTTGAACGGATTGATCGCATAGGCTCCGGTAAACTCTCCGCTGACCCGTTTCGTATCGGCCATACGCTCCCGTTCCGACCGTTTCTTGGTCTCCTCGAGGTACTTATCTACGGCCTCCTTATACTCCGGAGTGGTCAGCCGTCCGACCAGCTCATGCTCCGGAGCCAGCACCATAAACGTAACGCCAAAGATCGTATCGGCCCGCGTGGTAAAGATCTCGAGCTTCTCCTCCATACCTTTGATCGGGAAAAAGACCTGGGCACCCTCACTCCGTCCGATCCAGTTGCGTTGGATCTCCTTCAACGAGTCGCTCCACTCCAGTCGGTTCAATCCGTCGAGCATCCGTTGCGCATAGGCCGTAACCCGCAGCAACCACTGTTTCATCCGTTTCTGCTCTACCGGGAAACCGCCCCGGACCGACAACCCGTCCTTCACTTCGTCATTGGCCAGAACAGTTCCCAGCCCGGCACACCAATTGACCATCGTATCGGCACGGAACGCAAGCCGGTAGTTCTGCAATACACCCTCTTTCTGTTCCTCGCTCATCTTGTTCCACTCATCGGCCGAAAAGTTCATCTCTTTGGTGCAGGCCACATGCAACCCCTCGGTACCGGATGTCTCGAAAGCCTTGATCAGCTCTTCGATCGGACGGGCCCGATTCTTGTCAAAATCATAATAGCTGCCGAACATCTTGAGGAATGCCCACTGGGTCCAATGGTAGTAACCCGGATCACACGTACGCACCTCCCGATCCCAGTCGAAACAGAACCCGATCTTATCGAGCTGTTCGCGATAGCGATTGATGTTGTTCTCGGTCGTTACGGCGGGATGCTGTCCGGTCTGGATCGCATACTGTTCGGCAGGAAGGCCGAACGCATCGTATCCCATCGGATGCAGCACGTTGAATCCCTTCAACCTTTTGTAACGGGCATAAATGTCGGAAGCGATATACCCCAGCGGATGGCCGACATGCAGTCCGGCTCCCGACGGATAGGGAAACATGTCCAATACATAGAATTTCGGGCGTTTCGGATCGATGTCCACCCGGTAGGTTTTCCGTTCGATCCAGCGTTTCCGCCATTTCTCCTCTATTTCAGCGAAATTATACTCCATAATCGCACACTTTTTTTATTCTTTGTTTTTCATTATCGTCCGATATATTCCCTCCGAGTCGAATCCACAGATCCGCCTCAACTGGGCCTGCGTTCCCTGACCGATAAAGCGATCGGGAATCCCGAGCCGTTCGACCCTGCCCGTATATTGAATCTCACTCAAAAACTCCAACACGGCCGATCCAACCCCTCCGTCGATCACCCCGTCTTCGACCACGATGATCCGTCCGAACCGGTCGGCAACCTTGCGTAAACACTCCCGATCCAACGGCTTGGCAAACCGCAAATCGACATGGGCCGCCTCGACACCCGCTTGCGACGCCTGCCCGATCGCCTCCCGGGCTGCTTGTCCTACGGTACCGAACGTCAGTACCGCGACATCCATTCCCTTCCGGAGCCACCGGGCCTCCCCGATCGGTATCTCACGAAAAGGTTGCCGCCACTGTTTCGTATCGCTCACTCCACGCGGATAACGAATCACGAAAGGCCCCCGACCGAGCGAAGCGGTATACATCAGATTCCGCAACTCCACCCCATCCATCGGAGCCGATACGATCAGATCGGGGATCGACCGCATGTAAGCGATGTCGAAAGCCCCTTGATGGGTCGCCCCATCCTCTCCCACTAAGCCTGCACGGTCGAGGCACATCACCACGTTCAATCCCTGCAATGCAACATCGTGAATGACGTTATCATAGGCCCGCTGCATAAACGACGAATAGATGTTGCAGAAAGGAATCATCCCCGCCGCAGCCAATCCGGCCGAAAAGGTCACGGCGTGTCCTTCGGCAATCCCCACATCGAAACAACGCTCGGGCATTTCGCGCATCATGATATCCAACGAACAACCGGTCGGCATGGCCGGTGTAATTCCGACGATCCGATCGTCCGTGCGGGCCAATTCGAGCAGTGTCTCCCCGAATATTTTTTGATACAGAGGCGGCATATCATTGTCACCGTTCTTTTCACGTTCCCCTGTCTCGGGATTGAAAACCCCGGGTGCATGCCACAATTTCTGATCTTTTTCCGCAGGTCGGTATCCCTTGCCTTTAACAGTAAGGACATGCAGCAATTTCGGGCCCTTGATCTCTTTCAAATCCTGCAACACCCGGGTCAACTGCCCCACATCATGTCCGTCGACCGGACCGAAATACCGGAAATGCAAACCTTCGAACAGATTACTCTGTTGCAAAAAACCTTGTTTCAACGCATTACCGATATTCTGAATCATCCGCCGGAGGCGCGGTGCCCGCTCCAGATGTTCCCACGTCCGGTTTTTGAACAGGTTATACCGTTTGGAGGTGGATATGCTGAGCAGATACTCTTTCATTGCACCGACATTCGGATCGATCGCCATGCGGTTGTCGTTCAAAATTACCAACAGATCGGTATTTGCCGTCCCGGCGTTATTCAACCCCTCGAAAGCCAACCCTCCGGTCAGCGCACCGTCTCCGATCACCGCCACCACATGCCGGTATTCGCCGCGCAAGGCTGCTGCCGAAGCGATTCCCAACGCTGCGGAGATCGACGTCGAAGCATGTCCGGTCCCGAAAGCATCGTACGGACTCTCCTCCATCTTCGGGAAACCGCTCAATCCGTTCAATTTCCGGTTCGTATAGAAACGATCCCGGCGTCCTGTGATGATTTTATGGGGATAGGCCTGATGCCCCACATCCCATATCAATTTATCGTAGGGCGTATCGAACACATAGTGCAAAGCAGCCGTCAATTCGACGACACCGAGACTGGAGCCTAGATGGCCCGGATTACAAGAGAGCTGCTCGATAATGAAACGCCTCAACTCTCCGCAATAGGCAACCAACTCATCCGAAGACAAGTTCCGCAAATCGGCCGGAGAGTCCACTCGATAGAGATATTCATATTCGGTTCCAGACATTCCTCTCTTTTCCCCTACTCTAAAAAACAATTCGCTTGCAAAGGTAATAATTTACATCCAAAAATATTGCTTACCAGCTATTAAACTTCCACTCGGTCTCAAGGGTTGCAGAACAGGCATAACGGTATTGCAGATTCATAAATTGTTTCGTATCTTCGCAACAACGTATTCTTGGACAGGAATCGATGACGCGATACTTTTCGCCCACCGAAAAGGCCGATAACGGATTGCAGACCAAGATACCGATAAATGGAAATAGACGAGGAAGAGAGATGAAAAGATTGATCGCACTGACATTGGTCGTATTGTGTACGTTTTCCTGCGTATCGACCAAAAAATTCAATTCGATGAAGGCCGAAGCGCTCCGTCTGGAGGGCGAATTGAATGCCTCGAAAGATCGGTTGAACGACATGGGAGCCCTGAACGACAAACTGACTGAAGAAAAAAACCGATTGATTGCCGACACGGTACGCCTGTCCAGTGAGCTGAACGCCAGCCGCGAACGTTACAAACAGCTGTTGGCCGACGGATCGGCCGAATCGGCCCGTATGCTTCGGGAACTGGAAGATAAGGAGATGGCCCTGAACGACCGTTCGCGCCGTGTCGCCGAACTGGAAGAGATGTTGCGCAGCCGCGAAGAGGCGATTGATGCCATCCGACGTAAAGTAGCTGACGCCCTGACCGGATTCGAAGGTAACGGGCTTTCGATTTCAATCCGGAACGGCAACGTCTACGTCTCGATGGACGACAAGCTGCTGTTCCGCTCTGGCAGTTTCGAGATCGATCCCAAAGGAGCCCAGGCCGTTCGTGACCTGTCGGTAGTCTTAGCACAAAACCCGGACATCAACGTCATGGTCGAAGGGCACACGGACGACGTTCCCTACCGTCCGAACGGACAACTCAAGGACAACCTCGACCTGAGTGCCAAACGAGCCACGACAGTCGTACGCCTGCTGCTCGAGAATGAAGATATTGCACCGAGCCGGATCATTGCCGCCGGACGGGGCGAGTCGCTGCCGATCGATCCGGCCAAGACCGCTGAAGCCCGAGCCAAAAACCGCCGGACAGAGATTATCCTCACACCCAAGCTCGACGAGCTGATGCAGCTGATGGAAAAAGAATAGACAGTAAAGGAAAGGGAAGGAAGAACAAAAGAGTAAAAAAGAGAGACTATCGACAGAAAGTAAAGAAAGGGAGAGAAGAAAAATTATCACTACAGAAAATCATGGCTATCTATAAACGTGTATTATTAAAACTCAGCGGAGAGTCGCTGATGGGAGTCCAAAAATACGGACTGAGTACCGACGTACTCAATCAATATGCCGCACAGATCGCTGCCGCCGCATCGCAAGGCGTACAGATCGGCATCGTAATCGGCGGAGGGAACATCTTTCGCGGTCTCAGCGGAGTAAGCAAAGGATTCGATCGGGTCAAAGGCGACCAGATGGGAATGCTGGCAACAGTGATCAATTCACTGGCGCTTCAGGGAGCCCTCGAAGGTGCTGGAGCCCGAGCCAAAGTATTGACCTCGATCCGTATGGAACCGGTCGGTGAGCTCTACTCGAAAGCCAAAGCCTTGGAGTTGCTACAAGAGGGTTATGTAGTCATCATCGCAGGCGGGACAGGCAATCCCTACTTCACAACCGACACAGCCTCAGCCCTTCGTGGAGTCGAAATCGAAGCCGAAGTTCTGCTCAAAGGAACACGTGTGGACGGAGTTTACACCGCCGATCCCGAAAAGGATCCTACGGCCGTCAAATTTTCATCGATCACATTCGACGAAGTGTATGAACGCAAATTGCAAGTGATGGACCTGACCGCTTTCACGATGTGCAAAGAGAACGATCTGCCGATCATCGTTTTCGATATGGATACGCAGGGGAATCTGCAAAAGGTACTCGATGGGACTCCCATCGGGACGACCGTATGTAACCAACACTGATTGACAAATACCTCCGAACGAAAAACAATTTAAAGACAACATACGATGGTAGAGACAAAAGAGATTCTGGATGCCGCCCAGGCGAAAATGGACAAAGTGATCGTCTTCCTGACCGACGAGCTTGCTTCGGTTCGTGCTGGAAAAGCCAGCACCAACATTCTCAACGGGATTATGGTCGATTATTACGGAACGCCCACCCCTGTTTCGCAGGTAGCGAGTATTACGGTACCGGACGCACGGACCGTATTGGTTCAACCTTGGGAGAAGAAAATGATCGCTCCGCTGGAAAAAGCAATTTTGGTCGCCAACATCGGACTGACGCCTTCGAACAACGGCGAACAGATCCGTCTGAACATTCCTCCCTTGACCGAAGAGCGACGTAAAGAGCTGGTCAAACAGATCAAATCCGATACGGAAACTGCACGGGTCAGTCTTCGGGGTATCCGTCGGGATATGGTCGAAGCATTCAAAAAGGCTCAGAAAGAGGGTATGCCCGAAGATGTAGCCAAAGACGGTGAAGTCTCGGCACAAAAACTGACGGACAAATACATGAAAAAAGTCGATGATCTCTTCTCCGCCAAAGAGGCAGAAATCATGACCGTATAATTTCAAACAGGCCCCAAGCGGTATACGCGACAGATCATCACTTCCGAGCCAAAATGTGCTGCCGAAGTGATGATTTTTTATGTTAAAACAAAATAAATACCCGAATTATGAAATTTTCACTTACATCTTTACTCTTATTTTTTGCAACAGTATGCATGGCAGCGCGCCCATCGACAACCGAAACCCAACAGGAAGCCGTACACGACTTCATTCGGGACTCATGGGAAAAAACCGTCCGTTTCCACACGGAAGACGAAGGAATCCGAATTGGCTTACCATATAAATATACGGTACCGAGCATCAGCGGCGCCTTTCAGGAGATGTACTATTGGGATACCTACTTTACGGGTGAGGGGTTGATTCTGGACGGACATGTCGACCTTGCCAAAAGCAATGCGGACAACATGCTCTATATGGTCGAGAAGTTCGGCAAAATGTACAACGGAAATCTGACAGCCTTTCAAAACCGCTCCCAACCGCCCTATCTGAGTATGATGATCGCCAGCGTCTATCGCCAGACCCGGGACAAAGAGTGGCTGAAAAAGATCCTTCCGACATTAGAAAAGGAGTATCGGTTCTGGATGACCCAGCGCATCACACCGATCGGATTGAACCGTTACGGCAACGAGGCGACCGAACAGGACAAAACAGGCTTCATCGGTCTGCTTCGTGAACGCTTGGGAAAAAATTTCAACCCCGATACGCTTTCGTTCGAAGAACAACAACAGGTCGGATCGCATTTCATCGCCGAGGCCGAATCGGGCTGGGATTTTAACCCTCGTTTTGATTGCCGATGTATGGATTTCTGTCCGATCGACCTGAACGCCAACTTGTATCTATATGAAAAGAATTTTGCCTATTTCGCTTCGGAACTCGGAGACAAACAGGCCGCCAAACAATGGATAAAAAAAGCAGAAGCCCGGAAAAAACTGATCCGCAAGTATTGTCGGGATCCGAAAACCGGCATGTATTACGACTACGACTATGTTAACGCATGCCGCTCCGACGTCGTATCGTCGGCCATCTTCAGCCTGCTGTACGCTGAAGCCGTCTCCCCGAAAGACGCCGAATCGATCGTCCGGAACGGGCTGGAGGCCCTCGAATTTGCACACGGGATCGCTGCTTGCGAAGACAAGCCTTATGATTTCGTCTACCAATGGTCCTATCCGAACGGATGGGCCCCGCTGCACTTCCTGGCGATCAAAGGGCTCGACAACTACGGATTCAAAGAAGACGCCAGCCGCATCGCCTCGAAATATGTCGATATGGTGGTACGGAATTTCGAAGCGACCCACAATTTGTGGGAGAAATACAACGTTGTCGAGGGCAATATCAACGTCAGCAACGAATACGATATGCCGACGATGATGGGTTGGACAGCAGGAACCTACGTCATGGCCTTGAACTATTTGAAACAATCGGAACAATAAGAAAAAACCGAAGCTCAAAATCGCGGCACAAAACTTGTTCATACGATAGGTGTCCCGGACGAGAAAGGGGATAGTATCTATCTTTGGTATGTTTCGTGCATATGATTTTGTTATGTTTTTCTTATTCACTGGTAGGGCGAACTTAGATTCGCGACTTCTCTCCGGGACTTTTTTTGCAATATAGGGTGATCGATTTTACTGATCACCCTTTTTCTTTGTTACTCCTTTACAGAGAGGCTTATCACAGTCCGTACTCTACCGTTCGGAGATTGCACAAACCGATAATTTGGATTACCTTTGCGCGAAACACGAAAACCGAGTAACCGCATGAAAGCGAAAATCAAAGTAGACCGCCCCGTCGTAGAACTGGACGGAGACGAGATGACCCGGGTCATCTGGAAATTCATCAAAGACAAACTGATCCTTCCCTACCTTGATCTGAAGATCGAATATTTCGATTTGAGCATCCAAAACCGGGATGCAACCGATGATCGGGTTACGGTAGAGGCAGCCGAAGCCATCAAAAAATACAACGTAGGCATCAAATGCGCCACGATCACTCCGGACGAAGCCCGCGTCAAGGAGTTCGGGTTGAAAAAGATGTGGAAATCGCCGAACGGAACGATCCGGAACATTTTGGACGGTACGGTCTTCCGCGAACCGATTATCTGCCGGAATGTACCCCGTCTGGTCCCCGGATGGACCCGTCCGATCTGCATCGGACGTCACGCATTCGGCGATCAGTATCGGGCTACGGATGTGGTTACGCACGGACCCGGAAAACTGACCATGACCTTCACGGGAGAGGACGGAACGACCCAATCGTGGGAGGTGTATGATTACAAAGGCGACGGTGTGGCCCTCTGCATGTACAACACGGACGCCTCGATCCGTGGATTCGCCCACGCATGTTTCAACATGGCCCTCAACAAAAAATGGCCGCTCTACCTGAGTACGAAAAACACGATCCTGAAAAAATACGACGGCCGCTTCAAAGACATTTTTGAAGAGATCTACCGCACCGATTACAAGGAGCGTATGGATGCATTGGGACTGACCTACGAGCACCGGTTGATCGACGACATGGTCGCCTCCGCCCTGAAGTGGAACGGAGGGTTCGTATGGGCCTGCAAGAATTACGATGGTGACGTACAATCCGATACAGTTGCTCAAGGTTTCGGATCGTTGGGGCTGATGACTTCGGTACTGATCACGCCCGACGGCAAGACGATGGAGGCCGAAGCCGCACACGGAACCGTTACCCGGCACTACCGTCTGCACCAAAAGGGCGAGGAGACCTCAACCAATCCGATTGCCTCTATTTTTGCATGGACACGCGGACTGAGCCATCGCGCAGCATTGGACGACAATACGGCACTGGCCCGTTTCGCCCAAGCCCTCGAATCGGTTTGCGTCGAAACCGTAGAGTCGGGCAAAATGACCAAAGATCTGGCACTGTTGGTAAAAGAAGGGAAAGTTACCCGGGCCGATTATTTGAACACTCAAGAATTTTTGGATGCTTTGGACGAAGGTTTACGAAACAAGCTCGCCTAAAAACAGGAGCATTACAAAAAAAAGGATCTGCAAAATTGCAGATCCTTTTTGTATTATAGATAGTCAGGGAAACGGCAAAAAACACCTTTTCACCCACTCAAAAAAGTCTCATTCCCAATGAGTTTTGTTTTATCCCCCACTTGTTTCCAAAATAAAAGGAACTGAAGAGCTTCGGTAATTTTCAAGAATGATCATCACCCCATCACATTAAATTCATTGACATTATTTATAAAATATCTGTACTGAAAAATAAAATCAAATCTCTTCAACATATTGGATTAATCAGTATAAATACTTATATTTGTTATCGAGACCTTTTGCTAACCCCCTAAAACGGACCTTCATGACTCGATTACTAACCTTATTCGCCGCCTTTTTAAGCATACTAAGTATTGCCTCTTGTGAAAAAGACGACTCTCCGGAGAAAATTTATTTAACAGTCAATGGGCCAGACGGCAATCCGGCTTCCTCATCGATCACCATTCCCGACGGCGCAAGCTACGCCGAACAATTCTCGATTCAATCCAACGGGAAATGGAACATCGAAAAGCCTGCCGCCGATTCATGGCTGACCGTGTCCCCGTTTGAAGGGGAAGGGAACAAAACGGTTACCGTATCGGTCGATGCAAACAGCCAAACCGAAGCGAGACAAAGTACATTGACCTTTTGTGCAGACAACAAAGATTTTCTGAAAATCACGGTTCATCAAGAGGGGAAAAAAGAGACGGGGCCCTATCTCACGGTGACACCCGACGCACCTCAGACGATCGATGCGTCCGGCGGCGATATCCCATTCACCGTCGATTCCTACTCGGGTGTATGGGAATATACGATACAGGGGGCCTCCACCGGTTGGCTGACCGAAAAAGAAAAAACCGCCACACGGATCATTTTCACCGCATCGGAAAATACTCAATCTGAAACTCAAACGGCAACGATTGAATTCTATATTCCAAGTGCATCCGACCTCAAACAAAGCGTTACAATCACACAAGAAGCACAGGAACCTGCACCGACAGCCGATCTGCTCGATGTCGTATTCAACAACGACGGGAGCGCCGCGGATCTCTCACCGATGCAGAATCATGTGGAGTATCTGGCAGGTTCAGCGTCGATGACCTATTTGAACGACGGTTATCAGGGATACGTCGCCCATTTCAACCACACACCGGGCGCTGCGGTATCTACAGGATACTACAAAGTAAATTATTCGGGTAATACACAATTCGAAAACGGACTTGCCGACGGGCATACATTGGAAACCCTATTCATGTATGACGACGAAATTAAAATCGGTACGGAGGTGAAGATGTTCAGTGCAATGGAGAGCGGAGGGACAGGATTCCTGCTGACCAGTGACAAAGGGGAAATCACTTTCTTGCCAAACGTCGGAGGATGGAAATGGACGCGTAGCGGCGTCGTACCCGAAAAGGGAGTGTATTATCATGTTGTAGGTGTATGGAATAAGCAGAAAGGCACTTCTACGATTTATGTAAACGGAGTCCAAAAAGGTTCGACAAGCGCAAGCGGATCATTCTCCTTCCCCCCCAATAAAAGTTGTTACTGGTTCTGTATCGGAGGAGATGCCTCCGCATCCGGAGCCGGCAACGCATGGAGAGGCGACGTTGCCATGGCTCGCGTGTATGACGACCCATTGACCGCAGAGGAAGTATCCAAACTTTGGGATGCCGTGAAAGACAAGATGCCGGAAAACGCCATAAAAATTTCCGACATAATGTTTTTGCCCATAGCAAATGTGACTGAAGGCTCAGCATATAGAATCGGGGGGACCGGATTCCAAAACGGCGATCAGATTCGTCTCGAATCGACAACCGACGAAAGCAATACATTTGTATGCCAGACATCCGTTACAGACAAATATGCTGAAATTGCGATCCCGTCAGGATTCGTATCGGGAGAATACCGGATCATCGTACAGCGGGAAGATAAAACCTATCCACTCGGTACGGTACAGCTGACTTTAACGGACCAACCTACCGAATTGAAATTTCCGAAAGTAATCGCACACCGCGGATACCACACCGTCAACGGAGCCGCACACAACTCGATCGCATCGCTTAAAGCCGCCCAAGAGCTCGGAGTTTACGGTTCCGAAGGCGACTTTTACATTACGAAGGACGATGTGGTTGTCGCATACCACGACGCATCGATCAACGGGATCACCATCGATCAGGCCAACTACGACCAGATCAAAAATATGACCCTGTCGAACGGCGAGAAGATTCCCACGTTCGCTTCATTCCTCGACGTGCTCGAACAGGATCCACAAATGAAACTGGTGATCGAGGTCAAGACCCACAGCAACACGACGAATGACGATCGGGCCGTCGATGCAATTACCACAATGGTCGAAGAGCGCGGATTGACCGATCAGGTAGACTACATCGCATTCAGTTACCATGTCTGCCAACGACTCGTCACAAAAGTTCCGGAAGGAACGACAATCGGTTATCTGAGCGGTAACATCGCACCTTCAGATTTAGCCCCCGGAATCAACTGCATCGACTACGAACAGGGCACACTCCGCAATAACCCGCAGTGGATCCAGGAGGCCCACGACGCAGGACTGGTAGTGAACGTTTGGACTGTCAATTCGGAACAGGATATGATGTACTTCATAGGGATGGGAGTAGACTTCATCACAACGGATTCACCCCAAACTCTAAAAGAGATCATCGCCAGACTCTCCGATTAAACCATGTTTTTGAAAAATTCTGCATACAGAAGTCACAAAAATCCTTCTGTATGCAGAATACCGTTAATTCCAATCTATTTTCACAATTAATCCACTTTTTATTACACCTAAACAAAAACCTTTATTTTTTCATAACCTTTTTAACTACTTAAGCTATGAACAGACATCTAACCCTATTGGCCACTGTCGCCATGACGATACTCTGCGTATCATGCGACAAGGACGACACACAAAGTGATCCGTTCATCTCAATTACCACTCCTGCAGGGAAAAACCCTACATCCATCACCATTGAGGCTACCGCCTATTCTCAGGATTTCACCATCAGTTCCAATGCTTCGTGGAGAATCGACAAACCGGCAACTGCCAACTGGCTCACGGTATCTCCATTAGAAGGGACTGGTGATGCAACCATCAAGGTTAGTGCACCGGCTAACGAACAGACCTCCCGACTTCAGGCCATGCTCACATTCTATTCTGGTGACACAAAACTGCATTCGCTTACTATCATACAAAATCCGGCTGCAGTATACCTGAATGTCGATCCAGCACAACCGGACACCATTCCGGCAGATGGTGGTGACGTTGTCTTAACCGTCAGCTCGAATGCCGGAGCGTGGGATGCCGAAATCACCGGAGAAAACAGTGCTTGGTTGACCGAGAAAGAACGGACCGAAACAAGTATCACATTCACTGCAGTAAAAAGCACATCCGCAACCGAATTGATCGCAAAAGTCGTATTTACTCTTGCTTCAGACCCGAATCTTACTCAAGAGGTCGAAATCATTCAAGAGGCTCAAAATGCGGCATTTTTGGTAATCGAACCGGAGACTCCTGCAAATATTCCTATGGGTGGTGGTGATCTCACATTGAATATCAACACCAACATCACTGATTGGGATGCAGCCATTTCAGGAGAAAACAGCGGATGGCTGACCGAAAAAGAACGGACAGAAACAAGTATCACGTTCACCGCAGCTGCAAATCCCGATGAGGTCGAACAAACAGCAACCGTCACGTTCACCTCTAAAGAGTATCCCGAAATCGAAGAATCCGTTACCATCAAACAAAATGCGAAAGAGGCGATTTACATGGACCTCACCCCCGAAGCACCTTATGAAATATCCATGGAAGGCGGGAATCTCAAACTGGTTGTCGGCACCAATGCATCCTCATGGGATGCTGTAATTTCCGGAGATAATAGTGAATGGTTAACCGAAAAAGAACGGACAGAAACAAGCATCACTTTAACAGCAGATGCCAATTTGACTCCAGACCTGCAGGAAGCAACCGTAACCTTTACGACACCTGCAGACGATCCCGATTTTGAACAAGTCGTTACGATCAGTCAAAATGGGTTGATTGCCGACTTGTTGGATGTTCAGTTCCTTGAAGACGGTACGGGAACCGACGTATCTCCGATGCAGAGAAATGTCGAGACATTCGAGGGTCCAAACTTCAGCACGGTTTATCTCGAATCCTATAAACGTTATGCAGGCCGATTCGCACCTGCTGAACTGGCTACCAGCATTTCAGACGGTTTCCTCAAGGTTGATTACAAAAACGACAACGAATTCAAGAACGCTTTGGCCGACGGTCATACGATGGAGATGCTGATCATGCTCAACTCCGATCTGAAAATCGGCTCAGAAGTAAAAATGTTCAGTTCGATGCAAAGCGGAGGCACAGGCTTCTTATTGAGTAAAGAGACCAATGAATTCACCTTCTTACCTAACATCGGAGGATGGAAATGGTGCTACAGTGGTGTCGTTCCCCAAAAGGGCGTTTACTATCATGTTGTCGGCGTATGGAATAAGGATGCAGGCAAAGCATATATTTACATCGATGGAGAACTGAAGGGCGAAGCTGACGCCAGCGGAGATTTCTCATTCCCAAGCACCGACGCATGTCATTGGTTCTGCATCGGAGGTGACCCGTCGAGCGAAACCGGTACAGAAAACTGCTGGGTAGGAGACATCGGCATCGCCCGTATCTATGATAAGGCTCTCTCCGACAAACAAGTGGCAGCTTTGTACGATAGAATCAACGAATAGAGCGATCGACCGGAATTAGATTCTATCCAACTTAGTCTCATTCCCTAAATACACCCCTGCTCTTTCAGTGAAGGAGCAGGGGTGTATTCCATTTTAATAATTCCCATATAATTTTTTAACGTAATTTTTGTAGATTTGCAAATTATTAAAACAAATCATATTTAAGCGACTTTTGTAACCACTTATGGAAACAGTTCTTAGCGGAATCCGATCGACAGGCAATCTGCATTTAGGCAATTATTTCGGTGCATTGAAAAACTTCGTTAAAATGCAGCATGAGGAGCGGTGTTTTTTCTTCATCGCCGACTACCATTCACTGACTACGCATCCCGATCCCAAGATGCTCCACGTCAACGTAAAAAACGTACTGTCAGAATATTTGGCCGCAGGACTCGACCCGAATGTTGCAACAATCTACGTACAAAGCGATGTACCCGAAGTTGCCGAACTCTCCCTGTTACTCAGCATGCATGCATACGTAGGAGAGCTGGAACGTACGACATCATTTAAAGATAAAATCAGGAAACAACCCAATAACGTCAACATCGGGCTATTGAGCTATCCGGTCCTCATGGCGGCCGACATATTGCAGCATCGTGCGACGAGAGTCCCTGTCGGCAAAGACCAGGAACAACATTTGGAATTGACCCGACGGTTCGCCCGCCGATTCAACCAGCTTTATCAGGTAGATTTCTTTCCAGAATGCCAGCCTTACACGTTCGGAGGCGAACTGATCAAAATACCCGGCCTGGACGGTTCGGGAAAGATGGGCAAATCGGAAGGCAACGGAATCTTTCTAACAGACAGTGATGCGGCAATCCGCAAAAAAGTCATGAAAGCCGTAACCGATTCGGGACCAACCGCTCCGGACAGTCCTATGCCGGAGGTAATCGCCAACCTTTTCACCATTATGAAGGCCGTCTCATCGGCAGATACGGTGGCACATTTTACCGAGCTATGGAACCGTTGCGAAATTCGTTACGGGGATTTGAAAAAGCAGCTCGCAGAGGACATCATCGGAGTTATCGCTCCGATCCGGGAACGGATTCAAGATATCATAAACGACGAGGTTTATCTATCTCGCGTACTGAAACAAGGGGCGGAAAAGGCTCGTGAAAGTTCAGATGCTACGCTCGCAGAAGTTCGCCGGATCATGGGTATAAAGCCGTTTTAACCGATTTTATCGGAGTCGTACCAATTACAAACGCGCCATATCACAGACAACATGTCTCGACTGGGAACAAAAACTGCAATTCTGTACCGTTATCTGATTATCGCCACCAAGCGATTAACCGACAAGCAGTTAATGATTCTGCTGTCGATCGTTGTCGGACTGACGGCCGGATTTGCCACGTTTGTATTCGAACGGATTCTGGCTTTTTTCCGTTATGTTCTGACCAGTTGGTTCGCGATTGATTCGGCCAGCATTTTTTACCTTTTCTATCCGATCATCGGGATCATCATTGCAACACTTTTCGTCCGATACATCGTCCGCGACAACATCAACGAAGGGGTTACTCGTGTCCTCTATGCCATGAGCAAGAAAGGATCGCGCATCAAACCGCACAACTGCTATTCGTCGATCATCGCCAGCTCTGCAACCATCGGATTCGGTGGATCAGTTGGTCCCGAGGCTCCGATCGTCTACACGGGAGCCGCCGTCGGATCGAACATCGGACGGTTCATGCGGCTCAACTACAAAAACATCACGCTACTACTCTGTTGCGGAGCAGCTGCAGCGCTCTCGGCCGTATTCAAAGCCCCCATTACCGGAGTCGTTTTCGTCCTGGAAATCCTAATGCTCGACATTACGGTATCATCGATCATCCCACTGCTGATCTCTACGGTCACCGCAACGACACTGATGTTTTTTCTCAATGGATTCGACCCGGTCTTCAACCTCGACATAAAACACATATTCGAACTAAAACACCTTCCGTTTTATGTTCTATTAGGACTGATCTGCGGATTGATGTCCTACTATTTCACAAAAATCAACACCCTGATTTTAGGCGTATTCAGCCGTATAAAGAGCATGTCGGGCAAATGGATTGCCGGCGGTATCGTCATCGGAGTTTTGATATTCCTCTTCCCTCCTTTATATGGGGAGGGATATGATTCATTGGTCGATCTGATGCACGGCAACATCGATGCATTATTCAATAATTCCCTGTTTTTCCGTTACCGGAACGTTGGATGGATCGTCATGCTGTATCTGTTGGCCACACTTTTCTTCAAAGTCGTCGCCATGTCGGCCACGAACGGAGCCGGAGGAGTCGGAGGATCGTTTGCCCCGTCGCTATTTGTCGGGGCCTTCACGGGTGCGACAATGGTCTATATGCTGAACTACTTTTTCGGTCTCGATCTGCCGATCATTCCTTTCACATTGGTTGGAATGGCCGGCGTCATGTCGGGGATTATGAACGCACCTTTAACCTCGATCTTCCTCATTGCCGAGCTGACCAATGGATACGCGTTGTTCGTCCCGTTGATGCTGGTATCTGCACTCTCCTTTGCCGTAGGATACTACCTCGAACCATACTCGATCTATACGAAAAAACTTTCTCAAAGCGGCGAACTGCTCACACACAACAAAGACAAATCGGTCCTCGTATTTTTAAATCTTCCATCTCTGATGGAAACCGACTTCTACAAAATTTCACTTGACACGACTTTAGGCGACGTCGTACGATTGATTGCAACGGTTCATCGGAATATTTTTCCGGTCGTCAGTCGCGACGGTACCCTTTTAGGTGTCGTCCAATTAGATGATTTGCGAGCCGACATGTTTTCCCCGGAAAAATACAATACAAAAATCGACACGTATATGATCGATCCTCCCGACCTGATCTATCAAAACGAACAGATCGGCAGCGTATTGAATGCATTCGAGGAGTCAAAAGCGTGGATGCTTCCTGTTGTTACATCGGAACGCAAATATCTCGGATTCATTTCGAAATCAAGGATTCTGGCCGCCTATCGTGAACAGTTGTTGGCCATCAGCGAAGAGTGACAACAAGCTCTCGAAAGACCATAAAAACAGCGGTATCAATTTTCAAAACAAAAAAATCCACTTTACTCACACTGAATTACATAACTATTTATAAATAAATATCATAAGCATATTTCCTCGAATAAAGAAGATCGAACCGAACAAAAAATTAACTCAATAAACGATTTTTTCGGTCGATTATTTTGCACTCGATTAAATTTTGTACTATCTTAGCCAATATAATTTAGTGGGTTTTATACCCAAACGTAAAAAAGAAACTACATATCATTAATAGCTTTGTTTAATTTAAAACTTCCAATTTATGAAAAAACTGTTCAAAATCAGTACGTTATTATTACTGATTCCTGCGTTGTTCCTCACTTCGTGTAAGGATGACGACGAAGGAAACAGTTATGTAACGCTTCCTCCTACTAAACTTCAATCGCATACCGGCTATGAGAAGGTAACATTGAGTTGGACAGCTCCTAACTCCAACTTTCTCAAAGAGTATCTGGTTACGTGGACCCCGGAAGATAATGGAGGCAGTGCAACGGTTGAAGCCGGTATTACATCCGCAACCATATCAGGCCTGACCAACGAGAAACAATATACGTTTACCGTTGTGGCAGTCTACCAAAACGGAGAAAAATCTTCGGCTTTGATCAAAAGAATCACCCCGAGTGCCTCTTTGATCGATTACGAAATTCCGGATTACATCACGGTTACCCCCAGTTTCCAAGCTGCATTTGTCAACTGGCTGCCTTTGGATAAAGTCGATGGAGCAAATGTAACGAAATATATCGTTACAGGAACTGCCGGTGAAGAAGTCGTAACCACGGAAGTAGAAGATCCGGAAGCAACATCGGCAACTCTCGATGGCTTGACCAACGGAAAAACTTATGCAATCACAGTAACTGCGGTATACGACACCGAAGTTGAGATGACCAGCGAAGAAGATGTTACGGTTACCCCTTCAGATCTGATTACTTCTATTACCGCGAAAAATGTTGCAAACGTTAAATTTGACGCTGAAAATATTGCATATGACCTGACATACATCGAAGCAGAAGATTTTTCTGCGGTAGAAGTATCATTTACCATGGCTAATGGAGTTTCGTACGAAGGAAAAGAGGGTTCAGGTCGTGTTACATTGGATTTGAATTCACCGAAATCTATTATCCTTGTAATGAATGAAATAGAATATTCAGTCACTATTTCAGCAGTAGTCGACCCAAGTGCATTCATTGAGGGTTATTTCAAAATCGACACCTACAAAGATTTGGAATACACCACAGCTGGCTATAGTGGTCCTTCTGGTGAATTTACCGTTACGACGACAGGAACAGCACCATCGTTCAAGACCAACGTGCTGACAGAAGCCACAACGAACTTTGTTCTGCATTTCAACTATAAGAGCAGCGCAGCTGTCGATTTGAATCTTGCCGTTAACGGAGGTGCAACATCATACAAGATCGCATCATTGAGTGCAGCTTCCGATTGGACGGATTATTCGTTCGACTTGGGTATGTTGATCAGCAAGAATTCGTGGACAGAAATATCGTCTATTGAATTGTTCCTCGGTGATAAAGCCGGAACCGAGATTTCGTTCGCTGATTTCTATATCCGTTCACGGAATGACAGCGAAGCTTCATTGGCAAGCGACATGTTCTTAACTTTCACGAGTGGTTCAGCAGCTACATTGACAGACCTTACAGAGATGTACAGCTATACCGACGGACTTACCTATAAGTATGTTGCTGATAATGGTGCAGGAGACCCACAGATCAACACCAAACGTACAGACGATTTGAGTGGATACAACAAATTGATTATAAAATACAAGTGTGCTAAGAACTTCTCATTGACATTGTATTACAATATTGTTGGTGGTCAAGAATATGAATATAAATTCAACGCATCGAACGATTGGATCGAAGTGGAATTCGACATCAATGCTGCAAAAGAAAAAGTAACCAATGCAGGCGGAAGTTTGAGTGCTGGTGGAAATATGCGTTTCGACTTCGACCAAATTAGTGACGGTACAACCGAATTGTATCTCCGAGACGTACGGTTCCGCAAATAAGAGTAATATATAAGGGTGTCGACTTTGCTGACGACACTCAATAAAGAAAAGGGAGGTGGATGTATAAACATCCACCTCCCTTTTCTTTATATTTTATTAAAAATTATACTGAACAATAGCCTGTACCCTATTGGCATGTCCCTGAACATTATCCATATTACGTCTTGACCCATACAGATAAGACGCCCCTATTTGACAACTTCCAGTCAAATTAAAAAACAAATTGGCCGACAAGTAATGGGATAAATGGTAAGTATCCGCAACTTTATAATCATTTCTTTCAAACACATCTACCCCGCTATACACCAAAGTCGAAATGAATTTAGGAGAAAATCGCCATTGCAAACCAGCTATCCAACCCATCATCGGAAGAGCCTGCAAGGCATTAGCCTGTTTGGGATCGGGAACAAGATCCAAACCTGTATCAGCAATATCCTGAATATACGCAGCAATCCCTTCGCCATATAACATCTGCATATAAAGCGTCACCGGTTTCCCGATTTGAACAGAACTGCTCAGCTGCACACCCCACCCAAATACGGAATGAACCTGTTGACTCTGCCTGTTAAAATAGCACATATCACGAAACACGGCAGATGTACGCAAATGGCTCTGTCCGTTATTCCAGGAATATTGCAAATAGACCGGGAAATCGGGAACCCGCTGAGGTAACGACTCGGTTTCCGAACTCCATGTCGCACTTACATCGGGCATCTCAGCCGCAACGGCCATCGACCAATGTTCATTGAACTTACGTGCATAGCGAATCATCGTGTTACAAATAGTCTGATAGCTGTTCGGACCCTCATAATCTACCGTGGAGGGAGAGGCCTCCAGATCGCAGAAAGTCGTAAACCGACGGCCAACGGAAAATCCAGCCAACTCGATATAGGCCATCTGAAGCCCGAAAGAGTTATCTTGACCACGAAAATTACTCTGGATATAGCCGACAATATTACCCAAACGTCCGGCCCGCGCAATGGCTTTAAAAAACAGGGTCGAAGTCGAAGCATCGAATTGTGTTTGCCGGGCAGCTGTCGGTACGTTAGGAACCGGAATCGTTGAAGTAACGAAATCGAGACTTCGAGCCATCCCATCGAAATCATACGACAATCGCATACTCACATTACCGCCGAGACCGAAAATCATTTTTTGCTCCCGGCCGGCAATAATGAACCGAGGCAAACCGACCTGACGGAATCCTTTTTCCAGCGTCGCATAGTATTTCGAAATCACCTCCGTTGCAAATAAAGAGTCGACCTCACCCATCCGGTTGATCACTATCACATCCGGACGGATATTGTTTTTTAAGATCTGAGCGGGCCCACTCCTCCAAATGAGAAGAGCAAACAAGATCAATACGTATTTACCATATTTCATACTCCTGCACATTAATTGATTTTCAAGAAAAATCAGATGAAGTTTTCCTTTGCTGAAATCAATTTTTATGCCGTCGAATGAACCCGATAAACAAAACGGGACCGGCCTTTATTCAAGGCCGGTCCACACCTATTATATATAATAAAGAGTGACCTATTTATTCAGCATTGCTTTCACTTGGTTGTAGACATTCTCACCGGAGAAACCGAACTCTTTATCCAATACACCGGCAGGAGCCGAATATCCGAAATGGTCGAGGCCAAAAACAACGCCATCGCTACCTACCAAACCGGCGAGCGTTACAGGAAGTCCGGACGTCATTCCGAATTTGGGCACACCGCAAGGCAATACGCTTTGTTGATACTCTTTCGGCTGATCGCGGAACAGGCCCTCTGAAGGAACCGATACGACGCGGACTTTCAAACCGTCTGCTTTCAGCTTTTCGGCACCGTCTACCAGCGTAGCCACTTCCGAACCGCTGGCCAACAGGATAACATCCGGAGTTCCAGCACAATCCTCTACGATATATGCACCTTTCACAGCCTGCATAGCCTCTTTTGCCCGATCACCGCTTGCTGCCGGCAGATTCTTGATGTTTTGACGCGACAGGATCAACGCCGTAGGACGTTCGTTCTCCATAGCGATCTTCCAGGCCGCAACGGTTTCATAACTATCCGCCGGACGCAACACTACCACCGATCGCTCTCCTTTGTGGTTTCTCAGCTGTTCCATCAAACGCAACTGAGCCTCATGCTCTACCGGTTGGTGGGTAGGACCATCCTCTCCGACACGGAACGAGTCGTGTGTCCACACATATTTTACCGGAAGCCGTTGCAACGCTGCAATACGCAGAACCGGTTTCATATAGTCGGAGAATACGAAGAAGGTTCCACAGGCAGGAATAACTCCACCATGCAACGCCATACCGTTCATGATACAAGCCATCGTAAACTCGGCTACACCGGGTTGCAGGAAACGACCCGTAAAATCGCCCTTAGTCATCGCATGCGTCTTCTTGAGGAATCCATCAGTTTTGTCCGAATTACTCAAATCGGCCGAAGCAACGATCATATTTTCAACATGTTCTGCCAAATAAGAAAGAACAGCAGCAGAAGCGGCACGAGTCGCCACATTGTCGCCGCAGGCAATTTTCGAATAATCGATCTCGGGCGTTTTCCCCGAGAGGAACAGATCGAGTTTGGCAGCCAACTCTTTATTTGATGCTCTCCAAATCGCTTCCTCCTCTTTGCGGAGTGCATACCATTTCTTCAAAGCCTCGCGACGTTTTGCATAGAGCTCTTTTACGTCATCGAAAATCACGAACGGATTCTCCGGATCACCACCCAAAGCAGCTACGGTTTTCGCGATATCGCCGCCGGCTGCCGAAAGGGGCTGCCCATGCGTCGAAACCTTGTTCGAAAAATCTTCTCCCTCTTTACCCAAAGCACCTTTACCCATCAAGGTGTGGCCCACGATCAGGGTCGGTTTTTCCGTCTCGGCGATCGCACGATTCAACGCCTGACGGATCTCTGCAGCATTGTTTCCGTCGATGCTGATTACGTTCCAACCCCAAGCCTCGTACTTGGCTACAATATCTTCCGTCGACACCTCTTCTACTTTCGTAGAGAGCTGAATATTGTTCGAATCGTAGAACATGATGAAGTTGCTCAATCCGAGATGCCCGGCAATCCGGCCCACTCCTTGAGAAACCTCTTCCTGGATACCACCGTCAGAGATAAAAGCGTATGTTTTGTGAGCAACCCACTCTCCGAAATGAGCCACCATAAAACGTTCAGCAATCGCGGCACCGAGAGCCATCGCATGCCCCTGTCCGAGCGGCCCGGAAGTATTTTCGATACCCCGATCGAGATCGACCTCCGGATGACCGGGTGTCGGACTTCCCCATTGACGGAACGCAGCGATTTCATCCATATTGAAATAACCGGCCAACGCAAGCACCGAATAGAGCATCGGAGACATGTGCCCGGGATCGAGGAAAAAACGGTCTCTGAACGGATAACGAGAATCATCCGGATTGTAATTCAGATATTCCGAATAGAGGATGTTAACAAAATCTGCACCACCCATCGCCCCGCCGGGATGTCCCGACTTGGCCTTTTCCACCATCGAAGCTGCAAGGATACGGATATTATCCGCAGCTCTTGTCGTCAAGTCTTTCATGTTTAATTCAGTTAGTATTTTTAAGGTTTAAGACTAATTTTCGTAAACCCGCACGACCGCAATCGGTCTGCGACAACACGAAAACAAATTTACAACAAAAAACGCATTCTTCAAAATCCGCAAAACGAATAATTTCCGATATCGGGAGAGGGAATATTCCATACCGCACAAAAGAAGGGAGCTGCCCCAAGACAGCTCCCTTCCTTGCATGATATCGATCTGATGATTACTTCTTTTCATCGGTATAATCCATCGCCGCATAGCGTTTATAGGTATCATAACGCCATTTTGCATCGGCTTCGGATGCAGCAAACAGTTCTTGTGCTTCGGTCGGGAACATCTTCAGCAGAGACGTGTAACGCACCTCTTTGTGCAGGAACTCCTGGAATTTACTCCAATCGGGTTCTTTCGAATCCAACGTAAAGGGGTTCTTCCCTTGAGCCGGCAAGGTAGGATTGTATCTCCACAGGTGCCAGTATCCCGATTCGACAGCCTCCTTCTCCGTGATCTGTGAAAGTCCCATGCCTCCTTTGATTCCGTGGTTGATACACGGTGCATAAGCAATAATCAACGAAGGTCCGTCGTAAGCCTCAGCCTCTTTGATGGTTTGCAGATATTGGTTGTGGTTCGCACCCATCGCAACCTGAGCAACATATACATAACCGTAAGTCATCGCCATCGCCCCGAGGTCTTTTTTACGTACCCGTTTCCCGGCAGAAGCGAATTTGGCAACCGCACCGGTCGGCGTACTCTTCGAAGACTGACCTCCTGTATTCGAATAGACCTCCGTATCGAGTACAAGGATGTTCACGTTCTGACCCGAGGCAATCACATGGTCCAAACCGCCGAATCCGATATCGTATGCCCAACCGTCACCGCCGATGATCCACAACGACTTTTTAACCAGATAATCTTTCAGCTCAAGGATCTCCTTGCACATCGGACAATCGGCAGCTTCGAGCATCGGAACCAGACGCGTTGCGATCTCTTCGCTCTTCGCCACGTCGTCTTTGTTGGCCAGCCATTCGTTCAACACCCCTTTGACATCAGCAGAGCAACCGTCATTTTCCACAGCCTGTGCCACCTTGGATGCCAGATTTTCACGCAACTTCTCGACACCGGAAGCGATACCCAAACCGAACTCAGCGTTATCCTCGAACAACGAGTTAGCCCAAGCCGGACCATATCCCTTGCTATTAGTACAGTAAGGAGAAGAGGGAGCCGAACCGCCATAGATCGACGAACA
Source organism: Candidatus Alistipes merdigallinarum (assembly GCA_019119305.1). GTDB lineage: Bacteria > Bacteroidota > Bacteroidia > Bacteroidales > Rikenellaceae > Alistipes_A > Alistipes_A merdigallinarum. Next base: position 130,469 of record DWXH01000019.1, on the reverse strand, counting down.
TCCGGTTGCATTGGCAATAATCATCCGGTCGCCGAACAGCTGGGTGACCGCTTTGATATAAGGCGTCTCGCCACATCCGGCACAAGCTCCGGAGAACTCGAACAACGGCTGAGCGAACTGACTGTTCTTCACCGTCTTGGTCTTATCGACAACCGTATCTTTGTAACCGACCTTTTCGTTCATATAGGTCCAGTTGTCGGCCTCGCCTTTTTCGATTTGGCTTTCGAGCGGTTTCATCACCAACGCCTTGTTCGGAGCGGGACAAATGTTCGCACAGTTGCCGCAACCGGTACAATCCAAAACCGAAACCTGCATTCTGAACTTGTAGGCTTTCGTAGCCCCGACACCCTGAATGGTCTTTACTCCGGCAGGAGCGGCTGCTGCCTCTTCATCGGTCAAAAGGAATGGACGGATCGCAGCGTGCGGACATACATAAGCACACTGATTACACTGGATACAGTTTTCAGACTGCCACTCAGGAACCTTAACAGCCACTCCACGTTTTTCATAACGAGACGTACCTGCATCCCATGTTCCATCTTCGCGGCCGTTGAATGCGCTGACAGGCAGATTGTCACCCTCCATCGCCTCGATCGGACGAACGATCTTGCTGATGAATTCGGGAACATCCTCCTCTTTAGCCTCGGCAACGGTCAGATTGGCCCATTCGGCCGGCACCTCGATCTTGGTAACAGCGCCACCCTGCTCTACGGCAGCGTAGTTCATGTTGACCACATCCTCACCCTTCTTGCCATACGATTTGTAGATGGCTTTCTTCATCTCCTCTTTGGCCTGATCGTAAGGAATAACCCCCGATACCTTGAAGAAGGCGCTCTGCATGATCGTGTTGGTACGGCTGCCGAGTCCGATCTCTGCAGCGATCTTCGTTGCGTTGATGATATAGAAATTGATCTTGTGCTCAGCCAGATACTTCTTCATTGCATCAGGCAGGTGTTTTTTGGTCGTTTCCTCGTCCCAGATGCTGTTCAACAAGAAGGTACCTCCATCTTTCAGACCCTTCAACAGATCATATTTTCCCAGATAGGAAGGCACGTGACAAGCCACGAAGTCCGGCGTATTGACCAGATAAGGCGAACGGATCGGGGTATCACCGAAACGCAGGTGAGATGAAGTGTATCCACCCGATTTCTTCGAGTCGTACGCAAAATAGGCTTGACAATATTTGTCGGTCGAGTTACCGATGATCTTGATCGAGTTTTTGTTTGCACCTACCGTACCGTCTGCACCCAAACCGATGAAACGGGCCTCGAACGTACCGGAATTTTCCAGATGGAGTTCCGGGCCTATCGGAAGCGAGGTAAAGGTAACATCATCGACGATACCTACCGTAAAGTGGTTCTTCGGTTCGTTGGCCTTCAGGTTCTCATACACGGCCAACATCATGGCCGGAGTCGTATCTTTCGACGAGAGGCCATATCTACCGTTGATGACCAACGGTTTGCAATCCGTACCGTTGAGTGCTTCGAGCACATCCAGATAGAGCGGTTCGCCATTGGCTCCGGGCTCTTTGGTACGATCCAACACACAAATACGTTTTACCGACTTGGGCAGAACGTTCAACAGATATTTTGCCGAGAACGGACGATAGAGGTGAACCGAGATCAGACCGGCCTTTTCGCCTTTCGACTGCATGTAGTCGATGGTCTCCTTGATCGTTTCGGTTACCGAACCCATAGCGATTACGACATTTTCGGCATCGGGATCGCCGTAATAGGTGAACGGTTTGTATTCCCGTCCGGTAATCTTGCTGATTTGAGCCATCGTCTCAGCAACGAGATCCGGCACGGCGTTATAGAATTTGTTCGACGCTTCACGCGTTTGGAAATAGATATCGGAGTTCTGCGCAGTTCCACGCGTTACGGGGTGAGCCGGATTCAAGGCTCTCTTCCGGAACTCGGCCAAAGCCTTCCGATCGAGCAGCGAAGTCAAAGCCTCCTCGTCGATCATTTCGATCTTCTGGATCTCGTGTGAGGTACGGAAGCCGTCGAAGAAGTGCAGGAACGGCACACGCGACTTGATTGCCACGAGGTGAGCGACACCGGCCAGATCCATAACCTCCTGAACGCTGCCCGAAGCCAACATAGCGAAACCGGTCTGACGGGTTGCCATCACATCCTGATGATCGCCGAAGATCGAGAGAGCCTGAGCGGCCAGAGCCCGTGCCGATACATGAAAGACACACGGCAGCAATTCGCCAGCGATTTTATACATATTCGGGATCATCAACAACAATCCTTGCGATGCAGTGAACGTCGTGGTCAATGCCCCACTCTGAAGCGAACCATGAACCGCACCTGCAGCACCGGATTCAGATTGCATTTCAATAACTTTCACCTTTTCACCGAACATGTTTTTACGTCCGTTCGCAGCCCATTCGTCGACATACTCTGCCATTGTGGAGGACGGAGTGATCGGATAGATCGCTGCCACTTCACTGAACATGTAGGCAATGTGCGCGGCCGCATAATTACCGTCACAAGTGATAAACTTTTTCTGTGCCATCTTTCAATAACGATTTTATTCTTTAGGTAATTTCCCTAATACAATTTTTAGACCCTTCAAAAAAACGGTGCAAATATACATCTTATATTTTAAAACGAATATTTTTCTATTTTTTTCGCAGCCGAATGATAAAAATTATACTATTTTTGTCCGAGTTCCCATAGTGTCGACATGGGTCCAAAATCAACCGACCGACATCATAAGTAACGGAATCCTTTTTCTTTATGTTATGCGTTACCTGAAACGCTTGATCATTTATCTGTTCCTATTTTTTCTGACCTATTCGGTCAGTACCACACTATTGTTCCGTTTCATTCCGATAACCGTCACCCCATTAAAAGTCGTCCGACTGTTCGAAAATTTACGAGACGACGGATTATCAATCCATTCAAATTGGGTTTCGCTAAAAAAAATCAACCCTTCGATGGTTCAAGCCGTTGTAGCAACAGAAGATAACCATTACCTAACCCATAATGGTTTCGATTGGGATGCCATCAATCAAGCTTTCGACGAAAATCGCGAAGGCAAACGCCTGCGCGGAGGAAGCACCATTTCGCAACAAACCGCAAAGAACGTATTCTGCCTCCCTTCTCGCACATGGTTCCGCAAAGGGATCGAAGCCTATTACACGGTCCTGATTGAATTCTGCTGGAACAAACGCCGCATTATGGAGGTCTATTTGAACGTCATCGAAACAGGACGTAGCATGTACGGTGTGGAAGCTCCGGCCCGAGAAATCTACGAAAAAAGCGCAGCGGAACTGAACCGCTATGAAACCTCGATGATCGCCACCGTACTGCCGAATCCGTTACGCATGAAACTTCAAGCACCTTCAGACTATATGGTTCGCCGGGCTGCTCGTGTACGGACTCTGATGAACCAACTCGGCGAAGTCGACTTCGACAAAGAAACAGACGAATAGCCACTCTGCCAAAGGCTTTTTCCCACGCTTCTTTCACTCTCCTTTCGCTGTCCGACCTATCTTGTTTTCTGCAGAAATGCCGCCATCTTCTTCTTACTCGAAGCAAAAGTAAATACGGAAGCAAGCGTGTAATAGTTTTCGGGATCGATAACCGAAGGATAACACATCTTCAAGGCTTCGAGTTTGTTCTCGTCGAACGAATAGGAGGCAAGAACCCGTCGAATCTGCTCAGTCGACAGTCCGTTCACGCCGACGACCATCGAGAGAATCGCATTCTTACCCTCCCCGAAACTCTCCTGCTCGATCATTCTGAGCATTTCGTCGAATTTTTTCTTGTCGAGCTGTTTTGCCTTTCCCGTTCGGGAAGCAAGCCGGATCTGTTCCACTTGATTTTTCCGACAACGAATCATCTCGTTGTAAATAACTTCTCCGCACGAATTGCGTACCTCGATCCGGTGATCGCCACATTTGACCCGGGCGATAAAACAACTGGATGCAGGACCCGAGACCTGTTCCCCGTCCAGATAGACAGTAACCGACTCTCCCGGAACGGTTACCCGCACACCTTGCGGCGAACGGGCCGCCACCTCACCGGCCGAGAGGCAGAAAAACGTCGCTATCGACAATCCCAGAAGCGTACTCCGTACTTTCATAACCCTATCGACATTATTTCACACAAAATAAGAGAGTTGACACGCGCACACTCTATGCTTACAAATTTAATATTTTTTTTCTTACGACAAACAAAGAGTCTTTAAATTGAATTTTGGTACTTTTGCAGCGTCGATCTCCAATAAAAACGAAGATCGGTTCATTACCTTATTATCATCAAAAGTATGGCTTTTCAAACAGATAAAAATACAGCTCGTTTAGGGACTGAACGCATCAGCCGTTTGCTGCTCGATTACTCCATTCCGGCCGTCATCGGAACCGTCATGACCTCCTTGTACAACATTGTCGACCGTGTTTTCATCGGACAAGGTGTTGGTCCGATTGCCATATCGGGTTTGGCCCTGACATTTCCGCTAATGACCCTGATCACGGCCGTCGGTACGCTGATCGGTGTCGGAGCCATGGCCCGTATCTCCATCGTTTTGGGCATGAAAGACGAAAAATGGGCCCGGAATATTTTGGGCAACGCATTCTTCTTAACCTTCGCCCTATCTGTTCTATTGACCTGTGGGTCGATGTTGTTTATCGATAAAATCTTGTATGCCTTCGGCGGAAGCGAACAAACCATACCATACGCCAGAAGCTATCTGATGATCGTGATTCCGGGCAGTATTTTCGTCAACCTCAGTTACAGCTTCAGCGGGATCATGCGGGCTGCAGGTTACCCGCAAAAATCGATGTATACCATCCTGATCGGAGTTGTTCTCAATGTAATCCTCGATCCGATTTTTATTTTCGGATTCGATATGGGCATCAAAGGAGCCGCCATCGCAACAGTCATTTCGATGTTCATCAGCTCGGTATTCGTCATGACCCATTTTTGCAATCCGAAACATACGGTTCATTTCCGCAGGGACTGTTTCCGTCCGAAATGGCGGATCATCCGAAACATCGTATCGATCGGTATGGCTCCTTTTGCGATGAATTTCGCAGCCAGTATTGTCAACGTGATCATGAACAACCAATTGGTTCGCGAGGGAGGAGATTTGGCCATAGGTGCATTTGGGATCATCAACAGTTTCGGTATTTTGATCGTCATGTTCGTATTGGGCATCTGCCAGGGAATGCAGCCCATCGTCGGATACAACTACGGAGCTCAGAAGTACAAACGGATGAAAGATACATTTTTGCTGACGATACGTATCTCGACACTGATCATTACGGTAGGTTTCATAGCTTTTGAGCTCATGCCCGGCATATTGGTCCGCGCCTTTACGACCGATCCGGAATTGGCCAAAATGGCTAAAGACGGGATGCGGCTGGCCTACATGGTATTGCCTTTGATCGGCATCCAAATCGTTACGTCGGTCTTTTTCCAATCGATCAGCAAAGCCGCCAAGGCTACATTTATGGGACTATCCCGGCAAGTCATATTCCTGATTCCGGCTTTGTACTTTTTCTCTCATTGGTTCGGATTAACAGGAGTATGGTTGTCACTGCCTTGTGCCGATTTGTTGTCGGCAATCGTCGCGCTATTTATGCTCCGTTCCGAACGTCGGATTTTCTATCCGAGAACCGTTCCCCGACGCACAGCATAATTCAAACCTCATTTTTATCCATTCATTGCCCTGTTAAATCCACGTTAATCGCCGGATTTAAGAGAAAAATCTTTATATTTGTCATCTATCGGGACAGATACAGTTTTTTATATTGCTGTATTTGGTTTCCCGTACGGAACTTTTGTACAATCGAATAACGAAATTCAATTATGAAAAAACCCCGACTCTTTCTGTTTCTGCTGTTATGCTCTGTCTTGACAACATGGCTTAGTCCTGCCGCCGCCGAGGCCCCAGCAGGAAGTCTCCGTCCCACGGAACTGACTTGTGAATACCTGAAAAATCCGGAAGTCGTAGATGTCGCACGGCCACGTTTATCGTGGATCAACATGACCAACGAAGGCAGACGCGGAGTTTCTCAAAGTGCATGGCAGATACAAGTAGCCACTTCAAAAGAGGCACTTCTGGAAGGGAAAGCCGATTTATGGGACAGCAAAAAGACCAAAAGCGACCAGTCAATCCTGATCGAATACGACGGGAAACCGCTCCAGTCCCGACAAGTATGCTGGTGGCGTGTCCGGGTCTGGTACAACAAGGGGAAAGTGTCAGAATGGAGCGCCCCGGCTTATTGGGGCATGGGGATCCTCGACCCGTCCGAATGGCAAGGTAAATGGATCGGAGCTCCCTGGCAAGACGACCAATCATTGGAACAGGCTGGAGAACAAACACCGCCCCCCGCACCTTTATTACGTAAAACCTTCTCAATCGACAAGCCGATCGCATCGGCCCGCTTCTATGGAACGGGGCTCGGCTATTTTGAGCTCTACATGAACGGAGAGAAAGTGAGCGAAGACGTTCTCGTCCCGAACCAAACCAACTACGGGAAACGTCCGGGTCTGGAAAAAAGAGGAATTTCGGTCGAAGACAATTTCCGGGAATATCGTGTAATGTATCTCGGATATGATGTTACCCATATGATCCGGCAGGGTGAAAACGTTGTCGGGGCCATTTTAGGGAACGGCTTTTTCAACTCGCTGATTCATTGGACACAGGCCTACGGATCCCCTCGCTTTATCGGACAGATCCATATTACTTATACGGACGGGACGGAAGAGGTGATCGCGAGTGATGCTTCGTGGAAAGCGAGCAAAAGTGCCATCGTATCGGACATGATTTATGCCGGCGAACACTATGATGCACGTCTCGAGCAACCGGGCTGGGTCACTCCGGGATTCGACGACTCGTCGTGGGAACCTGTTGCGCTGCGCAAAGCTCCCGAGGGAAAGCTCGTCGCACAGGATGCTCCGTCGGATCGGGTTATGGAACGGCTCAAACCGGTCCGCATCGAAAAATTGGGAGATGGTCGCTACCGTGTCGATTTCGGACAAGAGATTTCGGGTTGGCTGCACCTGCACAATGTCAACGGTAATGCAGGACAGCGGATCGATATCAAATACATCTGCGAGTCACCAGTCGGGTCGAACAGCTATACACTGAGCGGAAAAGGTAACGAATCCTACCACACCCATTTCACATGGTATGTATTCCGCGAAGTCGAGCTCAGCGGATGGCCCGGCGAACTGAATCCGGACCAACTGACCGCCGAAGCGGTATATACGAATGTCGCTACAACGGGACACTTCTCCTGTTCGAACGAACTTTTCAATATGATCAACCGAATCTGGTGGCGCAGCCAGACCGACAACATGCACGGAGGTGTAGCCAGCGATTGTCCGCACCGTGAACGTTCGGCTTACACGGGAGACGGACAGGTCTCCTGCGTAACCGTAATGCACAATCTGGATGCAGGGGCTTTTTATCACAAATGGATCCGTGACATCTGGGGAGCACAGAATCCCGAAACCGGATATGTCCCCAACGGAGCTCCTTGGCAACCGGGCTGCGGCGGTGGAGTCGCATGGGGAGCTGCCATGAACATCATGCCTTGGGAGTTCTACGTCCACTATGGGGACAAACAGATGTTATCGGAAAATTTCGAAGCGATGAAAGAGCAGATCCGTTTCATGAAAAACTGGATCGGTCCGGACGGCATCATGTTGATGCAGGCGGAAAACCAATGGAAAAACCTGGGCGACTGGTGTCCGGCATTCGAATTTCCACCTACCGATATGGTGCATACCTTCTATCTGTGGCGTTGTGCCGACCTGACCGCTCAAGCTGCCCAAGCTCTCGGCGAAGAGGAAGATGCCCAAACCTATGCCGAACTGGCTGAGAAAACGGCAGACGCATTCCATAAAAAATTCTATAACCCGGAAACAGGCAGCTACGGAAAATACGGAGGCAATATCTTCGCCCTGAAGATCGGGGTTCCCGAAGCCTACCGCGACCGGGTAATCGCCGCACTCAGACAGGATATTATCGACAACGACGGACATTTCGATACCGGAATCTTCGGCACCCAATTCTTCTTCGAGGTATTGGCCGACAATGGTTTGAATGATCTTGCTTTCGAGGCGATGAACAAACGCGACTATCCGAGTTTCGGACTCTGGATCGCGCAGGGCGCCACCACGACATGGGAACAATGGAACGGAGAGAACTCCCGCAACCACCCGATGTTCGGAGGCGGATTGACATGGTTCTACCGCAAATTGGCCGGTATGAACGCCGATCCCGAACAACCCGGATACAAACACATCATCTTCCGTCCGCAACCCGTAGGCGACATTACCGAAGCCCGCTACGAAAAGCTGACCCCCTACGGCAAAGCCTCGATCGAGTGGTGCAGACAGGATGTTTGGTTCTCGATGACCGTCATCGTTCCAGTTGGTTCAACTGCAACCGTTTACATACCTATAATGGAAAATAACGAACCGGCTATCGTGGATGGAGGAGGCGTTTGTGCCACATACGAAGGAATTGAAAACGGATACGAAAAATATACGGTAGCTTCCGGCAAATACACTTTCACCTCCGGATTGAGACATACGGAGAAACCGGTCGATGAGAAAATGCTTTATCTTAGATAAACCCAAACCGCCTAAAACCATGAAAAAGACTTTATTACTTACATTAGCCGCATTTTGCATAGCAGGGTGTTGCGAAAAGCAAACTCAACCCACCCAGGCTACAACCCCGAAAATCGAGAGCACCGGCGAACTGCCTATTTTGGCATGGCACAGCATTCCGGCCGACAGTACGACCCTCGAACGATTCCTCGAAATGAAAGATATCGGGATCAATACGCATTTCTCGGGATATCCCGATGCCGATGCAATGGAACGGGCTCTGGATCTGGCCGAACAAGCCGGAATCAAGATCATCATCTCCTGTCCGGAACTGAGCGAAGAGCCCGAAAAGACGGTAACGCGCTTCATGAATCACCCGGCATTGGCTGGCTACTTCCTGCGGGACGAACCGAATACGGAAGCCTTTCCGGAACTGGCCGCTTGGGCAAAACGTATCCGGGCAACCGATGACAACCACTTCTGCTACTTGAATCTGTTGCCGACATACGCACCGCTAGATATGCTGAAAGCCGAAAGCTACCGCGATTATGTACACCGTTTCGATCAGGAGGTACCTTTGCAACTTCTGTCGTTCGACCACTACCCGATCGTCGGCGACCACTACCGTCCGGACTGGTACGAAAATCTCGAGATATTTTCGGACGAGGCCCGTAAAGCGGGAAAACCATTCTGGGCATTCGCCCTCGCTACGGCACACGATCCCTATCCGATTCCTGACCTGAGCCATCTCCGTCTTCAGATGTACAGTAATTTGGCTTATGGAGCACAAGGCCTTCAATACTTTACCTATTGGACTCCCGGAAAGAATCCGAATTGGAATTTCCATCACGGACCGATCGGTCTGGACGGCAAACGTACCGACGTGTACGACAAGATCAAAACGCTGAATACCGAGCTTCAGGCGCTCAGCGGAGTATTTTTAGGTGCAGAAGTGATTTCCGTCCGCCACACGGGAGATTCCATTCCTCAAGGGACCGTCGCCCTGACCGAACTGCCCGAACAGGTCAAAGCTCTGGAAACCGAGGGCGAAGGTGCGGTCGTTTCTCTGTTGCAAAACAAAGAGAAGCAATTTTTGGTAATCGTCAACCGCGATTTCAAAAACCGCATGCAACTGCACATCGAACTGGCTCCCGGAGTGAAACGGATCATGAAGGACGGCTCGATCGTAGACGCATCGCTCTATTCCGATACGATGATGGTCGATCCGGGAGATGCGATGATCTATATGTTGAATTAATTCCGACCAAACCGATATGAATCTTACAAAGATCCATCATTATCCGACTTTAGCTATTTGTTTCCTCTGCCTGCTGATATCCAATCGCCTCTCGGCCCAAGAAAAAATCCCGCAAAAGGAGATTCCCATCGTGGCATGGTTCGGGGTTCCCGAAGAAGAGGCTACCGTCGAACGATTCGAAGAGCTGAAAGAGGCGGGATTCACCATCAATCTGCGGGGATGCTCCAATGCAGATCAAATGGAGAAGGCTCTCGATGCAGCCCAAAAGGCAGGGATCAAGTTGATTGTGGCCTGTCCCGAATTGCAATCCGATCCGGAAACTACTGTAAAACGATTCATGAAACATCCGGCCACGGTAGGATACCTGCTTCGTGACGAACCGCTCGCAAGCGATTTTCCCGCTCTGAGTGAATGGGCTAAGAAGATACAGTCTGTCGATCAAAAACATTTCTGTTATTTAAATCTCTTTCCGAACGGGCCTCAAGAGCATTTGAATGCCTTGGGGGTAAAAAGTTACCGGGAATATGTTTCGCGTTTTGAAGCCGAAGTCCCGGTTCAATTCCTCTCGTTCGACCACTACCCGATCACCTACAACGGCATGAAAGAAGAGTGGTACGAAAATCTGGAAGAGTTTTCGGATGAGGCGAAAAAAGCGGGGAAAGAGTTTTGGGCTTTCGCCATGTCGACCCAGCACTGGAAATATCCGCATCCCACTTTGGCCACTTTGCGGCTTCAGATGTTCAGCGATTTGGCATACGGGGCCCAAGGTCTGCAATATTTCACCTATTGGACCCCTGTCAATTCGGAAGGGTTCGACTACCAGTTCGGGCCGATCGGTTTGGACGGCAGACGCACAGTAGCATACGATCTTGTTCGGCAGGTGAATCAAGAGATCAAGGCACTTTCGGGTGTTTTTGTCGGGGCAAAAGTCCTGTGGGTGCGCCATACCGGACCGAAAATTCCGCGCGGCACGATCCGTCTCGACAAATTGCCCGAACCGGTCCGTGTGCTTGAAACGGAAGGGACGGGAGCTGTCATATCGCTGTTAGAAAACGACGGGAAACAATTTTTGGCGATCATCAACCGCGATTACGAAGCTCCCATGCGGCTGATCTTCTCGGCTGATCCGAAGGTCAAACGCATCCTCAAAGACGGTACCATCGTTCCGGCCGATGCCTACACTCCCGTAATGACCGTCGATCCGGGCGACATGATCCTTTACATGTGGGAATAAATTTTATTTCTTTATTTTCTCAAACGAAAAACGTCGGTTAAAAAACCGACGTTTTTCGTTATCATCTTTATTCTTTCCCTTTCACAAAAAAATCATCGTATCCAATATTTTTCAGAAGTAAACGTTTTTCGCTATATCCGGACAACCTTTTACGAATGAAAAAAGGTACGAGGAAAAAATTTCAAAAAAACGCCTACTTTTGTCCGTTTCAAATGGTCTAAATCATGAAAAAATTATTCGGCATGCATACAAAACTATCCATTATCGCAGGATTATGTTTTTTGGCAACCATGTTTATAGCCTCCTGCTCTTCGGATTCCAACGATGATCTTCCACAACCCCAACCCCCGACCCCTTCGGGACTGGTACTGCTCGACACGGAGTTCCACGTAGTGAAAGGGGATTCGTTCAACGTGCGTTTCCGGATCAATCCATCCGGTATCGATCTGAAAAAAGAGGATCTCGAACTGGATTTTATCGAGAACCAGACCTATACGTCTTACAGACCGGAATCGGGAGAGGCCTTGCCGACAAAAATCTCGTATGTCACCCCATCGGATTATTACGAATGTACCGGACTCGAGCCCGACAAAAATGCCACGGGAGATACACTCGACGGGCAATGGGTACTGACCGTTCACACTCAAGGAGATGCAAATTTCATGAACCGTTCGACCATACACCTCGTCATGCATTATACGGATGCGACAGGTGTCAACCGCCTGATCACATCCTCCAATGCGATCGAGGCCCAAATCTACCCCCGTGTCGACGAAGGAATCATTCTCGGATATTCGAAAGGACAAACCTACCGGGGAGCCAGCACGGACAGCATCCTACCCTATCCGGTCCTGTTGGATGTACAGTGCTATAAAAATGAGGCGAACGAATTTTGGTGGTACAACCGGGAGCTGATTTCTCAAATGGAATTCACCGTAGACGAAGCGAGCCAGAGTCTGTTTACCGTCACTCCGAGTACCGATACCAGCTTCGTTTCTTTTTCCCCGACCTCCGATCCGAAATGGGACGAGTTCGAAAAAGCATCGGACCAGTCCCTCTCGACACCTGCCCACATCAAATTAGTCGACACCTCCGGATACACTTTGGAAAAACAGATCGATCTTACCTATTATAAAGCCAACATTACGGCCCCAATAACTCTTTCTGTTAACGAGATGGGAGAGACCTCCGTCCTGTATAAAAAACTTTCGGAGTGGTTCGACCAGCTAGGCATAACCACAAATTTCAACAACCAACTTTTCCGTACAACACAAAGCAAAAATTCCCATACTACATCCATTTCCGATGTCGGCGTCATGCTCTCTTTGATGACGAGCGGAGGAAACAGCGACGAACCTTTCGATGCCCAACTAAAAATCAATAATCTTAAAGTGCGGAAGGGAGAATCACCAAATAACATATTCCATCTGAAAATCACCACGACACCTTATAATAACAGCAACGGCAACAACTATCAAAATCTGATTCTCTATGATGTTGCCGTAACCGTTCACCTAACTGTAACCGATTGACGGGAAAGCGACCGATTCTTCATGCAAACAAAAGATCTGATAACATATTTATGTATTATGCGAACGTCCCAACCTTCCACGGTAATCGGGACGTTCGATCTATATGACAGAACATCATCATCAAATCGAGATCGCATACAAAGCGAATATAAAAATCGAGAAAAATGATTACTTTTGTAGCACATCGAATCGACGCAATTCCCCGCCCCACTCAAAAGCGGGTCTTTACGGGGAAAACAGTCATTGAAAACAAAACCCATGGACGACAATACAAATAATAAAGAGAATAAAAATCAAACTTCAGAAAGCACACTCGATGTCGGACGAGGATGTTCCTTCTGCCATAACGACAACGAGACAGCCGTAACTCCGTGTGAGGGCTGCTACAAGCTCCACTCCTACGACTGGCTGGAAGAGATGCCGGAGGTCATTCCCAACGATATCTTTGAAGTTCGGTTTAAAAATACAAGGAAAAGCTATTACCGCAACGTCAACAACCTCTCCCTGAAACGGGGAGATATCGTTGCCGTTGAAGCGGCTCCCGGACATGACATCGGAATCGTCTCGATGACCGGCGATCTGGTCGCCCGACAGATGAAACGGATCGGATTCAATCCCCAGAACGGAGAGTTCAAGAAGATTTACCGCAAAGCCAAACCGTACGACATAGAGAAGTGGCAGGAGGCCATTGCCCTCGAGCACGAGACGATGATCCGCGCCCGGCAAATCGCGGCTGACATGAAACTGAACATGAAAATCGGCGATGTCGAGTATCAGGGCGACAAGATCAAGGCCATCTTCTACTACATTGCCGACGAACGCGTCGATTTCCGTGAACTGATCAAAGTATTTGCCGAACAGTTCCGCATTCGCGTCGAGATGAAACAAATCGGAGCCCGCCAAGAGGCAGGACGAATCGGAGGCTTGGGGTCTTGCGGACGGGAGCTCTGCTGTGCCTCGTGGATCGCCAACTTCGTGTCGGTTACCACCAATTCGGCCCGACAACAAGAGATATCGCTCAACCCGCAAAAATTGGCCGGCCAGTGCGGAAAATTGAAATGCTGTCTGGTTTACGAGGTAGACACTTATATAGACGCCCGCAAAGACTTCCCGCACATCAACCAGCCATTGCAAACGGAAGAGGGTGAATTCTATCTGGTTAAAAGCGACATTTTGAACCGCACCATGTGGTTTGCCTCAGATCCGGGTTCCCAGTCGAACATGATTCCGCTCTCAGTCAACAGAGTCCGCGAAATCATCCGGGCCAACCAGAAAGGGATTAAAGTAGCCCAATTAAGCACGGATGCGACAAGCCAAGATGCAGAACCGACATTTGCCGATGTAGTCGGCGAAGAGAGTTTGACACGGTTCGACAAACAACAAAGCCGTCGCAAAAACCGGAAAAAGAAAAAGGCTTCCTCGGTTAATGGAGCGACCCCGTCACGCAACGAGGGTCAAGAGAAAAAAGCGGAGAACAACATTTCCGAAACAAATCGTCCAGGAAATGAAGCGAACAAAACTGCTCAGAATACAGCAAATGACACCCCTGCTAAAAACGGAGGTAACGAAACTCGAAAAGAGGGAGTCCCGCGTAAAAACAACAAAAGGCGGAAACGTAACAATTCCAATGGCGGCCAACCCCGCCAAGAGGGGAAAAAACAGGAATCTACAAGTGAATAGAAACGGAGGCCCGTATGCAGCAGTTCTGTTGTTGGGAATCGCCACGTTTACCTCTTGTCTTGCCCCGCAGCAGATTTTCACGGCGGAGATCAATGAATTCGGATGGCCGACCGATCAAGAGGTTATAGTCGAATGTTCCAATACGGACACCCTCTCGTTGCGTTCGTTGAACGTAATCATACGATATGGGAATGAGTTCCCCTCCGAGCCGTTGGACCTTTCCATCACAACCGTCACTCCCGACGGATACCGATGGATCGATACATTATCGGTACCCGTTCCACAACAACGATCGGCATACGGTCTCTATCAAGACATCGAACAGCCCTACCGTCGGCAAACCCTTTTGAACCGCAGCGGTCAATATGTTTTCGTATTCCGCCCCCTCTCTCCGGAAAAAGAGATCCAAGGAGTTGCCGCGATCGGTATTGACATCCGACCGGAGCAAACTTCTGAAGAAAAAAATGATTTTTAATTTATGGGAAAAGACAAGATCAAACGATTTGCAGAGAATGCGACCTTCCGTTGCGTGGTTCAACCCGAATTCGAAGAGGTTTTTCGGAAAGACTACCCATTGAAGGGACATTGGCACGATACATTTTTTAAGAATCCGAATCCGATCGTACTCGAACTGGGGTGCGGCCGCGGCGAGTACACCGTAGCACTGGCCCGACGCTTTCCTGGAAAGAATTTTATTGGGGTAGACATCAAGGGAGCCCGGCTATGGCGCGGAGCGAAAACCGCCACGGAAGAGGAGATGGGAAATGTCGCATTCCTACGGACCCGCATCGAATTCATCGAATCGTTTTTCGCTCCGGACGAAGTGGATGAGATATGGATTACCTTCCCCGACCCGCAACTCAGGAAAAACCGGATCAAAAAAAGGCTTACCTCACCGCAATTTTTGGAGATGTACGCCCGATTCCTGCGTGAAGGCGGGAAAATACACTTGAAAACAGACTCCCGTCCGCTTCACGACTATACGAAACAGCTTGCCGAATTAAATAACCTGGCAATCGAAGCAGCGAATGCCGACATCTACGGGAGCGGATTTGCTGACGAAGTACTCTCGATCCGGACCACCTACGAACAACGGTTTCTGCAAGAGGGTTTGCCGATCACCTATCTCCGATTCCGGCTGGATCAGCAAAAAACATTCGAGCCGCTGCCCATACCTGACGACGAGAGCTTCTAAACACACCGAGCCATATTCGTAATATACGAAAGATTAGTCTATTCGAAAACAGGAAGGAAAGTCATCAATTTTTACTATTTTTGAAATCATGTAAGATTTTGATGCTATGGATCGTTCCGAAAAAGAGACTTCGCTTCCCGAAAACGCCTACCGAGAACTCTCCGACGGCGAAAATTACCGACCCGTCCTGCCGCCCGGCTCCTCACCTAAAGAGGTCACACCCTACTCCGTCGTGTTCGGGCTGCTCATGGCCATTCTTTTTTCTGCTGCCGCAGCCTATCTGGGGCTACGCGTCGGACAAGTGTTCGAGGCAGCCATTCCGATCGCCATCATTGCGGCAGGCGTAGGGAACCTGCTCGGCAAGAAAAAAATATTAGGACAAAATGTAATCATCCAATCGATCGGATCCAGTTCGGGCGTCATTGTCGCCGGAGCCATCTTTACCCTTCCGGCACTCTACATTCTGGACCTCGACGCCGCATTTTATCAGATTTTTCTCTCCTCTCTATTGGGTGGTTTTCTCGGAATTCTGTTGTTGATCCCGTTCCGCAAATATTTTGTCCGCGACATGCACGGGAAACTCCCTTTCCCCGAAGCAACCGCGACCACCGAGATCCTGATTTCGGGAGAGCGTAAAGGTCCCCAAGCCAAACTATTGGCTTTCAGTGGCGTCATCGGCGGATTATACGACTTCATCATCGGGACTTTCGGCTGGTGGAGCGAAACGATCTCCACACGATTGCTTCCTTTCGGTGAACTGATCGCCGAAAAAGCAAAAGTGGTTTTCAAGATCAATACAGGAGCCTCGGTACTGGGACTTGGGTATATCATCGGGTTGAAATATGCCGCCTACATCTGTGCCGGATCATTCACCGCATGGTTTGTTCTGATACCTCTGTGGGGATACTTTGCCGATACACTGAATCTTACCGGCACTCTTCCCGCAGCCTTGTCTGAAACGATGTCTCCCGAAACGATCTTTTCAAACTACATCCGCTACATCGGCATCGGAGGCATTGCAATGGCGGGGCTGATTGGTATTTTCCGCTCCTCACGTATCATCCGGCAAGCATTAGGTCTTGCCTTCTCCGAACTCATACACAAACGGACGGATCACCCCGAAAAGACAGAACGCACCCAACGCGACCTTACAATGCGGCGTATCCTCTCCCTTTTGATCGCCGTTTTATTGACCACCCTTTTCTTTTTCCAGTTCGGACTGCTCAAACACTGGACCTATTCGCTGGTGGCCATTGCCATCGTAGCAGTTATCTCTTTCCTGTTTACAACGGTAGCCGCCAATGCCATCGCCATCGTGGGTACGAATCCCGTTTCAGGCATGACGTTGATGACACTGATTCTCTGCTCGCTGATCCTATCGAGCATCGGACTCTCTGGCGAAGCAGGCATGACGGCAGCCCTGATCATCGGCGGCGTAGTCTGTACCGCCCTCTCCATGGCCGGAGCCTTCATCACCGATCTGAAAATCGGATACTGGATCGGGACCACCCCAGCCCGTCAGGAAGGCTGGAAATTTATGGGAACGGTCGTTTCGGCAGCGACGGTCGCCGGAGTGATTATGCTTCTCAATCAAACCTACGGTTTTACGGGTAACGATGCCCTCGCAGCCCCGCAAGCCAACGCAATGGCCGCTGTGATCAAACCTTTGATGGAGGGTGGTTCGGCTCCTTGGATGCTCTATTTCGCCGGAGCGGCATTGGCACTGATCCTGACAATGATCGGCGTGCCGGCATTGGCCTTTGCATTGGGTATGTTCATCCCGCTCGAACTGAACACCCCGCTGCTGGTCGGCGGATTGATCAGTTGGTTTGTAGGCAGTCGCAATCGTGACACCCAGGTCAACAAGAAACGTCAGGATCGGGGAATGCTGATTGCTTCGGGATTCATTGCCGGAGGCGCCTTGATGGGTGTTGTCAGCGCCCTATTGAAATATTTCGGGGCCGACTGGTTCGCCTCGTCATGGAACCAAACGACCGGAGCCGGAACGCTTGCCGTAATCATGTAC
This sequence comes from Candidatus Alistipes merdigallinarum, assembly GCA_019119305.1. Taxonomy (GTDB): domain Bacteria; phylum Bacteroidota; class Bacteroidia; order Bacteroidales; family Rikenellaceae; genus Alistipes_A; species Alistipes_A merdigallinarum. The sequence goes on along the minus strand of DWXH01000019.1, from coordinate 112,962 downwards.
CTGCTGCTGATTCTTTATTTTATCCGTACCTGTTACGGTCCCGAAAGGCGAAAAACTAACACTTAAAATATCGATTGAATCGTAAAAATATGCAACTCGAAGAACGCTTTTTACAATATGTCGCATTCGATACGCAGAGTGATCCGAACAGCGACACCTATCCTTCAACGGCCAAACAGCTCGTGCTACTGAACCATCTGCTTGAAGAGATGCTCCGCATGGGATTGGAAGAGGTCGAAATCGACGCACATGGATATGTAACGGGAACGATTCCGGCATCAGCGGGCTGCGAAAAAGTTCCCACAATCGGCTTCATCTCGCACGTCGATACGAGCCCCGACATGTCGGGTGTCCATATCCGTCCCCGCATCATCGAATCGTACGACGGTAGAGACATCCGGCTGAATAATGATCTGGTAATGAAGGTATCCGATTTTCCCGAGCTGGAGCGGTTCAAAGGGCATCGGTTAATCGTCACGGACGGGACGACCCTGCTCGGAGCCGACGACAAGGCCGGTATCGCCGAAATCATGACCGCCGCAGCCTACCTTATGGACCATCCTGAAATCGAACACGGTAAAATCCGAATCGGTTTCACTCCGGATGAAGAGATCGGACGGGGAGTCGAATTTTTCGACGTCGAAAAGTTCGGAGCCGATTTTGCCTACACGATGGACGGTGGTTTCGAGGGAGAACTCGAATACGAGAATTTCAACGCCGCTTCGGCAAAAATCTCCGTACAGGGCAGAAACATCCACCCGGGATATGCCAAAGACAAAATGATCAACGCACTGGAGGTGCTCCACGACCTGCACGCCCTGCTTCCGGCTGCTGAGCGTCCCGAACACACTGAAGGGTACGACGGGTTCTATCATCTGACCGGGATGCAAGGCAACGTCGAATCGGCCTCTTCGGAGTACATCATCCGCGACCATTCGCGCGAAAAATTCGAACAAAAGAAAAAATTCTTGACGGATGCCGCCGCATTGATCAACGAAAAATATGGCTCGGATGTACTTACTCTGGAAATCAAAGACCAGTACTACAACATGCGTGAGCAGATCGAGCCCTATCCCGAAGTGATCGAAAAGGCCTTGGAGGCCATGCGGATGAGCGACGTTACCCCACTTGTCCGTCCGATTCGGGGCGGAACGGACGGCGCCCAGCTGTCATACAGGGGACTTCCCTGCCCAAACCTGTTCACGGGGGGGATGAATTTTCACGGAAAATTCGAATACTGTTCGGTCGACACCATGCAGAAAGCAGTCCGCACCATCATAAATTTAGTTCGCCTGTGGGCTGTTCCGACTGATAACTAAGCATCTCTTCTATCTTTTATAAATTAAAAAATTTAATAAAAAGTTCGTACCTTAGCCACACGAAACAAGCCACAAACCTGAATTATACATGAGCCCAGTAGCCGTTTTAATCACCATAGTTGCCTATTTCGCCGTACTGTTTTCGGTTGCCTACTTCGCAGGACGGAAGGCCGACAACCAGGGATTTTTCGTCGGAAACCGCAAATCACCATGGTTTATCGTGGCTCTGGCCATGATCGGCTCGAGTATCTCGGGCGTAACGTTCATTTCGGTCCCGGGATGGGTCGAAGTCAACCAGTTTTCATACCTGCAGATGGTACTGGGGTTCGTTGTCGGGCAATTCATCATCGCGTTTGTTCTGATCCCGCTCTTCTATCGGATGCAGTTGGTTTCGATCTACGAATACCTCCAACAACGTTTTGGGACCTCATCCTACAAAACCGGTGCATGGTTCTTCTTTATCTCCAAAATGCTGGGCGCCGCCGTCCGGATCTTTTTGGTCTGCATCGTCATGCAATTTTTGGTATTCGATCCGCTCGGTGTCAATTTCATCTGGAATGTCGCACTGACCATGCTGATCGTTTGGCTGTACACATTTCAGGGAGGAGTCAAATCGCTCATCTGGACCGATACTCTCAAAACATTCTGTCTGATCGTCAGTGTCGGGCTCTGCATCTACTACATCGCCGCCGATCTCGACCTCAGTTTCGGATCGATGTTCCGTGCCGTCGCCGACAGCGAACTCTCGCGCACTTTCTTTTTCGACGACGTAAACGACAAACGTTTCTTCTTCAAACAGTTTCTGGCAGGAGTATTTACCGTAATCGCCACGATGGGGCTCGATCAGGACATGATGCAACGTAACCTGAGCTGCAAAAACTACCGCGATTCACAGAAAAATATCATCACCAGCGGGATCATGCAATTTTTCATTATCGCGCTGTTTCTGATGTTGGGCGTTCTGCTCTACATGTATGCAGCCCAACGCCAAATTGCCCTTCCCGAAAAAAGCGACGAACTATTCCCGATGATTGCGACACAGGGATATTTTCCGACAGTCGTTGGTGTACTTTTCGTCATCGGCATGGTTTCGGCCGCTTTCTCAGCCGCAGGATCCGCACTGACAGCCCTGACCACGTCGTTTACCGTAGACATCCTTGACAGCACACGGAAGCACACCGAAACAGAGACTGCCCGCATCCGGAAACGTGTCCACATCGGCATGGCCATCGTAATGGGCATTGTCATTCTGATCTTCAATCTATTGAACAACACGAGTGTCGTCGATGCCGTCTACATCCTGGCCAGCTACACCTACGGTCCGATTTTAGGTCTGTTCGCCTTCGGCATCTTCATGAAGCGTCAGGTCCGCGACCGATGGATTCCGCTCGTGGCACTGCTGGCTCCGGTGTTGTGCTTCATCCTGCAAAAAAATTCCGAGACGTGGTTCGGAGGCTACTCCTTCAGCTACGAACTTCTCATATTCAACGCATTGTTTACCTTTATCGGACTGTGTCTATTGATAAAAAAAGAACATAAATCATGAAAAAGATGTTTGGATTCGGTCGACGTGCGGCAGTGCTCATGATTGCACTTTGCTGCTGGTTCGGATCGAGTGCACAGGAACTGTCGGACGATGTACGGAATCGAATCGGCGAAAGCCTGACGGCCACGGCCAAAACGATGTTGCGTTCAGGCAAAATCCGGATCGATTCGGTCGCAATACAAAAGAAGAGAATCGAACTCTATGCCAGTGAAAATTGCGCTTATATCCCCTTCCGGGAGGACAATGTTGCGGCCATATATGACAGCATACAGGCCATACTACCCTCCGATTTCCAGAAAAAGGAAATTGTCCTGTATACAGAAGGCCAGCCGATCGAATCGCTGATACCCCATCCGCTACGATCGAAAAACGACCGGAAACTGAAACGGTTCACAACGGAATACGACTATCCGCTGGTCATCCGGGCCGATGTGCCTTACGAGCCAACGGCCGGACTGGCAGGGCGCCACATCGCCATGTGGCAAAGTCACGGCTACTACTTCGAACCGAAACTGAACCGGTGGGAGTGGCAACGGGCCCGGATTTTTCAGATCGTAGAAGACCTTTATACACAAAGCTATGTCCTGCCCTATCTGGTTCCGATGCTCGAACGGGCCGGAGCTTATGTGTTACTGCCCCGCGAACGTGACACGCAGGAGGTAGAGGTGATCGCTGATAACGACACCCCGACCGCTGCAAGCCAAATCTATGAGGAACAGTCCGGGAAGTACGGGTGGACAACCGGAGACAGCGCCGGATTCGCCTACAAACAAGCCGTCTATAAAGATAAGGAAAACCCTTTCCGCACGGGCACCTATCGCCAAACGAAGAGCGTTTCCCGAGCCAGCGACGCCGGTGAAGCCCGTTGGACGTTAGAGATACCGAAAAGCGGCCGCTATGCCGTTTATGTCTCCTACAAGACGCTCCCCAACAGCACGGACGACGCCCTCTACACCGTGCACCACAAGGGAGGAACCACCCGTTTCCGGGTCAACCAGACCATGGGCGGCGGGACATGGATCTACCTCGGTCATTTTGAGTTCGACGCAAACACATTATCCGTAGATCCGAATATTTCGGCTCCGGACAAAGACCAGGCCTACGTTACACTGAGTACCCTCTCGCGCAAAGAGGGACGGATCGTTACGGCCGATGCGGTGAAGGTCGGCGGCGGCATGGGTAATATCGCCCGCATCATGCCCGAAGAGCAACGCAACCCCGAAATCGACTACCAATACGAAGTCAGCGGCTATCCCCGCTTCACGGAAGGTGCCAAATACTGGCTCCAATGGGCCGGATTCCCCGATTCGGTCTACACGCCGACAAATCTGACCAGCGACTACCGCGATGATTATCTGTGCCGGGGATTATGGGTAAATCATCTGGTCGGCGGTTCGAAAAATGCACCCGACCGCGAAGGGATGCACATCCCGATCGACCTGTCGTTCGCTTTCCACACCGATGCGGGAACCACCCCCAACGATTCGATCATCGGCACGCTCGGCATCTACTATACGCACAAAACCGACGGTCTCTACCCGAACGGCACATCACGCTGGTTGTCCCGCGATCTGACCGATTTGGTCCAAACGCAGATCGTCTCCGATATCGAGACCCTTTACGAACCGAACTGGTCGCGCCGCGGTATGTGGAACGACTCCTACTTCGAAGCGCATGTTCCGGAAGTCCCGAGTATGCTGCTCGAGCTGCTCTCCCACCAAAATTTCGCCGATATGCGCTACGGGCTCGATCCGAGTTTCCGTTTCGCCGTAAGCCGTGCTGTCTACAAAGGAATTTTGCGTTTTCTCGCTTTCCAGTACAAGCAGGAGTATGTCGTACAGCCGCTGCCGGTCGACCATTTCCGGATCCGTTTCTGCGCGGCCGACAGCGCCGAACTGAGTTGGCAACCGGTCGACGATCCGCTTGAACCCACCGCACGTGCCGAACGCTACATCCTCTATACACGCATCGGGAACGGCGGATTCGACAACGGGACAATCGTCGAAGGAACCCACACCCGCGTCAAGGTGACTCCCGGCACCATACAAAGCTATAAAATCGCAGCAGTGAATCGCGGCGGTGAAAGTTTCCCGTCTGAAACGCTCGCCGTTTATCGAGCTGCAAACTCGGAAAACACATCTACGAACGAAAACACCGTTCTGATCGTGAATGGATTCGATCGCGTTAGTGCCCCGTACAGTTTTGTCAACGGCACACTGGCCGGCTTCTACGACGAAATCGACCACGGAGTTCCCGACGGATCGGACATTACGTACATCGGCAGCCAATACGAATTTGTCCGTCAGACACCATACGGTGATGATGATGCGGCAGGATTCGGAGCGAGCCGTGCCGACCACGAAAAAGAGGTGATCGCCGGCAATACGTTCGACTATCCCTTCCTGCACGGAAAATCTATTGCGGAGGCCGGATATTCGTTTGTCTCCTGCAGCAACGAATCGGTCATGGACGGAGAGGTTGACCTGAAAGAGTACGAAACCGTCGATCTGATTCTCGGCAAGCAACGCGAAACTGTTGTGGCCCGCGGGGCAAAACCCGCCCGTTTCCGTGCTTTTCCCGAGCCGTTACAACAGGCTCTGAAATCCTATTGCGCAGCGGGAGGGAACCTGTTCGTCAGCGGAGCTTATGTCGGAAGCGATCTCTGGGTCAGCGACACGACCGAAGTATCGCAGAATTTTGCATCAGAAGTATTGAAAATCAAACTCCGGACCGGGCGGGCCGCCCTGCACGGAGGGGTTAAAAGCGTCAGCTCCCCCTACCGCACGCTGAGCGGCAACTACACCTACAACCACACGCTGAACGATATATGTTATATCGTCGAATCGCCCGACGCAATCGAGCCGGCCGATAGCAATGCCTATACCGTATTCCGCTACTCGGAAAACAACCTCAGCGCAGGTGTTGCCCACAAAGGAACCCACCGGGTATGTACGTTGGGCTTCCCGTTCGAGACTGTGGTCGGACAAGAGGAACGGGATCGGCTGATGAAATCGATTCTCGACTTTTTCGGAGAAGATTAAACGAAAACAAAACATAATATTCGATAGTGGAAATGACAGCATCCACCAACAAACGACTCCTTGCCCTCGATATTCTGCGCGGGATGACCATCGCCGGAATGATTCTGGTCAACAATCCGGGCAGTTGGGGAGCCATTTACGCACCGTTACGACATGCGGCATGGAACGGACTGACCCCAACCGATTTAGTCTTCCCGTTCTTCATGTTCATTATGGGAATCTCCACCTATCTCTCCTTGAATAAATATCATTTCCGTCCGGAAGGAACGGTTATCCGGAAAATCATCCGTCGTACGGTCGTTATCTTCCTGATCGGACTCGGCATCGGATGGTTCTCCCGTTTCTGCAATACGTTCTATGCATTGGGCAGCGAGGATATATCGTTCTGGGAACGCCTCGGACGCTCGTGCTGGACGTTCGACCGGATGCGTATCCTCGGCGTCCTGCCTCGACTGGCCCTCTGCTACGGAGCCGCCGCTCTGATCGCCGTCACGGTGCGACACAACCGCATTCCGTGGATCATTGGAATCCTCCTGTGCGGATATGCCGTTATTCTGTGGCTCGGACATGGATTCGAAGTATCCGAAGCCAACATCGTCGGTGTGGTGGACCGCGCAATACTCGGACCGGCACACATGTACCGCGAAGGGGACCTCGCTTTCGACCCTGAAGGACTGCTCAGTACACTGCCCGCAATCGCCCATGTACTGATCGGCTTCTGCTGTGGAAAACTGATCTGTACTCCGGCCAAAACCTCCGACAAACTGTTAAAACTGTTTCTGATCGGCTCTGCGATGATGCTCGGTGGCTGGTTGCTCAGTTACGGATGTCCGATCAATAAAAAGGTGTGGTCACCGACTTTCGTCCTGATAACCTGCGGCATGGCCTCCTCGCTGTTGGCCCTGCTCATCTGGATCATTGACGTAAAAGGCAAAAAACGTTGGAGCCTTTTCTTTGAATCGTTCGGCGTCAATCCGCTTTTCCTGTACGTAATAGCGTCCGTTCTGGCCATTCTGTTGGGCGCGATCCACATCCCTTACGGAACAGAAAACATAAGCCTCCAAGGAGCAATTTATCAGTTAGGATTAAAACCCCTGTTCGGACCGACGCTCGGATCATTGGTCTATGCCCTGCTTTTCGTCGGAATGAACTGGCTGATCGGATACCCTTTATATAAACGCAAAATCTACATCAAGATATGATTCTATTGGCAGACAGCGGCTCGACCAAGACCGATTGGTGTATAGCCGAAAACAACTCCATCCAGAAACGAATTTCGACACGGGGTACCAATCCCTTTTTCCAAACGCCGGACGAGATCGAACGGGAGATCGCTTCCGAACTGGTCCCAGCAACGGTAGGCTACCCAATCGACAAGATCTTTTTCTACGGAGCGGGGTGTGCTTTTCCTGAAAAAAACGAAATCATCCGCGCCGCACTTGCCGTTCACTATCCGTCGGCTACAATCGAGATCAACAGCGACATGCTGGCTGCAGCAAGAGCTCTATGCCAGCGTTCGGCCGGAATAGCCTGCATTTTAGGGACCGGATCCAACTCCTGCTATTACGACGGGAAACATATCTGCAACAACATCTCACCGCTGGGATTTATTCTCGGGGATGAGGGCAGCGGAGCCGTATTGGGACGTCGGTTGGTAGGCGATTGTCTGAAGAATCAATTACCGCCTACACTGAAGGAAAAATTTCTCGCTCGGTTCGACTTAACTCCTGCCGCTATTTTGGAACGCGTCTACAAACGCCCTTTCCCAAACCGTTTTCTGGCAAGTCTATCGCCGTTCATCGCCGAGAATATCCAGATTCCCGAAATCCGGCGTATCGCAACAGAGGGATTTACCGACTTTTTCCGGCGCAACGTCATGCAATATGACCGTTATACCGAATTTCCGATCCACTTCACCGGCTCCATCGCATACTACTACCGACCTATCCTGGAAGTGTGTGCCGAACAACTGAAACTACGCATCGGGACAATTCTACAGGCCCCCATGGAGGGACTTGTTGCCTACCACTCGATCGCCGAATAAAACATAAGACTTATGACATTTGTAAAAATCACCGAACAAGCTTCGCTCCACGACAACCTGGAGGAGAAATCGATACGCAGCCTGCTCGAAGAGATCAACGAGGAGGATCGGAAAGTGCCCGAAGCCGTGTCCAAGGCCATCCCTCAGATCGAAAAACTGGTAACCGCCATCGTCGAGCGGATGAAACAGGGCGGACGCATCTTCTATATGGGTGCAGGGACGAGCGGACGACTCGGCGTACTGGACGCCTCGGAGATTCCCCCTACCTTCGGTATGCCCCCTACTTTAGTGATCGGCCTGATCGCCGGAGGAGACACCGCGCTGCGCAATCCGGTAGAACACGCAGAAGACGATCCGGAGCAGGGCTGGAAAGAGCTCCAGGAACGAAACATCAATCGGCTGGACACGGTAATCGGAATCGCCGCATCGGGAACAACCCCATACGTGATCGGAGCACTGCACAAAGCCCGCGAACACGGTATCCTGACGGCCTGCATCTGCAGCAATCCGGACTCTCCGATGGCTGCCGAAGCCGATATTCCGATCGAAATGATTGTGGGTCCGGAGTTCGTCACGGGAAGTTCACGGATGAAATCGGGTACCGGACAGAAACTGATCTGCAACATGATCACGACCACAACCATGATCAAGCTGGGCCGGGTCAAAGGGAATCGGATGGTCAACATGCAGCTGACCAACAACAAGCTGGTAGACCGGGGAACACGCATGGTCCGCGATGAGCTGGGACTCTCTTACGAAGAGGCCCAGGCCCTGTTGTTACAACACGGTTCGGCCCGCAAGGCAATCGAGTCCTACCGAAAAGATCATTCCTAAAAGCATCCTGCAGAAGCACAATACAGCTCACCATCAGCACGATCAAACGACCTGAACCTGCCTCGTGATCCGGATATTTCTTTTCGGCCCCGTCAAGCAATTCAGGTCGTTTTTTGTTACCTTTGCAGGGAATTAAACGAGAATATGGATAAAAAACCTTTGATTTTTCTTACAAACGACGATGGAGTTCATGCGAAAGGTCTACGCGAACTGATCGCTACGCTTCAACCCATGGGACGGCTTTTCATCGTTGCTCCGGAAACCGCACAAAGCGGCATGTCGCACGCGATCACCATGACCCGCCCGCTATATCTTCAAAAATTGGAAGAGACTCCGGAACGTATCGTTTACTCCTGCAACGGGACTCCGGTCGATTGCGTGAAGATTGCATTCGACTATTTGATGGCACAAGGCGAACATCCCGCGTTGGCCGTATCGGGAATCAATCACGGGGCGAATTCAGCAATTAACGTTCTCTATTCCGGTACGATGGGTGCTACCATCGAAACAAGCTTTTATGAGATACCGGCAATCGGATTCTCGCTACTCGATCACGATGAAAACGCCGATTTTTCGACAGCCCGTCTTTATGTCGAGCAGATTACTCATAAAGTAATGGCTGAACCGATCGAAAACCCTTTATGTCTGAATGTCAACATTCCCAATTTACCGGCAACGGAAATCAAAGGGATCATGCCTTGCCGCCAGAATCGGGGATATTGGCGTGAAAAATTCGAACGGAGGACGAATCCTCACGGACGTGATTATTATTGGTTGAGCGGATATTTCTACAATACCGAACCCGAAGCACGCGACACCGATGAATGGGCTTTGAATAACGGCTACATCTCCATCGTCCCGATCCAAGTCGATTTAACGAACTACCCGCAACTCGATCGGATAAAACAATGGAAGTTTTAACCGTCATGCCACACAAATTTTGGCGAATCAATCATTTACATTGTACCACAATGAATTGCAAGATATTTTAACAAGTCCGAAAACATACACGCTTAAATCTCGATAAAAAAACCAAAAAACTTTTTTCGTTTTTAAGTTTTCTTATATACATTTGCCACACAATTATTTGGCAAAACATACGTTATCTGATAAAATAAAAGGATAACTCCGACCGTGAATAAAGATTACATATAATAGGTAGAATTATGAAATTGCGAAAATCAATGATCAATCAAACTCAACGCGGAATCTTCATTGCCGCTCTGAGTTTCAGTGTTTTGTCATGCGGACAAAACCAACAAAACGGAATGATGAACGGAGCACCGGAATATGCAGTTATGACGGTCGACACATCCGCTGTGAATCTAAATACTTCGTATTCCGCCAAATTACGCGGAAAACAAGATATCGAAATCCGACCCAACGTAAGTGGATTCATCACGAAACTTTGCGTAGATGAAGGAGCGACGGTAAAAAAAGGAGAAACACTCTTCATTATCGATCCGGTACAATATGAAGAGGCGGTAAAGGTAGCAGAAGCAGCTGTCAATGTTGCCAAAGCAAACGTGGCGACAGCAGAGCTGACGGCTGAAAACAAACGCGAACTCGCCCGTAAAAACATCATCAGTCAATATGACCTGCAAACTGCCGAAAACTCATTGGCATCACAAAAAGCCAATCTGGCACAAGCAGAAGCACAGTTGATCAATGCCAAGAAGAACCTCTCTTACACCCGTGTCACCAGCCCTTCAAACGGCGTCGTAGGAAAGATTCCGTTCCGTGTGGGAAGTTTGGTCGGCCCGACCACAGCCACCGCACTGACAACTGTCGCCGATGTATCTGAAATCGTTGCCTATTTCTCGCTAAACGAAAAAGAGGTAATGGCTCTTACCAAAAACAACGACGGCAAAACGGCCAAAACTTTGGAGGAGATGCCTGAGGTAGAGTTACAGCTCCCTGACGGATCGATCTACCCATACAAAGGAAAGATCATTACGGTCAGCGGTATTTTCGATGACGCAACGGGATCTGCCAGCGTCCGTGCAGCATTCCCGAATAAGGAAAATATCTTGCGAAGCGGTGGTTCCGGAGTCGTTCTGATTCCCGAAAAGAACAACGAAGCTTTGGTTATTCCCCAAAATACCGTTACAGAAATCCAAGACAAACGATATGTATTCGTTGTAACAGACAGTTCAACAGTAGTCCAGACGGAGATCCAAATCTTGCCGATCAACGACGGCCAACAATTCGTCGTAACTTCTGGTTTGAAACCCGGTGACAGAATCGTTACCGAAGGAGTCGGTACAACTGTACGCAATAACATGAAAATCACTCCGATCTCACAAGAACAAGCGAAGGCTAAATTACAGGGCGCTATTCAGCAACAAGCCGGAGCAGCTACAAAGTAATATAGGGAGTGTCGAATTCATTAAAAAGATTAAACCATGAAACTAGACAAATTTATAAAACGCCCTGTACTATCGACTGTGGTGTCGATCCTGATCGTCATATTGGGTATATTGGGACTCTTCTCCCTGCCTGTGATCCAATATCCTGACATCGCGCCTCCGACCGTACGGGTCAGCACATCATATACAGGAGCAAATGCTCAAACCGTATTGAACAGTGTGATCGCTCCGTTGGAAGAGCAGATCAATGGTGTGGAAGACATGCTTTACATGACCTCCACCGCCTCAAACAACGGTGAAGCCTCTATCGAGGTCTATTTCAAACAGGGGACCGACCCGGACATGGCTGCCGTAAACGTACAGAACCGTGTAGCTAAAGCGCAAGGTCTTTTGCCGGCTGAAGTAACGAAAGTCGGTGTGATCACCAGCAAGCGACAAACCAGTATGTTGCTCGGTTTCACCCTTTACAGCTCAGACGACCGCTACGACGAAACTTTCCTCTACAACTATGCGGAAATCAACTTGATTCCACAGGTGCAACGTGTACCGGGTGTCGGTGACGCTATGGTCATGGGAGGTAGTTACGCCATGCGTATCTGGTTGAAACCCGATGTAATGGCCCAATACGGACTGATGCCCTCCGATATATCCACAATCTTGGCTGAACAGAATATCGAAGCTGCTCCGGGACAATTCGGGGAAAGCGGAGATCAGTCTTACCAATATATCATGCGTTATAAAGGACGTCTGGAGACTCCCGAAGAGTTCGAGAACATGGTGGTCTACGCAACGAATGATGGAGAGGTTTTGCGTTTGAAAGATATTGCCCGTGTCGAGATGGGCGGCCTTTCCTATGGATTCGGTACACGTTCTAACGGTCATCCCGGTGTTACGGCGATGATCTTCCAGACAGCCGGTTCGAACGCAACAGAAATTATCGAGGATATCAAAGTTATTCTGAAACAGGCGGAGGGCGACCTCCCTCCTGGAGTAAAATGCGACATCCTGCTCGATACGAGCGACTTCCTCAATGCATCTATTCACGAAGTATTGAAGACCTTGATCGAAGCTTTCATTCTGGTGTTCCTCGTCGTCTTCATCTTCCTTCAGGACTTCCGGTCAACGTTGATCCCTGCTATTGCAATTCCTGTGGCCTTGATCGGTACGTTCTTCGTACTGTATCTGATCGGATTCAGTATCAACCTTCTGACCCTTTGTGCCCTTATCCTTGCCATCGCCATCGTCGTCGATGATGCCATCGTCGTCGTCGAGGCCGTCCACGCAAAACTGGACCAAGGTTATAAATCACCAGTCAAGGCCTCTATCGATGCCATGAGCGAAATCGGTAGCGCAATCGTATCCATCACGCTCGTCATGATGGCCGTGTTCATCCCGGTAAGTTTCATGACCGGAACATCCGGTACTTTCTATCGCCAATTCGGTTTGACCATGGCAATAGCCATCGGTATATCGGCTATCAACGCTTTGACTTTGAGCCCGGCCCTCTGTGCCCTCTTCTTGAAACCACACAAAGAAGAAGAGGGAACTAAAAAGCTGAGCTTGATCAAACGCTTCCACAAAGCATTCAACACGGCATATGACTTAACCCTTAAAAAGTATAAAGGAGGGGTCAACTTCATCATCAAACGGCGTTGGCTCGCATTCTCTATTGTTGGTCTTAGTATTGTTGCATTGGTTTGGTTGATGAGAATCACACCGACAGGTATGGTTCCTAATGAAGATACCGGATCATTCTTCGTTGCGGTCAGCATGCCGCCTGCGACATCATTGGAAAAGACACAGGAAGCGTTGGCTCAAATCGACAGCCTTATCGCAGCCAATCCAGCGATAAGGGCTCGTACTGAAATCGCAGGGTACAGTTTTGTCGGTGGTCAAGGTAGTTCCTACGGTACGTTTATTTGTAAACTTAAAGATTGGTCGGAACGGACCGAGAAGGGACAGGACGTAAATTCCATTATCAATACGTTACAAATACAGATCAGCTCATTAGTCAAAAATGCGACTGCCTTTGTATTTGCTCCGCCAATGGTGCCTGGTTACAGTGCATCGAACGGTTTTGAACTCAGTTTGCAAGATAAAACCGGAAGCGACATCAACGACTTCAACAAAATTGCAAACCAGTTTATCATGGAGCTGAACAAACGTCCGGAAATCGCAGCTGCCTATACTTCATTCAGTGCAAATTTCCCGCAATACATGGTGGATATCGACGTTGCCAAGTGTAAACAGGCCGGTATCAGTCCGAACACGTTGCTCACCGCCCTACAAGGATATTACGGAGGTTTATATGCATCGAACTTCAACCGGTTCGGACGTCTGTACCGTGTCATGATCCAAGCCGACGCCGACTACCGGCTCAGTCCAGAAACGCTGAACAAAGTGATGATCCGCAACGGAAACGAGATGGCTCCTATCACTCAATTCATCACACTTAGGAAAGTATACGGACCGGACAACATCTCCCGATTCAACATGTATACTTCTATTAAAGTCAATGGTCTGCCGGCTCCGGGCTACAGCTCGGGAGAAGCGATCCAAGCCATACAAGAGGTGGCCGACAATTATTTGCCGACCGGTTATGGTTTCGAATTCTCGGGTATGACTCGTGAGGAACAATCTTCCAGCAGCAGTACAACGGCAATCATCTTTGTACTATGTCTCGTATTCGTCTACCTGTTGCTGAGTGCTCAATATGAAAGTTATATTCTGCCGCTTGTCGTAATCTTGTCGATCCCGGCCGGTCTTGCTGGTAGCTTTATCTTCGCTCAATTTATGGGAGTGGAAAACAACATCTACATGCAGATCGCGTTGATCATGTTGATCGGACTTTTGGCAAAGAATGCCATCCTGATCACTGAGTTCGCCCTCGAACGAAGACAAACGGGTATGGGCATCGTTGCCGCAGCCGTCATGGGGGCAGCAGCCCGTCTACGTCCTATCTTGATGACCTCTTTGGCCATGATTGTCGGACTGCTTCCTATGATGTTCGCAACAGGTGTAGGCGCCAACGGTAACAGTACTTTGGGTACAGGAGCCATCGGAGGTATGTTGATCGGTATGATCTGCCAGATCTTTGTCGTTCCGGCCCTCTTCGTAGCCTTCGAGCACCTGCAAGAGAAGTTCAAACCGATTCACTGGGACGATACGGACAACTCCAACATCAAAGACGAAATCGAACAATACACCAAATAGCAATGAAAAAATCGCAATATATCGTATGTATCGTATGTGTAGCCGCTTTGATGAGCAGTTGCAACATATATAAACAATACAAACGTCCCGAAGTAGACACGAAGGGACTCTATCGAGACCCCGTCTCGACAACCGATACCCTCGCATCGGACACAACCAACATGGGAATGATTCCGTGGGAAGAGATGTTTACCGATCCGTGGTTGCAATCTTTGATCCGACAGGGACTGGAGAAAAACTCGGATTTGAGAACGGCTATGCTTCAGGTCGATCAGGCCGAAGCCCAGCTGAAAGCTGCACGATTGGCTTATACGCCTTCCGTTGCTTTGGCTCCGACGGGCGGGGTCAGCAGCTTCGACAAAGGGAAAGGACAGTGGACCTGGACTGCTCCCGTATCGGCAAGCTGGGAAATCGACCTGTTCGGACGTCTGTTGAACTCGAAACGCGGAGCCAAAGCCGCGCTGATGCAGACGCAAGAGTATAAACAGGCTGTTCAGACGCAAGTGATTTCGGCTATCGCCAACTATTACTATACCCTGTTGATGCTCGACAAGCAACTCGCCATCACGGAAGAGACCTCCGTATCCTGGAAGAAGAGTGTCGAAACGATGAAATCGTTGAAAGAGAATACGACAACGACCAATGAAGCAGCCGTAGTTCAGAGTGAAGCGAACAGCTACATGATCGAAGCGACGATCCCCGATCTGAAACAACAGATTCGGGAGATGGAGAACGCACTTTGTATGTTGCTGCACCAAGCACCGCAACAGATCTCCCGCGGCACACTGGATGAACAGAATTTCCCCGACATCATGCAGGCCGGCGTTCCAGTGCAGTTGCTTTCGAATCGTCCGGATGTGAAAGCCGCAGAAATGACACTCGCAGCCGCTTATTACAACACCAACGTTGCACGGTCGGCATTCTATCCCTCCATTTCACTCTCCGGCACCTTTGGATGGACCAACTCGGCAGGCGGCATGATCGTCAATCCGGGTAAAATGATCGCTTCGGCAGTAGGTTCACTCACGCAACCTATTTTCAACAAAGGGACTAATCTCGCCAATTTACGGATAGCAAAAGCCCAACAAGAGAGCGCACTGATCTCTTTCCAACAATCCATCCTGAATGCAGGAAGTGAAGTAAGTAACGCTCTGTTCCTCTACCAGGCAGCCAAAGATAAAATGGTTCAACGGGAAAAACAGATCGAAGCGTTGGAGAAATCCGTAGAATACACCCAAGAATTGTTGATGTACGGCTCGTCTACCTATCTGGAAGTATTGACCGCACAACAATCGCTACTCAATGCCCAACTGTCCGATGTATCGGATGCATTCCAACAAATCCAGGCTGTAATCAATCTTTACCACGCACTGGGTGGAGGAAGAACCGAATAAAACATTTAATATCTAACATTATGATCAGCCCATTAGCCTATATCGATCCGACCGCAAAAATCGGTCAGAACGTAACGATCCATCCGTTTGCCTATATTGACAAAAACGTCGTGATCGGCGACAACTGTACGATTATGCCTTACGCCAACATCCTCGACGGGACACGTATGGGTTCGAACAACATCGTATACCAAAGTGCCATCGTCGGAGCTACCCCGCAAGATTTCAAGTTCACGGGAGATGCGACAGAACTGATTATCGGCAACGATAACACGATCCGGGAAAAAGTAATTATCAACCGTGCGACATTCTCGGGAGACCAAACCCGTATCGGCGACCGCAACTTCCTGTTGGAAGGAGTTCATGTCGCCCACGACACGGTCATCGGTAACGACTGTATCTTAGGGAACGGGACCAAAACCGCCGGGAACTGCATCATCGACGACAAAGCGATCCTCGGCAGCGATGTCATCATCAAACACGGATGCCGGATCGGTAGCTGGACTCTGGTTCGCGACGGATGTCGGGCCAATAAAGATGTTCCTCCGTTTATCGTAGCCGCACACAATCCGATCTCCTATTACGGAATCAACGCTACACTGATGTCCTACAAACACGATGTATCGAATAGCGTGATCGACGACATCGCCAAAGCTTATCGGCAAATCTATCAGTGTGGAACAAGCCTTCAAAACGCACTGCTTCGAATCAAAGAGATCATAGCTCCGAGTCCGGAAATTCAATATCTGATCGATTTCATCGAACATTCCGACAAAGGAATCATAGGAATTACCGAATTGTAGATTATTTACGAAATTTCAAAAAAGACGACTGGTTATATCCGGTCGTCTTTTTTTATTCTATCCGAACCCATTTATCGCCACGTTTCATTTGATTTATTTAATAAAATTCATAACTTTGTTTTATTATGCTCTCTTTGAGTCGAATGAAAACTAACTTATATCCACTTTAAAACTTCGAATCATGGAAAACACAAAAAAAATCGTCATCGCGGCAACACTACTTGCATTGGGTATCGTTTTCGCGGGAGGGCTTCTTCGTAACGGAATCATCCGATTCAAAGAGAGTGAACGGGTTGTTTCCGTAAAAGGTTTATCTGAGAAAGAGGTTAAAGCCGACCGGGTCATCTGGCCATTAATGTATAAAGTAGCAGGGAACAACCTGTCCGACCTGTACAATACCATCGAAACATCGAACTCGAAAATCGTTGATTTTCTGAAAAGCAACGGCATCTCGGAGGAGGAGATAACGATCTCGCCGGCACAAGTAATCGACATGGATGCTGAGCGCTATGTAAGTGAAGGCGTAAAATATCGCTACAATGTCACTTCCATATTGACCGTATCGACCGACAAAGTGGATCAGGTCGTGAAATTGATGGCACAACAGGGAGACCTGCTCAAACAGGGTATCGCTATCAACAACGACGGCGATTACCGCTACCAGACCCAGTTTTTGTATACATCGACCTCGCTTAACCAAATCAAGCCCACAATGATCGAAGAGGCTACGCAAAATGCACGCATTGCAGCCGAAAAATTCGCACATGATTCGGACAGCAAGTTAGGCAAAATCAAAAAAGCGAACCAAGGGCAATTCTCGATCAGCGACCGGGATGCCAATACACCATACATTAAAACCGTACGGGTAGTAACCTCGGTCGATTATTACTTAAAAGACTAATCTTGTTCCATTCGGAAACGGATCGCTCGTATAACGGGCGATCTGTATTATATACCAACCGTTAAAACCTAAAATCTATGAAGAGAAGGGACTTTCTGAAAACATTTGCAGGAATGGCCGCACTGACCATCATTCCTCGACATGTATTGGGTGGCCCCCGATATACCGCTCCGAGCGATCAGCTCACGAAAGGAATTATCGGAGTCGGCGGGATGGGTCGCGGACACTACGGTTATGCCGGCACCCGTCTGGTCGCCATTTGCGACGTGGATAAAAACCACCTGGATGCAGGGCAACAACTTGCCGGAGAAAAATTGGCCATGTATTCGGATTACCGCCAACTTATCGCGGATCCTAATGTAGACATCGTCCACATCGCCACTCCCCCCCATTGGCACGGGATCATGGCCGTTGATGCAGCCCGGGCAGGGAAAGACATCTGGTGTGAAAAGCCGATGACCCGAACAATCGGCGAAGGGAAACGCGTCATGGAGGCGATCAAACAGAACGGAAATATTTTCCGACTGAATACATGGTTCCGCTTTACCGACACATTCTATGGGATGAACACGACGGTCGACAAAATCAAAAAGCTGGTCGACAGCGGCATGCTGGGCTGGCCGTTGAAAGTGACCATCTGCAAACACACCGGCTTCGACTGGAAATTCTACTGGGTCGGACAAGAGAAACTGGAAGAACAAAAAGTCCCCGCAGAACTCGACTACGACATGTGGTTGGGTCCGGCACCTTATAAGCCCTACAACTCGCACCGGGTACACCAGACATTCCGCGGTTATTGGGATTACGACGGTGGCGGACTGGGCGATATGGGTCAGCACTATATCGATCCGGTTCAATACTTCCTCGGCAAGGACAACACAAGTCCTATTTCGGTCGAGATCGACGCACCGCAACAACATCCGGATGCAGTAGGTACTTGGCGCAAGATCGAATATACGTACGACGACGGATGCAAGATCATCCTGTACGGAGAGGACAACGGTGACCCGAACGCCGCTTACATCGAAGGCCCCAAGGGGAAACTCTACCCTAATTTCCGTTGCGATATTCCCGACTGGGAACGCAAACTGGCCGAATTCCCCGATCCACTGCCGCAAAATACCGATTTTCTGGATTGTGTCCGCACACGCCAGAAATTTGCGCTGAACGAGCAGAACGGATTCCGCTCTTCGACGATCGTCAACATGGGTATTGTAGCCCTCAGACTGAACCGTTCGCTGAAATTCGACCCGGAGAAACTGCTCTTCATCGACGACGATGCAGCCAACCGATTGATCGACCAACCGATGCGAGCCTCATGGTCCCTCTAACGTCTAATTCAAAACACCCACAACGCAATGAAAAGAATCATTTTAATAGGTATAATCATTCTCAGTTTGGCGGGTAACTGTTTCGCACAATCGGCCGCCAACCGCACATGGAAGACCAAAGTATCCGATGCGCTCGGTCTGATGCCTGCCCCAAATGAAGCGGAATACACCCGTTTGATGGGCGATCTGGTA
This sequence comes from Candidatus Alistipes merdigallinarum, assembly GCA_019119305.1. Taxonomy (GTDB): domain Bacteria; phylum Bacteroidota; class Bacteroidia; order Bacteroidales; family Rikenellaceae; genus Alistipes_A; species Alistipes_A merdigallinarum. The sequence continues at coordinate 93,975 of DWXH01000019.1, read as the reverse complement.
TCGACCGGATCCGAAGGTGTGGATATGCTCGTTTCGATGTTCGACGGAACCAACAACGTACCGGTCAGCTACGCACTTGCCGGATGGTCGGCTTTTGTCAGCCAACCCGGACAGGAAGATGCACGTAAAGTCTTCGCGGAAGGCATTGTCCGCGGGCTCGAAAAAAGCAGCGATCGCGAAATCAAAGCTTTTTATGTCAGGCTGTTGCAACAGTGTGGCAAGGAGGAGTGTGTCGATGCCCTCGCAGCTTTGATCGACACCCCCGATTTGACAGCCCCCGCACTGACCGCTTTGGTTTCAAACGGAACGGATCAATCCAAAACGGCTATTGCCGAAGCCATTACGCAACGCAACGGGGCTCCGAACCCATCACAGGTCGATTTTTATGCCTCTTTAGCCCAAGCAGCAGGAGATGCTCTGGTTGACGCCGACGGAGTAGAGGGAATTCTGATCTCGTGGCTCGGAACGGATGCCAAGATCGATAAAGCGATCTGCCACTCGTTGTCGAAGATCGGAAGCGAAAACGCTTTATCCGTACTCGCAGAAGCAGCGGAGAAAGCCGAATATAAAAACGAGCCGACCCATGCCGCCGACGCTTACCTGGCACTGATCAAAAAATTGCAAAACGAAGGATCAGACAAGGTAGCCGTTTCGGAAGCGAACAAAGCCCTCAAGAAGGCCATTGCCTACGAATCCGGATACAGCCGCATCGCTGCGACCGAAATCCTGCTTCCGGCACAAAAGGATCCAGTTGCCTATGCACTCAAGGCGATGAAAGATCCCGATCGAATCTATCGCAACAGCGTACTGCAATTCGTCACCCCCTATATGAATGACGATGCGTATGCCAAACTCGGCGATGCCATCTCCAAAACGAAATGCGATCTGGCCAAGATCGATATAATCAACTATCTGGGAACACAAAAAGCACAGACAGCCCTGTCGTCCATTATTCCCTGTTTCCAGAGCGAAAATGCAGAATTGGCCGGAGCTGCCATGTGGGCTGCAACCCGCATCGGCGGGAGCGATGTCCCGACTGCTTTAGCCGATGTCATTCTTTCGGCAACCGATGCTGAAGCCGATCAAGCAAAGGCCGACATAGCGGCACAATGTCTGCAGGCTTACAACGGCAACATCAACGACATTGCAGCCAATATCGTAGAACAGACAAATGATCTCCGAGGAATTACACTTTTGGCCAATCGCCGGGCCACGGACAAAGCCGACGTGGTGTTCGAAGCCCTGAAAAAAGCGGAAGCCTCATCGAACATGAATGCAGCACCCGCAATCTACAACACTCTCGCTTCCGTAGTCGATGCCAAAGACCTGAACCGCCTGTACACCCTTCTCGAGGCCCAAACGGAAGCCGACAAAACGGAAGCCGTACAACAAGCCATTGTCGTTGCACTGAGCTCGCTGACACCGGAACAACAAACCGAAGCCATCACCAAACAGATGAATGCCAGCGGTAAAAAATCACTCTACTACGTAGTTATGGCCGAAGCCAACCTGCCGGACGCCTTGTCGACCATCACCGCAGGGTTCGACAACGGTTCGGTTACCGACAAAACGAACGCTTTCAAAGCGCTACTTTGCCTGCAGGGAATGGACGCTGCCGACAAACTGGCTGAAATAGCAGCAGGAAACAACAAAGAGTATGCAGCCAAAGCACTCATGACCTATATCGATCGTATCAATGCATCGGGTGAAACGGCAGAGAATAAGATTCTGTTGCTGACCAACGCATTGGATATCGCAGCAAACAACACGGCTCTGTCACAGGAAGCAGCCACACAGGCTATTGTCCACGCATTGAATGCTGTGGGCAACAACAAAACGTTCCAAGGTCTGATTCTCGCAGGACGTTATCTGGACCATGCAGACAATTCTGTATGTCAGGCCGCTGCCATGTCCGTAATCAACACGGCATTGGCCCATAAAGAGTATTACGGTCCTGCTGTCGTAGAATTGGTACAGAAAGCAGCCGACAAGGTCGAAGGCCGGGACAGCAGTTACATAAAAGAGCAGGTTCGTTCACATCTGGCCGATCTGCCCCAAACCGGAGGTTTCGTATCGATGTTCAACGGCAAAGACCTGACCGGATGGAAAGGATTGGTTGAGAACCCGATCGCCCGGGCAAAAATGAAACCGGAAGAGTTGGCTAAGGCTCAAGTCGCTGCAGACGAACGGATGCGTGCCGACTGGGTAGTCAACAACGGTCTGCTTGAATTCGTCGGAAACGGATTCGACAACATCTGTACGGAGAAACAGTATGGCGACTTCGAAATGTATGTCGACTGGAAGCTCTACGCAGAAGGGACAGAGGCAGATGCCGGTATCTATCTTCGTGGCACCCCACAAGTACAGATGTGGGACACATCACGCCGTAATGTAGGCGCACAGGTCGGTTCCGGTGGACTGTACAATAACCAAGTGAACCAAAGCACCCCGACACATGTGGCCGACAACCCGCTCGGGACATGGAATACCTTCTACATCAAGATGGTTGGTGATCGGGTAACCGTACTGCTTAATGGTGAAAAGGTAGTCGACAACGTGATCCTCGAAAATTACTGGGACCGCAGCCAACCGATCTTCCCGATCGAACAGATCGAACTCCAGGCACACGGTACACGGGTAGCATACCGTAACCTGTACATCAACGAACTGGAACAGATCAAACCCACCGAATTGTCAGCCGAAGAACAAGCCGAAGGATTCAAATTACTGTACGACGGTACGAACATGCACAACTGGATCGGAAATACGAAAGATTACGTTTCGGAAGATGGGGCCATTGTTCTCTATCCGGGTAACGGAGGAGGTGGAAACCTCTACACGAAAGATGAATATAAGGATTTCGTATTCCGTTTCGACTTCATGCTGACCGAAGGGGCAAATAACGGTATCGGTATCCGGACCCCGACCGAAGGCGATGCGGCTTACGTCGGCATGGAGATCCAGGTCCTCGACAACGAAGCGCCGATTTATAGCCAGTTAGAGGTATACCAATATCATGGATCGGTTTACGGTGTCATTCCGGCCAAACGGGGCTTCCTGAAACCGGTCGGTGAATGGAACAGCGAGGAGATCTGGATTAAAGGCAACGACATCCGGGTTACTCTAAACGGAGAGGTCATCACAGAAGGGAATATTGCCGAGGCCAGTAAAAACGGCACGCTCGACCACAGAGACCATCCAGGTCTCAAAAACGAGAAGGGGCACATCGGATTCCTCGGACACGGTTCAGTCGTGAAGTTTAAGAACATTCGTATCAAAGAGTTATAACAGCATATCTATCCACTCTCAAAAGAATAGGGAGCCATCAGGCTCCCTATTCTTTTTCCTACTCTTCTTTCCCTAATCGAGTCCCCTCCCCCAATCGAAAAAACCCTATTTACGGAAGACTCGGTCTATTTCTCTTTTCAAATCTTTCTCTTTAATATATTCCCGTTTGTCATAACTTTTCCGACCTCGTCCCAATCCGATCTGTAATTTGGCCAATCCCCGTTCATTGATAAACAACTTCATCCCAACGACAGTCAACCCCTTATCCTGAAGAGCACGTTCCAATTTAACCAACTCACGCCGTTGCAACAACAACTTTCGGTCCCGTTTCGGCATGTGGTTATTGTAACTACCCCAGTGATATTCCGAGATATTCATTCCCCGGACAAACAATTCGTGATTATGAAAATAGCAGTAACAATCAACCAACGAGGCCTTTCCCAAACGCAGCGATTTAATCTCCGTCCCCGAAAGCACAATACCTGCAACATAAGTATCGAGCATTTCGTAATCATACGTTGCCCGTTTGTTTTTGATCGAGACATTTTTAAGGTCGCTCATCGTAAAAACGTGTTAACCATTACTTATTTATGTTGAGACTTTCCTTGTCTCCGTTTGTTCCCCTGTTGTTTGTTGTTACCGGCCTTACCGTTGTTCGTATACCCTGATCCCTTGTGTGCACGATTGTTCAAACGGGGCTGTTTATAGTCATTTCGGAGATTATTTAAGGCAACTTCGTCGATAATCACCATATTATCGGACATCGAACGTATATCTTTCATGATTACCTCATTATTGGGATGCTCCTGATTGTATTCGAACGATTTGGCCCGCATATATTTTGCTATATTGCCTGCAATCTGCGTTTTAGCCTCTTCGTCATCGATCGTTTTGAGAGCTTCGAGCGAATGTTCGATGTTTTTACCGTAATGTTTTCTCGTAATTTTCCCGTGCGGGTATTCCATACGATCCGGTCTGACATCCAATATTTTAGGAGACGGAATCGGATACGGAGCATCTACATCCAGCTTAAAATCGGACATAATGAAAAGATGATCCCACAGTTTATGTTTGAAATCTGCCGTATCCCTCAACGTCGGATTCAGATTACCCATAACCTCGATCACAGCCTGTGCCTGTTGATTCCGCAAATCGCGATCATGTATAGACATCAGGTATTCAACCATTTGATGCACATGCCTACCATATTCGGGAAGCATCAATTTTTTTCTTTGGTAATTATAATTTTTATCCATATAAAAGTGTGGTCGATATCATCAGCCATAATCTCCCTACCATACGGGACTCACATCGACAAAAAGAGTCCTAAAAAAGCTGTTGTAATAGTATATTTCGGTTGAAATTTCGGATTCTGTCTACGCACTCAGAATCGTTTGCATTTTTCTGAAAAACGGGAGTAATGCTTAACTTTCGGACAAAGCTACACGGTTTTTCGAAAAAAACAAAACCCGCGAAGCAAAATAGAGTTATAAAATTTCACTATTCAATAATTTATTATAACAATTATGACAAACATTTTGGTAATCGACAGCGAGAGAAGTACCCGCAACACCCTGAAAGAACGACTTGAATATGAAGGATACCGCGTTGAAACCGCAGAAACGGACAACGAAGCGGCTGCAAAAACCGACCGCAAAACTTTCGATCTGTTCCTGTGTGATATGAACATTCCCGATTCCGGAGCACTTGGACTATTATCCCGCCTCACCGACACAAAAATCCACGCCCCATTCATCATTCTCTCCTCGCTTAAAGGGATCGATCCGGCAGTGGAATCGATCAAAAGCGGAGCTTTCGATTACATCCCCAAACCGATCAACCTGAACAAACTGCTCCAATCGATTCGGTCCGCTACGGCCAATCAAGACCAAAACCGTGCCATATCTGTCCCGTCATTACCCGAATCGGCAGAAAATACCCACACGACACCCTCCTCAAAAACATCAACCCCAAAAAATTCAAGCGAAGACGAATTGATCGGCCGATCCCAAGCAATGATCCACGTCAAACGATTGATCGAAAAAGTCGCTCCATCAGATGCACGAGTCCTGATCACTGGAGCCAACGGGACAGGGAAAGAGTTGGTAGCTCGCCGACTGCATGCACTAAGTCCCCGTTCGGAAGCCCCTTTCGTCGAAGTCAATTGTGCTGCGATTCCTTCGGAGTTGATCGAGAGTGAATTGTTCGGCCATGAAAAAGGTTCGTTTACCTCCGCCAACAAACAACATAAAGGAAAATTCGAACAGGCCGACGGCGGGACGCTATTTCTTGACGAGATCGGAGACATGAGTCTATCTGCTCAGGCCAAAGTGTTGCGTGCATTACAGGAAAACCGCATCAGCCGCGTGGGGAGCGACAAGGACATCAACGTAAATGTCCGCATCGTGGCTGCCACCAACAAAAATTTAAGGAAAGAGATCGAAGCAGGCAATTTTCGGGAAGATCTCTACCACCGACTCAGTGTCATCGTGGTACGGATTCCTTCGTTGCGGGAACGGAGCGAGGATATCCCTATGTTAGCCGACTATTTCGTCAAAAAAATTTGTTCGGAATACGGCAGCGTAAACAAAACCATCGACAAGGAGGCTCTTGACCTGCTCTCCTCGATGGAATGGAGCGGAAACATCCGGGAGCTCAGGAATGTCATCGAGCGGCTCATCATTCTGTGCGACGAGCGCATCACTGCAGAAGACGTAACCACCTATGCACAAGGCGTTTTATAGATTACATCTTTACGATATTATTTGATATTTTTTTAACAATATACACATTCATTTGTTTATAAAATATAAAAAACAAAATTATTTTACAGACATACGGACCGACCCGATTTACAGAGTAAGGTATAACACCTATTACGAGATTACATCCGCATAAAAACATCTTTTCGAAATAGTTTCACTATCTTTGTGCATCGTATGGTCACCCGCAAAAGCGACTGTACAGATAGAAATTACGTTTGTAATAGACAAAAGATATGTCCAGCACAAAGAGAGTCAGAGTTCGTTTTGCACCGAGTCCAACAGGACCGTTGCACATGGGAGGCGTTCGTACCGCCCTTTACAACTATCTGTTTGCCCGCCAACACAAAGGCGATTTTATCCTGCGCATCGAAGACACCGATTCGAACCGATTCGTTCCCGGTGCCGAAGCTTACATTCTCGAGTCATTGCGCTGGTGCGGCATTACAATCGACGAGGGGGTCAGCGCAGGTGGACCTCACGCTCCCTACCGCCAAAGCGAACGCAAAGAGATCTATTTGAAATATGCATTACAGTTAGTCGCTTCATCGGATGCCTATTATGCTTTCGACACTCCCGAAGAGCTGAACGCTATACGTGCAGAAGCCGAAGCTTCCGGACGGACTTTTTCCTACAACTATGAGGTTCGCGAAAAACTACCCACCTCGCTGTCGCTCCCGGCCGAAGAGGTTCAAAAACGCATCGATCGGGGAGATCAATGGGTTATACGGTTCAAGACCCCGGAAAACGAGGAGATCCACATGCACGATCTGATTCGAGGCGACGTGACCGTCAATACCTCGACGCTTGACGACAAAGTACTCTACAAATCGGCCGATGCTCTGCCTACCTACCATTTGGCCAACATCGTCGACGACCACTTGATGGAGATCACACACGTCATCCGAGGTGAAGAGTGGTTGCCTTCACTTCCTTTGCACTATATGTTATACCGAGCTTTGGGCTGGAGCGAAACGCAACCGGAGTTCGCACATCTTCCCCTGCTGCTCAAACCTACCGGCAAAGGCAAATTGAGCAAACGAGACGGCGACAAGATGGGATTTCCTGTCTTTCCCCTTCAGTGGACCTCCCCCGACGGCGAACAATCGAGAGGTTACCGCGAAGACGGCTATTTTCCCGAAGCCTTTATCAACATGTTGGCTCTGTTGGGATGGAATCCGGGAACAGACCAGGAGATCTTTTCGATGGAGGAACTGATCGGGGCTTTTTCGTTGGAGCGTGTCAGCAAAAGCGGTGCCCGTTTCAATCCGGAAAAAGCGCACTGGTTCAATGCACAATACCTGCGGGCCAAATCCGACAAGGAGCTGGCCGAACTATTCCTCCCGATCCTTAAGGAGAAGGGAATCGATGCTCCGCTCTCGAAAGTCGAAAAAGTCATCGCACTGATCAAGGAGAGAGCCACATTTGTCAATGAATTATGGGATCTGTCGTGGTTCATGTTCCAAGCCCCCGAAACATACGATACAAAATCGGTAACGAAGTTCTGGAAAGGTGAGAATCCGACACGGATCGCCGCTCTGCGCGAGGTTCTTGCGGGTATCGATGACTTTTCGAAAGAGCATACCGAAAAGGTTGTTTTCGACTGGATCGCCGCACACGAATATCCGATGGGACAGGTTATGAACACATTCCGGATCGCCATTGTCGGAGCCGGATCGGGACCGAGCATCATGGACATCTGTGCCATCATCGGTAAGGAAGAGACCCTCAAGCGGATCGACAATGCCCTGCTTCGTCTGAACCACGACGATACGACCGAATAGTGTCCCGTTATACAAAAACGTCATCCTCTAAAAGATCACATACCACATCACATAAAGAGCGGCGACTGGAATTTTCAAAAGAGAAAGTCTCAGTCGCCGCTTTTATATTTAACCGCTTAAAATATATTATAACCGTATCACCCCTCCTTGTCCTCCCTCGCCGGACATTTTTTCGACACTTCACCTCACCTGAAAAATACCAATCCGTTACTCATGATGATAGGGTTCATTATGAATGATGGTGAAAGCACGATAGAGCTGCTCGGCAAAAATAGCCCGCACAATCTGATGGGAAAAGGTCATTTTCGATAAGGACAATTTGGCATCGGCCCGTTGGTATACCTCTTTGGAAAAACCATAAGGTCCACCGATCACAAAGCAGAGACGTTTCGTCCCGCTGCACATCTTCTTCTGCAACCATGTTGCAAACTCGATGGAGCGCATCTCGGCCCCATGCTCATCGAGCAACACGACACAATCACCCGCTGCAAACCGGCGCATCAACATCTCTCCCTCTTGTCGTTTCTGACTCTCGGCCGAAACGGTCCGTCGGTTCTTCAAATCAGGTAGGACGACAAAAGTAACCTTCGTATAAAAATTCAACCGTTTGATATAATCGTCAAGCAGAGCCGCAATCTGGGTGGAATCGGTCTTCCCGACTACGATCAGATCGATGTTCATCGGCGTGTGTTTTTGGTCTTCGAAGTCACGGCAGCCGCACCATTCAGATATCTTGCGGCATCGACCGTCTCGGGGAACGGGAAGTCGCTGTTCCACTCTCCCTGCACATCTCGATAGGTCACATAGTGCAGCGAATCGCTTTGTTTGAGCCACTGATAGGTCTTATACATATTGTAGCCGTTCCCGCACTGACCTCCCATTGACAAGGCAATCACGGATGTATAATTCTTGCTCCGTCCCTGCATCGTTGCAGCCCGGTCGATAAACTGAGGCAGGAACGCAGGATTGTTGACCAACGAACCGCCCACGTTCCGATCGTTCGTCCGATACCCGGCATTGATATTCGCCTGATCGATGACATACATGCCGACCTCGTTGCACAGCTCATAGAACCATCGCGGTTGGGGATAGGCTACACAGACCGTATTGACCCCTCCGCTTTTCAGCGTCCTCAACTCCTTTTTCGTCGCATCTTTCGTCCGGGCAGCATTGTAATCCACCGCTTTCAGCTCGGCCTGTTTCCCGTTGATCCAAAGTTCTCCATCGCGTAACTCGGTTTCGTTCAATCCGAACTTCATCGGAATGTACTCGGTAATTCGTCCGTCGCGACGGGTGTAAAGCATCAGGTCAAACAGTTGCGGCGACTGCGGACTCCACGACATTTTTTTCAATACATTCTCGAGAACTTCGCGACGATACACCGTATCGGTGCTGTTTCCCGGAATCTCCGTCTCGATCAGATTATAGGTCAACAGTTTGCCAGCCGGAGAATAAATATCGTATCCTAACGTGATCTTCTGCTGGTCCCGATAGGAGTTGGACATCACGACGGCAAAGTCAACCCATCCATGAATTCCGGTCGAATCGCCACGGGTTCGGATCACAAAATCCTCGATCCGAAGTTTGGGTTGCGAATAGACATAAACCTTTCCGAGCGTTCCGGGCAGGCTCCTCGGCACGAGTGTCTCCATCCAATTTCCCGTCGAATAGCCATAAACCTCTATGCCGATCGTATTGATTCCGTCGGTCACGGCATCCGATATTTCGAATTCGGTCGGTGTATGCGCATCGTTGTTATACCCGATCCGGCGATCGTTTACGTACAACGTATAAGCTCCTCCCACGCCCTCGATATGGACAAACATGTCCCGATCGAGCCACAGGTAAGGCACATCAATCACTGCACGATACTGCACCAAGGGATTCTCCGACGGCAGCTGTGGCGGCATAAGATCAAGAAATGGATCGGAACCGTTATCGGGCTCGATGTTCGGCACGGAAACCTCCTGCCATGCCGTAGAGGTAAATCCCGGACGATAGAACCCTGGTTCACCGCCCTCTTCCGTTGTCGAGACCAAGACCCGCCACTTACCGTCGAGCGGCAGATAATGCGGCGCCTCATTCGGATCGCCCTTAACGGCAGTTTCCCGAGTCACATAACTGACAAACTCCTGGCGGGGATCGGCCTTCCCTTCGCCGCCAACACCAGGATCACTCCATATGTCCAGTGTCTGAGCCGACAAAGATCCCGAAGCTAACAGCACCGCAAACAAAAAAACACTCTTTTTCATCTATATATATTCAATAGATCGGACAATCGTTACACCTATTTTTGCCGGAAGAAAATCTGAACAGGGACTCCTTGGAAATCCCAACGTTCCCGAATCTTGTTTTCCAGATAACGCCGGTAACCCTCCTTGATGTATTGGGGCAGATTCACGAAGAATGCAAACACGGGTGTCGGAGAGGAGAGTTGGGTCACATATTTGATCCGGATGTATTTCCCCTTGGTAGATGGAGGGGGCGTCTCTTCGATAATCGGCAATAAATATTCGTTGAGTTCGGATGTCGGAATACGGCGCGCCCGCGAATAGTAGACCCGCATCGCCGTCTGCAGCACATCCATGATCCGCTGCTTGTTCAACACGGAGGTGAAAATAATCGGAACATCACTGAAGGGAGCGATCCGCCGACGAATGTTCTCGGTCATCTCCTTCATCGTCCTGTCTGTCTTGTCGACCAGGTCCCATTTGTTGATCACGATAACGCACCCCTTCTTGTTCCGCACGACAAGATTAAAAATATTGAGGTCTTGGGACTCTATTCCCGCCGTAGCATCGATCATCAGAATACACACATCCGACGTTTCGATCGACCGTACGGAACGCAATACCGAATAAAATTCAAGGTCCTCGGTCACTTTCGTCTTCTTGCGCAATCCGGCCGTATCGATCAGATAGAAATCCATCCCGAACTTGTTGTAGCGCGACAGAATCGAATCGCGTGTCGTTCCGGCAATCGGCGTAACGATATTCCGCTCGGTCCCGAGCAGCGCATTGGTCAGCGAAGATTTTCCCACATTCGGACGACCGATTACAGCGAACTTGGGCAGGTCATCGGGCAACTCGCTCTTCGAATCTTCGGGCAGCGCAGCAACCACGGCATCCATCACCTCTCCCGTCCCGCTTCCGTTGATCGACGAAATACAGTAAGGATCGCCCAAACCCAACGCATAAAATTCGTGAGAATTATAGATCAACTCATTGTTGTCCACCTTATTGACCACAAGGATCACCTTTTTCGAAGACCGCCGCAACAGATCGGCTACAATCGCGTCCAGATCGGTAATTCCGGTCGAGACTTCAACCAAAAAGAGAATCACATCAGCCTCTTCGATCGCCAGCACCACCTGTTTGCGGATTTCGGCTTCGAACAGATCCTCATCGCCTACGGCATATCCCCCCGTATCAATCACCGAAAACTCACGGCCGTTCCAATCGGTCGTGCCGTAATGGCGGTCACGAGTCGTTCCGGCCGAATCATTGACGATCGCTTTACGCATACCCACCAAACGGTTGAACAGCGTGCTTTTCCCCACATTGGGACGCCCAACTATCGCTACTATACTCATTATTGCTTAGATAATTCGTTTTGCCTTATCGGGCAAAGATACGCTTTTTATTTCAACCCACCCAAACAAAGCGGGTCACGATTCGTATTTTAAGCACTCGCCGTGTCACATTTTCGGAGCAGTCCCCCGCACCGCCATAAAATCATCGGCCCGCGACAACAGATCGTCGATTCCGTATCCGACCGACATGGAGGGGGCAAAATCCCGGCCTGCATCTTGTTCTATTGCATCGTCAAGTGTCTTGCGATCCTTTGCTCCCTTATCGATTACAGCCGCAATATCCTCATCCGTAAGCTGCTGTTGTTCTTTTTCAGACAATACCGCGAGCGCATAAAGCGCCCATTTCATCTCATCGTTACGATAATTTGCCGCGATTTCATGCAGTTCATGAGCGAACGATTCCAAATCGGAGACCTCCCCCGAATCGACCCGGTCAAGCAGCGCCTCGACCCGACAACGGGGAGCAATCATTCCGGCCCAATCCACCCACTCCCGCATCGTCTGATCCGATTCCGGACGAGCCGTACACGAAACAAACCGCTCTCCCAAATAGGCCCGCAACGCCTGTGTATAGAGCAACAATCCCTTCCGCAACGACGGCATTTTGATCTTCACGTGATTCCATTTCACCGCTTCAGCCGTTGAGTAGCGTTCGAGTAACTTTCTGCACTCGACAACTCCCCGCAAGATCCAGCCGGCCGTATAGGGATTCATAAGATCGTAATGAATAATATCATGCCTCAACCCGTTGCGCCGGTCCCGCTTGGGCCACTTTCGAACGTCCCGCGCCGTACCGAAACTCCGCAATCCGATACCCGGCAACAGCACCGACTCCCCTGCCTCTTCGATCAGATAGGAAAAAGGCATCGATCGGGTATCATGATGGTCGTAATGCCGCCCCTTGACAATCGAAAAAACCCCGGTCGCAGCCGGCAACAACACATAAGCGTCGCTTGCGAACTTACATCCCCGAAGATGAATTCCCTGATGGACAGGGCCCGATTTGTACATGTGGTTGCTCTGATTGGCTCCGCTGCCCGCATTGAAAAAGAGAAAATATCCGGCAATCAACAACGTCGCACGGTGGTGCGATACAGTATAGGGTCCTGCAAAGACCGAGCAGGCCTCCCCGTGGTTGCAATGGCTGTTGGCAAAAAACAGGGAATTTTCTGCCGAGAAACCGTTCTCGATCAAAACGCCCTCGCCGATAAAACACTTTTTGATCATCGAACCCGTATCGATCCGCGAAGCACACGCTGCAATAAAATCGGAAGCCGTCACCCCCGCCCCCACATAGGTAGGCGCATCAACCGTGCTGTTGATCGTCCCGTTCCGCAACGACAAAGCCCCTTCGACAACAGCCTCCTCTCCAATCCGCACATCGACGGTCGAAAGCGTATTGACGATCCGACTGCCCTCACCAATCGTTCCCCGATCCGCACGTCGCGATTCGACCTCCTGCCGGATTATCTCATTCAACCGCTCAATCGTCAGATGCCGGTGGCGATACATAGCTATCACATAAGCTATTTGCGCCGTTAAGCCATCAAAAACAGGGACTTCCCGACCTCCTGATTCATTAACCACAGCGGCTTGCACTCCGTTCCCAAAAGTCGTATCGCCCGTACAGATAATTTCTCCTACATTTTCGACCACAACCCGATCCGCCAAATCATATCGGGCAATATAGCGTCCGACATTGGCGATCAATACTCCGTCACCCACCGTACAATCATACAGTGCAGCCCGATAAATCCCACTGCGACGGACGACACCACCCGGCAAATGAATTGCAGCGCCATTCGCTCCGAGACGAATCCGGCCTCCAAAATGTACACCCCGGACATATTTCGGATCGAATCCTTCCGATACGGAAATCTCCGACCAATCTGCAGCCGTACACCCGTTAGCCGACAAGACAGCAAGCTCCTGCTCCGTTAAAGGTCTATATTTTTTTCCCATCGCATTCTTTATAAATATATATGGACCTATTCTTCCAATAGTAAAACTGTCAAAAATACAAATTTATTTTATGCTTACTTTTTTCATAATTGAGAAGCATTATCTAAATACGGGAAGCCCGTCAAATAATATGGCGGTTATTCCGAATTAAAATCGTAGCTTTGTGGGCTTCCCCAGATGATGTTTGACAAAATGAAACACAACGATACAATCGCTCGATTACGATATGCAGCCAGAAGTGCCCTGCGTCCGGCATGGGAAACCGCCGTATGGGTCATCAAAATGGTTATCCCCATTACGCTCGGCATCTCGGTTTTAGAGTATCTCGGAGTCATCGGCTGGATATCCGACCTGATCGCACCGCTTTTCAACCGGATCGGGCTCCCCGGAAGCAGTGGACTGGTCTTTCTGACGGCGGCACTGTCGAATAACTATGCAACCGTTGCCGTTATCGCAACGCTCGGATTCGACTACCGCAGCGTTATCATCCTTGCCGTCATGGCCCTGATCTGCCACAACCTGCCGATCGAGTCGGCTGTGCAACACAAAACTGGAGTCTCTGCACTCGGAATGACCCTGCTCCGTCTCTTCACTGCTTTCGTCGCAGCAACCCTTCTGAATCTCATCCTTCCCGAACAAATGTCCGGCACATTACATTTGCCCGCAGCCGAACACATTCCCACTTCGTGGGGTGAAGTCGCTGTATCATGGATTACAACTGTCGTGCCTCTCTGTATACAAATCGGCGTTATCATTATCATTCTTAACGTCATTCAGCAAATCCTTCGTGAATTTCATCTGCTCGACCTGATATCGGTACCGCTCCGTCCGTTTATGGCTATTTTCGGATTACCCCGATCGACTTCATTTTTATGGATCATCAGCAATATCGTAGGTTTAACCTACGGAGGCGCCGCTCTGATCGATGAGATCCAAAAAGGCGGCATTTCCCGACACGATTCGCTGTTACTCAATACCCATATTGCCATTTCGCACAGTCTGCTCGAAGACACCGTAATATTTTACACGATCGGAATCGGCTTGCTCTGGCTACTGATCCCGAGAATTCTGTTAGCCGTATGTGCCGTATGGATTCTCCGTACACTACTGTCGCTTATCAATCGATCGAAACCTTTGCGACCTTCAACAAGTTAATCGATGCAACATTTTAAAAAACAATAACATCTTTCATATTACGTTAGTAATACGTACCTTTGGACGCAAATTAAATTATGATGACTAAATCGATGAACAAATTACTTCTATTGGCAGGATGTATGGCCATCTTTTCCTCCTGCCTGAAAAACGACTATTTTGAAAGGACTCAAACCGCAATGGGTTACAACATCTATGTATCCGTCCGGAAACAAAACGTCATGACGATGGATCCATTCAACGTCGCTTTCCGACTCAACACACTGATCGAAGAGGGAAACGGCGATCCCAATCAAGCCCCTGATTCGATCAAAAGATTGCTTTGTACGGCAGAAACGACCATCGCTTTCGATGAAGCTACCGGAACATATACATTAACCTATACAGGCAGCCCTACTGAAGGTGACACCGATAACAAGGACTTCATCCGCAAGGGAACCATCTGTATCAAGACGAACGGTTATACGACACTCGGCAGCCCATCTGCACAATGGGAAATCGATTTCAATACCGCACCAACCTATTCGATATTCAGTAACGGCGATGAGATCAAACTGACTGCAAGTTCCTACACCATCAACAACACGGGAGACAATAGTTGGAGCGTATACGTATCGCAATTCGTATCATCAGTTCCAAGTACATCGTCCGATGGAACAACCGTCGATTATAAATCGAATTGGAACGGATCGTATCAAATCTCTCAAAGTGCCGGCACACAAAAATTATCCGATATTCAAAATGCCATTTTCACGATCAACTCGTCAAACAACGGGACGACCATGTACTACCCGGCAGACAACATGACAGCGTCGACCCCGACACCATTCAAATACACCCCGCTGTGTTCGATCTTCGTTCCTGTAGGAGATGGAAAGATGATTATCTTTTTATCAAACGATGCCAATCTGGAGAACTACACCGAAGCACAACTTTTGGGAGGTTCGGAAACCCATGTTTGTAATCCCAAAACACAAATCTCATATGGTGGCTATGTAACCGAATACTTGATCCAATAACAGAACTAATCATTTCAAACCTAATAAATACAAGGCGATCTTGGACGAAAAGATCGCCTTTTTTATTTTTTATATCAAAAAGCATAAGCAAAAAAATACTTCTCAGGTCTGGGATAAAAATAATTGACTACTTTTGCAGCTTCGTAACATAATGATTGGAAATCATTCCACTCTTCATTTTATAAGATGAAATCTTTTGTATTTCAACCCAAACTGTTCCGGACTCTCAAACACTATTCGAAACAGACATTTATTTCCGACCTGATGGCGGGAATTATCGTCGGAATTGTAGCCTTGCCATTGGCTATCGCATTCGGCATTGCCTCGGGCGTCTCACCCGAAAAAGGAATCATCACTGCAATAATTGCCGGTTTTATCATCTCGTTTCTGGGCGGCAGTAAGGTCCAGATCGGCGGGCCAACCGGGGCTTTTATCGTAATCGTTTACGGGATCATTGCCCAATACGGTGAAAAGGGATTGATCGTCGCAACGATCATGGCCGGCGTTCTGCTGATCCTGTTGGGGTTGTTCAAACTGGGAACCATCATAAAATTCATTCCCTATCCGATTGTCGTAGGATTCACCAGCGGTATCGCTGTAACCATCTTTACCACACAGATCAAGGATCTTTTCGGGATGACGACGGAAAGTGTCCCTGCCGAATTCCTCGAGAAATGGGCTTGCTACTTCCAACACATCGGGACAATAGACCTTTATTCAACGGCGGTTGGGATACTGAGTATCGTAATCATATTTCTGACCCCACGATTCTCAAAAAAAGTTCCCGGTTCATTGGTTGCCATCGTTGTTATGACCATCATCGTATTTCTGTTGCGGAAATACGCCGGAATCACCTCGATCGAGACGATCGGAGACCGGTTCCAGATCAAGGCTTCACTACCGGGCGTTGCCATACCGGAAATGAGCTGGGCGGTCGTTAAAAGCCTCTTCCCTGCCGCCGTTACGATCGCCGTACTCGGAGCCATCGAATCGCTGCTGTCGGCGACAGTTGCCGATGGAGTTACCGGAGACAAACACGATTCGAACCAAGAACTTTTGGCCCAAGGTGCCGCCAACCTCATTACCCCCTTTTTCGGAGGTATCCCGGCCACAGGAGCCATTGCCCGTACCATGACCAATATCAACAACGGAGGGAAAACACCGGTCGCCGGATTGATCCATGCCGTAGTACTGTTATTGATCCTGCTCTGTCTCGGTCCGTTGACCAAACATATTCCGATGGCTTGTCTGGCCGGCGTATTGGTCGTCGTTGCCTATAACATGAGTGAATGGAGAACATTCCGGGCACTGATGTCCAATCCCAAATCGGACGTTGCCGTACTGCTGATCACCTTTTTGCTAACCGTTTTGTTCGACCTGACCGTTGCCATCGAAGTCGGTCTGGTCATCGCCTGTCTGTTGTTCATGAAACGGGTGGCCGAAACGACCAATATCTCGGTGCTGACCGACGAGATCGACCCGAACGCCGACGTCGATGTCGCACTGAACGCCGAGCACCTGACGATTCCGGACGGGGTCGAGGTCTACGAAATCGACGGGCCCTACTTCTTCGGTATCGCCAATAAATTTGAGGAACAAATGGTCATGTTACACGATCGTCCTCAAATCCGCATTATCCGTATGCGTAAAGTTCCGTTCATCGATTCTACCGGCATCCACAACCTGACGATTCTGTGTAAGACCTCACAACGCGAAGGGATACGCATCATCCTTTCGGGCGTAAACGAGCAGGTACACAAAACATTGGAGCAAGCCCATTTCTATGACCTGCTCGGCGAAGAGAACATCTGCAGCCACATCAACATCGCCTTGGATCGGGCACGACAACTGCTCTCCGAACAGAAAGCATAATCGGGAATCGCTTATCCGAATAGGAGGAGGGACGGCCCCGCACAGGCCGTCCCTCCTCCGTCAACAGACTCAACAGATGGCATAAAATTGAGTTATACGGTCGCAGCAGAGACTCTTTTCCGGTTGCAGAACCGTTCGCACTGCAGGGTAATATCATAACCTAACATCGCACCCAACATAAAATCCTCTTCGGGAGTCAAGCGGTTGAGCGGCTTGTCGATGAACGTTTTCACCGCATCGAGACAAGCCCGTTTACCGAAATAGAGATTTACTTTATTCCCGACAACCTCCTGGATCACATAATCGATTTGCTGACGACGCAAACGGGCGCCGACCAACTCCGCACAAGTCCGACACATCGTACACAGCACCAGATTCCGAACTCCTTTTTTGAATTCATAAATATGGTGCATGAACATCTTCATGTCGCTGAAACGGGAGAATTCTTCTGCGCTCATAACGTAAATTCATTATAAGTTTGCGATCCAGGCGTCGATCCGATCCTCCGTCTTGTCGCTTTCATTCACATCATCGACAGCCAATCCGATAAATTTCCCATCCCGACACACGGCCGAATCGGTCACAGTATAATCTTCCGGCACATAGGCACCGACAAACACACACCCCGTTCCGGAGAGATCATCATACAGCACCGAAAGTGCATCACAAAACGTATCGGGATAGGAGGCCGAATCTCCGCAGCCGAAAAACGCCACACGTTTCCCCGTCAAATCCTTATTTTTCAACTGATCGACGAACCCATACCAATCGTCCTGCAAATCGCCGGCGCCCCACGTGGATGACCCGAACAACAACAGATCATAATCCATCACCTGATCAGCCGAAACTTCAGCCACATTATAAATATCTGCAGACGGGACATTCAGTTTTTGAGCGATCTGTTTGGCCAGAGCTTCGGTAGTTCCCATCGTACTCCCGAAAAATATTCCTGTTTTCATGTAACCAGCTTTTGTTTTTGGGCAAAGATATACCGCACCCGACAGCCATTCAATACCTAAAAAGAGGGGGAAAACAGACTCCGATACCTATTCACATAGGCGACAACCATAAAGAAAGAGGACATCCGCACACTGCAAATGTCCTCTTTTGTGGGCCCAGAGGGGCATGATCCCCCGACCTTCAGATTATGAGTCTGCCGCTCTAACCAACTGAGCTATGGGCCCTTTTTATACGTCTACTTTCTATACAAATCCAACTTATCACTCCGATCCTCGCCTCCGTTGCCCCTTTCTTCTGCCACAACTTCCTCTCACCCCTTCCCCTTTTGCACCGCTCCTTTCAAAGCCCCCTTCTTCCCTTCAGCTCTTCCGGACCTTCGTTTGGATCAAGGCAAAGATAGGAAATCTTTGGCAATACACAAAATATCGGCAGGATCAATACAAACTACTGCTCTGTTCCCCGATAAGCACGCAATCCCTCTTGTAAGAAAGAGATAAAACGGGCTACATCCAAATCATACCCCCGACCGGGAACAAGTTGTCCGCCATTCGTTCCGAGAATCATATAATAGGGCTGAGCGTTGATCCCGAACTGTTTATGCACCCGGTACGCATTGATTTTTCCCATCCCTTTCAACACCCTGCCGTGCTCTGTCGTAATCCACTCCGACTCAGGCAACTGTTTTTTGTCATCGGAATAGAGCGCTACGACAACAAAATCATTCCGTAACAGGTCCAATACCTGCGGATCGGACCATACACGCGCCTCCATCTCCCGGCAATTCACACATCCATGTCCCGTGTAGTCGACAAACAACGGTTTTTTGACTCTTTTCGCATAATCCAACGCTTCATCGAGATCGAAAAAGCCACGTAACCCGTGCGGTAACTTCAACAGGTCGCCATACTTCACCTCTTTTGGAAACCCCGTGTCGAAACGAGCAACCGATTCAGTCGTATTCCCCGTTTCAGTCGGCCGGAAATCCTGCGTTTCCAATGGAGGAAGATATCCCGAAAGCCCGCGCAACGGAGCCCCCCACATCCCGGGCAACATATACACGACAAACGAAAAAGTAACGATAGCCAACAACAATCGGGTTACCCCGATGTGTTTCACCTCCGTATCATGCGGGAACCGCAATTTCCCGAGCAGATAGAATCCCAACAGCGTAAAGATCACGATCCAGAAAGCAAGATATACCTCCCGATCCAAAATACCCCAATGATAGGTTTGATCGGCGACACTGAGGAATTTCAGCGCCAAAGCCAGTTCGACGAATCCCAGCACAACTTTTACCGAATTCAGCCAACCTCCGCTACGGGGCAGGCGGTCGAGCATCGATGGGAAAAGCGCCAACAGCGTGAAAGGAAAAGCAAAAGCGATCGAGAAAGCCAGCATGGTCAGTACCGGTGTCCACACGGCCCCTGCAGTAGACTGAATCAGGACAGCCCCGACAATCGGGCCCGTACAGGAAAACGATACCAGCACCAGCGTCAAGGCCATAAAAAATATTCCGACCACTCCGCCCCGATCGGACTGGCGGTCGCTGCGGTTTACCAACCGGCTGGGCAATGTGATTTCGAACGCTCCGAAAAACGAAATGGCAAAGACAATAAAAACCAGGAAAAACAACACATTGGGTAACCAATGGGTCGCCAACCAGTTGAAAATATCGGCCGTCACGGCTCCACCGCCGACCCATCTCGTAATCAATATGATAATGGCAATCGGTACGGTATAAAGCGCAACAATACTCAATCCATAAATTCCGGCTTTAACTCGTGCCTTGAAGCGCGACTCATTCTGTTTCAAAAAGAACGAAACGGTCATCGGCACCATCGGAAAGACGCAGGGGGTCAACAAGGCCGCAAAACCCCATAAGATCGCCTCCACAATCAATCCCCACAACGATTTATCTCCAGAATTTTCCCCTGCTGCGATCATCTCAGTCGGATCAGCTGCCGACACAGATTCACGTACCGATGTATCGGGTAGCGGTCGATACTCAATAGAGTCAGCATCCATATTACGTGGAGCATTACCTTTTGAATCAACCTCTTGCTCATTCACCCCGGACAACTGCCCGGAAGCCGCCCCCTCTTCCGAGGAGACTATCGACGACGAACCCTCAGAATGGCCCGCATCTTCCGGACCCTGCAAAGGGATCGTAAAATCCTGTTCATCGGGCGGGAGACAATTCTCGTCGTTACATGCCATCCATTCCACACGTGCTTTCAACTCGGTCTTCACACCTGCCGGAACCCGAATCGTCTGGGCCAGCCGAGCCGTCTGCTCGAAATAGCCAATCTCCATCATGAACAACGAATCGTAGAATCGGACCGGCTTTGAAAGCTGCTCGATTCCGCCAACCAACGTCACCGATTCGTTCGGTTCGAAAACCACAGTTGTCGCATTCGGCCCCATATCGTCATAAGGGCCAACGTCATAGATATGCCACGGTGTGTCGATCCGAGCCGTAAACAGGAGACGTATGGTTCCGTCATCACCCGCTTCTGTCGATACGTTCCACTCGACCGGCCCGGCCCAAGCACTCTTCCCTCCCAAAAAGAGGAACAGCAACAAAATCAACCATGTCGCTACTCTGTTTCTGCTTCGGCGCATATCATTTTGTTTTAAATTGAAAACTCCGTCCCAGTCATTCCGGCCATTCCATCCCATACCATACCGGCCCGGCACCGATAGACACAATTAATATGCCCGTTCGTTCCGTTTTTCGTAAAAGTTGACGAACGCCTTGTTCGAAACGACATTTCCGCCCGGAGTCGGATAATTTCCCGTAAAATACCAGTCGCCATTATGCACGGGGATCGCCCGCCTCATGTTTTCGACACTCTGGTAAACCACCTCGACGTCGGCCCGAATATCCGATGCGGTAACGATCTGTGCAATTTTTGCCGAAATCTCTTCATCGGTAAACGGTTCATAAATCCGTTTCACACAATTCACCGTATTCTCCCGATCCGGTCGCTGCAACTCCTGCAACGCCTGTCGGTATACCTCTTCAATCAAATGGTTCATGCCCCGTTCACGCAACAACTCGATCGCCGCCTTGAACGCAACGAAATGGCTCAATCGGGACATATCAATCCCGTAACAATCCGGATATCGGATCTGGGGCGCCGAAGAACAAACGACGATCTTACGCGGATTGAGCCGGTCCAGAATCCGAATAATGCTCTGCCGCAGGGTCGTTCCACGAACAATCGAATCGTCAATGATCACAAGATTGTCCACTCCGGGTCGAATCGTTCCATAGGTAATATCGTAGACGTGAGCCACCAGATCGTCCCGTTCGTTATCCTGGGTAATGAACGTCCTCATTTTCACATCCTTGATCGCCACTTTTTCGATTCTGGGTTTAAAGCGCAGAATCTCACGCAACGACTCCTGTGTCAACGTCGCTTTAGTCTCCAAGATCTGTTTGGCCCGCACGCCCTGACAATATTCATCTAATCCCTCAACCAATCCGAAGAAAGCACTTTCTGCGGTATTGGGAATATACGAAAAGACCGTATTCTCTATATCGTAATCGATACTTTTCAAGATTTGCGGGACCAACAGGCGTCCCAACTGTTTACGTTCCCGATAGATATCGCGATCGCTACCCCGCGAGAAATAGATCCGCTCGAAAGAGCAGGGATGGATCGGTCTGGGAGCCGTAAACGGGTCGACCGTAATATCTCCGTCCCTGCGGACGATCAGGGCATGTCCGGGTTCCAGTTCCCGCACATCTTCGTATGCCAAATTAAAAGTCGTCTGAATTACGGCACGTTCCGAAGCTGCAACCACAATCTCATCGTCGTAATAGAAAAATGCCGGGCGGATTCCACACGGATCGCGCATCACGAAAGCGTCGCCATGCCCGATCATGCCGGCCATCACGTAACCGCCGTCCCAGCGGCGTGCCGACAGCGACAGGATCTCTTTCAGATCGATATGTTTGGCCAACATCTCCGTCACGTCGTGTTTCGAATAGCCCTTATCTTTGAAATAACGATACTTATCGTCATTCTCGCGATCAAGGAAATGGCCGATACGTTCCAGAATCGTCACCGTATCGGTCTTAGCAGGAGGATACTGTCCCAGATCGATCAATCGATCGAACAATTCGTCGATATTGGTCAGGTTAAAGTTTCCGGCCAACACCAGACTGCGGGTCATCCAGTTGTTCTCCCGCGAGACGGGATGTACGTTTTCGATATCGTTCTTCCCGAAAGTCCCGTAACGCAAGTGTCCCAAAAAGAGCTCTCCAGTAAACTCCACCTCCCGTTTCATGGCTAGAGCATCCTGCATCAGTTCGGGTCTCTTCGAAAGGACCGCATTGACTCTGGCCTCGATTCTCTGAAATACATCCCGAATCGGAGAGGCATCGTTCGATCGGACCCGATTGATATAGACATTCCCGGGTTCGGGATACAATTTGATATTGGCCAAACCTGCCCCATCCTGTCCCCGGTTATGCTGTTTCTCCATCAGAATGTGCATCTTATTGAGTCCATAGAAAATAGACCCATACTTCTTCTGATAATAGTCAATCGGTTTAAGCAAGCGGATAAATGCTATTCCGCACTCGTGTTTGATCGAATCGCTCATAATTTTTATCCAAATAAAACGCCTCCACAATCGGTCTGCGCAAGGAACCAACGGGCCAAAGGTACCGATTTTTGGTCTTTGAAACAAGAGAGGTCCTTACGATTCCCTATTTTGTCTCCAACAGACCGACGATTCCCGCCGAACTCGTAAACAGACAGCGGTTCCGATCCAATGGCACGACGGTACTGATCAACGAATTATGTACCTTATGCAACCAAAGGACCTTGCCAGTTGAAGCTTCCAATGCATATATCACACCATTCATCGTACTGCCGAAAACGACCCCGTCTTTTTCGACCGGCATCGAAGGCGCAATCTCATATCCGAAACCGACATGCGAGGCCCATATTTTACGGGGTGCATCACCTTCTGTCGAGAAGCATACCACACTGTCGCGCATGGTTTTACTGAAGACCCGGGTACTGTCTTCCGAAAGCCCAACCGTTTCTCGGACCGTCGACTCAGCTGTGCGCCACAAGGTCTGCCCATTCTCCGCATCGATACACGACAACACCCGGTCGGGAGCGGTAATGAAGACCCGTCCCTGCGTAGCCACCGGCCACACAGCCGCAGGCGAATAGAGCATGCCGCGCCGTCCGTCGTGCCATTGCCACAATAATGTGCCGTCTTTGCGGTTCAAAGCATAAAGGTTTTCGTCCCAAGCACCAAAAATCACTTTGTCGCCATAGATCAACGGTCGGGTCTCCACGTAACCTTGGATTCCATCGAAAGTCCAGACTTTGTTTCCGGTATGAATATCGATTGCCCAGAACTTTCCGTCGCTTCCTCCGAGATACGCCGTTCCGTCACAGATGGTTACCGCACCGAGTACGGCGGCCGACGTCTCTATTTTCCACAGTTGTTTCCCATTTTTCGCATCCACTCCGTAAATATTGTGGTCGGCCGAACCGAAAACGACCACCCCGTCAGCTACGGCAGGCGTCCCGATGATCCGCATCTCAGCTGCGAATTGCCACAACAGTTTCCCGTCGCTGAGCCGGACACAACTGAGCAAGCCCTTATCGTCCCCGACATAGACCCGATCCTTTCCCAATACGGGAGAAGAGTAGATGGCATTGCCCAACTCAGTCATCCACACCTCTTTTACATCGGCATATTGCTGATTCATCGAGAAATCGGGACGGTCGTATCCGGAAACGTCTTGCGTATAATACTGTTTTTTAAGTGAATATCCGCCCCACCGTCGAGGTTGCTCTCCTATTTTCTGTTCATAAACCACCACGGAATCGGCCGTCACCTCAAACAGGGAATACCCTCCGACCGGTTCTTTCGCCCGCAACGTCGAACGGCAGATAAATGCCGGTATCCCATCGTATGCATCCAGATTATTGGAGTGGTAGTGCCCACCCAAAAAGGCCTTGATATTATATTGCCGGACCAGATCGGTCACCGTATACCAGTTATCCACATCGCCCCGTTTCATGGGATAGTGAGTCACCAAAAAGACCGGCTTCTCGGCTCCGTAAGCATCCAGCTCCTCTTTCAACCAACTGACATCCTGCGGAGCGACATGTCCCTCCATCATGCGGATCACCGGACCGGTATTGAAACCTAGGAAGAGGAACCCTTCATACTCGAACCGGAAACGATCCGAACCGAACACACGGTCAAAATCCGTCGCTCCCGATTCGCTCCACTTGGTTTCGTGGTTACCGGAGGTAATATACGTGGGGAGCGACAAGGCCGAAAGGATCTCTTTCACCCGTTCCAGCGAAGCCCGATCTCCATGATCGGTCAAATCGCCCGCCACAATCACGAAATCGAGTCCTGATGTTGCATTGATTTGATCGACTGCCCGTTGAAGATCCTCCGCACCGGTAGAACCCGATGAAACATGTAAATCGCTGATCAAGGCAAACCGAAAATCTTTTCCCGACGAAACGGTTGTCACACACGACAACAACCCCACAATCAAAAACCACACTTTTCTCATAACACCATGTTTTTCTTGTAAAAACTTTCACTCCCACAAAAATAACGGATTTCAACCGGAATATCCTTTTTTCGGGCAAAAATTACACCCCGCTCCTGCTTGGGCATCCGCTTTGCGCTGCCGATCAACGATACAACCGCAACTCGATTAATTTTCTCAGTTTATGAAAATACATTACTTTTTCAAGCAAAAAGTTTCGACATTATTGTCGTTTCTCATGCTTCTCAGCCTCAATCCGCTCTTCGGACAATCCCCTTCCAATAAGGTTACCGGGCAAGTGACGGGTTCCGACGGGCCCCCTTTGATCGGTGTTTCCGTAACGATCAAAGGTGAATACACACGGGGAAGTTATACCGGCCCCGACGGACAATACTCTTTATCCGTAGCTCCGGGCGATACCCTTGTGTTTTCTTACATCGGATACGAGACCCGCGAGATTCCTTACACGGGCCGTTCTCCGCTCAATGTCACGTTAAACGTCGTCTCAACCGATCTGGACGCCGCTGTGGTAGTCGGATACGGAGTGCAACGCAAACGTGACATCACAGGCTCCATCTCGTCTGTCAAAGGGTCTGAATTGAACACGACTGTCGCAGCAGCCAATCCCTTACAAGGGTTGCAAGGAAAGATCGCCGGCGTCGAGGTAGTCCAAAACAGCTCCCCGGGGGGGGCGCCCCAAATTCGTGTACGCGGCCTTAGCTCCTTTACCAATTCGAATCCCTGTTATATCGTTGACGGACTGATCATGGACGATATCGCTTTCCTGAATCCCAACGAGATCGAATCGCTCGAGGTATTGAAAGACGCTTCGGCTACGGCCATCTACGGATCACGAGGGGCCAATGGTGTCATCATCATCACCACCAAACAGGGTCGCAAAAACCAGCCTGTAACCTTGAACGTTGAAGCGAACATCAGTGTATCGGAGATGTCACGGTATTTGGATTATGCCAATGCAAGCGAATACTTATACCTGAAAAACCGAAACGTTATGGCCCAGAACGCCATCAACGGAACTTCGACGCCACTCCCCTACACGCAAGGACAGATCGACGCGGCAGGGAAAGGGACCGACTGGCAACGGGAGATTACTCAGTTGGCCCTCACGCAGAACTACAATTTCAATCTGGTCGGTGGAGGCGAAAAATCGACCTACGGACTCTCGGGAGGCTATTTCAATCAGGAAGGAATCATCAAAAATTCGGGATACGAACGGGTGAACGTCAAACTCTCGAACACCTATGAACTGACCCGCTGGGCCACAATAGGCAGCAACATCTCCTACATCTACGAGCGGCGCAACAGCCAAGGCGTAACATTGGCAAGTGCCCTACGGGCATTGCCGACAGCTCCGGTGACCGATCCGGACGACCCGTCGAAGTTTTTCGGTCCGGTGGACGAGATCGGCAAATCGGGAAATCCCGTCGCCATGCTCTATTACGACAGCGAGAACTATACGAATTACTACAAAACGCTGGCTAACTTCTTCGTCAAGCTGGAGTTTATCAAGAACCTCGTATTCCAATCCTCATTTTCGATGAACAGTTCCAACTCCGAAGGGAAAAGTTTCCTACCGGCCTACGAAGTGAACATCGACCAGCGCCGGACGGACAACGAGCTGAACGTCAACCAGAGCCGTCAGTTCGACTGGCTCAGCGAAAACACGCTCTCCTATTCGTTCGAAAAGGGGAAACACTCCTTCAGTGCTTTGGCCGGAATCACTTTTCAAAAAAGTTCGTCCCAAAACCAGAGCCAGAACATCAAAGGGATGCCCGCAACAGCTTGGAAGAACCGCAATTTGTGGTACACCGGACTGGGTGAGGCCTCGACATTGACCGGCACAACCGGAGGGGCAGTCTTCACCTACCTCTCCTATCTGGCCCGTTTCAACTACAACTACGACGACCGTTATCTGATCACCGCAACGGTCCGCACGGATGCCTCGTCCCGGTTCCCGAAAGACGGACGTTACGGGACATTTCCTGCCATAGGTGTCGGCTGGGCCATGCACGAAGAGAGCTGGATGAAAAACATAAACTGGCTCAACCAGCTGAAACTCCGGGCCAGTTACGGTATCGTAGGTTCTGATGCGGGTATTCCGAACAACATCCAGACCGCATACGTCAATACGGTTTACGGCGTCTTCGGCAAAAATCCCACCGGTGTAACCACTTCGGAGGTGCTCGATATGGTGATCGATTACGGTTTGTGTTGGGAGGAGGCCCGCCAGCTTGATCTGGGTCTCGATTTTCTCTCCATGAACGGACGTCTCTCTTTTGAGTTCGATTACTACGCAAAAACGACTTCGGGCGTATTGACCAACATCACACTGCCCGGAATCAGCGGAACGAACTACTCTCCGCTCTCAAACATCGCAAAGGTCCGCAATACGGGAATCGAGTTCAATCTCGGATGGCGCGAAAGCCGGAAAGATTTTTCGTATGACATTTCGTTGATCGGGACTACCCTCAAGAACCGTGTTATTTCGGTCAATCAGGATGTCCCCCCTCTGGAAAACGGAGCAAACGTCACGCTGGTCGGTTATCCGATCGGCGGGTTCTGGGGCTATGCGGTCGAAGGCATCTATCAGAATTGGGATGAAATCAAGGAATCCGCATCGATCAGCGGAGCCACACCCGGTGATTTATGGTACAAAGATCAGAATGACGACGGCGTAATCGACAAAGACGACCGAATCTACATGGGCAGCTACCTGCCCAAAGTCACACTCGGTCTGAATCTGCGATTCGAATACAAGGGGATCGGCCTGGAGACGGATCTTTATTCAGCTCTCGGCGGTAAAATATACAGTACCCGACGGCAGACTTTAGGAACATCACCCTACAACGTAACGACGGATTACCTCAATTCCTGGATCGGTCCGGGTTCGACCAATTCGACCACACGGGTCCTTTTAGACGGACCGGGCTCCAACAACCAGTACAGCGAATACTACCTCGAGGATGCCAGTTACTTCAAAGTCCGCAATTTCACGTTGAGTTACTCCTTCCCGAAACGGATCGTCGAAAAAATGAAGATGCGTACGCTGAAGGTCTACTTCTCTGTCCACAACCTTTGGACCGTCACACGGGCAACGGCCTACTCTCCCGAGATCGGAGGCGCTCCCAATGCGGCCGGTATCGACAGCTTCGATGCAGTCTATCCCCCTTCCCGTACATTCTCATTCGGTATCAATATAGGAATTTAATACCCTTCACAACCTATGAAAAAATTTACGATTTATCTGCTGTTCTGTCTGCCCATCCTGTCGTTAAACTCCTGCATGGATGATTTTCTCGACCAACCGGCTCAAGGTCAAATGACAGAAGACGATTTTTTGGAAAACAGCAGTTCGGTCTCGAGTCTGACCAACAGCATCTATACAACCTATCGCGAAGGAAGCGCGTGGGAAACCATCGGTTCGTGGGTAGGAGACCTCTGCTCGGACAATGCGTTGCGGGGCAGTTCCCTTTCCGACGGCGGCGGCACGATTTTCAATAACGGGGTCAATCAGTTCCAAAACATGTCGGGCCTCAACGGCGGTTCCGATTTTCTGAACTGGCTGTGGAACAACGCCTATACCGGGATCGGCAGGGCCAACACAGCCTTGAAAGCCATCCGCGAATTCGACGGCATCGATCCCCGACAGAAGGAGATTCTCGAAGGAGAGGCACGGTTCAATCGGGCATGGTTCTACTTCTCCGTGTTGAAACACTGGGGGAAAGGCCCCATAGTCCCTCTCGAAACCCTCACCGGAGCCGAAATGGCCGACATAGCGATCTCCGACCGTACGGCACTCTACGACTCGATCATGGCCGACCTGGAGGCTGGACTTCTGATGCCCGACAAGCAAGAAGCGAATCAATGGTACCCCACCTCATGGTACGGTCGGGCCCATTGGGGGTCCGCTATGGGGCTGATGGCAAAAGTTCTGCTCTACCGGGCCGCCGACGAACCGGAACGGGCCAACGAATATTATAGCCGGATCGTAGCGATCGTCAAGGAGATGGAACTTTCAAGCGACGGCTACGGACTGGAACCGCTATCCATTCTATTCTCGAAGTCCGGGGAGTACGGATCCGAATCGGTATTCGAAATCGGAGCCGCAAGCTTCATGACATCGGACGGTGCCTATCAGGGCTGGCAGGTGGTCGGTGTCCGGAGCGATCCGAACTGGGGCTGGGGTTTTGTCGCCCCGTCGCTCAACCTGGTCCAATCCTACGAGCCGGGCGACAACCGCAAAGAGAACGACATTATTTACGGACGGACTACAGCCTTCAGCGGTATGGAGCAAACCCCGTCGGTCATCGACGGCACCACGATCATCGGATCATACATTGCCGACGATCCCTCTTCATCTTCGAACGGATTTCCAAACCGCTTTACACGGAAAGGGTACCAACCGCGTCCCGTCACGGGAGGCAATGAAAACTACGGAGGAAACATCCGGCTGATGCGTTGGGCGGAGGTATTGCTGATCGGAGCTGAAGCGGCTGTACAATGCGGCGATGCGAAGGCTTCGGAGTGGTACAACGCGGTAAGGGCTCGGGCCGGACTCGGAGAGAAAGAGGCGACGCTCGAAAACATCTGGGAAGAGAAGCGGATCGAGCTGTCGATGGAGCGGGACCGCTATTTCGACCTTGTACGGATCGACAAAATCCGCCCGGGATATTTTGCCGCAAAGGTGTGGGCAAAGATCCAGTCCGAACAGGCAGGTCTCGAACTGATGAAAGAGTTGGGTATCGCAACGGAATCGACTCTTCTCCCGTTGCCAACCTCCTCTCCTGTCGAGACGCCAAAAAACTATGTCCTGCCTATTCCGAACGAACAGATCCTGCTGATGAACAACCTCGAACAGAACAACGGCTATTAAGATGAAACCGACGACGAATCTTTTCCTGCTGTTTTCCCTGCTGTCGCTGGAAGTTCCAAGCGGAAGTGCCCAACCGTCCGCAACGGCACAGCCGTCGGGTCAAAACATGCTGGACACGCTCTTCTGCTCATCGGGACCGATCGAAGCGACCGGTTACGATTCGCACGTAGAGTTGAGGTGGCGTCCCGTATCCGGAGTCGATCGCTATGCAGTATACCGACTCCAGGCCTCAGGAGACCCGGTTCTGCGCGGATTTACAAACCGGACGTACTGCCTCGATTTCGTCAAAACGACCGACACGACCTATACCTACCGGGTCTCGGCATTGAATCGTTCAGGAGAGACGATCCACACAAGCCCCGACGCATCGGCCTCGGTACGGCGGTTTACGGACGATCAGCTGCAGGAGATGGTACAACGATACACGTTCCGCTATTTCTGGGAGTTCGCCGACCCGCTTACGGGACTGATCTTCGAGCGTTCGGACGACAGCCGTGAAAGTTGTATCACGATCGGAGGATCGGGATTCGGCGTCATGGGACTGATCGCCGGCATCGAGAACGGTTTCGTTACACGCGAAGAGGCATTGACCCGGCTCGAACAGATCGTCGGATCGTTGGAACGGCTTCCCCGATTCCATGGAGTCTGGGCTCATTGGTACGATACCTACACCAATAAAGCCTACCCGTTCAGCGAACACGACAACGGAGGGGATGTCGTCGAGACAGCATTTCTCATACAGGGATTGCTGGCAGCTCAAGGCTATTTCGATCGGGAAAGCGAACGGGAAAGAGCCTTACGCAACCGCATCGACACGCTGTGGCATGAGGTCGAATGGAGTTTTTACACTCAAGGCGAGAAAGCGCTCTACTGGCATTGGTCCGAAGAGCACGGCTTCGCGATGAACCACAAAATACAGGGATACGACGAAGCGCTGATCGCCTACATCCTTGCTGCCGCTTCTCCGACCTATCCGATCGATCGGGAGGTTTACGAACAGTGCTGGGTCAACCGTAAGGCCGGGGAATTCTTTTGTGCGACGGACTTTTACGGGACGATGCTTCCTTTGGGGAAACGTGCCTTGATGGGAGGGCCTCTCTTTTGGGTCCACTACTCCTATCTGGGTCTCGATCCTCGGGGTCTCCGTGACCTTTATGCCAACTATTGGGAGCAGAACTGCCGCTTCACCCGGATCAACCGTGCCTACTGCATCGACAATCCTTACGGATGGGTCGGTTACGGTCCCGATTTCTGGGGGCTGACTGCATGCGACGCCCTGCCAACAGGATATATGGCCCACTCTCCGGGTATCGGGCATGATTTCGGAACAGTAGCCCCGACCGCCGCCCTCTCCTCGATACCCTATACTCCGCAAGAGTCAATGGAGGTACTCCGAAACCTTTACCGCAATTTGGGCCCGATCACATTCGGCATCATGGGATTCTACGACGCCATCAACCTCGGTATGCCCGATCCCTACAAGTCGACGCGTAACTATTTGGCGATCGATCAGGGTCCGATCCTCATCATGATCGAAAACCACCGTCGCGCCACACTATGGACGGCCTTCATGAAAAACAACGACGTCCGGCGAGGTCTTTCCCGCCTGGGATTCACCCTCTATCAACAACCTGTCGAACCTATCAATTAATCCGTTATGAAAATCATTTACCTACTCGTTCCCCTTCTCGCAATATATTTCCTGGATGGCTGCCGCTCCTCTTACGACCGGACGGAATCACGCGAAACCGCCTCCCGCTATTTTTCCGATCCGAAGATCGAACGGCGGGTCGATTCGCTGATGAGCCAGATGACGCTCGACGAAAAGATCGGCCAACTGGTTCTCTATTCGAGCCACTTTACCACCACCGGACCTACGCTTCCGAAAAACGTTGAGGAGGCGATCCGAAACGGCACCTGCGGAAACATCTTCAATGCTCACGTTCCGGCTTACAACCGCGAACTGCAACGCATCGCCGTCGAGGAGACCCGCATGGGCATTCCCCTATTGTTCGGATACGACGTCATTCACGGCATGAAGACCATCTTCCCGATAAATCTCGGCATGTCGTGTTCGTGGGATATCGAAGGGATCAAAAATTCAGCACGTGTAGCCGCACGTGAGGCGATTGCAGCAGGGCTCAACTGGACCTTTTCACCGATGGTCGACGTGACTCGGGATCCGCGTTGGGGACGCGTCTCGGAAGGTTCGGGAGAAGACACCTACCTCGGGTCGCTGATTGCCGCCGCCATGGTGGAGGGCTACCAGGGGGAGGGTCCCGAAACCCTCGCCTCGGACAGTACGATTCTGGCCTGCATCAAACACTTCGCAGCTTACGGAGCCCCCCAAGCCGGTCGCGACTACCAAACCGTCGATCTCTCCGACCGGACACTCCGCGAAACCTATCTTCCCCCTTATAAGGCGGGGATAGACGCAGGAGCCGGATCGGTCATGAGCGCATTCAACGACATCGATGCAATTCCGGCTACGGCCAGTCGCTACCTGATGACCGACATCCTGCGCAAGGAGTGGGGGTTTAACGGATTCGTCGTAACGGATTTTACCGCAATCAACGAACTGGTCCCGCACGGAGTCGCTGCCGACAGCTTGGAGGCCGGCGCCCTCGCCCTGAATGCAGGAATCAATATGGACCTTCAAGGCGACATCTACCACCGCTTCCTCAAACAGTTAGTGGAACAGAAAAGGGTCTTCCTCAAACAGGTCGATAAAATGTGTGCCGGTGTATTGCGTATCAAATTTGCTTTAGGTCTTTTCGATGATCCGTATCGTTACCTCGACACGACAGCCGTAGCACGCGAATTCTACAAACCTGAAAACCTGGCTGCAGCACGTGATATGGCCAGAAAATCAATCGTTCTGTTAAAAAACGACAACCGGACACTTCCGATCGCTACAGGTCGTAAAATCGCTCTGATCGGACCATTCGCCAACACCCGGATCGATCTGCTCGGATCGTGGTACGGACAAGGTGACTCTTCACATGTCGTTTCAATCCTTCAAGGCATGCAGGAGCGCTTCGGGCACAATAAAGTCATATATGCACAAGGGGCCCCTTACGAACAGGAAAGCCGCATCGGATTTAGCCAGGCCTTGCATGCCGCACGCAACTCCGATATCACCGTTGTTGCCGTCGGGTTGCCCGGATCATGGAGTGGAGAGGCAACCAGCATGACCACAATCACCCTGCCTCTGATCCAGCAGGAGCTGATCGCAGCCATCCGCACCACTGGCAAGCCGCTCGTCCTGCTTCTGCTGAACGGACGTCCGCTTGATCTGAGTTGGGAGAGCACTGTCTCCGATGCGATTGTCGAAGCATGGTATCCCGGCACAGAAGGAGGGCACGCCGTTGCCGATGTCCTCTCGGGGGACTTCAATCCTTGCGGGAAATTGACCATGACCTTTCCGAGAACGTTAGGACAGGTTCCGATCCATTACGATATAAAAAATACCGGGCGTCCTTTTACGCCGAACGTTGGAGAACAACACTACGTTTCGCGCTACATCGATCTTCCGGATAACACGCCGCTCTACCCATTCGGTTACGGACTCAGCTATACGACCTTCGCATACTCCGATCTTCGGATCGTTCCCGATAAAAGCGACATGAAACAGCCGATCGAAATCACCGTAACGGTCCGCAACAGTGGGGAGAGAAGCGGTACGGAGGTAGTGCAACTCTATATACAGGATGTTGTCGCCAGTGTTACACGTCCGCTAAGGCAGTTGAAAGGGTTCGAACGAGTAGAACTGGCCCCGGGCGAGAGCCGCGAAATTTCTTTTCAGTTAGACGCCGAAAGCATCAGTTTCTATCGTCAAGACATGAGCTACGGATACGAACCGGGACAGTTCAAAGTTTGGGTCGGAGGTAGTTCAACCGCCGATCTGGAAGGAATTTTCGAGGTCACCCGATAAAGACAGCATTGGGTAAGGAGCCGGAGCTTCATGCCGATACAACCCTGTCGTCCGTTCTCTTTCAAGCCTCCCGACGGCCACAATAAAAGTCGTGAAAAAATCACGCACATCATTCGATCCTGTCCCATCATGGGGCAGGATCACTCTTTCCATGAGCGAACCGCTTCCTTTACAACCGACTCATCCAACCGATAGTCGCGGTCCCGAATAAGCTTTTCCATATGTTTAGGAGAGTCGGCCCGAATCAGACATCGGTTATCCATAAAATTGTTCACACAACGGATATTCTCCGTAAAATCGTCAATCCGAAGGTGGTTCAACGAACTGTTGTTGACTGATATCCTGCGACACTTCCTCTCCTCATCCATCCCGCTCAACCAAATATCGCATACGCCGGAGGTCAATCCCGTTATGTTGACCAGATCGACATCCCCATCGAAAATAAAATCCCCATTGATTACGAACATCCCGGAAA
The DNA here is from genome assembly GCA_019119305.1 of Candidatus Alistipes merdigallinarum. Taxonomy (GTDB): domain Bacteria; phylum Bacteroidota; class Bacteroidia; order Bacteroidales; family Rikenellaceae; genus Alistipes_A; species Alistipes_A merdigallinarum. The sequence continues at coordinate 59,731 of DWXH01000019.1, read as the reverse complement.
ACAGGAAATTATACCCTATGCCGAAACGGAAATCGGGATTTTTGTATCCTACCCCCTGGTCCGAGAAACAAACGGCAAAACCATCGACTTGGTTAGCCTCCTGTACCGATACGTTTATGGCATTTCCCCACTCCAAATCATGGACCCGGTATTCGGCCGGTTGTTTGAAAGTCACATAATAGACCGCCCCGGGATCAGGACGCTCCCCTTTCCATACTATTTTCGATGCCGCCTCATAATCTTTGTTGTCATCCACACGAACCACCTCGAAATCTTTTCCGGCAACCCACTCTTTTCCTCCGGTTACTGGTTTGCTACCGATACGGACCACCTCGACGTATCTCGGCAAACCGTACCATACCGTTCGTTGCGCCACATCGGGCTCATCCGGGACCACATGTGCATGCAGGGTCAGCCAATCCCAATCTTTTCCCTCCCGACGGACCACTTCGGCTTCAGGATAGGGGTTGAGGCGATCTCCGGAACGACCCCGTGGTCCGGCAAAAATTCCACTGGTAAACGAACACGAGCTGTTGTGGATCGACGGCGCCTGCCCTCCGACCCAATCGAAAAACACCCCGTCGCAGAACACACTGGGATTTCCCATACAGTAGACCGATTCGAATTGATATTCGCCTTGCCCACAATGATTTCCGTTATCCAACCGGATTCCGGTATGTGCATCCAAACGGTGTACCTCAGCCACCCGGACATGTCCTCCGGATCCGACAATATCGATTCCCACCTCAAAAAATCGAGAAGCAAGAATTCCCGAACCTAAATTCTCTCCGATATTGACACGTGATACCGTCACATGATCGATCAGGAAGTCCTCGCCCTGACCGGTCGTCTCGACAATTCCCACATTATGGTCGGGATAATATGCAATATGAGCAATTTGAAGCGCAGCTGTTCCGGCAATGGTCTTTGAAGGCAGTTCGGGATCGAGAGCAATCGTCATATTCTCGACCACACACCCTTTATGCCGTATCCGCAAAGTGGCTGCAGGCACACGCTTTAAATCCTCCCGACACACGAAGCCGAAATCCTGCAGTGCATTGCATTGCAGGATCCGGGTTGTTCCGACACCTTCACCTCGAAAAATTTGTCCGGTCGCACTCGACTCGATAGATCCATGATTGGGCGTTGCAGCCCCATCGAAATAATAGTCTCCGGCAGGGAAAAAGAGCGTAGCCCCACGTGACACAACCGACATGATCTCCGATATCCTCTCGCTGTTGATCCGGGCCGCCGACCGATCATTTTTAACCAACGGAGTAAATCTTCCTGCCGAATCCGGACGATCAACATACACAATTTCCGCAAAAAGTCCTTTGACCGCACATAGATTCATAACAATCACAGCGGCACATAACATCCACAGTTTCTTCATATAAACTCATTCTGATTTCTATTCCGACACAAATGCAGAGAGACTATCGTAAAACTTACCCTGCAAGACCCTTACGCAACATATTTTTCAACCTTACAGGCGAAATATCCTGGCTGACATGACCTTTACGGGCTAAAGAGATTGTCCCCCGTTCTTCCGAAACGACAATGACCAATGCATCCGTTATCTCCGACGCACCCATTGCTGCCCGATGCCGCATCCCGAATTCCATCGGGACCTCCCGTTCTGTCGACGGCAACACACATTTGGCGGCAGCGATTCGGTTTCCAGCAATTACCACAGCCCCATCGTGTAGCGGGGAGTTTTTAAAGAATATATTTTTGAGTAACGGGGCCGAAATCAAAGCATCGATCCGTTCTCCCTGCTCAATGAAAGGCCGTAAATTCACCTTTCGCGCAATCACGATCAAAGCCCCCGTTTTCGACTCAGCCATGTCCATACATGCACTGACAACCGTATCGACCCACTCCAATCCCACCACATTCGGCACTGCGCGCTTAGGCCGGAACAAACGAGCTAAAAAAGAGACTCTCCTATTCGTATATTGGGTTCCTAACAGAATCAGGAATCGGCGAATTTCCTGTTGAAAGACCACGATCAATGCAATAACACCGACTCCTATGATCTGACCGAGTATCATGCTCATCAGTTCCATCTTTAACACACGAGTCACCACCCAGAACAGGTAAATGAGCAAAATTCCGACAACAATACGCAATGCATTTGTCCCTCGTGTCCAGCGATAGACTTGGAACATAATTAACGCGACCAACAAGATATCGATGATATCGATCAGCGTAATATCTAAAAAACCGAATCCCATAACAGAAACAAAGGTAACAAAAGAATAATAAAACGGCAACTGATTTTCAGTTGCCGTTTTATTACCTTCTATGTTTTATGCTGCGACTTATTTCTCCTCTCCTTTCTCTTTTCTACGGATCAAATCGTATGCGATCGGAGTTGCTATAAACACCGTCGAATAGGTACTGATCAGCACTCCAAAGAGCAAAGCAAAGACAAAACCGCGAATCACCTCACCTCCGAACAGGAAGATTGCCAACAATACGACGAGCGTAGTACCTGAAGTATTGATCGTACGGGTCAACGTCGAGTTGATTGCATTATTGATATTGTCTTTTATGTTCCGTTTCGGATAGAGTGTCTGATACTCACGGATTCGGTCGAAGATCACCACCTTATCGTTGATCGAGTAACCGATGATGGTCAAGATGGCAGCGATAAACGACTGATCGACATCCATGCTGAACGGAAGTACCCCGTGCAACAGCGAGAAGAGTCCGATTGTGAATATCGTATCCAGCGACAACGAGATCACACTACCGATACCCCATTGCCAACGTTTGAATCGGATAATGATATACAATGCAATAGCTACCAAACTGAACAAAACGGCAATTACAGAGTTGACCTTGATGTCATGGGCCACCGTCGGTCCCACTTTATCCGAGCTGACGATACCGATCGGGTTCGTAGCCGTCGTCAAGAACTCGTCCTCGGTTAACGGCTGTGCCATCAACGGAGAGAGCGCTTTGTAGAGCATCTGTTCGATTTCATGCGTAACGTCTTCTCCTGCATCGTCGTATTTATATTGCGTGAGAATACGCATCTGGTTCTCTTTACCGAACTGTTTTACCTCTTTACCGGCGTCACCGAATACATCACCCAATGCCGAACGGACCTGATCAGCCGTTACAGGCTGGTCGAAACGCACGACGAATGCACGGCCGCCGGAGAAATCCACACCGTAACTCATACCGCGGACACCAAGCGACACAATGGTAATCAGCAGCAGGATCCCCGAGATGACATAGGTTATTTTACGTTTCCCGATGAAGTTAAAATGCGTATCGGCCATAAAATTCTCTGTAAACCGATTCGAGAACGTCACGTGTTTTTCCCGTTTCAACATTCCGGTGAAAATCAACCGGGTGATCAGGATCGCCGTAAACAGAGAAGTAAGAATACCGATGATCAACGTAGTTGCAAAACCTTGTACCGGACCGGTTCCGAATACGAACAGAACGATACCGGTAATCAACGTAGTTACGTTACCGTCGATAATAGCCGACATAGCGTTCTTGTACCCTTCGGTCACCGCTATATTCAGCGTTTTCCCCATTCGCAACTCCTCTTTGACCCGTTCGTAGATGATGACGTTGGCATCCACCGCCATACCCATCGTCAACACGATACCGGCGATACCCGGCAGGGTCAGCACGGCACCGAAGGAAACTAACACACCGAACAGGAAGAACAGGTTGCATATCAAGGCGATGCTGGCTACCATACCGGCCTTGTTGTAGTAAAAGATCATGTAAAGCAGCACCAGGATGAAGGCCAAGATGAAGGACATCATACCGGCGTTGATCGATTCCTGACCGAGCGAAGGACCCACAACGTTATCCTGCGTAATTCTTGCCGGGGCAGGCAACTTACCCGATTTCAATACATTGGCCAAGTCACGGGCCTCATTGATCGTAAACTGTCCGGAAATGGAAGATTGCCCACCCGTAATCTCTCCGTGGACAACCGGTGCCGAATATACATAACCGTCCAATACGATCGCAATACATTTTCCGACGTTATCGGCCGTGAGTCGAGCCCAAGTCCGCGCACCCGATGGATTCATGATCATCGATACTTCGGCGCTCGAACCATGCTGAGCATATTGTTCGCGGGCATCGACGACAACGCCACCATCCAGAGGTGCCTTTCCATCACGAGTATTGGCTTTGATTGCATACAATTCAAAAACGGACTCGCTTCCACTCATCGGTTTCACGCCCCACAGCAATTTCACATCGCGAGGCAACAATGCCTTAACTTGAGGAAGGGCCAGATAGCGGTTAACGGCTGCCGTATCAGACGAAAGAGCCGTTCCGATCACCGGTCCGCGAGCGATCTGTCCGGTTTGATCGGCCATCGGACGCAGTTTGGCAAACAGGGGGTAATTAGCCATCATCTGTGTCATATCCTGCGACTGATCGACATCCGTACTATCCAACTGGGCTACCAGACTCGTCTCTGTCGAATCGACTTTCGTACTGTCAGCGGCGGCAGCCACGTTTTCAACAGCCACAGCCTCTTCTGCCACGACCGTTGAATCCTGAGCCAAAGAATCGGCTCCGGCCACTTGACCTGCTTTCTCCAAATCCTTGATAACCGTATTGGCTTCGACCAAAGCGGGATAGATTTCCGAATTTTCATAGGTTGCCCAGAATTCCAAACTTGCTGTTCCCTGGAGCAGTTTACGAACCCGTTCCGGTTCCTTTACACCCGGCAACTCGACCAGGATACGGCCCGAATTTTCCAGACGTTGGATGTTGGGCTGCGTCACACCGAATTTATCGATACGGTTCCGAAGGACGTTGAACGAGTTTTCGATCGCACTTTCGGCCGACTCCCGAAGCACCTTGATCACTTCGTCGTTGGTACTGTTCGGGGAGATCTGTTCACGCAACTCGGGGGTATTGAAGATATAACTCAACTTTCCGCCGTTCGAAAGTTTTTCGTAAGCATCGGCGAAAAGGGTTATGTAATCGCTCGTACTGTTTTTCTGAGCTTCGCGAGCTTGTTGCAAGGCCTGATTGAAAACAGGGTCTTTGCTGTCGTTGGAAAGTGCACGGACCACATCTTCGACCGAGATCTCCAACATGACGTTCATACCGCCACGCAAGTCAAGACCGAGATTGATCTCTTTTTCCTTACACTCTTTATAATTAAATTGAATAAATCCTAAATCGTAGACGGTCTTGGACTTAATCGAATCCAAATAGTTCTGTTCCTTTTGCGCATCGCCGGCCGCATAGGCTTCCGCCTTTTTTTCGACATGCCGCGTCACAAAAGTAAACGAGAGCTGATAGGCACAAGCTATCGCCAACGCGATCGCCAAAAGTTTTAGAGCTCCTTTGTTCTGCATTTTGTCTGAAAGTTTTATATTTAATTTTCGTTAAATCGAAGTTTGCTTAACTTGCGTATTTACATTTGGAGTGCAAATCTACATATTTTTTCTCGAAATACAACAAACCGTCTCTAAATGTACGATATATTCGACAAAAAACATGGAGAAGAAGTGTTCACAAAGAGGGGAGACGAAAACTCGTCCCCCCTTGTTTTTGTTGCGTTGCAAGCCGGCAATTACGGATTAGGCGTTTGCTGTTCTGCGATAATACGCATCGCACACTTCAGGATCGTATCGTCATCCAGCGTCACCACTCCTCCGTCAGGGCCTTTTTCGATATGAATTCCCGCAGGAGCTCCATCCTGAAAATGTGTCCCTCCGAAATAATTGCGTACAACGTTAACATCTATGTTCAATTCATCCGCAATACGCTGCGAACTGCCGCTGGGCAGTTTGTCTTTGATACGACGCAGCTCGTTAAATGTTATTATCATAATCCTGAAGATTTAAGTATTTTAATGCAATTTATCTCTGTGAACAACCATAAGATACAAAGATCATTTCAGTTTAAAATTATAAAAATTCAAGCATAAAAACAAATGGTTCCGACTCGTTTTTTCACATTTTTTCTTTCCACTCAAAACAATACACTAATAATAAACAACTTACACCCTACAACACTTTGTAAAAAACTTTCTTAACGTAAAAAAGGCCAGAAAACAGATCCGGAGTATCAAATTAATCGTTGGTTAGCAAACGAAATTTTTTACATCAAAACATTCCCTTTCCCGCAAAGTCATCCGATCGAATCGAATTGAAAAACCCTTTTCGGAGCTGACCGTTCACATCATTCCAAAAAGGAGACTCGAATCGTCAACATTCACAACAAATCATTAACTTTGCAAAAAATCAAAAATGGCCCCTAATCTCGAAAGTATAATCAAACAGCGCGTACAATTACGCATCGTATGTTGTTCAGTGCTGTTGATGGCAGGTAAGTTTCTGGCATTCGCCCTGACCAATTCGGTCGGTATTCTGACCGACGCGTTGGAGAGCATCGTCAACGTGACCGCCGGCTTCATCGGATTGTACAGCCTTCGGTTAGCGGCTCGCCCCAAAGACAGCAACCATCCGTTCGGACACGGCAAGATCGAGGTAATTTCAGCCTCGATAGAAGGCCTGATGATTGCGGCAGCAGGCAGTATCATTATTTATGAAGGGATCCGCCGGTTGTTCGTCCCCTCGGAGATCGGGCAACTCGACATCGGTATTCTATTAGTTGCCGCAGCTGGGGCCATCAACTACCTGCTGGGAAGATACAGCATCCATATGGGTCGCAAATACAATTCGCTCGCACTGATTGCAGGGGGGAAACATCTGCAATCGGACACCATCTCCTCCATAGGGTTGGTTATCGGTTTGATTCTGCTCTATGCGACCGGCATCAAATGGATCGATAGCGCATTAGCCCTGATTTTCGGAGGCGCTATCATATGGACCGGATCCTCCATCCTTCGGAGAACGATTGCCGAGCTGACTGACGAGGCCGACAAGAAATGCCTTGAAAAGATGCTCCAGGTGGTATCCGAGAATCCTGATCCGGCATGGATCGATATCCACAACCTGAAAATCATCCGATACGGCAGTGCCTTTTTTGTAGACTGTGACCTGACACTGCCTTGGTTTTACGATATCCGACAGGGGCATCGCCTTTGCCAACAATTACAGACAACCATCCGCCAAAAATTTTCCGATCAGGTATTAATTTCAGTCCATTCCGATCCGTGCGACGAAAAGCACTGTTCACATTGTGCAGTCGAATCCTGCCCCTATCGAAAACATCCGTTTTCTGCGCCGTTGGTTTACACGCTCCGGGAGCTGACCGAAAGCGACGAGGAGCGACAAGAATAGAGACAAGAACTTAACCAACAAACCTAATTGATTTTTAACCTAAACTTTTATATTGTTATGAAACGTTTGTTTGTTTTCTTGATGTTGCTGATCTGCGTGTCCGTAGTGGGTTGCACAGATAAAGATTCTCCGACGAAAGAGCCAGACACGTCGGGCGAAGTTCAAAATCCGGACTCTCCGGGAGACGATCAGCAGGACCCAGATTCTCCGGGAGACGACCAAGATGCCCCCGACACTCCGGGTGACAGCCAAGACGATTCCGATTCGCCAGGCGATGATCAGGATGATCCGGAACTGCCGGATGCGAGCCAGAGCTTCAGTGTTCCCATGTCACATATTCTGATCTGCTGTCGGAGCGCCAACGAAGGAGTCATTAAATTCAAGGTGGGCGACGAATGGATCACCGACCACAGCTACAAGAACATCGATCATGCCCGGGCTATCCTCTCCACCATCCAACAGGCCGGAATCAACGATGTAATCATCGATCTGACCAACCCCAGTCAATGGGAGTCGATTCCGGGCAGCTGGCCCGGTTGCCAACCCAACGAAGGAGCCCTTTGGGAGGTCGATACAAAAGACCAGATCGCTACGATCGAACAAGTATGCACGGAGTTGGATATGCGCTTTGTGATGTTTATCGGAAATCCGGCCGCCCACACGTTAGCTTACTGGAACGGGGTTGCCAAACGGATCTGGGAGAATTGGGCCAACAAAGAGGTTTACCGCAAATACGGATTCGGCGACGACCGCCCGATGCTCGTTGTCTTTTACATGGGCGAAGATTTCTGGAGGATGTACAATGCAGCACCCGCAAATGAAAAGGATTATCTGGCAAAATTCCGGATCGGCACCTGCCAAGTGAATTCTCCGATGAATTTCGGACCTACGGACGGATGGGGCTATCGGCACAAATCGTCTAGCTCGGACAACAAGGTCCGTTTCGCCTGTCCGAACGAAGGCGTTCCCCCGACAGACTGGAAACGCAGCACGATCGAGCAGTGGAAAGAGAAGGTCGAATGGGCTGGAGAGGCAACCGAATACTCCATTTTCGGCTCGTATGACGATACGTGCGACGCGATTTTCTGGGGTATCGCCGATACACACGAAAGCCAAACCGAATACAAACGCTATCCAAACAACGAAGCTCCCGATGCCTACTACAACGTAGTCAAAGAGTATCTCGCCAATCGAAGCACCGCCCAGTAGGTACATATTCGGTTACCATACACCAAAAAGGCCGCATCGGAAATTGATGCGGCCTTTTTTATCGACACACAGATCGACGGGATCAAGTATTGTCTGGAGTTGTGTGCTTCCTTTCGGTCCGAATCCGATCGATCAAACTACGCACGAGATCATATCCTGACAGACACCACTGCACGGTCGTACAAATCCGGTCGATTCCGCTACCGAGATAGGTAAACATCCCCCCCGGAGTAAACAGACCGGCCATTCTTTTCCGATCATCAGTCAGGCTGTTACCCATCCGATGCAATTCAAGATCGACCCGATGGCGTTCGCCCCGAAGTTCGTCCAGCGTCCTTATCCGATCATATTGCACTCTTTTCATCGCTCATCCTTTTCCGATTCATATCATCTGCCATCCGGCACAACATCCTCACGGCCGAATCGACAACCAATTTTCTCCGTAACGAATAGACGACCAATGCACACACAACAAACACCCCTCCCATCAACAAAATAGCCACGAGGTACGATCCGAGCAAGATTCCGAGTATCCACGTCAGCGCAACGGCAAAAAACAGCACGGCAATCCCCAACAAAACGACCAGCAATAGGATTCCGAAGAGCGTATTGAAACATACGGCAAGATTCTCGATCGTCCACAATTTCAACCTTTCGGCACTGAGCGAAACATAATCGCCTGCATCACGTATCGTTTTGCCGAAGGGACCGGTACTGCTTTCTCCGTTCATACCTCACTCCGATTACTGTTCCTCACAACAATGCAGCGACTCGTCGAGTGCCTCTTTCATTTTCTGGCCGTTCTGTCTCAATTTTTCCGTTATTTTCTGACGGGTATTGGCTCCGGAATCGGGAGCGAACAACAGAGCTACGGCAATTCCGATGGCCGCTCCGCTCAAAAACGATAATAAACCTTGACTTTTCATAGGATTTGAAATTTTAGTTATACCGATTGTATATCGTTGCAAAAAGCACACCACAATGCACATCGTCACCTTCAAATCCTCCGTATTTTGAAGCTGATTTCACGGGGGTAGTTATTATCACGACACCCGAACGCAGACAAACACCTAGTAATCAAACCATAAAAACTACCCAAAAGCAGGTATTTTACCGGATTACACAATCTGGCATCAAAGATGTTCGATATTTTTGATCGAACCAAAAAACATGCGTCATGAAAAAAATCGTATTGCTCCGTCACGGAGAGAGCACATGGAATCAAGAAAACCGTTTCACGGGCTGGACTGACGTCGACCTTACCAAACAAGGGTGTGCCGAAGCCTACCATGCGGGCGAACTGATGCGGCAGGAGGGACTAACTTTCAGTCGCGCCTATACCTCTTATTTGAAACGCGCCGTCAAGACCCTGAACATCGTGCTGGACGTTCTCGATCAGGATTGGATCCCGGTCGAAAAAGAGTGGCGGCTGAACGAAAAGCACTACGGTGTGTTGCAAGGTCTGAATAAAAAGGAGACTGCGGCCCAATACGGCGAAGAACAGGTCCTGATCTGGAGAAGGAGTTACGACATCGCTCCCGAAGCGCTTTCTGAAACCGATCCAAGAAATCCCAAATTCGACAGCCGTTATGCACAGGTCCCGAACGCCGAACTGCCCCGTACCGAATCGCTGAAGGATACGATCAAACGCATCCTTCCCTATTGGGAGAAGACAATCTTCCCCCGCCTGAGGTTCGAGGATCAACTGCTGGTCGTCGCGCACGGCAACAGCCTGCGCGGTATCATCAAGCATCTGAAAAGGATTCCGGACAGCGAAATCGTACAGTTGAACCTTCCGACTGCCGTCCCTTATGTCTTCGAGTTCGACCGCCATCTGAATCTGGCAAAAGATTATTTTCTCGGCGATCCGGATGAGATCCGTCGGAAAACCGCTGCCGTAGCGAATCAAGGGGCCAAATAAATTCCGATCAAACCCGTCGTTTCCCCAAACGAGCAAACCGACACCAGCCCGCTATCATTCAAAACAACCGTATTTACGACATATCGGCCCCGAGCCACACCCCCATAGCACGAGGGTCGCATCGGGGCCGCATGTTTTTAGCGCCTATCCTACCGCCATACCTACTCTATCGGGAAGCCTTTTTCCCATACGTTTTTTCCATATGTTCGACAAAAGAGCTCAACAGCGTTTCATAATCGCCCCACTCCTTTTGCCGATCTTTCCAATCCCCGAAAGAGGTAATCAGCGCATAATCTTTTTTCGGCGAAAACAACGACAAATGTCCCCGTACTCCGATCGACAAAATCCAGTCATCATCCAACGACGGGAACAACAACGCCCCATCTTTTAAAGGCGTAGGACGGTTATACCACCAGTTGAATCCATATATACCCGGCCCCAAATGGGTAAAATGATCGGCCCCTCCTCCGTAGGAGCCGATTCCCAAATAATCGTCAATCCGTTCACAGGGAGCCGCATGTGGCAAATCATAAGGGACCTGCGGATGCATATATTTTCTGAACCATTTCCGGGCAATCACCTGCTCTTTATTCCATGCTCCCCTGTTATGCCACATCCATACCAATCGGGCATAATCGCGGACCGACAGGGTAATCCGTTGTCTTTTCGGCGGAATATGGTAATACCCCCATTCATCCTCGAACTGCAAGATCCGAAATTGTTCGGCGGTTGCCTCCTCGGCCGATTGATGGAAAATATAGTCCAACAAAGCACATTCATACAGCTGTATACCATAATCATTATAGGCGTATGCGTCACCGGCTGCCTCTTTTAATGTATATCCACTGGTCATGGCCCCAAGCGACCGGAAAGTGATCGTCGTATCCTTTCCCCGCAACGGCACGCCATAATCTATTAAACGGTCGTCAGCATCCTGCACAAGCCCTCGATTGAGCGCACAGAAAAAGAGCGTACTCAGCACCGGCTTCGACGCCGACGCCCAATCCACCGGCCGATCGGTCCTCCCCCAAGAACAGAGTATTTTCCCGTCAAGCACAACGCATCCGGAACCGCCTATCTCCCGGGCAAGCCTTTGTAGCACAGTATCCGTTTCGCCCTGGAGATCCTGTTCCCAATGGGTACGCGGTGCATAACGTGTCGACGCACAACCGCTCAGAACCATCGTCCCGACCAAACATATAAAATAGATCCAACCGTAAGCTCTTTTTCTTTTCACTCCCGTCGTCATCACATCATATTTTATTTCTCAAAAATAGCAAAAATATTTACAATCAACAAATTAACTCTTTTTCCCGTTATATTCTTTTTCTCTACGACCAATAAAAACATAGCTTTAATTTTTTTTTCGCCTTTATAAAACTCTACCTCAGACAGAAACACGACACCGACCGATCGTCTGCCCCTCCATTCTTTATTTAATCATACCGGATTGCCCGTTTAGAAAAGTTTTTTATCCTATATTTGTACCCCATGAACGGATTTATTTATCAATCGAAACCCGAATTTATGAAACTGAAAAGATTTTTTGCCGTTTTTTTGTTAACCCTCAGTTCGATGACTTTCATCGGTTGCGACAAAGACGACGAACTTCCCGATCCTGAAGGAAACATCACGCTGAACATGATGAACGAAGATCATGGCAAGACCCTATTAGGGGCTTCGGACGTATTCATCAACAATGCGAACAATTTCCGGACATATGACTGCTACCTTGTCGATCAAGGGAAAACATATGGTCTCGGGGCCTCATTCCCCTTGACGTTAGACAATCTGTCGCAGGAAAGCGCCGTACTGCAAGGTCACATGTATTATATATATGCCCAAAACGCCTTACGGACCTTTCCCTCCGGGAGACAGGCCATTTCCGTCGGCTCGGAATTTTACAAAGCCTATATCGTTGCTCCCATCACATCGGAAAACACAATAACAGGAGCCCAGGTTAAATACGTCATCGCACATGCAGAAAGTAACGAACTTCCAGCTCCCGGCACCACCGTTTTCGGCAATCTCGACAACTGGGGTGACAGTTGCGAATACAAACTTCCGTATGATGCTGAATTGGATTACAGCTCATATCTGGAGCAAGATGCAGATTCATTTGAGATCCGACAAGAGAATGGCGTTCTGAAAGTCACTTTAAAGGACTACCCCGACTATAAAACAGGCCCATACGGAGAATACACATTTTATCTTCGGTCGAGAAATTTTTACACAACCATCGCTTTCCACGTTGCCATGAACCAATAAATCAGACCATTCTCCAACTCCTGCGTACGGTCACATAAAGAGATTTTCATCTCATAAAAAAAGCCTCGAGTGCATCGAGGCTTTTTTATACTTGTTCCACATAATTTGGAGACACCACGTTTTCTCTCATGCTATTAACTCCCCCTCTACTAACTTTCCCTCCTTCCCCACACCGATCAAAAAAGAAAGGCTGCACCTTCACAAGTACAGCCTCCATAACTTCCAGACCCCGCGGCCTCGCTCAATAAAGCAATTCCGGCCCTCGAGTTCTTGTTATCCGCCACCCGATTATTTTGCAGCGGCTTTTTTCTTATCGTAATGTTTTTGATAACGGCTCATAAACTTATCGACGCGTCCGGCAGTGTCAACCAACTTCATCTTACCGGTATAGAACGGGTGAGACGTGTTGGAAATTTCCATCTTATACACGGGATAGGTTTCGCCGTCTACTTCGATGGTCTCTTTGGTCTGGACGGCGGACCTGCACAAAAACACATGATCATTCGACATATCCTTGAATGCCACTAAACGATAATTCTCAGGATGAATCCCCTTTTTCATGATGTTTAAGTTTAATTTATTGATACTCTATAATTGATCTTTCGATCGGTTTGGGAGGCAAAGGTAATCAATCGATTCGGTTTTGCAAAATAAAACGACGATTTTTCGAAATACCGTTGTAAGCAAAGCGTTCAGCCCCCACACTACGGATTATTTGTAACTAATAACCATAACCTTCGAATACTCCCAGAATTTATTTTTGTCTTTAATCTGCAACGACTCGAAAATCCCGTCGTCCGACATGACAAATTCGTAAGATTCGGTTGGATGCGAGCTGACCAATGCCGCTTTTTTCTGTCCGATCATCACATGGTCCAGATTGCGGATATCGACTTGGGTAAAGCTATCAAGGCTACGATTCTCGTTGATTTTCAAGGTCCGCCCGATAAATCCGCTCTTATAAACAATCTCCTTGGCCAACAGCTCCTTCTCCGAACCGATGATATAATATCCCGTATTGAGAATATTGTCCTGAGTCTTCACCTCGCCTTCGAGCGATGCTTTCTCCGTAGACAGCGTCTCGACCTGGGTATTCAGCCCCGACACCTGTTCGGTCAACGTTTGTACTTGCACGTCCTTTTCTGCCAAATGTTGTTTCAACACCTTTATCTCCTGGTCTTTCGATTCGATCTGGGTGTTCATCTGGGCGATCAACTTCTCCAAACTGCCTATTTTCACGTTGGCTTTACGCAGCAATTCGGCATTCTGTTCGAGCCGTGCAATCGTTTCCCGGTTTTCGAGTAACAGACGATTGATCGCTTCAATATCCTCACTGATCTGAGTGGTCGTACTTTTAGAGACCTCTCCTTGCGCCATGTTTTCGTTGATGAGGTTTTCGCGCGTTTTGATCGTATTCAGGTTCTCGGCAACAGCATTCAACGAAACGAAAATATCATTGATAACCGAATCTTTCTGAGAGATAACAACATTCAGTGAATCATTCTCCTGTTGCATTTGTTCACGACTCACCCCTTGTTTGTTGACACACGAAAACAACGGAATCAAAAGAACGAACGAAAACAAAATTTTTTTCATACCGATAAATTTATATGAGCCTTATTCGGCTCTTTGACCTAAAATTAGAAAGTGACTTTCACACCCAAACCGAAATCCAGCGCATGGAACTTCGTCTTTTCAATCAGATTAAGATTCGGCTTGTAATCCAAAGAGAATGCCAAAGGGATCGTCGGAAGTTTATACTCGAGGCCGATCACGCCGTCGATACCGAATGCAAACTCACTATGGTGATGGTCCCAGGCACCGATATTGGCACCCGCTCCATAATAGAAGTTAAAACCCTCCCCGATCACCGGTATATTCCGTTCATAAAGTGCATACAAATTGAATCCCTGAGCGAAATCGATGATGGCTTCGATCGAGTTGGACGGATCGAAATTATGGCGCACCGTGATACCCGATGCCGTCACACCTCCCCGAACACCGATCGCCCAGTTATAATTCTGAGCCTTGCCCTGCGAAAAAGCTGCGATTACAAGGACAAATAACAAACTAAAACCTTTTTTCCTCATATCTACTCTACGTAATGAAAACTACAACTCTTCAATATAGCTAAAACAAAATTAATAATAATTCGCATATTCGGAACACCCGGTCTTCAAAAACAGAAGAAGAAACGGAGGAAAGGTCTTGTTCCCTACTCCTCCGTCTCTTCATTATAAAAAACATTTACGCTTCGTTCGTCACATCCGAGATCAACTCCAGATCAGCCGGTGTCGACTGTTCTATATAACGGGCTGCGGCAGCCACCTGCATTTCGGCATACTTCACATAGAGCTCCGCCGAAGTACGGTAATCCTCAACCTCTCCGGCCTGACGCATCAGCAAATAACTGATGATAATATGTGCAGCCATCTCTACCATACGGCGTGCATGAAAGTCGACAAACTCGTTGTTTTCGGTTGCCGTAACCTTTGCGACACACTTCTCATAAGTTTCACGCAATGCGACCAGGCGGTCTTTCAGATGCGATTGCTCATACTCTTGCGCTTCATACTCTTTGATCTGGTTAAGGTAGGTTCCGGTGGTCACGTGACGGATCGCCGCAACAACCTGCAACTGCGAGGTCCCTTCGTAGATGTTGGTGATCCGCGCATCCCGATAGAGCCGCTCTACCGGATAGTCTTTCATGTAGCCCGATCCTCCGAATATCTGGATCGCATCGTATGCAAGGTTATTACAGTATTCGCTCGACATCAGCTTCAACATCGGCGTAAAGGCATCGGCCAGACGCGTATACGCTTTCATCTCTGCACGTTCTGCCGGCTCAAGCTTACGATCGTGACTCAAATGAGTGTAGTCCTTATAAATCTCCACAAAACGGGTTGTTTCATAAAGCAATGCCCGAGAGCCCAGCAATTTGGCCTTCATATTCGAGAGCAGCTCCTTAATCGCCGGGAATTCAATAATAGGTTTCCCGAATTGCTGTCTCTCTTTTGCATATTTGAGTGCTTCGCGATAGGCAGCCTCAGAGAGACCGGTAGACTGGGCGCCGATACCCAAACGGGCAGCATTCATCAGCGACATGACATATTTGATCAGTCCCATCTTGCGGTCGCCGACCAACTCAGCCGGAGCGTCGGTAAACACCAGCTCACAGGTAGGAGATCCCTTGATTCCCAATTTGTTTTCGATACGACGCACCTTAACCGCCATATTGTTCCGGTCGTATATGAACATCGACAGACCACGCGCATCGGTCGTACCCTCTTCCGAACGGGCGAGAACCAACGAAATATGTCCGTCACCATTGGTAATAAAGCGTTTCACGCCGTTGAGCAACCAAGTCCCGCGAGCTTCGTCCCAATGGGCTTTGAGCATAACGGCCTGCAAATCGCTACCGGCATCCGGTTCCGTCAGGTCCATCGCACAAGTCTCTCCCTGGCACACCCGTGTCAGGTACTTCTCTTTTTGCTCTTCCGACGCAAACTCGTTCAACGTCTCGGCACAGTCCTGTAATCCCCAAATGTTCTCAAAGCCGGCATCAGCCCGGGCGACCATTTCGTTGGCCATCACAAAGTAAACCAGCGGGAAGTTCAATCCGCCATATTTCCGGGGCAGAGTCAATCCGAAAAGTCCGGCCTTCGCCATTACCTCGATATTCTGCGCCGTTCCCGGAGCATAGACCACGTGGTTGTCGACCACCTTCGGCCCTTCATGATCGACCTCTTCGGCATTCGGAGCCACAATGTCTCCGCAAATCTCGCCAATGATCTCCATCACCCGACGATAGCTGTCCTGCGCATCCTCGAAATCCACCGGAGCATAGTCATACTTATCCTTATCGGCAAAGCCCTTCTCCTTAAGTTCCACGATTTTCTTCATCAACGGATGATTCATGTGGTACTGGAGATCCTTGTTGTCTAAAAAGAAATTAGCCATATTTTCTGTTTTTTAATTTGCATCTGTACACTTTTCGGTTCAAATCTCGGAAACCTGAAAATCGGGAACCTGCTTTTTCACAAGCTCCCCGACATCGTGCCACTCCTGCTCGGAAAGGTCGCGTCTGGGGATCGCAATCATCGAAACATTAGAAAGGTGGAGAAAAATGTAATCTGCACTTTTTGCCGCTTTCGTAATGTTCGACCAGCTACTGACCGCCTCCCGGTCGGATTTTTTCACCTTGACCCCCTCCTCTTCGAGAGTCATCTCGACATGTCCGAATAATTTTTCGTTTTCCGGTCTGCCGTATGCCTTTTTCGCCTGCCGAACAACCAGTCGGACGTAAAGAGCCGGAGCCCCGAACCACCATCCGACGGAAGTTACGACACCGATAACCGCAATCGCAATATTCGTCCGACCGTGAGCCACATCGGGGATCAGCAGAATCGCCCAGATCAGAGGGACCATCACCCGATACCACAACATGGCTTTTCGGGCTCCCTTATCGCTCTTCAGGTAGTATCTCACACAAGCCAAGGTATCGGCGAGTTGCATATCGAACCGAATCGTCATTCCGCTTATTTACTGTTTTGCTTGTAATACTTAATCATTTTGGGAATGATCTCCATGGCATCGCCCACGATGGCATAATCTGCGATCTTGTTGATCGGGGCATCGGGATCACTGTTGATCGAAATGATCATGGCCGACTGATCCATTCCGGCCGTATGCTGAATCTGTCCGGAGATACCGCAGGCGATATAGAGTTTCGGGCGCACCGTAACACCGGTCTGCCCCACCTGACGGGCATGATCAGCCATTCCGGCATCCACCGCAGCACGCGAAGCACCTACCTCAGCACCCAACACGTCGGCCAGATCAAACAGCAACTGGAAGTTCTCTTTCGATCCCATACCGTAACCTCCGGCCACGATTACCGATGCGTTTTTGATGTTGATTTTCCGTTTTTCGATCTGGCGGTCGATAATCCGCACCACAAAATCGCTGTCATTCAAATATTTCTTGGCATCTACCTGCACAACAACACCTTTCCCCGGTGTTTTGGCCTTCTCTTTCTTCATCACCCCTTCGCGGACCGTTGCCATCTGGGGGCGGTGATCCGGGTTCACAATCGTAGCGATGATGTTTCCGCCAAATGCCGGGCGAATCTGATAGAGCAGATTCTGATACTCTTTACCGCTCTTGGCATCGGTATGCGAACCGATTTCAAGGCTCGTACAATCGGCAGTCAATCCGCTATGCAAGGCAGAAGAGACACGGGGTCCCAAGTCACGTCCTACGGGTGAAGCCCCGAACAAAGCGATCTGAGGTTGCTCCTCTTTAAATACGCCACACACCACCGCTGCATGAGGCAATGTTCTGTAAGGAGCCAGGCAGGCGCAGTCGGCGATATGGATCCGGTCAGCCCCATACTCGGCCAACTCCTTTTCAACTCCGGCCAAGTTGTGTCCCAATACCAGGGCCTCGAGTTCGCACCCCAGTGTATCGGCCAAAACACGGCCTTTGGTCAGCAGTTCCAGCGACACATCGGCCACCTTCCCTTCTTCGTTTTCGCAATATACAAATATGTTGTTCATCAATATGCGTTTTTGATTTGGTTTCGAATTATCCTAACGTATGGCTGGCGATCAGCTCCTGAATCAACGATTCGATATCCCGATCGGACCCGGTCAACCGTTTCGCCTCTTTCGCTGCGAACACCACGTTTTCGATCTTTTTGACTTTGGTGGGTGATCCGCTGAGACCCAGCTGCTGATCATCGGCATCCACATCAGAAACATTCCACTCGGTAATGTTCAGATAGGGACGACTGGCCCGCAAATCGGCATAGCAACTCACCTCGTCCTGCTGACACTCGCTCGGCGTGATGGCATGTTTGTACTTCATGACCAGTTTTGCATTGCGCGGACGGCATTCGGGAGCCGATCCGTTAACAGTTACCACCAAAGGCAGCGGACAGGCTACGGTTTCCACTCCATGCTCGAGTCTGCGGCGGATAACCAACTCCTCGCCTTCGAAACCGACGATCTCTTCGGCATAGGTTACCTGCGGCAAATTCAGCTTTTCCGCCACCTGTGGCCCTACCTGAGCCGTATCGCCGTCAATGGCCTGACGACCTGCGATGATGATATCGGGATTCAGCTTGGCTACCGCACGCGACAGGGCATAAGAGGTCGCCAAAGTATCGGAGCCCGCAAATTTCCGGTCGGTCAGCAACACGCCACCGTCGGCCCCGCGAAACATTCCTTCACGGATAATTTCGGCCGCACGTCCGGGACCCATCGTGAGCAGATCGATCCGGCTTCCGGGAAACATGTCTTTCAGCACAAGAGCCTGTTCCAGTGCATTCAGGTCTTCGGGATTGAAGATCGCAGGCAAGGCGGCACGATTCACCGTACCGTCGGCCTTCATCGCATCTTTGCCCACATTCCGCGTATCGGGAACCTGTTTAGCCAGAACGACTATTTTCAACGTTTTTTTCATTATTGATTCGTATTATTTTAATGATTAATATGATGATCGATCAAAACCGAACTCCGCAAATTTAAAACTTTTTCGGAAAAAACGAACACATCGTCTCATCCCTTTATCCGATCCATGACCTTTCGCAGAATCACACACGACTCCTCGATCTCTGACGGAGTTATGGTCAACGGGGGGGCGATCCGCATAGCCGTCTCGTGAAACATGAACCATTCGGTCATCAATCCGGCTTCGACGGCATCCCACACAATCCGTGCGGTAAGCTCCGCATCGCCGAACTCGACCGCCAGCAGCAGACCCACCCGACGAATTTCCCGTACAAGAGGGTGGTCTTCGAGCAACTTTTCATAGAGGGCACCCTTTGATTCGGCCTGCTCCATCAACCCTTCGGAAAGGGTATACTCCAATGCCGCAAGTCCTGCCGCACAGCACACCGGATGACCGCCGAACGTGGTGATATGTCCGAGCACCGGATTGGTTTTCAACACATCCATCACCCGTTTCGACGCAATAAAAGCCCCCAAAGGCATCCCGCCACCGAAAGCTTTTGCCGTGCAGAGTATATCCGGAGCTATTCCGTACTGTTGGAAAAAGTAGAGTGTCCCCGTCCGTCCCAGTCCGGTCTGAATTTCGTCGTAAATCAACAGCGTACCCGTCTCGTTGCACCGGTCACGCAACGCCCGCAGATAATCGCGGCGCACCGGTATAATTCCCCCCTCTCCCTGTACCGGTTCGATAATCACACAAGCAGTCCGGGAGGTGATATACTGCAAATCGTCGGGTTCGTTGAACCGAATCTGACGGGTATCGGGCAACAGGGGACGGAACGCATTACGGAAGGTCTCTCCTCCCATTACGCTGAGCGATCCGTGCGTACTGCCGTGATAGGCATTTTTGTAATAGATCATCTCGGTCCGTCCGGTATATCGCTTGGCAAGCTTCAACGCACCTTCGACCGCCTCACTTCCCGAGTTGACGAAATAGACCGAATCCAGCGGATCGGGCAACAGCGAGGCGATCCGTTGTGCATAGCGGACCTGAGGTGCCTCAACCGCTTCGCCATAAACCATCAGGTGCAGATAATCGCGGGCTTGCGAACAGATGGCTTCGATTACGGCCCGATTGCCATGCCCTACCGCACTCACCGACACCCCGGAGATCAGGTCGATCCACCGTTTCCCGTTGGGCCCGTACAGGTAGACGCCTTCCGCCCGTTCCACTTCGAGCATCATCGGATAATCCGAAGTCTGTCCCACGTGTTCAAGGAAAAGCTGTCTAAGGTTAGAAATCATATACAGATCGTTTTTGTCCGTGCAAAGATACGCAAAAACGAGAATCATAGGTTTTCCACCCCCATATTTCTCTCATGATAACGAACAATTTAGCGCCTAAGACAAAACAGACAATAAAGATCAAAAAATGACCGGACCTCTGCACTTAAAATTTTGCAATGATCCGGTCGTATTTTCCAGATACAGGCAGCGCGCAAACCCGTTTTTTACATTTCGCGCCACCCCGCTCCTATCCGATCTTATTTTCTCACTCTTTCCCCCTTCGCTTTTAACAAAAGGGTCTCGTTGCTTTTACGTTCAAGCGCATGGATCAGCGAAAGGGTCAAGTCCACACCTGCCTGATTGGCCACTTCGACCAACGTCCAGAGAATATCACCGATTTCGTCCGACACCTCATAACGGAAATGGGGCTCATCGGCCCGGTCATTGAAACGATGCACCATCACACGGCTCAATTTCCCGATCTCTTCCGTAAGAAGAGCCATATTGGCCAATTCGTTGTTGCGGACCTTGTTTTTAGCAGTCCACGTCTCGATCAACTCCTGCACCTCTTTGACTGTCATCGTTGTGTATCTCTTTTTTCTCTGTAAATTTCCAAAACATCCCGGATCACTCCCGATTTTTGGAGTCGATCCAAATGGTTACCGGGCCGTCGTTTACCAGCTCGACCTGCATATCGGCCCCGAAAACACCCGTAGCAACCGGTTTGCCCATCGCCTCGGAAACGGACACCACGAAACGCTCGTACATTCCTTCCGCCTTTTCCGGCCGGGCTGCACGGATGTACGACGGCCTGTTCCCCTTCTTCGTCATCGCATGCAACGTAAACTGGCTGACGATCATGATCTCCGCCTGCACCTCTTCCGCCGAACGATTCATCACACCGACCTCGTCGGCAAATATACGAAGTTTTGTCAATTTTCCGGTCAGCCAACCGATATCTTGCTCATCATCTGCCTCCTCAATGCCTACGAACACCAACAGCCCCATACCGATCGAACTGTGCAACTTTCCTCCGACCGTCACCGAAGCCCGTTGTACCCGTTGAATCAATATACGCATATACTGTTCATTTATCGATTAATAATCCCAAACCGGGACCCCATTTCTGTCAAACGTTGCGGCAGGCATCGTCGTTTCGACCGGCAGCCACGTCGTATAGGGAGTCTGGGCCGGTTTCGTCGCATAATCCTCCACTTCGACACTCTCTCCGTCCACTGTCCTAATGCATCCGCTAAACCAGTGTCCCGGACGGTCGATCCACTCTATCCCCCCAAATGATTCGGGAGTAAACCGGTATCGGGCCACCTGATCGGCCGGTTCCGCGACCGAGAGCAAAACCGGACCGTAATAGACCGAGCATTTACCTTCGACACGCTCGGCTCCGACCCAATAGTGAATCCGCATATCGAGCTCCAACTCAACGACATCATCCGGTCTCCACTTCCGCTCCAGCCGGCAGTAACGCCCCGGCTCAACCTCTCCGACCGATTCTCCGTTCACTTTCACGAACGTCCGGTGCGACCAGACGGGAATCCTCAGACAAAGTCCGAAGCGTTCGGCTCTCTCCGGCCGAACCAAAATCCGTACCGATCCATTTTTGGGATAATCAGTCTGCTGTTCGATTTCAATCGGCCGCCCGGCCGGTGTTTCGAACCGGATCTGCGATTCTCCGTAATAGTTGAGATAAATATCCTTGTCATCATTCAATACGCCCCAACGGGTAAAGTGGCTCAAGCCCCGATTCCCGCTTGCCTGGCAGCAATTCATCTCACGACCTCCCTCGAAACTATGGGGAGCCAGCTCGATCTGCGAACTGACACGCACACCGTCCGACGAGTTCATGTAGACGAACTCCTTATCACCCAACTGGCTACCCAGTGTGGCATTGAACAGCGACAACTCCAACTCATCGGCTACATATGAATTTCGGCTGAGTTTGAGATACTCCGTCGAAAAAGTCATCCAGGCTACCGTATTGCAGGTCTCGCTACCGGCTCCGTAAATATCGCCGGTAGCCCCCTCTCCCGTACCGAAACTCCCCGTATTGTGCCGGTCATACTGCACAATCCCCCACCACAACGACTCCATCGCATCCGCATACTGCTGTTTTCCCGTAATGCAATACAACGTATACAGCGAGGTCAACGTATAAAGACTCTCCCATCGTTTCTGGGGCGAATAACAGAACGGGATTCCGTCCAATGCGGCCTCGAGCCAATTACAAGCGAGCGTACTGTTCGTATAAAAATCGTGATAAGGCACTTTCCACTCCTGCTGTACGATATATTCAGCCGCCTCCAAATAACGGGGATCGCGGGTCTCCTCATACAGCAAAGCAAAAATATGGCTCGGAGCGAAGTTGCATTCCCCCCAATTCTGCGAAGCGAAAAAGATCTTTCCTCCGATAAAATAGTCGTACAGACAATCCGCTGCACGGCAAGCGACCTCCAGTGCCTTGACATTTCCCGTAGCCTTATACCACATCAATAGCCCATACATGCAATGGTAATGTCCCCACGTATCCCACTTCTCGGGCAGGTTATCGAAACGCTCCCTATTGGACCAGGGGCCCAAATAGCCATCCTCCCGTTGTGCCCGGGCCAATGAATCGACCATACGGTCCCCGACAGCTCGTGTTTGGGGAGCATACGACGTCAAATAGGTCTGAGCCACCCCGGTAAGTATCTTTCCGGGAAACTCCCCGTGCCACATGCACTTGAACAACGTATTCGAATCGGGGCGCATGAAAGCGCCGAACAGATTCGTGTTATTCTCCAACAGAGGTTGTATCCAGCTCCGCTCGTTCGCATCGAGCCGTTCACCGAGATGTCCGCCGACACGGAACTCCGTAACCGTATTGTACAAACCGACATGGGACGACGGAGCCTTTCCGAAAAGTGTCCCCATCGCCCCAAGCATCGGTATGAACATCAATAAAAAACGTCTCATATCATTTACTATTTTGGGCTTTTTACAAAAATAGCAAAATAAAATGAAGTGGATGAGTTAAAAAAAGCAACTCTCCTCTATTTTTCATTCCGCACACTGTCCCCCCCGTTTTTAGTTCCTGCCAGATGTGCATTCCTCATTTCAAGACAAACTTATTTTGAACCGTCAGGATAAGGGCAAACCTCACCTGTGGCTTTATATGAAGGCCGTTGGGCATCCGTCGATTTCAAAAAATCGGTCAACTCACGGGCCAGCCTCTTCACCAATTTAGGCTGTTCGGACGAAAGATCATCCTGCTCGCCAATATCCTCACACACATTATAAAGTCTTTTTTGCTGAGTTTCCCAATGGTAAATGAAATGGTAATCGCCTTTTAAAATGGAGGAATAGGCACCGTACCCCTCCTCTATGTTTTGGGTTTCCCCCCACAGATTGGGGAAGTGCCACACAATCGTGCGTTCATGCCTTGCTGAGGGATCCTGGAGCACATCGACAAAGCTCACTCCATCAACCGTTTGCACCGTGGAATACTCTTCAACTCCCGCCATATCGAGAATTGTAGGAAAGAAATCCTCGATCATCACCCGTTGGTCACACACACCGCCTGCCTCTGTCACGCCCGGCCAATAGACCATCATCGGTTCTCGCACACCACCCATAAAAGCCGAACCCTTACCGGCTCGGGCCGGATAGTTCTGATCCCGATTAGCCCGCCCCTGACGCACATTGTTCAAACCTTGTCCTCCGTTATCAGACATGAACAACACGATCGTATTGGCAGCTACCTCGGGCTGGCTTTCGAGAAAATCAAGTATATCACCCAAACTTTTATCCATACCCTCGACCAACGCCGCATACCGAGCCTCACTTTCATTCAACAGCGTATCGAGCTGTGCATCATACCGATTACGATAATAATTGCTAAATCGAACATCATCGTCATAAGGCGAATGCACAGCATAGTGCGACATATAGAGGTAAAACGGCTGTTTTTTACTTATCGGTCGTTTCATCGCCTCGATGGCTTCGAGTGTAAGCACTTCCGTGAGAAATACATCCTGTCCATAATATTTCTCCAACCCCAAGACCTCGAAACCCGAGCCTTGTCCGAAATTTCGGGTGCCTAAATAACTGCCGGGAGCACCGTTGGCCCCACCTGCGATATTAACATCGAAACCCATTTGGGCCGGATCTGCACCAGATGTACCCTTAGCGCCAAAATGTGCTTTTCCACAATGTATCGTGTAATAACCGTTCTGTTTCAAAATTTGGGGAAAAGAGGTGACAAAAGTGGAGTTTTTCAGATCTGCAGGCTGGGTTGTATGGGCTGGTTGTATTCCATTATAATTCCAGTCCGGCAGTTGGATCACTTCACTCGATGCATCGGTCTTTTGGTTATAGTAGAGAGTCCAGTTGGTCACCCGATGACGAGCCGCATTCATCCCCGTCATCAGGCTGCATCGCGTAGGTGAAGAAACCGCACACGCATAAGCTTGGGTAAATTTCACACCCATCTGGGCCAACCGCTCCATATTGGGTGTACGATATCTGTTATTCAGTAAAGTCGGTTCCTGATAAAAGGGAACCGAAGTATCCTGCCAACCCATATCGTCCACCAGAAACAAAATGATATTCGGCTGTTGCTGAGCCTGGACAAGACCTGTTCCCGAAAGCGAAGCGAGCAATAGGGTATTTTTCAGAAAAAAATCCTTCTTCATATTCTATAATTCGTTAACGTTTTTTCGGGACCATGTCAAGAACGAAATTTTCAAATTCGATTTAACAAAGCCTCCCTACCATTTTATTAAAAATAAAAATTTAAGCCGGAATATTGGCCTCCTGCATGAAGGCCGACCAATCTTTCCAGACCGGTTCAAAACCTTTGGCCTTAACCGCATTGTAGACTTCGGTCGGAGTCCGGCTATCGTTGATGGCCCACTGCTCGAGTTCATCGATCGGATGGGCATACCCACCGGGAGTCGTCTTCGATCCGGCACTCATTACGGTTACTCCGAACGGCATGACCGTATCGCGACATGCAGCGCTTTCGCGCGTCGAAATCGAGAGTTCGACATCTTCGCTCAACAATCGGTAAGCACAAATCAACTGCAACAGGTTCCGTTCGGTCGTCGGGTGCTCCGGGTTGAATCCATTTTCGCCATAGTATGGACGAAGACGGGGAAAAGCAATCGAATATTTCGTTCTCCAATACCGGTTCTCGAGGTAATGGACATGCAGCGCCGTAAAGAACGCCTCGGTTCTCCAATCTTCGAGTCCGATCAGATTCCCGACTCCCACTTTATAAACACCCGCTTCACAGAGCCGGTCGGGTGTTTCGAGACGATACCGGTAATCGGTCTTTTTTCCACGCAGATGGTAAACCGGATAGCGTTCACGGTTGTAGGTCTCCTGATAAACATAGACCGAATGCAGACCGTGATCCATCAACATCCGGTACTCGTCCGTATCGAGCGGTTGCACCTCAAGGGATATCTGTTGGAAATAGTTCTTGATAATTTCCATAGAATCGGCCATATACTGCACGCTTGACGAACGAGGAGCCTCGCCGGTCACCAACAGGATGTGTTCAAAAGGATCCTTCTTGATGGCCTGGCATTCGGCTTGTATCTCATCCGGAGACAGAATAGCCCGATGGATCTTGTTCGTACAGTTAAATCCGCAGTAGATACAATGATTCTGACAGATATTAGCCAAATAGAGCGGGAGATAGAGCTGAATCGTATTCCCGAACCGGCGGCGGGTGATCTGATAGCTTTTCACAGCCATCTCATTCAGATACTTGTCGGCTGCAGGAGAAACCAGTGCAGCAAAATCCTCCATCGACGGACGATCCTTGCTCAGTGCCCGTTCTACATCGGCTTCGGTCGCTGCATATATGGCCCGACGGGTCGTCTCCCAATCGTATTTCAAAATCAGATCGTAGTAACTCATAGCTGTAAATCTTTAATGCCTTCCAAAAACGGGTTCAACGGACTGGTCGCCGATGCAGCAAGGTTCTGGGGTGCAAGTTGCGCCTCGAAAGCCATACGGCCTGCCTCTACGGCCATCTTAAACGCTACGGCCATATTGACCGGATCCTTTGCCACGGCGATCGCCGTATTGATCAGCACAGCGTCGGCCCCCATCTCCATAGCCTCTGCTGCATGAGATGGAGCTCCGATACCGGCATCCACAACCACCGGAACATTGCTCTGCTCGATGATGATCCGCAACAGGTCACGGGTCTTGAGGCCACGGTTCGACCCGATCGGAGCCCCCAATGGCATAACACAGGCGGTCCCGACCTCCTCCAGTCTCTTGCACAGAACCGGATCGGCATTAATGTACGGCATGACAACGAAACCCTCTTTGACCAACTCCTCGGCTGCTTTCAGCGTTTCAATCGGATCGGGCAGCAGATAACGCGGATCGGGGTGCACCTCAAGTTTGATCCAGTTCGTACCCAACGCTTCGCGTGCCATTTGTGCCGCGAACACAGCCTCTTTGGCATTACGTACTCCGGAGGTATTGGGCAACAGATTGACTCCGGGCAGGTGCAAATGTTCGAGCATATCGTCCTGCGGATTATCCAACTCGACCCGTTTCAATGCAACGGTCACCAATTCGCTGCCGCTCGCAGCGACAGCCTTCGCCATCATCTCCGACGAAGAGAACTTGCCCGTTCCGACGAACAGGCGGGAATTAAACTTTTTGTCAGCAATAACCAACTCTTTCATCTTATTATTGTTTACTCCATTTATAGATTATCTGAAACTTCCGGACGATCGTTTCCATCGTTCCGTTGTATTTGCAAAGCTCGTAAAAAAGAGGCTGTCGTCTTTCGAGAATCCACACTCCGGGCAATCGCTCCACTCAACGCCACCCCCGGTATTCCGTTCTGCCGTATTTGCGGCACATCCTCCAGCTCGATACCCCCGATCGCAACAACCGGCAAATCTATCCCTTCGGCCCGCATCTGCGCTGCAATGCTTCGGTAACCCTCCACGCCAAGAATCGCCGAAAGATTTTTTTTGGTTGTCGTGAACCGGAACGGGCCCAATCCGAAATAATCGGTCTCCCCATGACTCCGGGCTGCGATCTGATCAAACGTATTGACCGTCGATCCGATGATCGCTCCCTCTCCCAGAATCTGCCGCGCCTCTTCCGGCGACCGGTCTTTCTGGCCGAGATGGACACCGTCAGCACCGACGGTCTTCGCCCACTCAGGGTTATCATTCATAATAAATACTGCGCCATAACGCCGACACAACACCCGCATTGCTTCACCCCGCTGCAGAACCTCCGCTTCGGGAGCCTCCTTCATCCGTAACTGGATCCACCGGCCGCCCCCTTGCAGGAACTGTTCGGCCACCGCAAGATTCCCATCGGAGATAAATTGCAGAACGCCCCCTGCGGCCCGCCACTTCCGGCACAGTACACGATAATTTTTCAGACTCTTTCTGACATCGATCCGTCCCCCTTCTACACTCCAGACTGCGCCCAAAACGGCCGCTCCATCGAAACCGAGCCGTTCGACCCGCATCATTGTATCTGCGGAAATGCCGCCCAATGCCACGACCCGTCCATCATGATGCGCTAACCGAGAAAACGTCTCTTCGGGATCCAAGCCACTGCGATAACCGGGTTTGGAAATCGAGTCGAACAGCGGACTGATAAACAGGTAATCGACCCGACCGGCATATTGCTGCACCTCCCCCCACAAATGTGTCGACAAACTCTTCCGGAGTCCTGCACCTGCACCTTTTCCCAACTCCGCTCCACGCAAATGGACTCCACCCAATCCGTACTTCCGGGCCAACGGTTCGTTGTAATGTATCGTCAGGCGGGACATATCGCATCCCGACTCTTTCAACCGGTTCAGCAACCGATCCACCTCCCCTTCGCCCGACTCCGGTTTACGGACATGTATAATCGGGGGACATGGCTCCTTACAAATCTCTAACAAAGCCTCCTCCTCGCCGTCCATGACACGAGGTAATGTAATAACGATCGGGGCCTCAAAACGCAATCGTTCGCTCATGATTATCCTCCTTGTGTAGCACGGATCAACGTGATCTCGGCTTGGTCGGCGATCGGTGTATCGGGCCACTCGGTTCGCCGGATAATCCTTATTCCAATGGCCACAGCTATACCCTCTGTCGGGATATGCTGTTCCTCGAGCAGTTCAGCGAGCGTAGCGGCTTGTGTCGTGGTTTTCGCTCCGTTCAAAAAAACTTCCATAATGGCATTATCGATAAACGATAAAGGAAACGGTACTCGGAGCACGTTGCAGGTGGAAAACTCCCTCCGACGGCATTAACCGTATCAGGTGTTTTAGGGTGTAATCTCAGCCTTTAATTTCGGCACCCCCGTTTTCCCTTATCTGGATTTATACCTTGCAAAGTAACAAAAAATAATTGGGATATCACAGAAAATCGATATTTTTGTCTGAATATAGTCTCGAATATTATGTTACAACACCGCATCAGCCGAAATATTTTACTCATCACCACAGCCGCATTTTTTTACTGTTGTTCAGGAAAGTCCGATCCGAAAGAGAATCGCACCGTTATCGACGGTTTTGCACAAGGAGGTACCTATCATATTGTCTTAAAAGGGTCCGGATATGACAGAGAATCGCTGAAATACGAAATCGACAGTCTTTTTGCGGTAGTAGACAATTCGATGTCGCTCTACAATCCGGAATCGCTGCTGAGCCGATTGAATCGCAACGAAACCGATTCGGTCGATCTGTTCATCACCCGTTGCATCGAACAGGCCGAACAGATCAGCCGGGAGAGCGACGGAGCCTACGACGTTACGATCAAACCGCTGACAGCGGCCTATGGTTTCGCAGAAGATTCCACCTCCGAAGCACCGAACGTCGACTCACTGCTGCAATTGGTCGGTTACGAAAAAATAGCGATCCGCGACGGCCGTCTGACAAAGCAGAACAGCAACATGCAGATTGATCTGAACTCTCTGGCACAGGGTGCTACGGTCGATTTTATCGCCTCTTGGCTTGACACCAAAGGATTCGAAAATTACATCATCGAAATGGGCGGCGAGATTTTTTGCCGGGGGACTAATCCGAATGATACGCCCTGGCATGTCGGTATCGACCGGCCGATCGAAGGGAACCTCACTCCGGGCGTCGATCTTCAGGTCATTATCGAAGTGAGCGGACAGGGCGTAGCCACTTCCGGAAACTACCGTAAATATTATACGACCGACGACGGCCGCAAAATCGTCCATACGCTCGACGCACGCACCGGGACGCCGGTCATCAGCAATCTGCTCTCCGCCTCAGTCGTAGCATCGACTGCGACATTGGCCGATGCCTATGGCACACTATTCATGATCCTGGGACTCGACCGCAGCAAAGAGTTTTTATCGACGCATCCCGATTTACAAGCATATCTTGTCTATTCGGACGATACGGGCAACCTTAAAACCTACGTTACCCCCGGACTGGCTGCTATGATCGTTTCACAGCCGAAACACTGAACTTCCAACGAAAACACAAAAAGATATGAAACGCGTCCGCTTTATCTACAATCCGCAGTCGGGAGAGACCGTCATCACCGAGTGGCTCGACAAAATCATTGAGATTTATCAGACCCACGACTGTCTGATCGAACCCTATCGGCTCAACTTCAACGACAACGAAGAGCAGGATATGTTGCGAGGTATCGACGAAACCTATTTCCATATCCTGATCGCCGGCGGAGACGGGACTGTCAACTACGTGGTCAATGCAATGAAACGGGGAGGCATAGACATACCGATCGCCGTACTGCCGACCGGCACGTCCAACGACTTCTCTCACATGATGGGCGTTCCGTCGGACTTGGCGCGGGCCTGCCGGAGAATTTTGGCCGGGACCGAACAACGGGTCGATCTGGGACGTGCAAACAACGAATATTTTGTCAACGTATTCAGTTGCGGACTCTTTACGGATGTCTCCCAGAAAACGCCCACGATTCTGAAAAATACATTCGGCAAACTGGCCTACTACTTCGGCGGATTAGGCGAGATCCCGAATTTCAGAAAAATGCACATCTCCATTGAGACAAAAGACGAAAGTTACGACGGATCATCGCTGATATTTTTCGTTTTCAACGGGTGCACGGCGGGACAGATGCGTTTTGCCTACATGGCCAAACCCGACGACGGCCTGCTGGATGTAATCGTCATCAAAGGGGATCGGTCCATCGAAACCATCCGAACGATTTTTCACTTCATCAAACGGGACACGGGAAGTTATCCGCCCGGAGTCGTCTATTTCAAAAGCGATGATATTATGGTCAACTCCTATAACGATGAGTCGACCGATATCGACGGACAACAAGGCCCCTCTTTCCCGATCCATATCACCTGCGAAAAGGGAGCCCTGCGCATCATTGTTCCCGCAGCATCGAGTAAAAAAAAGAAAACGGAAACTAACCGATAGTCATATCGGGGAATAGATTGTAGACGACAATACTTCCCAACAGCAACAAATAGATTATTTGCGCCACAAAAGTTTGATTCCGTATAAAATACAACGGGATCAAAATGGCCATCGGAACAGCTACAAATATGCAGTCAGACAGAGAACGTCCGGGCAAACAGAACGGCAATAACGAACAGACCAATATCCACAAAAAATAGACAAATGCCTTGTAAGTCCGTGTCCGCATAGACGAAGCCCGTTTAATGGACGAGATGACCGAAAGGACACAAACAGCCAACGAAATCCCCCAAAAAAGCAGTAATGCGGGATGGAGCCATCCTGTCGAAACAAACTCTGCATCGAACATTCCGACTATTCCGTTCAGGAGTCGATCAACTGCATACGATATAGGATACCCCATTCCCCAATACACATAGGAACAAATCGCCAACGGAAGCACATATCCAGTTAACGCGACGATCCATCCCCGCCCATCCTTTTTAAAAATAACCAACGAGATGGGTAACAACAAAAGATACACCGCCGCATGCGACCAGACCAACAAGGCGATTCCTGCAAGTAGCGTCGAATTGAACAGATCCCCATAACGGACAACTCTACGAAACGAAGAGAGCATCAAACCGTAGGATCCGATCATCAGAAACGAGAGTACAAATACCGGTAATGAGTTGTACCCGAGTATACACCCTGCTCCAATCGTTACGTAAAAAATTATAGGCAAATAGCTCCGATCCGCAAGGATCATATTCCGAGAAACGATACGGATCAGCAATCCACTATTTATAAAGATCAGTAGGCTACACAGCAGAGCTCCTGCAACAGGTTTTCCAACCGAAAAACGCTCGAGAAGTATCCCTAACGGCATATCCATAGAAAAACCGGCTGCAGGAACGCATCCCACGCCGGTATTTGTCCAAAAAAGAATCAAAAGCAGGAAAAACAGGAACAACGTCCATCCGAGATTCAAGCGAATGATATTTCCCATAGACGGTCCCCCGCAATTAATCGGTTACAAAAGATCCTGTCCGATATCCTGACGAAAATATTTCCCTTCGTAGTTGATGTTTTCTATGGCTTTGAACGATTTGGAGACCGCATCGGTAATGGAATCTCCCAACGAAGTCACCGCCAGCACACGTCCTCCCGACGTATAAACTTTATTCCCTTTCAAGGCGGTCCCTGCGTGAAATACGATACTACCCGTCACATTCCGGAGACCTGTGATTTCGAATCCTTTCGGATAGTCACCGGGATAACCTCCCGACACACATACGACCGTCGTCGCCGTCAGTGGCGATATTTTCAGTTCGTACTGATCCAACTTCCCGTATGCGATACTTTGAAACAGTTCGATCAGATCGGATTCGATCCGAGGCAGGACAACTTCGGTTTCGGGATCACCCATACGGACATTGTATTCAATTACATAAGGTTTCCCCGCCACATTCATCAATCCGATAAAAATGAAACCTTTGTAGTCGATTTTATCTGCCTGCAAGCCGGCCACGGTAGGCTTCACGATCGTTTCGACCACCTGTTCCATAAACCGATCATCGGCAAACGGCACAGGTGACACAGCTCCCATACCTCCTGTATTCGGACCAGTATCTCCTACTCCGACACGTTTATAATCTTTTGCTACCGGCAGCACTTTAAAGTTTTTCCCATCAGTAGCGACGAAAACCGAACACTCGATTCCGGAGAGGAACTCCTCGATCACGACCGTATCGCTCGCCCGGCCGAAACGGCCATCGAACATGGAGGCCAGCTCTCTTTTGGCCTCGTCCAATGAATCGATAATCAGCACACCTTTCCCTGCTGCCAACCCATCGGCCTTGAGAACGTACGGGGCCTTTAACGTCTCAAGAAAGGCATAAGCCTCATTGACACTCTTTTTCGTGAAGCTGCGATAGGCTGCGGTAGGAATCCCATGCCTTTCCATAAATTGTTTGGCGAACTCCTTGCTCCCTTCAAGCCGGGCCCCAGCAGACGACGGCCCGATCACCGGGATATTGCTGATCTGATGGTCCTCCTTGAAAAAATCGACGATCCCCTTTACCAAAGGATCTTCCGGCCCAACCACTACCATATTGATATTATTGGACAAGACAAACTGTTTGACCGAGGCGAAATTCGTCGGATTGATCTCTACATTCGTTCCGCATGCAACCGTTCCGGCATTACCCGGAGCAATGAACAATCGGGCCAAGCGCTTGCTTTGAGCGATTTTCCAAGCAAAAGCGTGTTCTCGGCCACCGGACCCCAACAAAAGAATGTTTACCGATTCAGGATATTTCATGGTAGTATATTTAACACTGATATTGCAAAATCATTACGCAAAAATACATACACTTTCCGGCATTTGCACCATTCTCCAACCAAAATTACAGCAGAGAAGAGACACCCTTGATTAAAATATCTGATTCAATGCAAATTACGTTTCAACGTTTTTTGCATCCTCAATTTCTTATGCCCTTTACGAAACAAAGATTTTCTAACGATAGCTCAAGCCTAAATCATTTCAGCTTATTTAGCCCCTATAAACGGTTTGAGCAACGCGTTCAATTTGTCGTACTCGACTAAAAAACCGTCGTGTCCGAACGGAGAATCTATCAACCTCAACTGGCAATCCGGAATATGCTTATACAAAAATATCTGTTCGGAAACCGGGAACAGAATATCCGAAGATATACCGACAACCATCGTCGGACATGCAACCGATGCCAAGGCACTTTCGACTCCTCCGCGATAACGCCCCACATTATGGGAATCGAACGCCTGGGTCAACCGGTAATATGAATAGGCATTGAACCGTCGGCACAACTTATCTCCCTGATACTGCTGGTATGTCGTCGCCCGAAATCCTGCGATTTTATAGAGGTTGTCGTTCTCCTGCTGTGTCGCATTGTAGGCTGAAGAGCCCCGATAACTGAGCAATCCGATGGAACGCGACACCCGCATGCCCTTTTTCCCCGCATTTTCCGTCTCGAGTCCGAAACTTTCGTCCGTTTCGATCGCCATCCGCTGCGATTCGTTGAGTGCAATCGACCAAGGCTGGCTCCGGGCTGCCGTCGCAATCAAAATAAGGCGACGCGCAAAATCGGGACGGGTCAACACCATCTCCAACGCCTGAAAACCGCCGATCGAACTCCCGATAACCGCATGGGCTGACTCAACCCCGAGATGGTCCGCCAACAAAAAGTGGGCCTTCACCATATCTCGTACCGTAATGAAAGGGAATGAACCGTAATAGGGGTAACCTGTCATCGGATTCATGCTCATCGGCCCCGTAGACCCGTAATGCGATCCGATAATGTTGGCACAGATCACACAATAGCGTCTCGGATCGAGAAAGCGCCCGGCTTCGACCGTATGGGGCCACCAATCCGCCACATCGGAATTGGCCGTCAAGGCATGGCACACCCATACGACGTTGTCCTTCCTCATCTTACCGAACGTATGATAGGCAATCGTCAACTCGGGAAGCATCTCCCCATTCTCCAGCACAAAAGGCTTATCGTATCTGAAATAGCGTACCGGCATATCGTCGATTTATTCAAGCGTTCTGCAAATTTACTCGAATTTCGATAAAACGAGCCTCTTTTCGCGTGAAAAGTACACCGGAACAGAAAAACTCATCTCCCGCAAAAGGGAAAAACCGAAAATATCGCTGCCGACCGGCATGCGAACATTCCCACGGACGGAATCCCGTTACCTCTCTTTTTTAAAGATATTGAAATGGCTCAGAATACGGCTTTTCCGTTCGAGTACGGATAATTCGATCAACAACAGAAGCAATCCGAGACCGATTAAATACTGATACTGTTCATTGAAATCTTCAAAAATCGTTGAGGTCAAATCTTTTTTCTCTATCTCATTGATCTTTTTTACGATCTCCTCGAGTCCGATGCTTCGGTTCGTCGCACGGATATATGCTCCTCCCGTCGACAAAGCGATTTTTTCCAGTGTCGGTTCATCGAGTTTCGACACGACCATATCGCCGTTTTCATCTTGAATAAAATTCCCATCGATCTGGATCGGAGCCCCTTCCGGCGTACCGATTCCGATCGTATAGATCTTTATTCCCTTTTCGGCCGCCGCTTCGGCTGCTGCAATCGCGTCATCTTCGTGGTTTTCACCGTCGGAAATGATAATGATCACGCGACTTCCTTCGCTGCTCGATGAAAACGAACGGGCCGCCAAATCGATCGCTGCACCAATGGCCGTCCCCTGTTTCGATACCATCGTAGGAGAAATGTTGTTCGCAAACGAACGGGCCGTAACATAATCGGAGGTAATGGGCAACTGCATATAAGCATCTCCGGCAAAAACAATCAACCCGATACGATCCTGATGCAACTGTTCGATCAGCCGATCGATGGCATATTTGGTCCGTTCCAGCCGGTTCGGTTGAAAATCCTGGGCCAGCATACTGTTCGATACATCGACCGCCAGCATCATCTCGATGCCGGTATGGGTCACCTCCTTCAATTTGGAACCGAACTGAGGCCGCGCCAACCCCAAAATAATAAACACAAGGGCCAATGCGAAAAGCGCAAACTTGGTCCGCAGTCGCTTCGGGGAGAATTCCGGCATCAATGTCTTAAGGGTTTCGAGATCTCCGAAACGTTCCATCGACCGCCGCCGTATCCGAACCGTCAGCCAATAGATGCCGATCAGGACCGGCAGGGCAATAAGCAGATAAAGATATTCTGGTGCTGCAAATCTGAACATGATCTTACGGGAATTACGGGATCTGGCGAAGCCATAGATTCCGGATTAAATATTCTGCAACGAGCAAAATCAACGCGGCAAGGGCAAAAATCATAAACCGTTCATGATACAGAGTCAGATTCTCGACCTCGACCCGATTCTTCTCCATCTGATTGATTTCGTCGTAAATCGTTTTCAATTTATCGTTATCGGTTGCACGGAAATACTGCCCGTCGGTCTTTTTTGCAATCTCGGTCAGGATTTTTTCGTCGATTTCGACCTTCATCGGCACGAAACGGGTCTGTCCCCACGGATCGATCGCAGGATAGGGAGCAGTCCCCTCACTACCCACGCCGATCGTATAGACCCGGATACCGAGCGTTTTCGCAATATCGGCTGCCGTCAACGGAGCTATTTGACCGCTGTTGTTCACACCATCGGTCAACAGGATGATGACCTTGCTTTTGGCCTGGCTCTCGCGCAACCGGTTGATTGCCGTTCCCAAACCGTTTCCGATCGCAGTCCCGTCTTCGATAATTCCACTGCGGATCGTTCCCAAAATATTGACCAACGACGCCTTATCGGTCGTCAAAGGGCTCTGCGTAAAGCTCTCTCCAGCGAAGACGACCAATCCGATCCGGTCGTTCGGACGGTCCATGATAAACCGTGAAGCGGTCTCTTTGGCAGCCGAAATCCGGTCAGGCTGAAAATCCTGCGCCAACATACTGCTCGACACATCGATCGCCAGAACAATATCGATTCCTTCAGTCGTACTGTTCGTATCGCTCGATACCCCTTGTGGACGGGCCAGTGCAACAATCAATAGCGCAACGGCGATACACCGCAGCACAAAAGGCAGATGGCGAAAATAGTATTTCATGCTGCGGGAAACGCGGCGTACCCCGGCCACGGTCGACATCTGCAACGTAGCCTTGCCCTGCCGCTGCCGATAGATGTACAAGACGATCATGGGCACCAACAGCCACAGCAGCCACAACAATTTAGGATTTGCAAAACTCGATATGTCTGTCACTTTGTTTCTGTTTTTAAATTATCCGATCTTTTTAACCGCTACCAGTTTTTTCCGGAAGCAC
Source organism: Candidatus Alistipes merdigallinarum (assembly GCA_019119305.1). Lineage (GTDB taxonomy): Bacteria > Bacteroidota > Bacteroidia > Bacteroidales > Rikenellaceae > Alistipes_A > Alistipes_A merdigallinarum. The sequence continues at coordinate 23,111 of DWXH01000019.1, read as the reverse complement.
CGACCGCCCGTACCTTTTGAGCGTCGACCTTCTTTTTGGTATTGTCTTCGCTGCCCTGCACCGCATCGAGCATCCGTTCCGCCTCTTCCCGGCTCATCCCGCCGTTCTGGGGCTGAGGCTGTTGATTCTGATCCTGCTGATCGCGGTTCTGATCTCCGGACCCATCATTTTGTTGATCCTGCGGATTCTGGCTGTTCTGATTGTCCTGGTCGTTATTTTTATTCTGATCGTTCTGATCCTTATTCTGGTCTTTGTTCTGATCCTTGTTTTGATCCTGCTGGTTTTTGTCCTGATTCTGTTGGTTGTCGTTCTGATCCTTATTCTGATCTTGATTCTGCTGGTTATTCTGATTATTGTTTTGTTGGTTGTCCTGATTATTCTGCTGATTCTGCTGGTCTTTCTCAAGCAACTTTTTGGTATAGGCGTAATTGAATTTCGCCTGTTGATCATTCGGATCCAAACGCATACAGTTCTTGTACGCTTCGAGGGCCTCTTCCAGCTTACGTTGCTGAAACAGGGCATTCCCCTGATTGAAATAGGCTGCCGCTGCATACTCGGCATACGCCGAATCGGCCGCCAACCGGGCATTCATCTGGGCCGCCTCATCGTACCGTTTCTGTTTATAAAGGGCGTCTGCCAAATTAAAATTCCCCTCATACGATTCAGAAGCTTTTTCCAGAGCCCGCCGATAGGCGACTTCGGCTTCGGTATAATCACCCTTTTCGTACAGTTTGTTGCCCGAACGGATGTCGCGACGCTCGGGATACTTCTGTCCGAACGCCGAACCGGCCCACAACAACATCAAACCAAGTATAATCGTACTGCGCATCATCGTTCCTCTTTTTCATCGGTTGTTTCCGGAGTCTTTTCCTCCCTAAATTGCGAACTCTCAATCGAAGGCTCCGCCGCCACCGGATCACTCACCTTGGTTTCTTCCACAAAATAATAAGCATCGGTGTAGGCCGCTTCGTTTTGATCTGCGTTAGGGATGTATTTGGCGAACTTCACGAAATCGGCCGTCAACAAAATATCCGAAAGCCTTTTCATCGAGACATCGGAGAGCGACTCCTTCTCCATCCGACCGATAATCTCCTTCGAGGTCATCTCCATCGCCTTGATCGGATAACGGCTCGAAAGATATTGTCTCAAAATATCGGTTATCCCCGTATAATAAAGTTTATATTTACCGCTCTGCCACAATTTTTGATTGTGCAGCTTTTCAAGCAACCTAATGGCTGTAACGTGAGGCGGTTCGTCGGGGAGTTTTTTGTCACCGAACAACGACTTTTTCCGCAGTTTCTTCACGAATAGCCAGATTATCGCTGCAACCACGAGTAATCCGACCAGCCCCACCGCAAGATAGCCGCTGAACTCTCCGAAACGGACCGGCGTATGGATCGGGGGTTTGACATCGTGAATCGTCTGTTTGACCGTATCGACGGGAATCGTATTGACTACGATCCGTAAAGAATCCTGGGACCATAAGGTATCGACAATATTTTTATCGACATACAAGACGGGAAATTTCCCCGTACGATAGTCTCCTTCGTCAAAGCTGGTCAAGGTATACTCTTTACGAAGAGTTATCCGTCGTCCGTCGCTTTTGAGCGTGTCCACAAGACTCTCACCAAGTATTTCAAGCTCCGACGAATCTCCTAATGCTCCTTTAAATACAGGAAACTCGATAATCTCCATCATATCCTTATCGACCTCGACCTCCAAACGGAATTGGTCGCCGATGAGGACCGAATCGGCAGAAAATTTAGCTCGAACCGCCGGAGTCTCGGCACGGCCCGCCATTCCCGTCAACATGAACAAGACCAGTCCGATCCAAGCTTTGTATCTTTTCGATTTTTCAAAACGTGCCATAACTCTCCTTTAACGGCGTTTAAAGAGTTGAATCAACGAAGAGACATAATCCTCTCCCGTAGCAATCATCACACTGTCCACACGACACCGTTTCAACGACGTATCGATTACCGCATTGGTCTCTTCCCAATGACGTGCATAGGCGTTTCGTACGGCCCGTGACGCCGTATCGACCCACACCTCCTCCCCTGTTTCGGCATCTTTCATGCGGATAGCCCCCACATCAGGCAGCGTCTCCTCCCGACGATCGTATATCCGGATTCCGACCAAATCGTGCTTCCCGGAGGCAATTTTCATTGCATCTTCGAAACGGACCTTTCCCTCTTCCGTATCCATAAAGTCGGAAAGGATGAAAGCCGTCGACCGTTTTTTGAGGATGTTGGTCAAATACCGCAACCCTTCGGAAAGATTTGTCCCGTTGCTCTCCGGTTTAAAACTAATCAGCTCCTTGATGATCATCAACACATGAGCCTTCCCCTTTTTCGGGGGGATAAACTTCTCAACCCGATCGCTGAAAAAGATACACCCGACCTTATCGTTGTTCTGCGCCGCAGAGAAAGCCAGTACAGCCGCAATCTCGGTAATCATGTTTTTCTTGAGCTTCGACGTCGTTCCGAACATCCTCGACCCACTCACGTCGACCAACAACATCATAGTCAACTCCCGCTCCTCCTCGTAAATTTTGATGTGGGGGTTACGGCTTCGGGCGGTAACGTTCCAGTCGATATCGCGCACATCGTCACCGATCCGGTACTCTCGCACTTCACTGAAAGCCATACCCCGCCCTTTAAACGCACTATGGTACTTTCCGGCAAAGACATCGTTACTCAGACCGCGCGTCTTGATCTCGATCCGACGCACCTGTTTCAGAATATCGCTGCTGTTTTCCATAAACTACAATTACGAAACTCCTCCCTGTTTTTTTCACTTTTTAGGGCACCTCAACGTTATTGAGAATCTCCGTAATGATCTCCTCGGTCGAAACATTTTCTGCTTCGGCTTCATAGGTCAGTCCGATCCGGTGACGCAGCACGTCGTGGCATACGGCCCGCACATCCTCCGGAATCACATATCCGCGCCGTTTGATGAACGCATAACTTTTGGCCGCCTTGGCCAACGAGATGCTGGCACGGGGCGAACCTCCATAACTGATCAACGAAACCAGTTTCGGCAAATTGTATTCGGACGGTTCACGTGTAGCAAAGATGATATCAACGATATATTTCTCGATCTTTTCATCCATATACACGCTGCTTACCACCTCACGGGCACGTACGATATCCTCGGGTGCAATCACCCGATTCGGACGGGGCAATCCTGCGCCCTCCAGATTGAGCCGCATAATGTCTCGTTCCTCCTGTTTCTTGGGATAGGTAATCCGAGCCTTGAGCATAAAACGGTCGACCTGCGCCTCGGGAAGCGGATAGGTACCTTCCTGTTCCAGCGGGTTCTGTGTCGCCAATACGAGGAAAGGATTCGGCAGCGGATAGGTTGTATCGCCGATCGTCACCTGACGCTCCTGCATGGCCTCGAGCAGGGCACTCTGCACTTTGGCCGGAGAACGGTTGATCTCATCGGCCAACACGAAATTGGCAAATATCGGACCTTTTTTCACAGAAAACTCCTCGCTCTTTTGGCTGTAGATCAGCGTACCGATCAGATCGGCCGGCAGCAAATCGGGGGTAAACTGAATCCGGCTGAAACGTGCGTTTACAGCTTGCGCCAACGTCGTAATGGCAAGCGTTTTCGCCAACCCCGGAACACCTTCCAACAAAATATGTCCGTTGGACAGCAATCCGATCAACAGCGTGTCGACCAGATGTTTCTGCCCGACGATTACTTTGCTCATCTCCAGATTCAACGTATCGACGAATACGCTTTCCCGTTCGATGCGCTCATTCAATTCCTTGATATTGATTACCTCACTCATATTTTTAATATTACGAATAATCCCTGATACAAATTCACAAGCCGTATTATTTATAAACGATTGAGTTGCAAATTTATTGTAATTTTCTCGAATTTAGTTGCTCACAACCTTTTTTATATTGATTTTTTTCGAGTTCAAATGATTACCTTTGCGCCGTCGAATCATCCAGGTGAGTATTGTGGCTGCATATCTCGAAACATTGAATGACGCACAGCGCGAAGCCGTCGTAAACTTTCGTTCCCCGTCGTTGATCATCGCCGGAGCGGGATCGGGTAAAACCCGTGTCCTGACCTGCCGGATCGCCTACATGCTCGAACAGGGTGTGGATCCGGGATCGATCATCGCGCTCACCTTTACGAACAAAGCTGCAAGGGAGATGCGCGAACGTATCGGGCAGTTGCTCTCGCCGCAAGCGACACGGCGCATCTGGATGGGTACCTTCCATTCACTTTTTTCCCGCATCCTCAGAACCGAAGCCGAATTGCTGGGATACCCCTCCTCCTATTCGATTTACGACGCCTCGGATGCAAAAAACCTGGTCAAAGCGGTTATCAAAGAGCTCAAACTGTCCGACGAAACCTATAAACCCGGCGACATCGCCGCCCGCATCTCATTGGCTAAAAACAACCTGATCACCCCGGCAGCTTACGAAGCCAACGCTTCGTTGATCGCCGAAGACCGCGAACGGCGTCGGCCTCAGTTCGTCGATATATACAAACTGTATGCCCAAAAGTGCAAACAGAACGGAGCCATGGACTTCGACGACCTGTTGCTCAACACGAACATCCTGTTTCGGGACCACCCCGATGTGTTGGTCCGGTACAGGGAGCGTTTCCGCTATATACTGGTCGACGAGTATCAGGATACGAATGTTGCCCAATACGTCATCATCCGCAACCTGGCCGCAGGAAATCCGGGCATCTGCGTCGTAGGCGACGATGCCCAAAGCATCTACTCGTTTCGTGGCGCGAAGATCGAAAACATTCTCCGGTTCCGGAACGATTTCCCGTCGGCCCAGACGTTCAAATTGGAACAGAATTACCGTTCGACCCAGACGATCGTCAATGCGGCCAACAGCATTATCGAGAAGAACAAAAAACGGCTGCAGAAACAGGCCTTTTCGAAAGGGGATGTAGGCGAAAAAATCGGTGTCGTCAAAGCCTATACCGACAAAGAGGAGGCGATGCTGATCGCCTCGGACATCGTCGACACGATACGGGACCAACGGATCGGTTACGACCAGATCGCCATCCTGTACCGGACCAACGCCCAGTCACGTGCATTGGAAGAGGCCCTGCGCGGACGCAATGTTCCCTATAAAATATTCGGAGGAGTTTCGTTCTACCAACGCAAGGAGATCAAAGACCTGCTCGCCTACATCCGGTTGGTCATCAATCCGCGTGACGACGAGGCGTTTCTGCGTATCATCAATACCCCGTCACGAGGGATCGGCGATGTCACGGTAAGCCGTATCGCCGATGCTGCGGCCCGGAAAGGGTTGAGCCTGTGGGAAGCAGTCAGCGAACTGACACCTGAAGAGATGGAACTCAAAGGGGTTGCAGGCAAAAGATTGACCGATTTCGTAGCCGTTATAAACGACCTGACCTCCATGCGGGCCGTAAGTCAGGCCCACGAGCTGGCTCTCGAGATCGCCTCCCGTTCCGGAATTATCGGCATGTACAAGATACAGCAGACTCCCGAAGCGGTCAGCGCATTGGAAAACATCGAGGAGTTGATCAACTCCGTCCGTGCTTTTTCAGAAGAGCGGGCCCAAACCGAGATGGAAGAGGAAGGGGCAACCTCCGGGACGACGCTCGAAGAGTGGCTGCAGAACGTCGCCCTGTTGACCGACATGGACAACGAAAAACCGGAAGACCGCAACCGGGTAACCCTGATGACCGTACATGGAGCCAAAGGGTTGGAATTCGACTGCGTCTATGTTGCCGGATTGGAAGAAAACCTCTTTCCGAGCCTGATGAGCATGGGGAATCAGGACGGATTGGAAGAGGAGCGGCGTCTGTTTTACGTGGCATTGACACGCGCCCGCCGCAAAGCGGTACTCTCTTTCGCCGAATCGCGGTTCAAATGGGGGGAGATGACCTTTTGCCGGCCGAGCCGTTTTCTCGGGGAGATCGATCCCCGGTATCTCGACATCCGATTCGATCCGGACGAACTCACCACAGTCGGGAAACCAGACTCATTCGAGAAACCGCAAAATACGTTTCAACGCGGAGCGTATGGATATGCACAGAACCGGGGAGCTGCAAAGCCCGATTCCCGTCCCGTTTACGAGCCGAGCCACTCTTCCCGTCCGAACTACAACACCCCGAAGGTCGGTCTCGGAACACAATTCCGGAGCGTTGGCCGTCGTCCGGTAACCGATACAGGATCAAACCCCGACACAGCCACAAACCGCACGACCCCTAACTACTCAGCCCCGACATCTCCTTCCGGGCAACAGAATAATCGGGGAGAAATCGCAGTCGGGATGACCGTTCACCACGACAGATTCGGGACAGGACGTGTAATCGGCATCGAAGAGATGTCGGGAGACACGAAAATTACAGTCGATTTCAACGGTGTGGGACGGAAAACCCTGCTGAAACGATTCGCCCGACTGACCATCGTCTAACTTTCCTAAAAAACACGAACCTCGTTCTTCCATTCTGATACAGAATCGACTTTATCGAAATACAAAACACATTAAGTTTAAAATCCAAAACATGTACGGATTATTTTTAATCTTGTTGTTTTATCTGTTGGGCTGTCTGATTTCGGCGCTGATCGGCAATTTTGTTCCGGGCAGCGTCATCGGTATGGTCCTGCTGTTTGCGGCTCTGTCGCTGAAATGGGTTCGCCCGGGAGCCGTAAAACGGGTCTCCTCATTCCTGCTCGACAACATGATGCTCTTTTTCGTCCCTGTCGGCGTAGGACTCATCACCTCTTACACCCTGTTAAGCCGCTACATGCTGGCCATCATCGTCGCTTCATTGGTGAGCACGGTCTTGGTTATCGCGGTTGTCGGATTAGTCGAACAAAAGCTCGAATCAAAAAGAGATTCGGCAAAAAACGAACAGAAAAAAGATGCAAGAACTCATTAATTCACAGATTTTCTTGTTGACCCTCACCGTCGGGGTCTACCTCGGAGCCATCCAGCTCCGCCGCAAAATCAACTGCGCCCTGCTGCATCCGGTATTCGTCTCGATACTGGTCCTGATCGGGTTCATCCGGCTCACCGGCATCGAATACGAACACTACATGCAACAGACGCAAATCATCGACTTCATGCTCGGGCTGTCGGTCGTAGCGCTGGGTTACATCCTGCACGACCAGATCTATAACATCCGGGGTAACGTCATCTCGATCGTCATGGCCATACTGATCGGGAGTGCCGTCGGCATCGTCAGCGTGGCACTGATCGCCCGGTGGATGGGGGCAGAACCCGCCGTCGTAGCCTCGCTCGAACCGAAATCGGTAACTACGGCCATCGCCTTGTCGGTTTCGGCCAATTCGGGCGGGATTCCGGCACTGACTTCAGTCGTAGTGATCGTTGTCGGGGTCTTCGGAGGCATCGTAGGCCCTTGGGTACTGAAAAAAATCGGCGTAGAGAGCCGCATCGCCAAAGGTTTGGCCATGGGGGCAGCTGCACACGCTTTGGGAACCGCCCGGGCCATGGAACTGGGAGCCGTCGAAGGGGCCATCAGCGGACTGGCCATCGGACTGATGGGTTTGGCCACTGCCGTTCTGGTACCGATTCTCGAAAAAATCATGTAAAAAACAGAAGATCATGCGAACGAACGAACGTTACAAAGGTGTTTTGGAGTGGTTCCAACGGAACATGCCTTCGGCCGAAAGCGAACTGCACTACCGCAATCCATACGAATTACTGGTAGCGGTTATCCTTTCGGCACAATGCACCGACAAACGGGTCAATCTTACGACACCGGCCCTGTTCGAGCGCTTTCCAACCCCCGAATCGATGGCAGCCGCCGAACCCGAAGAGATTTACACCTACATCAAAAGCATCTCCTATCCGAACAATAAGGCAAAAAATCTTTCGGGCATGGCGCGGATGTTGGTTTCGGAATTCGGCGGGGTGGTTCCGTCCGACATCGACCAGTTGCAACGGCTCCCGGGAGTCGGCCGCAAAACGGCCAACGTCATGGGTGTCGTCCTCTTCGACAAGGCGGTGATGCCGGTCGACACACACGTATTCCGGGTATCGGAACGGATCGGCCTGACCACCGGAGCCAAAACCCCGTTGCAAACCGAACAGCAGCTGACCGCTCACATTCCCGCAAAACTGTTACCGATCGCCCACCACTGGCTGATTCTGCACGGACGCTATGTCTGCACAGCAAGGAAGCCGAAATGTGACGGATGCGGACTCACGGCTTGGTGCCGCTATTTCTCCCGTTTATAATTATAGCATCGAGCTACCTATTCACACATCGACCCCTAAACAAGATACGGCATTTCACAACACACATTCCGTATCAAAATGTTTTCGATTTTTCAAATATTCCCTATACTTCATAACTTATACATATCAAAATCGTTAGAAATTCCGTTATATCCACAAAGATTCGGTAAAAGGCACATTGTCCTTTCCAACCGCACGGCAGGAATGAACGAATAACATGCAACGATTTATATTTCTCTTAAATTTTATTATTCGTCAGTAAATCCGTAAATATTCCTATCTTTGTAGAATCGGGTTGATTCATGCGATGAAAATGATCATGGGAAAGAGAAAAACGATATTTTTTGCAAACAAATACATGGGAAGGCTGTGTATTCTTGCACTGATGTGCTGCACATTATCTACCTCATGTACCAAAGACCCCGTGGACAATGATTCAGGAGGCCCGGAAGACACCTACACAACCGATGCCGATGCGAACCGGTGGATCTATTCGCAGATGGCTGCCCAATACCTGTACAACGAACACACGAAAAGTATAAAACCGAACTACAACCAAACTTGTGAAGTATTTTTCAACCAGTTGCTTTCTCGCGATACGACCGATAACGATGGGAAACATACGGGAGACAAAAATTACTTTTACTCGTACATGGAGCGCACCGGTCATACGAAAGCGACCTCCGGCATAACATCCGAATACGGGATGGAATGCGTCTATTATTACACAGGGAGTTCTCGTAGATATGTCAGTGCGAGAGTTTTGTTTGTCGTCGAGGGATCGCCGGCCGATCGCGCAGGCATTAAGCGCGGCGACTGGATCGTAGGCATCAATGGGGCCCCCATCGGAGCGAATGAGACTTCGGCGGTTGAAAGCGGCGGTGCAGCAAAATTACAGGTCGAGCGCATGTCGCTCCGGCAGATCGACACGATCAACGGTTTCGAAATATATGATTACGAAACCACTTATGAAGGAACTGTTGCCATCGAGGCTGCCGAAAGCATGAATATCTCCCCGATTCTATTGGATACAACATTTACTTATGGAGGGAAAAAAATCGGTTATCTTGTCTACAACGAGTTCAATACCGGCCCCAATGGTGTGTCCGATGTAACGTACGACAACCAACTCAAAGAGGTATTTGCCTCGTTCCAACAAGAAAAGATTGACGAATTGATTCTCGACATGCGGTATAATCCGGGAGGGTATGCCAGCAGCTGTCAGTTGTTATGCAGCATGATCGCCCCACGGAGCGCATTAGGAGATATTTTTTGTTACCGGAAAATGAACGACGATCTGGATCGAATATACGGCATGGTTGAAATGGATTTTTTAGATGAAGGAGAGATGGCTCCGTACAACCTCGATTTGGATCGGCTGTTCGTTCTGAGCGGTGCATATACGGCTTCGGCAAGTGAACTGGTCATCAATTCGCTCCGTCCGTACATGGATGTCTATCTGATCGGGACCCAAACCGAAGGGAAAAACGTAGGCTCTATCGAAATCTCCTCTTCGACCTACGGCATAACGCTTCACCCGATCTATTCGCAAGCATTCAATAAAAACAAGGAATCGGACTACTCCAAAGGATTTACTCCTGATGAAGAGGTCGACGAGATTAAAAACCAGGACCAGATGATGCCGTTGGGCGATCCGAAAGAGCTCCTCATGCGGTACGCCCTCGCCCGGATCACCAATACCCCCGTTCCCAGGACAAAAAGCCTTTCATCGGCTTCACTTCCCTCCGGGCGGGAATGGACCGGTAACAACCGGCCCCGCCGAAGCGTCGAAGGGATGATTTTTACCGACTCCCTGACTCTCGATCTCCAAACCACGGCAGCTGAATAAAAACAGACGATTTTATGGTAATTACAGAGCAAAAATTAGATCAGTTACGCGCAATATTAGGCGACACGCCAAAAAAAATAGTCCTTTTATCCCATACCAATCCCGACGGCGACACCATTGGTGCGGCATTGGCATGGCGTTCCTATCTCGATCGTTTGGGGCATGTCGTTCGTTGTATCGCCCCGAACCGTTATCCCTATTTTCTCGAATGGATGACCGACATCGGCCATATCGGAGTCTTCAAAGAGGATTCGGACGGGGAGATGGCCCGATTCATCAGCGAGGCGGAGATCATCTTCTGCATGGATTTCAACCAGATCAATCGCCTCGACCGGGTAACCGATACCGCAATGGCCAATACGACTGCGGCTCGCATCCTGATCGACCATCATCTGCACCCTCCGGTAGACGGATATGCTCTGCAGTTTTCAGACACCTATTCTTGCTCCACCTCTTACATCGTATACCAGCTCATTGTAGCCCTGGCCGGAGAGGAGGCGATCGACCAGGCAATGGCCGAAGCACTGTATGTCGGGATCATGACCGATACGGGAAATTTCAGTTTCAGTTATCTGACCTCCGATCTGTTCCGTGCCGCTGCGGTGTTGATCGACCGGGGTGTCAACGTGCCACATGTGAACAGCAGCGTATACGATAACTTCTCCGAAGGCCGCATGCGTCTGTTAGGATATATGCTGAATGACAAAATGGTCACCGATTACCGATATGGTGTTGCTTACGTATCGCTTACAGAGGAGGATATGCGCCGCTTCAACTTCATACAAGGGGACAGCGAAGGCTTTGTCAACTATCCGCTGTCGATACGGGGGATACGGATGTCGGCCATGTTCATCCAGACCAAACACAGCATCCGTGTCTCGTTGCGTTCACGAGGAGATGTCGATGTCAATGTATTTGCTCGCCGATACTTCGAAGGGGGAGGCCACCGGAACGCCGCGGGCGGTCGGTCGTATGTTTCGATGGATGAAACCCTGAAAAAATTTCAGGAAGATTTAAAAGAATATTTCGGGGCTTGACCTATAATATTTTGTCGAGTCGACCGGATTGTACACCAAGTTAAACGGATTATTATGAAAAAAGTTTTGGGTTTTATCCTAAGTGCGGTCCTCTTTTTCATTATCGTATTTGGTATTCAATGGGCCGGTGAAGTGTACTGGTTTAAACGAGGGAAAGAAATCTCGTCGCTGTTGATCGAATCGGGAGTCACGGCAATCATTTTCGCCATTTTTTTGCGTATGGTCGCCCACCGGCAACAGATCCAACAAGAACGCGATGAGGCTTTGCGCGAACGTCGCCTCACCGAATTCAGAAAAAAAGCCGAAGAAGAAGAGAAAAAAAAGAGCCAAAAGAAGTAGAATAATAGCATATAGAGAGGTCATGTCTCCGGGAAAATACAAATACCGCTACGATCGCCGCAGCCACCGCATCACGTTCATCGCCGTGACCATCGTCGCTTTGTTGTTGGTTGGTGCGGGTTTCGTCTTGGGCGGAGCCTATCTGCCTGCATGGGGACTCTTCTTTCTGCTCTGCATCATCCTCCTCTACATTCTATCGATTCCGCTCTATGTTCTGCTCGATGAATCAGTCGTCGAGGTACATTGTATCGTCGACATGACCCGGATCCATATCGAAGACATAGAAAAGATACGTGTTTTCGGTAAAAACGAGTTCAAACGGCTTTGGCCTCTGGTCGGCAGTTACGGTTTTTGGGGGTATTACGGATATTATTTCGATTTTACGGAGTGGACGATGTATAAAGTTTATGCCTCCGACCGCAAACATTTGGTCCTGATCGAGGATATTTATGAGGATCTGTTCATCGTCAGCTGCGATGACCCCGAGACCTTTATAAAACATGTTCTTGAATTTCGTGATCGGAAAAGGAGCGAAATTCTGCACCACACGGCACAACAGACCGAACAAATGGATCGTTCGGAGACAAATCCGTAGGACATCCGAAACGTTTGCCGTAAAATTCGCTATCTTTGTCCGCTGAAATGTCCCCAACTTCGGCGGACATGTTTTTTCAATTCGAAATAAATCATAAAACACAACAGATATGGCATTTGACATTGAAATGATCCGGAACGTATATAAAACGTTCGCAGCGAAGGTCGATCGTGCACGGGAAGTTAAAAGGACACCGCTTACGCTCGCCGAAAAGATTTTGTATGCCCATCTTTACGACGCGGCGGATGCCAAAGCATTCGTTCGGGGTACCGATTACGTCAATTTCCGTCCCGACCGCGTAGCCATGCAGGACGCAACGGCACAGATGGCCCTGCTGCAATTCATGAATGCCGGACGCGACCGTTCGGCCGTACCGGCATCCGTCCACTGCGACCACCTGATCCAGGCAGACCGGGGTGCTGCGGCCGATTTGGCGACCGCCAACGAGACGAACCGCGAGGTATACGATTTTCTCAAAAGTGTAGCCAACCGCTACGGGATCGGATTCTGGAGAGCCGGTGCCGGAATCATCCATCAGGTCGTACTGGAAAACTATGCGTTCCCGGGCGGTATGATGATCGGAACCGATTCGCACACGCCCAATGCCGGTGGCTTGGGTATGGTTGCCATCGGGGTCGGAGGAGCCGATGCCGTCGACGTGATGGCCGGAATGCCTTGGGAATTGAAAATGCCTAAAATTTTCGGGATCAAACTGACCGGAAAACTCAATGGATGGGCTTCTCCGAAAGACGTTATCCTGAAAGTGGCAGGAATCCTGACCGTCAAAGGGGGGACCAACGCCATCCTGGAATACTTCGGAGAGGGAGCTGCATCCTTATCGGCTACGGGCAAGGCAACGATCTGCAACATGGGTGCAGAGGTTGGAGCCACAACCTCGCTCTTTGCATACGACGAGTCGATGGACCGCTATCTGCGAGCTACGGGACGCCCGGAAGTGGCCGATGCCGCCAAACAGCTGAGCAGTTCGCTGCGTGCCGATGCCGAAGTCGAAGCCGCTCCTGAAAAATATTATGACCGTGTGATCGAGATCGATCTCTCCACGCTCGAGCCCTACATCAACGGGCCGTTTACTCCGGATGCCGCCCACACGATCTCTGAATTCGGCGCATGGGTGCGTGAAAAGGGAATTCCACAGCGGATGGAGGTCGGTCTGATCGGATCATGCACCAACTCTTCCTATCAGGATCTGGGCAGAGCAGCCTCCGTTGCACGGCAGGCGATCGGCAAAAAGCTGAAAACCCAGGCGAAACTGCTGATCAACCCGGGATCGGAACAGGTCCGCTATACGGCCGAACGCGACGGAATCCTGCAACCGCTGCTGGAGATCGGCGGAGTTGTGATGACCAACGCCTGCGGACCCTGTATCGGACAGTGGGCCCGCCACGAAAAGGACAACACCCGTCCGAACTCGATCGTTACGTCGTTCAACCGCAACTTTGCCAAACGGGCCGACGGCAACCCGAATACTCATGCGTTCGTTGCATCGCCCGAACTGGTGACCGCACTGACCATCGCCGGTGATCTGACGTTCAACCCATTGAAAGACAAACTGCAAAACAGCGACGGCGAATGGGTCATGCTCGACGAGCCGAAAGGGGACGAATTGCCTGCAGCCGGTTTTGCTGTCGAAAACAACGGCTACATCGCCCCGGACGAACATTTTACCGGCGAAGTTGTCATCGCTCCGGGATCGAACCGGTTGCAACGGCTTCAGCCCTTCGCCGCATGGGACGGGAAAGATTTTACCGATTTGCGCTTGCTGATCAAGGCCGAAGGGAAGTGTACGACCGACCACATCTCGATGGCCGGTCCGTGGCTTCGCTTCCGCGGCCATCTCGAAAACATTTCGGACAACCTGCTGATGGGTGCTGTCAACCGGTTCAACGGCAAGACGAATTGCGTACTGAATGCTCTGGACGGAAGTTACGATGCCGTATCGTCAGTTGCCAAGCAGTACAAAAGTCGGGGAATCGGATCGATCGTTGTAGCCGAAGAGAACTACGGCGAAGGTTCCTCCCGGGAACATGCCGCACTGGAGCCCCGTTTTCTGAATGTAAAAGTTGTTTTGGTCAAATCATTTGCCCGGATCCATGAGACGAACCTCAAAAAGCAGGGGGTACTCGCACTCACTTTTGCCGATCCGGCAGATTACGACCGGATTCGCGAAGACGACCGGATTTCGGTAACCGGACTGGCTACGTTCGCTCCGGGAAGCCGTCTGACGATTACCCTGAACCACAGCGACGGGACTTCCGAATCGTTCGAAGCAGTGCACACCTACAACGACCACCAAATCGGATGGTTCAAAGCCGGAGCCGCATTGAATTGCTAAAATACCGTATCTGAAGGGCGCAATTTTTGTTCTTCGGATACAAAATTTAAAGGAACGTATTGTTTTTTCGGGAGAAAGCACTACCTTTGTGCTCCCAAAGTGCAGGAATCTCTTGCGAGGACGTAGGGGCCCGTAATATTCCCACTATAAATTAATATTGATTGGAAATGGACAAGTTGATTAAAATCGCCCAGGATTCTATGTGGGTGAAACCGGAAGTTCCTTCGTTCAAGAGCGGTGACACGATTACCGTAACGTATAAGATTGTCGAGGGAAACAAAGAACGTCTCCAGAGCTTTAGAGGCACGGTCATTCAGATCAAAGGCAGCGGCATCACCAAGATGTTTACGATCCGTAAGATTTCAGACGGTATCGGCGTTGAACGTATTTTCCCGCTCTACTCACCCCACATCGACCACATCGAAGTGAACAAAGTGGGTGTCGTTCGTCGTGCACGCATTTATTATCTGCGTGGTCTGACCGGTAAAAAAGCCCGGATCAAAGAGAAGAAAAGAGTGGTTGCTGCAAAATAGTTTGCTGCAAATATTCGAAACAAAAGGACGAAATCGAAGCGGAGCAGATAAATGGCTCCGCTTTTTACATTTCAAAGGGATCGGTTTCGAATTTCAGAGAAAAGCAGAGTTGATTTTCGGAAATTTTATACCTTTACAAGGAAGAAAATGTAAAATCCGACAGGCATCATGGTTAAGGAGATACTATTGATTATCACGATTGTGCTGCAAATTTTCGCTACGATCGTTGCTATCCGGCTCTCCCGTCGGACAAAATACAATCTCTCGTGGATGCTGTTTACGGTAGGTCTGACCTGTTTGGCTGTTCTGCGGCTCGGGGAATATTTCCGAATCAAGAACTGGACAAGCGTACAACTTCCGTCCGAAGTCACGGTGTGGTTGGGAATCGCCGTATCGCTCTGCTTTGCCGTCGGTATGCTGCTTGTACAAAAGATTTTTGATTACATCACCCGAACGGAACTTCAACAGCGCATCAGTGAACGGCGTATTCTGAACACCATTTTGCGGACCGAAGAAAAGGAACGGCAACGCTTTTCAAAAGATCTGCATGATGGATTGGGGCCGTTGTTATCATCGGCAAAAATGTCGATTTCAGCCCTCTCCAATATGGAGGACGAGCGTTCCAAAGAGATTCTCCGCAACGCCAACTACGTGATCGACGAAGCCATTCGCAGCCTGAGGGAGATCTCGATCAACCTAAGCCCGCATATTCTGAATGATTTCGGACTGTCTCGAGCCGTCTCGAATTTTATCAACAAGCTGCCCCGCAGTTCGATGCGGATCAACTATTCGACGAACCTGAGAACCGAACGGTTCGACATGGATATCGAAGTGATCCTCTATCGGGTCATTTGCGAACTGATCAACAACAGTCTGAAACACTCAGGGGCTACACAGGTCACCATATCATTGGTGTATGCAGACGAAGTGCTGCGGCTCGACTACCGGGACAACGGTTGCGGTTTCGACGTTTCCGCGCAAGAGCAGCAGGGAATGGGTATTGTCAACATCCGCTCCCGCATTCGTTCATTAAAAGGGAATATGACGATGAAAAGTACACCGGGTAAAGGAATGGCTACTCAAATCGAGATACATACATAATTCGGACTATGGAACAGACGTGCAAAATTGTCTTAGCAGATGATCATACGCTATTTCGGAACGGTCTACGCACTTTATTGAGTGGAGTTGCGGGTATTGACGTCATCGGAGAGGCTTCTGATGGTATCGAGTTACTCGAACTGCTCGAAAAAAAGATGCCCGATATCGTATTGCTCGATATCGAAATGCCCCGAATGAACGGAATAGTCGCAGCAGAAGAGGCTCTGAAACGCTGGCCTGATCTGAAAATCATTACGTTGTCGATGTACGGCGACGAAGACTACTATTTCAAAATGGTTTCTCTCGGGGTAAAGGGTTTTATTTTGAAAAACTCGGAAATTAAGGACGTCGTCGCAGCGATCGAGGCTGTTGCGGAAGGGGGAAGCTTTTTCTCACAAGAATTGTTGTTCAATCTGGTCAGCAATCTCAAGTCCACCCCATCGTCCGTCCCCGAGGATAGTCCCGAGCAACTTTCCCAACGGGAATCGGAAATTCTGCTCCACATCTGCCGCGGAGAGTCGAACAACGAAATCGCCGACGCACTGTTTATCTCAAAACGCACGGTCGACAAACATCGCTCCAACATTTTGGCCAAAACGGGGTGCAAAAACACAGCCAATCTGGTCGTCTACGCCATCAAACACCATTTAGTCGAGATCTAAACCTATGGATTTTGCTGAAACAGCTCTACAAGACACCCCCTTCATCTCGCAATCTCCGATCAGTCATAAAAGGGATTACTCTCTCACTTCTTAATTGAAGAAATTTATCCGTATTAATTATCAATGTATTACATCATAATCAATGAAATTCGCACAAACAAACCGCACCATATGAGACGTGCTGAGGCGATTATAAAACAATAATGGTCAAATATATTTAATCACATAAGATTCTTTTGAATTTGTTCAACGGACTTGAGACTGAACAAATTTATTGAAATACGATAAAAAAGTTGCGCACAATGTTTTTTTTGAATTATCTTAGCATTAACATTTATTATGTTGTATTTTAAATTTTTCGTTATTATCACTAATTTTACAAAAATATAAACCATCATTTTATGAAACTTATTGTATTAGCTGGCAAAGAACATTGTGGGAAGACTCAATGTCTTAACAAACTTGCATGCAAGATCGAAAAGGAAACATATATTAATCCTTCAAAAATCTCAAAAGGAAACAATGATTGGGAATATATTTTTTTTAACGAAGGGAAAAAAATAAAACTAGTCATTTCTACTTGGGGAGATTATCCTTGGTTACTTAAGGAATGTTGTGAAAAGTATCATGATTACGATGCAGTAGTTTGTGCTTGTAATCTGAAATTTATGCGTGGAAGGATATATAAACCCTTTGAAGATGCTATGAAATTTGATCTCTATGCAACCATTGTTATGAAAGCGGAAGAGGAAGACATCGACAAGCAAGAAATAGCTAATGAACAATGTTCAAACTATTTGCTTTCCCTCATAAAACATTTCAGAATATTTTAACAACTAATATTATTATCGCTAATGTAGTGTAAATTATATTTTACGGAGCTGTTCTGTAACCTAACATAATTCCAAACAGCCCTTATCAAGTTTGTAGCGTTTCCATTAGTAGTCCGAGAGTGTATTCAATCCTATTAGTTTACAAATTACAAACATTATTACACAATTGCATTTTATCCAAACAAATTTTAAAACAACTAAGCCCTACTACCCAAATAAACCAAATCCACACTAATTGATTGTCAAAAATTTAATAGTTATTCCAAATTTAAGAACGCATCAATATTCTTCCTCGCTGAAGAAGAGTCCATAAAAAAGTCCATAATTTTTAAACACAGAAAAGGGGAGAGAGCTTTTTTGCAGCTCTCTCCCCTTTTTTATCACTCTTTATCACCGCCCCTCCGATCAGAACTTGAGTCCAAGGCTCAATGTCACGATATGACGGGAGGCTTTCGGCTGTATGACCTCGGAAGCAAGCTCGAATCGATCGCTGCCCGAGCCTTCGGCATAATAGAAAATATCATACGGCGCATACTTATAATCCGTATAGACATAGGTCAGATCGGTATAGAAATTCCCCTTGAACCGATATCCGATACCCGCCGAATAGCTCTGATATGAGCGTACATTCATCTGGTTGCTGAAAATGAAATCGGATGAACTTTGGCAGTCTCCATAATTTGCATATCCGGCCCGCACGAACAGATTCGACAACGGAGTAAGTTCGACTCCGACACGGAAATTGTTCGCCGCCTTGTACAACTCCTGTACCTCATCCCGAATCACCGTTTCATAGGACCAGTTTCCTCCGGACATATCCCGTAACCGCATTCCGTTATACCACACCCGTTCATAGTCGGCACTGATCAAACCGATACCCGGAAATGTGTAGGACAGACCGGCCATCAAACGGGTAGGCGTCTGGATTCTGTACTCATTCAGCGAGAAAGGTGTGTCCAAATAACCGTTCGGCGCCTGCCCCGAATAGTTTGCCGACATATATTCGACATACTCCTCATTGATGTTGATAAAAGTAGGCGTATGCACTGCAAGTCCGATTCTCAGGTTGTCGGTAGGACGGGCCACAACACCGATCTTGAAATTCACACCGGTACCATCCATTCTCAACCTTTGGATGTAATTCATATTGAGCAACGTCGCCTCATTTCCAGTATAAGATTCGAAATAATTACTCTCGTTTTTATAGTAAATGTCCTGAATCCCGACAGCCAATCCGAAATAGAAAGAGTTCTGGAAATTAAATCCGCCGGCAAGCGAGTATTCACCCACGCTCCCCTCCTGCAATTTCCTCAATACCGGATTGATCGTTGCCGTTTGAGACAGTACGCCCCATGGTGAATAGAACGTGCTGCCTGCCTCCACCGGGCTCATGATTCCGGTCTGGTAACCCAAAATGGCCCCCCATCGATCGATCCCGTAGTTATCGAACGGGATATATGGCTGCGATTCCGGCCCCAGCAATGTCGATTCAGGTAGTCCCCTTAGCTTTTCCGAAAAATATTCGGTAATCGAGTGTGCTGCTCCCGAACCAAAAGCCATCGACGAATTACTGAAATCAATCATCCTGTTATATGCCACACCCAACGAAAAACTGGTCAACGAACCGGGACCGCGATACATTTCGAACGAAGCTCCAATGTTACCGGGTGCAAATTTCGTTTTCGATGCATTTCCTTTTCGGTTGAGGTAATCGCTGCTCACATCGGTAGAAAGGACGGACAATGAAATCCCGACTTCCGATCCCCGATACATCCCCAATCCGGCCGGATTGATCGAAATCGAAGCGAGATCCGCACCCAGCGAAACAAAAGCACCGCCCATGGCAGCCGAACGGGCTGTTCCCAGCGAGTAATCGTATTGCGATAGCCGAAGCAGATCTCCCGGCGTCTGGGCATTTACATTTGCAGACCACACGACGGCAAGTAAGCTTAATATGATCAAACTGACTTTTTTCATGAATCAACCACTACGTTAAAATTTTTTATTGCGATGTTGTCTCTTTTCGAATTTACTACCGTCGATAGCTTCCGCCGCCTGAGCGAGGAGCACTGCCTCCACCCACGCTTCCGCCGCCGAAACCACCTCCGCCGACACTACCCCGATTAAAACTTCCGGAAGAAGAAGGAGCTGCAGAAGGCGTTGTATTTCTTCGATAAGACGGAGTTGTCGTGGTAGTACTACCTGAAGAACTCTTCGTACCATTTATGTAGGATGACGATGAAGAACTTCCGCTCTTTTGCTGACGACGGTATACGTCATAAGGCGAAGAAGAGGTACTGCCTTTCGTCCCGCTATCGTTCCGATAAGAAGTACTCCCCGAATTTCCCGAACTTACAGAACCTCTTCTGTAAGAAGACGAACCGCTGTTGTTGATAGAGGGGACACTTGTATCGCTTGACCGATAGGATGAACTTCCGCCCCGACGATAGCTGGAGGTACCCGAACCGCCCATATATGAGGGATAGTACACTCCCGACGAATTTCTGGGTTTACCATACACCGTATTGCGGCTGTTATATTTGGGGTATCCCCAATATCCGCCATGCCCCCAATAGTGTGGACCGTGCGGCCAATGAGGGCCATACCAGCCTCCCCATCCATAATAGGGATACCAGCCCCCCCAAGAGAACCAAAAGTTATTATACCATGGAGAATACCAACCGTAATGGTTCCATCCCCAGTTCCAGTTCCAACTCCACGTAGGACTCCACCCCCACCACCAGGGGCTGTTCCACCACGTCCATGAAGGATATCCCCACAAGCCTAAATTGATGGTTACATTGGTCGCTCCCCAGTCCCCGAAAAACGAGGAAACATACTTCGGTTCTACCCAAATCTCATCTCCCGATACCATAACGTTATAAAAGGCCGGATCATAAGCCGAAGCATACCGGGCTGTTGTACTCGTCGCCGCATCCACGTAACTACCTGGCGTTTTGTACGAAGGCGAACTGATCCCCCTGAGTCGCCTTTCGTAAGAATCCTGAATACCGTCAGAGAGGACACTACTGTATGAAAGCTCCTCCTGTTGCGTCTCCTGTTGCTGGATTTCGGCGATTGTCCGAGCGATCTCCTCCCTTCGTTTCTGTTCTGCTTCTTCCGCTGCTTGTTGTTCTGCAAGCAGTCGGGCTTTGTATTCTGCCCGGGCAGCGATCAATTCGTTTCTATCCCGCGGAGCGTATAAATCATCACTGACAGAAGCCGATGACCCGGAATACACCGTTGCACTACACCCCCCGAAAAAGATTACGGCCAATATCCCGCTTAAAGCAGCAATAAATCTTTTACTTTCCATAATATTCCGTCGCATGTTCGCTGTGTTTATAATATAACGAAAATCATACCCAAAAAGTTGCTTCAGGTATAATTTTATACCTGTTTTTAATAGATGATCGACTGTCGCAAATCGTTGCATCATAACATAAACCCACAGTACCACTCTTTTAAGACTACAATGTTCAAAGATACTCAATATTTCTATAAAATCAGAAAAATAGTATACCTTTGTAAACGCAATAGATAGTATATATAGTATAACCGAACAAAACGAAATATGGCAAAAGAGCTGAAAGATTTAACTCCGAGAGAAGAAAATTACTCGCAGTGGTATAACGACCTGGTCGTAAAGGCCGGATTAGCCGAGAACTCGGCAGTACGGGGATGTATGGTAATCAAACCTTACGGATATGCAATCTGGGAGAAGATGCAGGGAGCATTGGACCGCATGTTTAAAGAGACGGGGCATGAAAACGCCTACTTCCCGGTATTCATTCCCAAATCATTTTTTAGCAAGGAGGCCCATCACGTTGAAGGGTTTGCAAAGGAGTGTGCTGTCGTCACCCACTATCGGCTGAAAAACGATCCGGAAGGGAAAGGCGTGGTCGTGGATCCCGATGCCAAGCTCGAAGAGGAGTTGATCGTTCGCCCCACGTCGGAAACCATTATTTGGAATACTTACAAGAATTGGATTCAATCCTATCGGGACCTGCCGATCTTGTGTAATCAATGGGCCAATGTGGTTCGCTGGGAGATGCGGACACGACTATTCCTGCGTACCGCCGAATTTTTGTGGCAGGAGGGACATACCGCCCATGCGACAAAAGAGGAAGCACTCGCAGAGGCAAAAAAAATGATCGGTGTATATGCCGAATTCGCGGAGAAATGGATGAGCCTTCCGGTGATCGTCGGACACAAGAGCGACAGCGAACGTTTCGCCGGAGCAGACGATACGCTGACCATCGAAGCCATGATGCAGGACGGGAAAGCCCTGCAAAGCGGCACCTCTCATTTTCTGGGACAAAACTTCGCAAAAGCCTTTGATGTACAGTTCACCAATCAGGAGGGAAAACTCGACTACGTTTGGGCCACTTCGTGGGGCGTGTCGACACGCCTGATGGGAGCGCTCATCATGGCCCATTCGGACAATAACGGTCTGGTGTTGCCCCCGAAACTTGCCCCGATTCAAGTTGTCATGATCCCTATATATAAAGGGGAAGAGGAGCTTGCCCGCGTTGTAGAACGTCTCGAGGCCATTGCCTCGGAATTAAAAAAACGGGGGATCAGCGTTAAAATCGATTCGAGGGATAATGTCCGTACCGGATTCAAGTTCGCCGAATATGAGCTTAAAGGTGTACCGATCCGACTGGCTATGGGACAACGGGACTTCACTAACGGGACCGTTGAGATCATGCGTCGCGACACGCTCGAAAAAGAGACCGTTTCACAAGAGGGAATCGAAGATCGCATTGAAAAGCTACTCGATGCGATCCAACAGGGAATTTATGAAAAAGCGCTTAAATTCCGCGACAGCATGATCACCCGTGTGGACACATACGAAGAGTTCAAAGAGGTTCTGGACAGCAAAGGCGGCTTTATTCTGGCCCATTGGGACGGGACGCCGGAGACCGAAGAACAGATCAAAAACGAGACGAAAGCGACGATCCGTTGTATTCCGGTAGATGCTCCGGCAGAAGAGGGACGATGCATAATTAGCGGGAAGCCGTCACATCGCCGTGTTATTTTCGCAAGAAGCTATTAATTTTTCAGTACAAAATCCAAGAGGGGCGATTGTATCGTCCCTCTTTTTTTTTCATAAAAACCGACATTTTCGCCCTTTGCATACCACTCCTTGATCTACAATCAATTACCATAGCAACAATCAATCACCAGACCATTTTAACGGTAAAAAAAACTAAAAAAAATTCTTTATAATTTGCAGAATCAAAAAAAGTCCCTACATTTGCACCCGCCAAAAGGAAATAAGGCAGTTCTCAAAAAAGCGCATGAAAGAATAAGTCAGCAAAAAAGTGATTTTTCTTTTGAAAAATAGAAAAAAGCATTTATCTTTGCAGTCTGTTTCCTTCATTTTTTAGAGAGACCGCAAGAGGGGTTTTGATGAAGCTCCTTGACGAAATAAGGTTCTTTGAATTATTGGTAATAATTGAGAAAAATAGGTAAATGTAGTACTTATCAATTCCTAAATTCAGGAATGCAAACAGTCAGGACTCTAACAATCTAAATTTATCTTTTATATCATGGAGAGTTTGATCCTGGCTCAGGATAAACG
>DWXH01000018.1 GCA_019119305.1 Candidatus Alistipes merdigallinarum | reverse complement strand
ATCCCAAATATAAAAGCATGATGCAGCTCCATAGGGGAAAGCCGCTATTGGTGGTCTATGTCAATACCCCTTCACCTTGGCAAACGGGTACGCCTGACTGGGATGATGACCGTTTTACAGTCCGTTGGATGACTGGATTTATATCGGAGCAGGCTTCTTTGCGGACAGAGGATCGAATTAGTAAATACGGTTACTGGTCGTGGGAAGACCGTGGTGAACAGACCTATACGATCTGTGACGGTCAACCCGAAGCGATGGTGGTCTGTGCAGCGGTCCGTAAACAGGCGGAGCCCGGGGAGAGCGGCTATATTCCGGAAGTGGGTCGGCGTAACGGTGAGACGTTCAAAGAACAGTTTGCCCGTGCCCGCAAGATCGGGACTCATTTTGCAATAGTCGTATCGTGGAACGAATGGACCACGGGAGAACAGCCGAGCGCGGAGGTAAGTAAGGATCTTGAACCGTCAAAAGAGTGGGGCGATCAGTATTTGCAGCTTCTGAAAGAGGAGATTCGTAAATTTAAATCCGAATAAAAATAAGTTGAAGAACGGCGGAAGCCGAAGAGAAAATCAGGGTATGAAGAGAAGTTTATTGATGCAGTGGGCGATAGCAGGATTCGCCGTATGGATGTATGGTTGCGGCTGCTCGGACGATCAGCAGCTGAAGACTGCCGGTTTCGAGTCGGTTACGATCGGAGGGGAACTGAGCGAGCGACTCAACCGGAATTTTGATCGTATGGAGACGGAGTTGTATCAGCCGGAACAGGTCTATTGGACGGAAGAGGAGTCAGGAGGCTGGCCGGCCGACAAGGAGGGACGGACAATTTTGGCTTTGGTGCTTGATGCACGTGCCTCGCATCGGGCTCCGAAATATCTGGACGAGTTGATCACCTTGTTGCCTGAACACTTGAATGCCAAGGGGTATCTGGGCTCGATTCATGAAGGTCAGGTTGACGAACAGCAGCTTTCCGGTCACGGGTGGCTGTTGCGGGGACTTTGCGAATACTATGCGTGGAAACAGGATCCGAAGGTGTTGGATATGGCCAAAACGATTGTCGACAGCCTGTTTTTGCCGATCGCTCCGTTTGTCGATCGGTATCCGCTCAGCAATGAGGAGCGTATTGCCGGTACTGGAGAGATGTCCGGAAGTATACAGAATACGGTCAACGGATGGCGTTTGTCTTCGGATATCGGATGTGTGTTTATCGGTATGGAGGGGCTGATTCACTCTTATCAGTATATTCCTTCTGCCGAGTCGAAGGCACTGATCGAACAGCTGATCGGCCTGTTCCGCAGAATGGATTTGGTGGGTATCAAGGCCCAGACGCACGCTTCTCTGACCGCCATGCGAGGTATGTTGCGGTATGCCTCGCTGACGGGCGATACGACGCTTGTGCCGGAAGTCGAATCACGTTGGCAGCTCTACAAGGAGTATGGGATGACCGAAAATAACGAAAATTACAACTGGTTCGAGCGTTACGATACGTGGACCGAACCGTGTGCGATCATCGATTCCTATCTCGTGGCCGTACAGTTGTGGGCTGCGACGCGTAATCCGGCCTATCTGGAAGATGCCGAGAAGATCTATTTTAATGGGATCGCGGCAACGCAACGGGCGAATGGAGGATTCGGTTGCGACCGTCCGGTGGGCGTGATTTTCCCCGATATAGCGATTCATGCCGACGAGGCGCATTGGTGTTGTACGATGCGAGGAGGAGAAGGTTTGGGTCGGGCTGCGGAGTATGCCTATTTTACTGCGGGAGATACGGTCTTTGTCCCGGCTTATCATGAGAGCACGTTGGCACTTGCCGATCGGGGGCTTACGGTAGAACAACATACGGAGTATCCGTTCGGAAACCGGATTGAATTTGTGGTGAAAGAGGCTCCGAAACGGGAGATGACACTGGCCTTGTTCGTCCCGTCGGATATGCGGATCGAATCGATGGTCGCTTCACGTCCCGAATTCGGAACGATCTCAGGCCCTCAGAACGGTTTTGTAACGGCGACGGGTCGGTTCGCTGCGGGCGATACCCTGACGTTGACCTACGGCTTCGACGCCCGTTGGGTGCGGCTCGAGAACAAGGATATAACGGATTCGACTCGGTATAAGGCGATGTACGGTCCGTTGGTGCTGGGTTACGAAGCGGAGACCCCGCTCGAGTTTATGGGTGAGGTAGAGATTGTCCCTGCATCCGACGGCAGAAGTTGTGCAGTACGTGGGGCCAAAGAGTGTCGTCCGGTGGCTGCAGGCAAAAGCGGCAAAAATAGTTTTAAACGCGATGGCGCGACGTTTGAAATCGTTGAGGGGACGGAGCATCGTTTTACTCCGTTGTATCATCTGCTCGATCCGGCCGTCTCCTCCGGAGCGAATTATCATCGGATGGTAACGGTAAAAAAGCATCCTTTGGTTGAGTAACATCTGTAAGTAGGTAGAGATATGAAAACTTTGAAATTTAAGACGAATGCCAAATGTGGCGGTTGTGTGGCCCGAATTGGGGAAGCACTCGGAAAAGTCGTGCCGGAGGGCAAATGGTCGGTAGATCTTTCTACTCCCGAGCGGGTATTGACGGTAGAGACGGATTTGTCGGCCGAGGAGATTGTGCGGATTGTGACCGAAGCAGGTTATAAAGCGGAGGTCATGTAGTTGCGTTCAAAGGCGCTTGGTGTAAGGTTAGCGAAATTAAAGCATAAAGGGAGGGTCCGAATGAGTTCGGACCCTCCCTTTATTTTGGAAATAGTTATCTCTTTCCCTGTTTTACTTTTTAATTAGGAAAATTACTCTGTGAGGATAATTTCTCCCAGACGGTAGCGGTGTTTTCCGTCGTCACCGTCGTAAGGGAGTTCGTAGATCGGCGTTCCGTCGCGCATGCCGGCCGATACATACAGCGTGTAGGTGCCCGGCTTACAGCTGCGGAAGAAGGTGCCCGCCTTGTCCTCATATCTTGGGGCGATGCGGAACTGTTGAACGACCTCTTGTTTGGCGGCCGCTTGAGGTTTGGCGACCGGAAGTGTTTTCAAGTCGAACTGATCGACGACCAATGTCGAAACAATACCTCCCTGATCGTCTTTTAACGTAAAACAGGGATGGCCACCCTTATAACAGGGGGCTACGCCCGTATTGCTCCACAGCGATCGGATTTCAAAAACTTCACCCATACGGATACTCTGGGGCCACTCGGCGGACTCCATAAAGAGACGGTAACCCATACGTCGGTTGATTCGGTCAATGATGTCCCGATTCTCTTCGAGCAGAATACGGGGCCACCAGTGGATTGACATAAAAGATCCATGGTAGTCCTCTACTGCTTTCAGCAACAGTTCTTTGTCCCAGCTTCCCCGATCCTTGGCTCCGCCGTAGTGTTCGTGTTCGAGGATGACGGGAAGTGTGGGCCAGAACAGCTGGGCCATCTCGCTGTGAAACCAGGAACGGGGAGGCGGTTGTACCAATATGCTGTCGTCACGAATCGTAACGCCTTTCGAGAAGGCGTAATCCGTAATCGGGAAACGATCTCCGGGTTCATAAGGACCGGCGAAATCATCCGAAATACAAAGTTGTGTGTTCTTAAAATGTTTCAGGTAGAGGTCGATGTGTTTTTTTTGTGTTTCGAATCCCCATTCATGGCCGTGTTTGGGCGTAGTCATGACGGTGTGTCCTTCGCCCCACATGCCGAAATGTCCGACATCGACAAAAACGACGTGCGGATTGTTGTCGTAACGTTTGGCCATTGCCTCCAGAAAATGATCTACCTTTTCGAGAAAGATGGGATCATCGTATTCGGGTTCCTTGTAGTGACCTTCGACGTCGTAACCTTGCGCTCCTGCATCGAATACCCATTTCGGGGTAGCATGATAGAGCCAGCTCTCCATGGCGCTGACTCGGAAGGCGATGAATTTGCCTTTATCGATCCACCTTTGTGCCGGGGTGTCGAGCAACTCCCAAACGAATACACCCTCTTCCGGTTCGAGGAAGGCCCAGGGAACACGCAGGTAGACAGTGCTCAGACCTGGAAAATCATCGAGCGTATCCGACGGAGCGAGTTGTGACCCGTAGTTGTTCAGAATGTTCGAATAAAAATGCATGGTCCAACCCATACCGGGATTGACGAGGGCCCTTCCATGATCGGTCAGCGTCGAGCGGCAGTACCCGTTGTCTATGGAGAGAGTTCCTGCCGTAGCTGTTGGGTCGGGAGTCTCGAGGGTATGCCGTTCTGCTGCTGCGGCATGTCGGTATGTACCTGTTGCGAGTGCGGCTGTCACGAGACCGGCCTGTTGAAGAAAAGTTCGTCGGTTGATCTTTTTCATGGCAGTTTGGGTTTGGTTTCAAACAAAGATACACATTTTTACGGTTTGTTTGTCAGACTGTCAAACTAACTTTCGCGCAGTGTTGGAGTTCCTCAGGAAAAGACTTATATGGCAGGTATATTTTAACCGGGTTTTATTTATTAAACGAATGATCGGCCGGCATGTCCATTCCTTGCCACATTTTTACGGTCGTCCAAGGTTCGTCGGGAGCGGTCCAGAAGGGATCGTCTGCAGGTAATCCCAATGGAAGGAAACCGGTCGTGCAGAGATAGAGACTTCCCGTGTTGACATAACCTTCTCCCATCGAGGGTTGCGACCCCACCAATCCGACTTTGAGCCAGCCCTGGTCGTCGAAGGTTCCGGGAGCTTCCATCAGGCGTTTGATTACGGCGGTCATGGCACAACGCACCTGTGCCGGAGAGACATTACTTTCGAGTTTGTGCATCAGGGCAATCTGTCCGAGCGCCTGGAATACTCCGGTACGGTAGCACAGCGAACGTCCGAATGGAGGAAATGTTCCTTCGGGCGAAATCGACCGTTCAAGAATTGAGGCGTATCGGGCCATGCGGGCTTCTACGGTGTTGTACGTAGCGTCCGAAGCCAATTCGTGCCGGTTGAGGATCTTTACGATGTCGACCAACATCGGTTGGATGACAAAACTGTTGTAGTAGTCCCAATGGAATTGGTCGCCATCCCCGTAAGTCGCGTCACCTTTGAACCGTTCGAGGTGTTTGTTGACCGCATAATCGATGCGCATCAGGTCTCCTCCCAGATCGTTATCCAGCAGAAAAGCCTCGATCGTGCCGCTGAAAAGAAGCCAGTTGTTTGTCGGGGTACGGATCGAACGGGTCGATTTGAGGCAGTCGACAACCTGTTGTTTTACGGTGTCGGAGAGTTTATCCCAGATTTGTGTCTTGGCCCGGATCAGGCCGTGTGCGAAAAATGCAGCGTCGACCAACGGTTGCTGATGTTCGGTGAAGTTCATGAAATCGGGCGATTCCGGATTTGTGGCGTTGTCGATTGCTTGAATTGTCAGATCGATGTATTTGGCGCGGAGTTGGCCCTCCGGAGTGTTGTCGGGACCCAGTTCGAGCCAGGCCGAAAGCCCGCAGAAAGTACGTCCGAATGCTTCCAAATAAGCAACGTGATAGGCTCGGTCGATGGTCGTTTCGATCGGCATCTTTTCTTTGAGTTTGCCTTCAGCTAATGAACTGATGACCGGATAGCAAATTTTGTCCATCAGTGAGACCCAATATTCCCGGGCTGTCTGTTCCGGAATTTTGTTTTGTTCCGTTTTCTCTTTGGCCGATAGGTTTCCGTAGCACAGAAGCAGACAAGAACAGATGATCAGAAGATTTTTCATGAGCGTAAGAGTTTTAGGTTAAGTCGTAAAAAAATCAGCGATGGGGAAACTGTTTATTTTTCTAATGGGGCGATACGGGCGTCCCACAAGTGGTTTTTCAGTTTTTTGAAATATTTGTGCCGGTAAAGGGCTTCTAGGTAATAATAGTCAGTGTAAACGAGCGGGACATTCACTTCTGATTTGGCCGGACGACTGCCGACCGAGTGCATCAAGATGAAATTTCCGTTTGTCCCGATCGGAGCCGTATAGGCTGGAGAAGAGAGCGAAGCGACGATCTGATCGGCTGCGTCGGCATATTTCGGATCAGTATACATGGCGAGCTCGTAGAGTCCGGAGGCGATAATGGCTCCGGCCGATGCATCGCGCTCTTCGTTTGGAATGTTCGGTGCATCGAAATCCCAGTAGGGAACCTTGTCTTCGGGCAGACGGGGATGTGCAAGGATAAAGTCTGCGATTGCCTTTGCCTGTTCCAGATAGCGTTTGTCGCCGGTGAACCGGTAGCAGGTGACGAAACCGTACAGACCCCAAGCCTGTCCTCGTGCCCAGGCCGACTCGTCTGCAAATCCCTGAGCGGTATTTTTCATGCGTACGGCACCGGTTTCGGGATCGTAGTCGACTACGTGGTAGGAACTATGGTCGGGACGGAAATGGTTCTCGAGCGTTTTATCGGCATGCGAGACGGCTATTTTGTAGAAGCTGGAGTCTCCGCTGTACAAAGTGGCGTTGAAGAGCAGTTCGAGGTTCATCATGTTGTCGATGATGACAGGGCATTTCCAGCGGGAGTTCGGATTCCACGACATGATGACCCCGGCTTTGGGCTGGAACCGGGTGGCCAGTGATCGGGCCGATTGGATCAATACATCGGGGTAGGTCGGATTACCCGTGATGCGGTAACCGTTGCCATAGCTGCAACCCATGCGAAATCCGATGTCGTGGTCTGTCGTGAGGTTTTTGATGCGTTCGAGCCGTTCGGTTTGCTCAATGGCACGGGTTTTCCATTGCGTCTCACCGGTCAATTCATACAGGTACCACAACGAACCCGGGAAAAATCCGCTGATCCATGCTTCGTACGGGCAATAGTAGTATTTTCCGTTCTGGTACATCTGCGGGGTCCCATCTATTCCTTTGACGATCAATGAGTCGTACTGCCGTTCGATTTGCTGGGCTGCTGCCGCTGCGAGGTTTTTGACGTCTATCTTTGTCGACGGTTTTTTACAGAGAGCGTTTGTCCCCGATAAAAGGGCACAGGAGCACAGAACAGCCACCCATTTGAAATTTCTCTTCATTTTATCCAAGTCTTTTTGGTTAGTACAGTGGGGAAAGTAAAAAATCGATTGTCACCATGCAACCGTTTGCGCAAATGTAGTGTATTTTCGTTGAAAAGCAATTTTTCAACGATGAAAAACCGAGGATAAATAGTTTTTTGAGGAAATTTAGGTCTTTTTTAGATACGGATAGGCTTGATCTCTCTAAGAAATGTTTATATTTGCAAACGGTTGCACATATCATCGGACCTGCTGGAATGAAAACGAAAAAGACATCCATTTACGATATTGCCCAACAGTTGGGCGTCTCGACCTCGACCGTATCCCGTGCGTTGCAAAATAACCCGGCAATCAGTGCAAAGGTCCGCGAACGGGTTCGGGAGACGGCCGAAGCAATGGGGTATAAACCCAATCTGTTCGCGGTTAATCTGCAACGGGGAACGACACGAACCATTGGGGTGGTGGTGCCGATGGTGAGCCGTAATTTTTTTTCGATGGCGATCGACGGAATTGAAGAAGCTGCTTCACAACGCGGATACGACGTGATGATTTTCCAGTCGCGAAACGAGCGGGAGCGTGAGGAGCGGATTCTCAACAGTTTCCTGAACGGTAAGGTAGATGGTGTAATCGCTTCGTTAGCATCGGAAGGGGGAGACTATGCACATTATAAGGCTTTGTCGCGCTACGGTACGCCGCTGGTGTTGTTCGATCGGTTTGTATCCGGACTTGATGCGGGGACTGTCCTGCTCGATGATTATCGTGGGGCTTTCGATACCGTGGAGCATCTGATCGGTCAAGGGTGCCGTCGGATTTATCATTATGCTGGTTTGCAGCAGGTGAGTATCTGGCGGAATCGGCGGAGAGGGTACGAAGAGGCGTTGCTCAAACACGGAATAGAGCCTCGTCCGGATTGGATTACCGAAGGGGCCACGACCGAGGAGGGAGGTTATCTGGCGATGGAACGGTTGTTTGCTTCCGGAAAGGTTTTGCCGGATGCTATTTTTTTTGCCGGTGATTATGCGGCATTGGGTGCCTATCGTTCGCTGCGGGAGCATGGGATACGTGTGCCGGAGGATGTGGCGTTGGCCGGATTTGCCAATGAACCGTTTTGCGAACTGATCACGCCGAGTTTTACTTCGGTTGAGCAGTTCGGTTACCGGATGGGAAATACGGCGGCGCAGATGCTGTTGGACAAGCTCGATGGAGCTTCCTATATGGATGTGGTCATTTCGCCGAAGTTAATCGTTCGTGACTCCTCGCTGCGAACAGGCCGAAAATAAGAACGAATTACAATTTATAAATGACAGGAAGAAGATATGCAGTATGAAGAACGTTATGCCGTACATCCGGAAGATGCGAAGGGGTACGACACGGAGCGACTCCGAAAAGAGTTTTTGATCGAAAAGTTGTTTGAACCGGACGACATCCGGTTGGTCTATTCATCGTATGACCGGTTGATCGTTGGGGGTGTTATGCCGGTGAAACAGACGTTGGAGCTGACACCGATCGACCCATTGAAAGCCCCCTGTTTTTTACACCGACGGGAGTTGGGAATTATCAACGTGGGGGGAAAAGGTGTGGTCTGTGCGGGTGACAGCGAGTTTGCACTCGATTATAAAGAGGCTTTGTATTTGGGGAGCGGCGACCGGACGATAACTTTCCGTTCGGAAGATGAATCGGCACCGGCCCTGTTTTATATCAACTCGGCACCGGCCCACCGGAACTATCCGGATCGTAAGGTGACCAAGGCAGATGCCGTGGTGGCCCATATGGGATCGCTCGAAGATTCGAATGAGAGGACGATCAACAAACTGATCGTCAGTCAGGTACTGCCGACATGCCAGTTACAGATGGGTATGACCGAACTTAAAACCGGCAGTGTGTGGAATACGATGCCGGCTCATACGCACAACCGACGGATGGAGGCCTATTTCTATTTCGAGTTACCGGAGGAGGCTGCCGTATGTCACCTTATGGGACAACCCCAGCAGACCCGCCATATCTGGATGCACAACCGTCAGGCCGTATTGTCTCCGGCGTGGTCGATCCATTCGGCTTGTGCGACGCACAACTATACGTTTATCTGGGGAATGGCCGGAGAAAACCTCGATTACGGGGATATGGATACTTGTGCAGTAACCGATCTAAAATAGCAGACGATGAACATTCAGGAACTTTTTTCATTGGAGGGTCGCGTCGCGTTGGTGACCGGCGCGACACACGGTTTGGGTATGGCTGTGGCTACGGCTTTGGCCGGAGCAGGGGCAACGTTGGTGGTCAACGGACACTCGGCCGATCGGTTGGAACAGGCCTTGAAAACCTATCGCGAAAAGGGAATCGATGCGAAGGGTTATTTGTTCGATGTAACGGACGAGCAGGCGGTCATTGAGTTTGTCGGACGAATCGAGCGCGAAGTCGGTCCGGTCGATATTTTGGTAAACAATGCGGGAATCATCAAACGGATTCCGGCTTTGGATATGACGCTTCCGGAGTGGAACGAGGTCATTACGACCGATCTGACCTCACCGTTTCTGATGTCACGGGCGGTTGCTGCCGGGATGATCCGACGTGGTGGCGGCAAGATCATCAACATGTGTTCGATGATGAGTGAAGTGGGGCGTGACAGCGTTACGGCCTATGCAGCGGCAAAAGGCGGGTTGAAGATGCTGACCAAGAATCTGGCCACCGAGTGGGCGAGATACAACATTCAGGTCAACGGCATAGGACCCGGATATTTTGCAACGGCGCAGACAGCCCCGATCCGTCAGAACGGAAATCCGTTCAATGACTTCATCATCCGCCGGACGCCGGCATCCCGTTGGGGGGATCCGGAGGATCTGGCCGGAACGGCTGTATTTCTTGCCTCTAAAGCGTCGGATTTCGTAAACGGCCATATCTTATATGTCGACGGTGGAATTTTGGCTTCGCTCGGGCGTGCATCGAATGAGAACTGATAACGAATGAATGATATGAAACAGATTTTATTTACAATCCTGTCGTGTGCATCGGTCTGTTTTTCGTGCACGCAGGACATGGTGGTCGACGTAACCAATCCGATTGCGTCGGATCGTGCCGGAGAGACGGTTGAGGTCTCTTGGGATCAGGTGCAGGCTGCTTTACCCAGGGCCGCAGCTGGAAAACTTTTTGTATTGAATCATCAGGGAGATACGCTTCCGTGTCAGGTGATAACCGCAGGAATGGGTCAACCTCAGAGTCTGATTTTTCAGGTCTCCCTGCCGGCCAACGCAACTGAAAGTTTCCGGATTTGCAGCAGCGACGATTCGGTCCGGTTTGAACCGCAGGTTTTCGGACGTTTCGTGCCCGAACGTATGGATGACTTTGCGTGGGAGAACAACCTGATCGGGTACCGTATGTACGGGCCTGCTCTTCAGGCTACCGGAGAGATCAGCAACGGTATCGACGTGTGGCAGAAGCGTACCTCGAAGTTGGTTGTCGACCAATGGTATAAGAGCGGTGACTATCATGTCGATCACGGTGAAGGGCTCGACTGTTATAAGGTGGGTCGTACGCTCGGGGCCGGAGCCATGGCCCCTTATCTGAACGATACGATATGGCTTGGGAACAACTATGTTACCTATAAGGTATTGGATAACGGACCGATTCGTGTGTCGTTTGAATTGACTTATGCGCCCTATTTGGCGGGGAGCGATTCTGTCGTCGAGAAACGGATCATTTCACTGGATGCCAACACCCGATTCAATCGTGTGACCGAACAGTACAATCGCTCCCTGCCGGTTGCAGCCGGAATCGTGTTGCGTGAAGGAGGCGAACGGATCGAGACGGAACACTACGTAGCCTATTGGGAGCCCGAATGCGGAGCCGACGGAAATACGGGAATCGGAATGATCTTCCCGGAAGTGTCGGTAAAGAGTCTGGAAAATTGCGGACACTTGTTGGCTGTGACTTCTGTTGAAGCCAACCAACCCTATACCTACTATACTGGAGCAGGTTGGAGCAAAGCAGGAACGGCGGATGCCGATGCATGGTTCGAACAGGTCGATGAGGCTTATGTGAAATTGTCCAACCCGTTGCAGGTTAAGATCCGGTAACGGAGGAAGGATTATAGGAAATGGATAAATAAGAATTCGGGGAGACGGAGCTTTTGGTTCGTCTCCCCGAATTCTTTTATTGGTTTTTGTGCTCGGAAACAGGCGGTTTCGTGTGATTAAACCGTATGGGTATTTTCTGTTTGGCAAGGTGTCAGGGAAAATTTGGCAACGTCATATAGGAATAATCTCTTTTCGGAGATGAACGGCATGTGGAGTTGCTTTTGAGGACAAAATGGATAATTATCCTAGTCAATCAAATCGCGTATTTGAACGGAAGAGGAGAACTGTTGGAGTTCGAAAGATTTTCAAAGGAGGGGTGATAGCTGTATGATAAAAGGAGCGGTCCTCCTGTGGGGCCGCTCCTTTTTTATCTTTAGAATTATAAATAGCTTTCCTGAAAAATTACCGGAATGATTTTTCGAAAATACCGATCAGTTCCGGATTGCTCAGTGGACGCGGGTCGAGATAGAAGAGCATGGTCATCGTTTCGCGGGCATTGGCGACGATTCTCGGGAAATCGGCTTCCGTTGCACCCCAATCCGAGAATTTGAGGCCGTAAACACTGCAATCTTTTTGCAGTTGCACCAATGCCCGGATAAAGTCTTCGGGATCGTCGCTTCTCTTTCCGGTCATGGCTTGAGCCATCTCCTTGTATCGTTCCGGAACATCGTTGAGGAAACTCGACAAATAGGCTTCCGAAATGATGATCAGTCCGGCTCCGTGAGGCAATTTCGGGAAAAGTCCGCTCATGGCGTGTTCCAAAGCATGTTGGGAGATGGTACATGAGGTTGCCTCGACCATGCCGGCCAACATGCTGCCTAAAGCTACGTTCGCACGTGCTTCCAAATCTGCGCCATCTTTTACGGCTTTGGTCAGGTTGGAGGCAATCAGCTCGATACTTTTCAACGAGTACATTTGGCTGAGCGGACTGGCGATGTTGGCCAAATAGCCTTCGACGGAGTGGAACAGGGCATCGAAACCCTGGTAAGCGGTCAGATGGGGAGGTACCGATACCATCAGTTCCGGATCGACGATCGAAATGGTCGGGAAGGTTTCGTCCGTCCCGAATCCGATCTTCTCTTCGCCGTTTGAGATGACGGTCCATTGGTCGGCTTCGGTTCCCGTTCCGGCGGTCGTGGGGATGGCGATGATCGGAAGGACTCCCTTTGTGATGGGTTTTGCCTTGCCGCTGCCTCCGCTGATGTAATCCCAGTAGTCGCCGTCGTTGCGGGCCATGATAGCGATCGATTTGGCGGAATCAATGGAGCTACCGCCTCCTAAACCGATGATGAAGTCGCATCCCTCTTCCCGGCAGATCGTGGCGGCTTCCATTACATGTTCGCGGATCGGATTGGGAAGTATTTTGTCGTAGATGACGTAAGGAATTTTTTGCGAGTCGAGTGCTTGGGTCAGCTTGTCCAAGTAGCCGAACTTCCGCATTGATGTACCCGAAGAGATGACGATCATGGCTTTGCGTCCCGGCAATTTTTCGGTTGCCATGCGTTTGATTTCTCCGTTCCCGAAGAAGATACGGGTCGGGATGTACTGTCCAAAAACTTGTTTTACCATATCATGAAGTTTTAAAAAATGTTTGTGTCTGATAGGACGGAGATTCAAGGTCTATTATATTCTGTAAACCCCCGAGACTTTTTTAAGTTGTCTCTGCATTAATTAAACGAGCGAAAAGTCAGATGTAATATGTGTGGATTTTTGTGAAAGATGGAATGTTTATATTTTATTGAAAATTTGAAAATAAGCGGTTCCTTCCATTTCGATCAATAGTTCGTCCCGACAGATGTCCGCCTCCATATAGATTATGGGCAGAGGACCGTATCGTTCTTTGAGGATATGTTCGACAGTGGGACGGTCGTGTGGATGTTTTAAGTAGATCCGAAGGTGGGAGAGTGAAGCATCCTTTTGGACCGACATGCCCGATTGCCGTAAATTAGCCGCAGAGATCAGGTATTCGATGTTTTCACAAGTCATGATCGTCTGTCGGGCGATGTCTGCTTCACGGAGACTCTCTTCCCCCCGAATTGCTGCTGTACCGGATATGTAGACCATAGCTTCATCCCCATACGATATGGCTTTTGCCCGTTCGAATTTCGGTGTTGTTTTTTCGGCCAGAAGAGAGTCTTTATTGCCGATCAGCACCTGTTGGGAGTAGCGGTGGGCTGCCACCTGAAGAGGGTTGTCCACTCGGACGATCTCTGTTTCGGAACTTTTTCCGACGGGATAAAGCGCATCCAGTCCGATCAGTACGCCTCCGGCCTGAGTCC
This sequence comes from Candidatus Alistipes merdigallinarum, assembly GCA_019119305.1. Classification (GTDB taxonomy): domain Bacteria; phylum Bacteroidota; class Bacteroidia; order Bacteroidales; family Rikenellaceae; genus Alistipes_A; species Alistipes_A merdigallinarum. The sequence continues at coordinate 13,072 of DWXH01000018.1, read as the reverse complement.
CGATTCCCGTAGCGGCAGGGTATCCGTTTGCCCATGTGCTCTGGCGGTAGAAGCGGCTGCGCGAGTCATTAAAGATTTGATAGCGTTGACGACCGGATGTTTCAGTATCGGTGATGCGCTCGATGTAGTTCCATTGTCGGACGATTGACTCTAACGGGAGTTGCTCTTGCCGCATCAAGGTCCCTAACTTTGTAAATACCTCTTCTGCCTGTTGCTGAAAGCTGTTCCCGGAGACATCACCTTGCACCCCTCCGACGAACAACCGTTTTGCCTGAGGACTCTCTACGGTGATATAACGGGTATCTCCGGATTTTTTATAATGGATGTGCTCCGTCTCTTCAAGAGCCACTTCGTGGACCTCTAAAGTCAGGCCGCCTCCGCAGGGAGCCTGTGCCACATAGCTGAAAACCGGAGCCTCCGTACCGAAACGGCGGAGAACCTCCGTCCGGGCGATATCCCGCTGTTCGACGTAGATGCCGTTGTCTTTTGGGGCCCCGAAAAGCACCCAGCGGACAGGGGTGCCCTCCGGATGACAGGCATCGAAGATGTCCGCCGCCATCTGTTCGAAAGGACCCTCCTCTGTTTGGTATAATTTGTAAGTTATGTGTCGCATAATCTGTCTCTTGAAAAACGGGAAACGGTTCCGAACAAACCGGCTTCCTGCGTTGACTCCGAATCGGGAGTAGTGGGCTACAACGATAAAATATACTCTTCCAAAGCCTCTATCTCTTTTTCGGAGAGATCGGAGGTCTTGCCGTGTCGGTCCCCTTCGTTGAAACGGGTCAACACTTCCCGGATCGTCTTTGCACTTCCGTTGTAGAGATATGGAGCCGTCCTCCATACCTCATTCAGTGCCGGGGTGTCGAATTTCATCCCTTCGCATTCATCGATTCCGGTTCCGACGTCGTACATTGCCAAGTCCGTGTAGTAGGCTCCGTTGTGGCAATGGATACATCCGGCTTTTTCAAAAATGCGTTTCCCCTGTTGTGCTTTCTTCGACAGTTCGCCATTGACCCGGTAGGGAGAGATCAAAGGTTTAAGACTCCGCAGGTATTGGTCCATACAGGCGGCCTCCTCCTCCGGACGTTCGGTGAACAGGATGTAGCGGATGCCAGAACGTACCGCCTTTTCGGCATTGACCCGGATTCCGGTAATCATGGCAGGAGGGGTCTCGTGCGAGTAGAGCATGCTTTTGGAGTTTTTGAAGTTACCGATACCGTCGTTGATCAGGTCCCAGTTCAATCCGTCGGCACGTGCCCCGGGATGGCATGTGACGCAGCTTTGCCAGTTCTGGAAGCAGATATCGGCATCGGCGAACAGCATTTCCCCGCGTCGTATCGGATCCATTTCCGGCTCTTCGCCCAACGCAAGCTCCCTGCCGTTTACCGGAAGCAACGGTTCGACGATGCTTAGCGTCCCCGAGAAATAGCAGGATGCGAATACCTTCCCGTCTTTTTCGATCAGTTTCCGGGGTCCCTTGCCCGGCAGCGGGATGCGGTTTTTGACCGAAGCGAAAAAGGTCAGGTCGTTGGCGATGATCGTGTTTTTCGGAGCGTTTTCGATTTTCGGGAACAGCTCTTTGAGGGAGACCGCAATGACCTCATGCGTTCCGGCGATGGCTACATACAGATAGCGTCCGTCCTCCGATACGGTCATGCCTGCCGGGTTGGCCGCACCGCGATTGACGTTGTCCAGCAGGATCGTCGTGTAGTAGCTTCGGGTGCGCATGTCGACGATCGACACGGCATTGGTGTTCATCCATCCCCGTTCAAGTTGGGTCGTCGGGATTTGGAATCGTGATTGTACGTGTGTCACGAAGAGGTAGTTTCCGTCTTTCGAGAAGCAGACATCTTCGATCGAATGGGTGCCGTTGGTAAAGGGGATGTGGCACAATACCTCGGAGGTGGCTGCATCGATCAGCGAGACCTCAGCCGAGATCATCGTGTCCAACGCCGACATGAAGGGTAGGAAATTTCCAACGGCAACGATCGTTTGGTCCGGCGACAGGGCTACGGATTTCGGCTCGCGGATCAAAGGAATGCGGGCCAGCTCTTTGCCCTTTTGCGGGTTGACGACCGAAAGGTCGTATGAAAAACGGTTGGCAACCCATGCACGCGTTCCCTCTTCGTTGACGCATACGGCCGAAGGATAGGCTCCGACAGCGACAGACTTTTTAACGGAGAAGTCCGATGGATCCAAAACCTTTAGGCTTCCGGCCGGACCGTATTCCGTAGCGACCAGTACCCGTCCGTTGCCCGAGTAGGCGAAATCGGAAACTTCGAAGGCAAGGGGGGTGGTCGTAAGGAGCCTCTCCTTGTCTAAATCGATACGGGCGATTGCTTGCGCCGTCGAAAGCAGTACCACGCCATTTTGTGTCGTAGGGTCTACCGCGATGCGTGTAGGCGAGAGGTAGGTAGGCTGGGCTGTCGTGACGGATACTGCTACGACGACTGCAAACAAACAAGTTATAATGTGTTTTTTCATTTCGATCTCATTTTAATAGAGAAATTTCGGATGGAAACAAGTGAGAAAGGCCATTTTTCGTTTGCGGATTTTCCCGACACAAAAAGATACCTCTCTGTGGTGAGCCTATTCCAAGATCGGGAAGACGACTTCGCCACGTTTTTGGGCTTCGGTATCTTCGTACGTTCCATAGAAATCCGAATTACAGTCGAGCCAGATGGCGACTCGCCGCATCTCTTCGGGCGAAAGTTCTACACCCTTGTGTCCCTGTTCGAGCAGATAGTAGAGCGGAGAGGCCATAGCTCCGAACTTCCCGGGATAGGTTTTGGATTCGACGTATCCGCCTCCTCCGTCGTAAAAGAAGGCATAAGGCCGCAAGTTGCGATAGGAAACGGACCAATGATCCTCATCGATTGTTCCCGTGAGATCCAGTTTAGTTCCCGCTCCGTGGCACGAAACGCAATGCTTGTCCCAGATGGGTTGTACCAAACGGGGATAGTTAAAGGGTGCGGTCCCGTCCATTTCGGGTTTGATGGTCGACGGTTTCCGCTTCATGGCGATTGCCGTGCTGTGTAGTGGCGGAGCCATTTTTCGGTCGTCGTGACACCCGATGCAGCTCAAGTTCTCATTCGGAGCGACATAAATGTCTGAACGCATCGACAGAACGGCCCGTCCCTTTTCGTCGAGGGCTTGGAAGAAGACCGGGACATAAGGCTTCAGGTAGAAGTTTACGCTGCCGTCCTCTTCGACGGGAACAGTTCCCAAAACGAATCGGGCATTCTTTTCCGTGCCGTATCCGATCGGCGGATTGTTGCGTCCTGGCGTACTTTTGGGTAGTATCTGTATGATGCGCAGCTCCTTGATCTTTGTGCTGTCGGGCCATTGGCGGCGGCTCTCGTACACGTTCATGATCGATACGATGCCCGGGTCGTATTTTTCTCGTTTGATGCTCTTTTTCGCTTCGGTCAGCAGGTGCGGCCGGTCGAGGTTCCAGCGTTTTTGGTTCATGTCGACCGGAAGCGGTTGTACCTGATCCGGAATGACGGGAGGTGTCGGGCGGGCTTTGAGCGGAATGGGGCTCAGACAGGCGATCTTCGGGTCACGGTAGATCAGTTCCAGATTTCCGAAGGCATCGAGCAGGTAGATGCCGTAATTCTCCACCGATTTATCTTCGGCCGTGGGATCGGGATACCCGAAAACGCAGAGATAATAGTTTTCGCTCAGCGGCCAGGGGGTGGAGTAGGAGGCCTCGCGGCAGAAATAACCGTATTCTGATTCGGGGAACCGTTCGTCGGGCGTCACGATTTTTACGTTCGACATGGCGTCGTTATCGTCTACGTTCGGGTCGACGATGACAATTGATCCGTAAGTCTGGCCATGATGGGCAGCGGCTAAAGCCATCAGCTTTTGGGAACCGGGAATAGCCCGGATCTCCATCTCCATGCAGGGACGATCGTACCAATTCAGCGGATAGTTACCGTGGAGGGCGATCGCATTACGTCCGTCCGGTGTGGTTGTCCACGGATGGTGTGCCTGATAGAAACCACGATCTACATAGTCCCAGCGGGTGTAGACAATCATACCGTCGTGGAGGATGCTGGGCTGCCATTCGCAGGTTTCATGGTGGCTGAGGCGCTCCATCTTGCTGCCGTCGGCGTTCATACGGTGTAGGGTGTAGGAGAACCAGGGAGCACCGCCGTCATACCCCATGTGGCAGCGGCCGAAACCTCCCCGACGATCTGAAATGAAGACAATCTGGCCACTGGGGAGCCAGCAGGGATCGAAATCGTTGAACACACCGTGTGTCAGTTGTTTGAGTTCTGTCCCGTTGGTGTTTACGCTGAAAATGTGCCACGCGTTCTTGTCGGTAAACGAGCTTTCGAAACCGCTGTAACTGTAATATCCGGCCGTGTCCTCCTCTGCGCATACGGTGGGTTTGTAACCTGCAGCTTCGGTGAAAGCAAACAGTATCTTGTTCCCGTCGAACGATAGCTCGGGTGAGAGGTAGGCACCTTCGGGCATCTTGCCTTCAAGCAGGTTGTTGGCTGTCGGGCTGTCACCGAAAGCATTTTCCAAAATAAAGAGGCCTTCGTTGTCTTTGGTGGCATGTATGCCGTAGTATTGTCCGGCCATGTGGTCCCCGAACGGTTCGTTCCGCGGATTTTTCTTGTGTTTGACAAAAAGTATTCGGTCAAAGTCAAGCAACGGATTCGAAAAAGCCAGCTCCCGCCGGAATTGTACCAGATCCATATAGACCTTTTTCCGCTCTTCCGGATCGCGGGTTTTGCGGACGGTCATTTCGAAACGGATCAGGTCGTCTTTGAACCGGGCAGTTTCATTTTCCGGCAATTTCGACAGGTCATCGAACAGGGCACGCGTACGACGCATCACGATATCCAGCGGATCGGTGTCGGTATAGGTTGTCTGGTAGAGCGCTTCGGGGTGCCATACGTGATCTAATGTGGCGAATTTGCTTTTGGGGATCTGCCCGTTTCGCAAACCCTCGATGCGGTCGAACTGCATGAGCGCTTCCGTCCGGAGTTCTTCCTCACGCGATGGAGTCTGTGCTTCGCTATACTGTGGTGTGCAAAGCAGTACAGTGAAAGCTAGAGCACCCATCACGTTTTTTTTGAAAAAAGATTCAGGTTTCATCATTTAGGTTTTAGGTCGGTTGTTTTATGAATTTCAGGGAAAGTCGTCGTAATGTATGATTTTATCGTAGGATTACTCGTGGTTCTAAAATTTTGCTTTCATCCGGTTGGTCTCCTTTTTCGATTCGGGTTAACAGCATGTCCACTGCGGTTTCGCTCATCTTACGGATCGGTTGGTGCACGTACGGAATCCGTAGATTGGGTACGAAATCGGCCCGGTCGAAACAGGCTATCTGTACCTGCTTCCCGATCGGGATGCCTAATTGGATCAGGGTTTCGATGCCGAACATAGCCAATCCTCCAGTTGCAAAGAAAAGTCCGTCAATATTGCAAGTCGTATTGTCGTGGAACAATTCACGAATTGCCTTGTCGACCTCTTTTTGAGAGGTTGCATATCCGATTTTGCGGATTATGGGTTGTGCTGCATTCGGATATTTTCCGAGAGCTTTTTCGTAACCTTTCTGTCGTTCCTGCATGTGCATGAGTTGATCGTCGTAAAGTAACATGGCGATTCGTCTGCACCCTTTTTCGAGCAGGAGCGAAACAATCTGGAATGAGGCGCCGAAGTTATCAATGATGACCCGGTCCGTTTTTAGATCCGGGAAATAGCGGTCTGCCAATACGATCGGGAACCCCGTTTCGATCAGACGGGCAATCTCCTGTTCGGTGTGTTGGATCGGCACGATGATCATTCCGTCTACGCGACGGTCGATCAGCATTTCGACGGTTGGCAAGAATTGAGCTTTGTCTTCTCCTACACTGGCGATCACGACCAAATATCCTTTATGTAGAGCCTGTTGTTGTACGTGAAAAGCGAGCGAGGCAAAAAAGCGGTCCGAAATGTCGGCGACCACGAGTGCGATGGTCCGTGTGTACCCGGTGCGTAGGCTGCGTGCCAACTCATTGAAACGGTAATTTTCTCTGCGGGCGACCTCTTTGATCTTTTTTGCCACTACGGGGCTTATTCTTCCCTCTTTTTCTTTCCCGTTGAGGACGAATGAAACGGTGGTCCGTGATACACCGACCAGATCGGCAATGCTTTGCATTGAGACTCTGGCATTCGGACGGGATTTATTTGATCGGGTGGTCGTCATATTCGGAGGAAGATGAGAAAAATCAGAGGGCAGATATGTCCTTTATATTGGGGCTGTTCAAATTATTTTGTAAACGTCTTTCGGGTTGGTTATTCTTAGTTGCAAAATCGGTTTAGCAGGACTTTTTTAAAAAAAGAAAGGATCGCTTTCTTGTTAATACTCTAATATATGCGGAACCACTCTTTTAGCAAATATAGCGATTATTTTATGGAATAGGAAGGGGGTAATTGTGAAAAATCAAAAGGATAGATAAATTTTAACGTAATAATGAGATTAAGTATAAAAAATAGTGTGTGGTTTTATAATGGCCAAATTTGTAGAAAAGTAAAAAGTAGATTCCGCAGTTGTGCTAACTTATTAAATGGAGGGCGATTCTTATTTATGGAAAAAATAAGCTCCATTAGATTTTATCTAATGGAGCTTTTGGTGCCCAGGAAAGGACTCGAACCTTCACGTCATTGCTGACACTAGTACCTGAAACTAGCGCGTCTACCATTTCGCCACCTGGGCTTTATCCATCTTTGTATGCTTTGACCGCGATGGAAAAGTTTTTTGGCAGTTTAGCGTGCCCAGAACAAGACTCGAACTTGCACGTCGTAAACCGACACTACCCCCTCAAAGTAGCGTGTCTACCAATTTCACCATCTGGGCAATCAATATATATTTACAACGGAAAAGGGATCATTTTAAAATTCAAAGGAAAGCAACAGATAAGAGGTTTGAGACTCTCTTGGTCTGCGCATTTTCCTTCTACTAACCTAAAACTACTAACCTAAAATGAACCTAAAACTTCGTCGCAAAGATAAAGCTATTTCTTTGAATTATCCAAAAGAATGAATTTTTTTCTGAAAATCCTTTCGGACATTTCAAAAAGAACGACCCTTGTCCTCATCTTTCCGATTTCAAGAGTGCTGCAAAGGTAACCAAATTTGGGCGAATGCAAAATATTCCGATGAAAAAAATGCGGATTTTTTTATTTCCCGGTTATTAATCTTATCTTTGCGTCCGTTAACGGCGCGATGGGGTAACGGGTGTCTTTCTCTTTTCCCGTTTTGGAGTAGCGCTTGAAGTATAATTTTAATAATTGGTAATTTTATGGAAACAGTCAAAATCGCCGGTGTAAAACGCGACGCTTTCGGCAAAAAAGAGAGCAAAGCCGTTCGTAAAGAGGGTATGGTTCCTTGTGTGATCTACGGTAACGGCGAAAAAACGATTCACTTTGCAGTGGATGCACGTGCACTCAAACCTTTGATCTATACTCCGCAGTCTTATTTGGTGGAGTTCGAGATCGATGGCAAAAAAGAGATGGGTGTAATGCGTGAGGTGCAGTTCCACCCGGTAAAAGATACCGTACTGCATGTCGATTTCTTCCATGTCATTCCCGGTAAACCGATTGCTATCGATGTTCCGGTTCGTCTTTCCGGTAATTCGGAAGGTGTAAAACAGGGTGGTAAATTGATTTTGAGCAAACGGAAAGTTCGTATCAGTGCGACGATGGAGAACCTGCCCGATGAACTCGTGGTTGATGTGACTTCGCTCGGCTTGGGTAAGAGCATCTTTGTCGGTGATCTGAAATACGACAACATTACGATTCTGACTCCTGCCACTACGGCTATTTGTGCAGTTAAGATGACGCGTGCCGCCCGTGGTGCCGCAGCTGCCGCCGAAGCAGGAAAATAGTAGTCGGACCGAATCGGGGGGGCTACAGAACAGAGCCCCTTTGGAACGGTGTATACAGTAAAATATCTTGCCGATCGATTCCATGAGGGGTTTCCGGCAAGATATTTTTATTAATAAAAAGCAAGGTAGATCGTGAAGTATTTGATTGTAGGGCTGGGTAACATCGGAGCAGAATATGCCGAAACGCGCCATAACATCGGGTTTAAAGTGGTCGATGCGGTAGCCAAGGAGGCGGGAGCGCTATTTACAGCGGGCCGGTACGGTGCCGTTGCAGAGGTGAAACATAAAGGTCGGACATTTCTGCTGCTCAAGCCGTCCACATATATGAATCTGAGTGGGAAGGCAGTGGCTTACTGGTTGAAAACGGAGAAAATTCCCATCGAAAATCTGTTTGTTGTGGTCGATGATATTGCGTTGCCGTTCGGAACGATCCGGATACGGGCAAAAGGCAGTGATGGCGGACATAACGGATTGAAGAATATAGCCGAATTACTCCAGACCCAACAGTATGCCCGTTTGCGGTTCGGGATAGGAGGTGACTTTCCCCGTGGGTTTCAGGTCGATTATGTACTCGGGACATGGACCGACGATGAACAGAAAGCCTTGCCGGAACGGATCGAATTGGCCCGACAGGTTGTTCTCTCTTTCGGTACAGCCGGATTGGAGCGAACGATGAATACATTTAATAATAAATGATTCGGTTATGGGAAACGGTTCGGAAGTGAGACTCGACAAATGGCTGTGGGCGGTACGTATATTCAAGACCCGTTCGGATGCGGCGGATGCCTGTCGGACAAACAAGGTTTTAGTGAACGGTTCGTATGTGAAACCTTCACGGGAGGTGCGTGTCGGCGATACGGTTACGGTCAAGAAGATGCCGGTGGTATACACTTATCGGGTCATTGCGTTGGTTTCGTCGCGTCAGCCGGCCAAAGAGGTACCCAATTATGCTGAAAACCTTACTCCTCAGGAGGAGTTGGACAAGTTGTTTGTCCCGAAATTGACGATCTTCGTACAGCGGGATCGGGGAACAGGACGGCCGACCAAGCGGGAACGCCGGGAGATCGATTCTCTGATGGAGGAGGTATATTACGACGAAGATTTTGACGGGAGTGAATCCGAAGAGGAAGAAGAAAGTTGAAGTCGTTTGCAGATTGGCCCAATGGCTCAAAGAGTGCGTAACGCGACGTGTTATAATTCCCCGTTTTGAAAAATACGAAAGAGGGCCGCTCCGATACGGGCGATCAGATCATAGTTGGTGTCGGCAGTTTCGTACGAGTCTGTAATCAGGATAACATAGGCGATTTGCCGGTCTCGGGTTACCTGCATGATTCCCACATCGTTGATTGCGGCAATGATTCCTTTTTCGTTGCGTCCCGAATATCCGGTTTTTCGGGCGACAGTTACCTCCGACGGAAGGTACTTTTTATACTTCCGGTTGATATATGAGACATGGTTTCCCAGAGAAAATTCTGGGATTCCGGATGCAACAACTCTTTTTTGCCGAAGTGTTTGAGCAGTTCGGTCATCCCTTTAGGTGTGGTCCAGTTGTCAAACTGGATACTCCAAGAGGATTGGATTTCCCGTTCGCTGTTTTTGATTCTGATGCCCTTTATTCTTTTTTTATGGAGATAGTTTTGCACCGAATCCGGGCCTCCTATCCTCTCGAGCAATATGTCGCTGGCGTTGTTGTCGCTTTGTACAATGACATATTGAATGAGCCGAGAGAGCGGAAGCGATGTCCCGTTGGGAAAATCCTCCCTAAGCGGGCTCCATGTATCGGGGAAAAGAGTTTGGGGCTGTATCATAAGTGTATCTGACAAGGAGCAGGTTCCTTGATCTACACATTCCAACAAGGCCAATACAAGGGGAAGCTTATAGATACTTTGCATCGGGAATTGTTGATTCCCGTTAAAGAAAAAAGATTGTCCGGTCGTGAAATCGTATACTCCTAAACCTAAATTCAGACTCTTTCCCGCAATAATCTCTTTTAAAGCTTTTCGAATCGCTTGTTTTTGTGCATGCGTCGGTTGTGCGTATAGCAGCAAAACGATTATACAGACCGCGAGGCGAGAGAACCGCATTCCATGCATGTTTTACAAACGTTTTCTTGAGAGTGATATACGGTCAATTGAATCTTGGGGAAGGAAATATGATCGGTAAAAACAAGGGACTCTTTTGTGTGTCAATGTGACGCCTCAAGGGAATCGTTCTTTTGTTCAAGAAGTTGAATGGCCATCTGCTCGTCCGAAGTCCACATTCTGAGCCCGGAATAATAAGTCATATCTTTTATTCCCAAATCGAATTCAAGTTCATAGCAATCGATGCCTGTTCTACGGTAGCGAAATTTTTTCCCTTCAAAAACATGAGTACCGGAAGGAAGCATCTTTATGTTGAGAGGCCGGAGATTGTTCGGGAGTTTCTTGTGGTCTCTCTGATATTGTTCGATTTTGGCGATTAATCGAGTCCCTTTATCAACCATTTCTTGTTTTACCCGGTTGTATTTTATACAGGCAAACAGACATCCGCAGGCTATTACGAGCGGAAGCAAAATCGATAAGAAACGTCGTTTTTTCATGGTACAGTCTTAAGGGCTTATTATTCTTCGACTAATTTATCCGATTCATTCTCTTCATAAGCATATTCCGCCTCTTCCTTTGCTTTCTGTTTCTCGACACGGGCGGCAAGGAAAATGCTCAATTCATACAGGGCATAAAGCGGCAGTACCACGAGTACCAGACTGAACAGGTCCGGAGGTGTGATCACAGCCGAAAGGACGGTCAGTACGATAATGGCATGCCTTCGGTATCTTCTTAAAAAAGCTGCGGTTACGATTCCCATCCGGGTGAGGAAGTAGATCAGCAACGGGAGCTGGAATACCGCCGCACATCCGACCGATACGGTCAACACATTGGTCAGATAGGAACGGACATCGATCATGTTCGTGATGTCAGGACTGGCTTCGTAGCTTGACAGGAAATTGATGGAAAGCGGGACGATCAAAAAGTAGCCGAAAAGCAAACCGCAGAAGAAGCAGAGCGAAACATAGAATACAAACATACGGCTCTTGGCTCGTTCGTATGCGGTCAGGGCGGGGGCGACAAAACGCCAAATCTCCCACAGCAAATAGGGGACCGCCAATACGACACCGGTAACCAAAGAAATTTGCATGTGCAAATTGAACTGACCCCCGAGAGCCGTGTTGACCATATTCAACTTGATGTGGTTAATACACAAGGATTCATTTCCCAAGAAGCGATGGGAAAAGTCACACAGCCATTTATTGGTGATGAAATCCGGAGATTGAGGTCCCATTAGAACGGTGTCGATGATGAACGATTTGCATAAATATGCAACGATCATGATGACGAACAACGACAAGACCCCTCGTACCAAATGGGGACGCAAGGCTTCCAGATGCTCAAAAAAAGTCATCTCGTTATCGGATGACTCTTTTGAATTTTTGCTCATAATTCTAAGACATTAACACACAACCGCCGTATCGACTGTTCGATCCAGATTTTGCTATAAATCAAATCAAGTATCGACTGCCCTTTTTACAGTCTGCTATTTGGTTGTCTCGTTGGTCGGCTTGTTTTCGGCGGTCGTAGTGGTCGTTTCGTTCTTTGCTTCAGCCGAGTAATCCTTGTTGATAGCATCTTTGAACTCTTTCATGCCGCGGCCGAATCCTCTCATCAGTTCGGGAATCTTTTTCCCGCCGAAAAGCAGTAAAAACAGAATGACGATTACGGCAATCTGCCAAGGGCCGATTACGCCCATTATCATTAAAGGTGCGTTCATAGTCGTTAAGGTTTAAGTTAATATCGCTCTTTGTAAGGAGACTCGTTTCCGACAAATACCGTTTTTTATTTTCAGCATTGCCGAAACACAACTCCACAAGTGCAAATATAACATAAAAAAACGGATTTTTGTTGTATAAGACGATTTTTTCTGAATAGATTTGGATGTCGCGATATTCAAAATCAAAGAAGCGACTCGGGAAATAATCGCACGTTAAGTCCCCGAGTCGTTTTTGTTTTATCTGTGGAATTATTCCGTTTATTTTGTCACGGCGAAGTTATATTTACCGGAACCGACTTCGACAGAGACGAAGTTGTCGGCCGTTTGTACGGCTTTGACGGCAGGATTCTGTAACAGCGGCAGCCCGTTTTCGGTTACTGAGTCGGCAGAGGTGGCCGGAATGCGGATCAGGGCCGTTGTGTTGGCCGGAATCTCTACCTGCCAGTTCAGACCCTCGGCGGTCTTCTTCCAGTTGCTGGCAACCGTCCCGTAAAGGGTTTCGGTCGAAGCATTCACCCAGTCGAGGTTTTCCGGGAAGCAGGGCTCCATGATGATTCTCTTGAATCCGACCTGCTGGCTGTCGGACTTGATCCCGGCGAGGTCCTCGAAGTACCACGACATCAGGTCTCCGAGCAGCATGACGTGGTTGCCGGAGTTCATGGCCGGATCTGCCGTGTCGCCGTTCCACAACTCCCAGATGGTCGTTGCACCCTTGTCGATCATGTATCCCCAGCTGGGATAGCTTCGGTTCGTGGCAATGGTGTATGCGAGCTCTTTTTCGCCGTTGCGGGTGAGACCTCTCATCAGGAACTGAATGCCGATCAACCCGGTGCTGACGTGGCTGTTGAATTCATTCTTGGTTTTCTCGACGATGTTGGCGAATACTTTGTCCTGGAGCGAATCGGGTACCAGACCCTGCATCAACGAGACAAGGTTTGCGGTTACGGTGTTGTTCGCATACTGTCCGGTTTCGGCATTGAGGAACATCTTGTTGTAGGCCTCTTTGACGTTCTGAGCGAGTTCGGTGTAGGCGGGAATATCCTCGTTATGGCCGCTGACGGCAGCGAATTTGGCCATCATGTTGAGCAGCCGGTAGTAGAAGCTGGTTCCCAGCAGCCGGCCGTCGGTCACCCGGGCCGGGTCTTGTGAGTGGATCAGCTCGGGAGATTCGGGAGGCATACACCAGTCACCGTAGACATCTTTCACGACGATGTAGTCGGTCATGTGGGTGTCGCGGATGTAATCCATCCACTTTTTCAATGAGGCATAATGTTCTTTAACCGCATTTACATCACCGTATTGGGTATAAAGCATATCGACGATGCACGGATAGGCGGCAGGCCAGGTGACGTTTTCCGAATAGAAAGGCCAATAGGTCGGCGA
>DWXH01000017.1 GCA_019119305.1 Candidatus Alistipes merdigallinarum | reverse complement strand
CAATCACGTATTCCTCTAATTAGGGAGGGCATCGGCAACCACTTCCGCGAGATCGTATACCGGTATGAGATTACTTCGGGCAATACTTTTTTTACAGAGGGGGCAAGCCGTTACGGCCGCTGTGGCACCGGTGGCGGCCAACTCTTCCGCCACTCGTTCTCCGATACGGCGTTGTCCTTCATCGTTGATGGCGACATTTGCCACACTCGACCCGCAACAGAGTGCTTTTTCCCGATTCTCTGCCGCCTCCGAAAGCATTCCGATCGACCGGATCACTTCTCGTGGAGCCTCATAGATACCGCATCCGCGGCCCAGCTCACAGGGATCATGATAAGCAAAATTTTCACCTCCGAATCGAGGAGCGAGCTTTCCGGAAGCGATCAGCCGCTGTATATATTCCGAATGATGGAGCACTTCGATCCCTTCCAACGCATAATCTTCGCGGAACACCCGCAAACAGATCGGACACGAAGTAACCAACACCGTAATTCCGTGTTTTCGGAACAGCTCCGTATTGTACTCCATCATCCGCCGGGCGGCTTCGATTTCACCCGAAAGTTTCAGCGGGCGTCCGCAACATACGCCACCCTCTTTGTCGGCCCACCACACCTGTTCGCCCGAAGCCTCGAAAATACGCTCCATCGCCCGAAGAATTTTCGGGGTCAGCAACGTCATACAACCGGCAAAATAGCCGACCTTGCCCTCACCTTCCGAACGGTCGATTCCGTCAAGGTAGCCGTATCTGTTATCTCCGACAGGCACAGCCCGTTCGCGACGGCTGTTCAACCGCAATTTATTCTGCTCGATCCCCACCGGACAGGCCTGTTCGCAACGTCCGCACATCAGACAGTTATCTGCCACCTGATCGGTCAACTTCCCGCTGCGCCGATCCCGCAGAAAATAGACCGACTGTACCCCCGTGATCCCGGCGTCCCGCTGAAGCTGACAGGGATCGATACAGATCCCGCACCGGGAACAGGCATGTGTCTGAAATTGGTCGTAACTCGAGGCCTTTTCCCCGCTCCGCAATCCGGCATTCCGCAAAAAGATCAACGGAATCTCCGTAAAGATGTGCATATAGCGGGAGAACGGCAATGCTACAAAAAAGGCACATAACGTAATGGAATAGAACCACCACGCCGGCAACTCTCCGGCCTGAAGAATATCCGGAGGGAGAATCCGGGCGAGGAACTCTCCGGTCGTATTGGTCAGGAAACTACCGCATCCGATACCGGGAAGAATCAAATGGTGCTCCTCACCCAATGCCCAAACGATTCCTCCGAACTTCCAGATCACGGCGCTGGTCATACTCTCGGCGAGCAATCGGGCCGGAAAGATCAGCCACAAGGCCGACAAAGCTACCCGGTCGCCCCACGTATGTTTGGTCGTCCGTTTCATGCCCATCGCCCGCGAGCGGAACCGTTTGAACAACGCCAAACCGACCCCGATCAACAACAGCAGCAACAAGGCATCCTTAATCAACGAAAAATTAAAATTGTGCTCGAAAATCGGATGCACATAATACGAGAAGAAGATATCCACATACAACGGGACGTTTTCGCCTTTGAAATAGACCAGCGTTTCGATCCATCCGACCATGATCAGCAAAAACCACCCCAGTGCGAACGTGGTATGCATATACCCCAACAATTTGTTGGTTTTCCATATTTTTCTGTGAAACAATGACTCACGAATCACCTCGCCTATCGAACGGAAAACCGACCGCGAGAAAAGCGACCGGAAAAACAGACGCCGTTCGCCCGGGGCAAGCCCGACGAACCAACTGATATATTTATACAACAAGGCAATCAGTAGGAAGATAGCGCCTAACCAAAACGGCAATACGAATAATCTGAAATGCTCCATTATTCCCAATTGACAGTTTTTATTTCACAGGAAGCTCTTTTTTGAGTTTTTGCACCAAGCCCCTGATGTTGATTCCCCGCGGACACACCAATCGGCACTTTCCGCACAACATACACTTTTCCAACTCTTTTCTGACCCCCGTATATTCGCCCCGCCGTACGAGAGTCTGCAACTTGCGGACATTGAATTTGGTCAGATTGCCTGCCGTACAGGTTGCCGTACAGCTTCCGCACGCGATACAGCTCTGCAACTCGGGAAACTCGGCCAACAACTTTCGGGAGTAACTCATGTCGTTGCTATCGATATCGACCCGCCGTACACGGGTGATCGTATATCCCCAGTTCACCATAACCTCACTCCTCCTTCAATCGTTGCGCCACGCGATGAGCAGCGGCAATTCCCTCATCGATCGACTCTCCGATATTTTTCGGTGCCGTAACCGTTCCCGCATAGAAGATATGCGTCGAATCAGACTCGACTCCTCCCAGAAAAAGGTTTTTCGGTTTGACAAAGCTGCTGGGATAGAGATCGACCCCCTGACAACGGCTCCAACGCAGGTTGCTCTCTCCCGCCTTCATCCCGACGATCAGGACCAACATGTCGACAGTCATCTTCAACGGCAACCCGATCAGCGTATCCTCCGCCTTGATCTGTATCCGGTGATCGATCGTCTGGCTCGCCTCCGAGATCCGGCCCCGCACAAAATGAATGTTAAACTCCTGCTGTGCCTGACGGTAGAGCTCCTCATAGCCCGGACCGAACATCCGCATATCCATATAAAAGCTGTACACTTCGGTATCGGGATGCTCCTGCTTGATCTCGATCGCCTGCTTGACGCCCGTAATGCAACACACGCGAGAGCAGTGGCGCTGATTGACCTTTTCGTCGCGAGAGCCTACGCAATGCAAGAACGCAACGGTTTTCGGCGTCCGGCCATCGGCCGTCCGAATCCCCCCGTTGCGGAACATCCGTTCGAGGTCCACCGTCGTGAAGACGTTGTCATATATCTTATAGCCGTACTCCTCCTTGATTTCGGCCGGGAACAGATCGAAACCAGATGCCACCACAACCGCATCGCCCTCCAAAGAGGTTCCGTCCTTCAACGTCACAACACGCCCCTCGCGACCGATCTCGCTGACCTCACACGAGGTTCTCACCTCAGCACCCGATCTCTGCACCCGATCTTTCAACTCATCCAGCACCTCTTCGGCCGGAGTCATCGTCGGGAACAGACGGTCCCAGCGACGCAACTTCCCGCCAAGCCCATCCTCCTTCTCAATGATCACGGAACGAATCCCCATCTCTTCGAGTGTTACGGCAGCCTGCATCCCGGCTACGCCACCTCCGATAATAATCACTTTCTTGCTCATACTCCGTTACAGTATATTTTTTGTGTAACTTCCGATTGCACACTCTTCGGGTTTTCCGATATACTTACCGTCCTTGCCCAGATATTTCGCCGACGGATCATACTCTACCCCCAGTTTATCCAACAGGGGTTCCACCGCTACCTGATGCATCTGCATACCCAGATCCCACGGGTCGTATCCGAGCACCAGCCCGGCCAACTCCTCATAGGTCAGCACGGGGATTCCCTGCCGGTCGGAACCGTAAAACGTCCCCTCCATCTCCGAAATCGCATACTGCCACTTATCGAGGAACATGGCGCAACCCGGACAATTCGCCACGATGAAATCGGGTTTATAGGGCGCCATCGATTCGAACTTCTGTTTCGAGTTGGCGATCGAATAGCCCCGATTGGCCATAACCAGATAGTTCCGGAAACCAAACCCGCAACAGTGGCGACGCTCGGGATAGTCGACGACCTCACCTCCCCATGCCTCGATCATGCCGGCCAGCACGTAGGGAAATTCCGATCCGCCGACCCCCGCCTTCGGAAATATTTTGGCATAGTGGCAACCGATATGCTCGACCCCGCGCAACGGGCGTCCGGTCTCGACATTCACCAGTTTCCGTTTCGCTTTGGCTGCAATCTCCTCCCGATGGTGATAAATCACATCGGACGTATGGGCCAGATTTTTCGGCTTTTTGAATTCGCGGCCGGTGGCCTTATAGAGATATTCGTGCGCCTTCTCTTCAAGCTCGGGGAAATCGTGCCACAGCTCGAGCGCCTCCGAATAGATTCCGAACGAGGTGATGCACGAAGGCACGAAATTCTCATATCCGGCCTCCGTCATCAGCGAAAACTGACGGGCCACGACGGTCATGATCGTCTCCAGCGGGACGATATCGCTGTGGTAACCGATCCCCGTACAAGAGGTGTGGCGCGGGTCTTCGCACACATCGCGGCCCAAATCCTGCCGCAGGATATTCAGAAACGCAGCCTCCGAGCCCGGGAAAAAATTCTGCCGGATACAACTCCGCGCATAGAAGTAATTGTCATCCGCTATATCTTTCTGATACTCTTTCCAAGCTATTCTCATGGTCGTAAAACGCTTTATAATAAATAGAGCCTATTTTTCGGAATGCATACCGCTGTTGACGGTCGACACATCTTTAAAATAGGTATCATCGGCACCTTCAGCATACCCCATTTCATGGGCTTTCCTGTCGGAGCACGCCTCAATATTTTCAAAAAACTGAGTTCCTCCGGTCACCTCGAAAATCCGATGGATCTCCTCCATACTCCGGTCGTCAATCTTACGGCACGCCCCCACTCCAGGTTTACAATAATTCTCACCGAACCGCTCGAAAACATCCTTGTCGTTATCGTGAATCCAGCGCCACACGGGTCCCTGCTCGGGATGCAAATCTGGGTCAACCAAATCCGGTCTCAGGCAGTATCCGGTACGCATGATATTCTGTCCAATCGTCCGTTTGAGCGCAAGTTGCTGACGGCCCTTTTCCGAGTCGACAAAAAAGCCCAACCGTTGCGACAACGATCGCAAGGCCTGAATGATATATCCGGGAGTATTGCCTCGGGGACAGCGCGGGCGGCACGACATACATTCGCCGCAATACCAGATCGTATCGCTGCGCAACAGTTTCTCGATCGCGGCATCGTCTTTGGTCTGCACCGTATTGACGATCTGACGCGGATCATAATCATAATAGGCCGCAGCCGGACATACACCGGTACAGATTCCGCAATTCATGCAGGCGGCAAGGCCCTCCTTGACCCGCACATCCTCCTGCAACATATCGAAATACTTACCCATATTCTAATCGGTTGTTTTCACGTAACAAATTTACAACCAATTAAAAAAACAAACGGAGCGGATAAACCTATTTTGCATGCGTATAAATACTTAATTTGCTGTCGGCGAAGGATTCATCGTTCAGAGAATCCGCTGGGTAGAGGCTCCGGGCAACAAGTCCATACCGCTCCATGCAATACCGGAAAGCAACACGGCAGCAGGTGTTTTACCGACTTCAAAGCTGCCGATCCGATCCTCCAGGCCGAGTGCACGCGCACCGCCGATCGTCGCCCAACGCAGCCGCTCCTCCAACGGAACCGACGGGAAGCACTTCAGTTCATCGATCAGCGACAGCCGTTCGTTCGAGGAGAGGCTATCCGTCCCCACGGCAATGCGTCCGCCGCATCTTCTCAAAAGATCGATCGGAGGAAACGCTCCCTCGATAAAATCGTTCGAACGAGGACACACCACCCACGTAACCCGTTCGCCGAAACGCTCCTGTATAGCAAAGATATCTTGTTCCGTAATAAAGGTATTATGAACCAGCAACAACTCTTTCTCCGGCAGAACCGATGCAAGAATCCGACCTGTCGGAGAACCGTACCGCATAAAATCGACGTCGACCCCCAACCGGACATTTCTCTCATGCAACGTTCCCTTGCTCTGAAAAAGTTCCGTTTCGGCCCGGCTCTCCATAAAATGAATCGATAACCGCTCTCCCGCAACAGCCAGCTCCCGGAACGAAGCATCCTGCAGAGAGTAGGTTGCATGAGGTGTGACCGACGCCGTCAATCCGACCGCTTCCGCTTCAGACTTGACCCGATCGAGAAACCGGAAATCTTTTGTCTTCAGGCCAAAGCCCTCGATAAAATTATAATAATGAATAGGGCTGTGCGATTTGATGCCGAACGTCGAATTCCCGTTACAAATGTCCCCGACTGCCACAACGCCGTCGTGTTCCATACGGCTCTGCCAATAATCGGCTGCCGCTATCCGATCGGCCTCTGATGCCTCATGACGGACCCGGGATATCGCATCGGCAAATCCGGCGAATCCGCATCCCCGTCCGATTTTCCCGCGTAAATAGGAGAGCTCCAGATGACAATGCGCATTGACCAGCCCCGGGATCAGCGCCCCGTCGAAAAATTCGACGTTCGCCTCTCTGTCCACCGCATCGGATAGGGAAATATCCAACAGCCGCCCACTATCGTCGAACGACAGAATCCCCCCGCGTAACCAGCCTTGCGGGGTCAGGATAAAATGGGCCGACAACCTTCTTGCTATCTGCAGCATCGTCTGAAATTTTATATGAATAGGCCGGATTGTACCGAACCTCCCGAATCAACGAGTCCCGGGCAACCTCAACAGGAAGATAACGGGTAATACGGAACGAATCGATATCCAGATCGATCCGTTTTTCCTTGATCGCCGTGGAGGTTGCGAAACATATATTCAAAAACAACGAATCCTGATCGTTCACTTCGAATTCGATGCTTTCACGTTCGTGTTTTCCCTTAACGTAACCTAAATTCCGATAATCGAAATTGTACCGGGTCGTCGAATCGGTTAAATAATGCGTATAACGCAAGTTCCCGTTACGGCTCGATGTATCCAGATCATAGACAAAATCAATCCGGTAACGTCCTTGCGTAACAGGCAACGACAAATCGGGATCGTCCGACTCCCGCAACTGAGATAAATGCCGCAGGGAATCGCTGTATACGATTTGTTTGTACCGCTCGGCCAACCGTTGATCGATCGTATCCCTCAGTGCGATTTCAGCCGAAAGTCGGGCACTCTCAGCCTCCAGACGGAGCACGACAATATCAAGAATATCGGTAAAACGGATACTTTTCCGCCGCGAAAGATTCGCGATCGTATAACTAAAATCGGACGGTTTATAACCATAACGGGTAAAAATCGGCGTATAATAGTCGAGCGTATCCCGCAACAGGCCTTTCGGTCCTTGCGGAGAAGCGTATGCATTAGCCAAAAACAGATCGTGTGTGATTTCCACGAGTGTCGCATCGGGGATATTACGAGGACGGTCACATGCCCAAACCGCCATCGCTATCATAAATAAGATGATCGACCGCCGTATCCTTTTCATAATTTTTTCACCTTTTGTTTCGGAATCATGGTCTTGACCGTCAGTACGGAGATCACCCCACCCACAACAATAAAGCTAAGCACGACCCACAACAGATCGAGAAGCCGAACTTCAACCGGATAGGCATCGATCAAAAAAGTCTGTCCCGAAAGTTTCAAAATTCCAAAATATTGCTGTATCAATGACAACAACAACCCCAAT
Source organism: Candidatus Alistipes merdigallinarum (assembly GCA_019119305.1). GTDB lineage: Bacteria > Bacteroidota > Bacteroidia > Bacteroidales > Rikenellaceae > Alistipes_A > Alistipes_A merdigallinarum. Next base: position 21,739 of record DWXH01000017.1, on the reverse strand, counting down.
ATCAAACCGATCGCCCCGCCCCCCAAGGAGATCAGCATCCCTTCTTGTGTGAATATTTGACGGATCAAACGATTATCGGCCCCGAGTGTCATCAACGTCTGCGTATCCTTCCGTTTTTCGATAATCAACATTGCAAGCGATCCGACCAACGAAAACGAAGCCACCACCAACACAAGCAAAATAATGAAGTAGATTCCCCACTTTTCATAAGTCATAATCTGATAAAACGACTCCTTTTGCTGATAACGGGTCAACACTTTATAATCTTTCCCGAGCAAAGTTTCGATCTGTTGCCGGACTTTGGAGGCCGAAACCCGCCCGTCGAGCGAAACGGCCAACGACGAAGCCTGTTGCGGATAGTCAAACAGTTCTTGAGCGAAATCCAACGGAACAAATACATACTGATCGTCCACCTCAGCCTCCAAGCTGAATACACCGGACGGGAAGAGATTCATTTTGTTGTAATAACTGTACGGCAATAGCGGCGACACCCGCCCGCGCCGCGGCACATAAACCGAAAGCGGGCTGCTTAACGTCACCCGAACTCCCAGCGAATAGGCCATCCCTTGACCCACATAGGCTTCAGGAATCTCCCCGAAACGGAGCCGGAACACCCCCTCTTTGGCCAGGCTCTCCAACGGCACAACCTCTCTATAAAGCGAGTCAACGCCGCAAACCAAACCGTAAGCCTGACGATCCCGATACTCGAAAACAGCCTGCCCCTCGAGCAAAAATGCCGCCTGGCGCACCCCTTCGATACGGAGAATCTGTTCCCGCGGCAACGAATCGGTTCCGAACACCTTACCGCGAGCCGGCATGATCCGAATATCCGGATCGAACGAGCGGTCCAACGTTTTAATCAACTGCTCGAATCCATTGAACACGGAGAGCAGGATCACCATCGCCGCCACCGGAATCGCCACTGCAAAAGCACTGACAATCGACACCAGATTGATCACCGAATGGGACTTCTTCGAGAACAGATAGCGTCGGGCAAAAAACAACGGCAAACGGGGCATAGCAAGCACGATCTACTCTATTTCAACAACTTATCGATTGCCTCGATATACTCGAGCGAATCGTCGACATAAAAAGCCAACTCGGGAACATGACGCAACTGATTCCGTACCCGAGTCCCGAGTGCTTTCCGGATAAGCCAGTTATTTTCCCGCAAAGCCTCCATTACGGCCTCATGTTTATCAAACGGGAAAATACTGAGATATATTTTCGCCAACTCGAAGTCGGGACTCATCCTGACCCGAGTTACCGATACCATGGCTCCGCACTGTACCGAAGCCGCCTCTTTCGAAAGAATTTCACTGATATCCCGCTGAATCTGCCGGCCTATCTTCTGCTGGCGAGTCGATTCGATCCGATCCCCCATTTTCTTCTGTTTTTATAGTTTCCGATTCGACCGCTGACTCCTTCTTCGAAGCCTTTTTGCGGTCTTTTTTCTTACTTTTCCCTTGCTCCGATGCCGTACCGTTACCCTCCGAACGGTCGGACTCTTCGACCTCGGAAAATTCCGATTCGGTTTGCGGCATCATCTCTTCCAATTCCGTATTGGACAACGAATCCACTGCTCCCTCCATCGAAGGCAGCGTATCACCTCCGTTCCGTTCCATACGGCGCGACGCCCGTTTCTGCTCTGCTTCCAACATTCTTTGAGCTACACCCCGGCTCGGAGCCGAACGGATACCCTCTTTGCTCAACCGATAATAGAGAGCCAGTGAAATGTTGATGTTGTCCAACGGAGAGTGCGTCGGGTTCCCCTGGTATTTCGTTCCATTACGCAATACGTCCGAATAGCCGAAATAGTAACGGCCTTCTACCGCGATCTCAAATCTTCGGATCAAGAAACCTATACCGGCACCGCCGCACAATCCGTATCCCCATCTCGCATCCCGGGTAACCTGTTTCTGATAGGGCCCTTCCTCGTAAATTCCCGCCTTTTTCGACTTGTAATAATACTCCGATCCCCCCATATAGGACAAATAAACACCCAGATTCAAGAAGATCCGGCCGTGCCGCTGAAAAACATAGATATGCGGCTGCCACATAAAAGGCAGTTCAAAAGAATTGATTGTCCGGTGATAACTCGAATCGCTCTTGCTCTGCAAATCATAGGCAAATCCCCGACCCATATACTGAAGATCGGCCTGAATACCCCCGACATATTTCTGTGCCGTATAAAATTTATAGCTGAGCCCGCCGGAATACAACCCCCACTCGAGTCTGGTTTCGCGGGCCGGAGTAAAACGGGCCGATCCGCCGCCCCAACCGCCGCGCACACCGATATAGTGCTGCGCATGTAGCGTACCGCACATCACCGAAAACAACAATATACTCCAAATCTTACGCATTCTTCTCTCTTCTTGACAAGCAATCCTTTACGATCCTACGTCGCGTTACAATCCGAACGATCCCCCCAGCTGATTCATACTTCCCATACCGCTACCGATACCGATGCCTCCGCTTCCACCCGAACTGCTGCTGTTCTTTTTCGCCGCCTCCTCGCGCTTCTTCATCCGTTCCTGCAGCATTTTCAAATTATCGCGTTCGATCTTGTTCTGCATCCGTTCCATAGTCACCGGTGCAAAAATCTGATTCATATCTACATCAAAGACCAACTCCCAATTCTCTTTGGTCACGATCTCCTCCGAATTATTCTCATCGACGAACATTTCGACCCGTTCAGGCTGCTTCCGCTCGGTCAGCGATCCGGAATCCCATTTCCCATTGCCATTCAAGTCCTCGATCAGCCGGATTTTCACCGAACCGACATCGATATACTGAAGTTTGTGCGTTCCGCTTCTCAGATGCGCCACCTCTTTGATCAGTCCGCCGTTCATGTTCAGCACCTGAACGATATATTCGCTTTCAGGACTCTTTCCTTTGATGTTCAATTCCAATGTCGCATATTTTTCCGGAGACTCGATCGTAAACTCAGAGCGTAACGTATCATTGCTCTCATGATTGGTATTGACAAACGTCCCTGCCGGAATTGTCATCCGGTATTTTTGATCGACCTCCCAAGGCGCCGAAAAAGTCCACTCCCGGATCTTCAAAGTATCCTGGACAAACGTAAACGGTACCCGAACAGTATCACCGCCGCCTTCTTCTCCCGGCAACTTTTCCAAAACAATCGCAGCGGTATCGAGCGTTCTCAACGGATAATCGAACTTGAAAACTATATCTTTTTCGGGATTGAGCGTAGCTCCTCCGGCGACTTGTACCCTAAACGGATTCTGCTCCGGCACATCTTCTTTCTTTTTCTTCTTGTCATCTTCCTTTTTCGGCGCCCGCCATCCCAATTTAAAATTTTGAGTATCCGTTTCCAGCCGCATCACGCTATCGTGCTGCTTAAAAATCATCCGGCCTCGTAACGTATCCGGCATTTTTTCCGCCGGTGCATCAAACCACAACACGATACTGTCGTGTTTCGAGCTCATGTATTCGGTAATAATCGGGATCGTATCACACCCTTCGAAGGTCAATTCCGAAATTTCGGGCTGTGGAGCCATGAAAGAGATAAACACCTTATTCCCCAACGGACGTTGCGCCCCCAAAAAAGTCTGCCGACGATAGGGCTTGTCCATAAAGACCCGGAATTGAAGCTGCGGGTCGGCCTGCATATACTTCCTGACCGTATCGTACCAAATCTCGAACGGTTGTTGGCGCTCCGGATTGTAAACCGTATCCAAAAATGCCACACGGTCAACACCCGGTTCGTAAGTCTGATTCCCGTTATTATCCTCCAATGCATAGATCCGGTAATCTGCCGGTTTAAGGTTTTCCGCTATAAAAATACCGTTCGGGAAGGACCGGGCTACACTAACCGGAGTCCCTTTGAAAAGGGTCGAATCATAATCGGGAATAGAGTCGGCCGCCGCCTCATAAAACAAGATATATACATTACCCACCGTATCGCCGACCATCGCATCCACCGTATAACCCGACATGACCAGCGAATCAATATGGTCGCCGGTTGAGAAGACATAACGCAACCCCGTATAAGGGATCGCCTCGTTGTTATCGCAGACGCTGGATCCGAAATTCAGCACATAAGTCCGGTTGGAATCAAGGTCTTCCTGCAGGTCGATCTGCACACCCCTTCCCCGCAACACGACAGAGGGTTTTTTCTTCATGAACGGCGAAGTGTAGAACTCTTTTTGCTGATCCTTGAGCTGGACGTATTCATCGAACTCGATGTAGATTCTCTTTCCTTTGAAATTCGTCGTCCCGTAAGCCGGTGTCATGGCCACCACTTTGGGCGGCAACGAATCTTTCGGCCCGCCTTGAGGGGCTGCCACACTCGCACAACGACTCAGCAAACCAATGCTGAAAAAAGCCAGCACGGCAATAAGAGCGGCGGTTTTCGTAATATCTCTTCTTTTCACGGACATACCCTGCACAAATAATTTACAAAGGTAGTGAATTTTCGTTACTTTCTGTCATTAGACGGGGAGAGTTCTCCTCTCGCATCACGTTCCTGTAACGAACGACGCATCTGACGGATGGTACACCCCGACACGGGATGAATAAAATTACCCATAATCTCTTCCAATGGAGCCAATACGAAATCGCGTTCACCGATCAGTGGATGGGGAATCCGGAGATCCGGCATATCGATGATCCGACGGTCGTAAAACAGGATATCGATATCCATCGTTCGCGAAGCATAACCCTGTCCGGGATGGCGAACCCGTCCGAAACGCTGCTCAATATGCTGACACCGCCCCAACACCTCCTGCGGTTCCAACTCCGTATCGACCACGAGAACCTGATTCAAAAAACGTTCCTTGGCTTCGAACCCCCACGCTTCAGACTCCCGTACCGACGAACGGTTCACGATCGGGCCCACCTCCCGAGCGATTGCACGACTCGCCGCCTCCAGGTTCTCTGCAACCGGACCGAGGTTTCCTCCCGTAAGCAAAACGACCCGAGCCATCAGATTTTATTGATTAGTTTACTGATCGACAAGGCGAAATGGGGGAATACGATCCTCGGATTACCGTTCTGGACAATCTGCCGCATAGCCAGTTCCATCTCGTCGATCACCCGTTCGACATTCCCGTTGTGGATATAGGGAGCAAATTTCCTGCAAAACTCATACTCCCGATCGGTCAAAAATGTAATCTGCGCCACTCCGGCCGTCAGCATATAGCTGTCACGAATCAGTCGGAGCGAATTTTCGAGCCACTGTTTCTGCTCCTCGCGTCCGAGCACCGCAACCGTTTCGGCCCATTCGAGCAGCTCGAGGTGGCGGTTCTCGTAGCTGAGCCGCATCAACCGGACGAACAGATCGAAAAAGAGGTCCTGCTCATCGGCATGACGAACCATCCGGCGAGCCTCGATCCAGTTGCCGCAGGAGAGCCGGGCCGCCTGTTCGGCCACGGACGGAGAGACCTTTTCGCGTCCGATCAATTCAGTTGCAATCGTTCGTTCGGCAATACCGGGCACATGGACCGACTGTACACGGGACAAAATCGTCGGCAACAGCCGTTCGGGATTCTCCGACACCATCAGAAACAACGTTTTGTTCCACGGCTCCTCGATAATCTTGAGCAGCTTGTTGGCCGCCTGGACGTTCATCCGCTCCGGCAACCAGACAATCACCACCTTGTACTCCGATTCGAAAGCCTTGAACGAGAGTTTCCGGATGATCTCATCGGCTTCGAACGTACTGATGTTGCCCTGCTTGTTATCGATCTCCAACGCCGAATACCACATCGGCTCGTTGAAATAGCCTCCGGTCTGATTCACGAACTTCCGCCAAACCCCCATGTACGTATCGCTGATCGGCTTCTCGCCGCCCGACTTGCCTTTCGGCGTGTTGACCGGAAAGACGAAATGCACATCAGGATGAGCCAGCTGCGCCAACTGACGACACGAAGGGCACTCCCCGCACGAATCTCCATCGTGCCGATTCGTGCAATTCAGATACTGCGCATAGGCAATGGCCAACGGCAGGGCACCGACCCCTTCTCCGCCGACAAACAGTTGGGCATGACTGACCCGGCTACTCTCCACTCCATGGACAAGCCGTTCAATAACCTCCTTCTGTCCGATGATCTCTTTGAACTGCATAACTTGAACGATACTACCGATCGGCGTAAAAATAGAAAATTCGCAGATGCTATTTCCGTCCGGTCGAGCCGAATCCGCCGGCACCCCGTTCCGTATCGCTCAGCTGCTCCACGCACTCCCATTCGATGCGGGTAAATTGAGCAACCACCAACTGGGCGATCCTTTCGCCGGGTTTCAGTTCGAACACTTCGTTCGACAAATTGACCAGGATAACCTTGATCTCCCCCCGATAATCGGGATCGATCGTCCCCGGTGCATTGGCCACCGAGATGCCGTATTTCGCCGCCAATCCGCTTCTCGGACGCACCTGTATTTCATACCCCTCCGGAATCTCCACATACAGTCCCGTCGGCACCATCGCCCGTTCCAGCGGAGCAAGGCGGATTCCTTCGGTCGTATTGGCCCGTACATCGAGTCCGACGGCATTTGCCGTTTCGTATTGCGGCAAGTCGAATGCCGAACGGTTGATCACTTTAATTTTCATAATCCATTATAATAAATCGTACTTCCGTACAAAGATAAAACTATTTCGTATTGCCGAGCACATCACATCACGAACCCTGCCTGTTAGCGTTTGAACACCGAACGGATCAATCCCCGAACGTCGATCCGCTCGCGACGAATAACAAAGAGCAGAAATCCGCACAACAACAAGAAGTTCAACGAATACTCCAGCCCCACGGGGAGACAGGCCGTTGCAAACGACAACGCATAGATCGCCCCTCCAACCAAGAAGTAGAGCCCGATCCGTTTCAGGTCGTACGGAATCGGATAGTGCTTGCGGCATAACGCATAGCTCACACCCACCATCGACAACTCACAACCCAAACGGGCCCACGCCGCTCCCGCATATCCCCAAACCGGTGTCAGCAGAAAGTTCAAACCGATGGTAAAGATCAGCCCGATCCCGGTAATCCGTATGGCATACTTCGTCTCCCCGGTCTTTTTGTACCAGAACGATAGGTTCAACCAGATTCCCGCACAGATATTCGAAAGCAGAATCACCGGCAAGATGGTGATTCCCTCCCGGAAACTGCGTCCCATCAACAATCCGAACAGCTGAACAAATAACGTAATCATCAGGAAGATCGCAATGGAGACGATAATAAAATATTTCATCGCTTCGGCATTGCTCCGTCTGAAGTCCTCCTTCTTAAACGAAGAGAGGAAGTAGGGTTCCGCCGCATACCGGTACATCTGGGTAAACAGAATCAGAATCACCCCGAGTTTCGCAACAGCTCCATAAATTCCGAGCGCACTCAAAGACTCCGACGTGGGCACCAGATATTTGATCATCTGTCTGTCGATGAATTCATTGGCTGTTCCAGCCACTCCACTCACCAACAACGGAAACGAATAGATCAGCAGCGCCCGGAGATGAGAAGGCTGAATACGGAGTGCCGTACCCCTAAGGTCGGGAATCATCGCGGCCAATACAACGATGTTCGAAATCAGGTCGGCCACCAAAACATACCCTGCGCCGAAATTCGGGTCATACCACCCGCTGCAGACTCCGTTCCGGGCCAAAACCGGCAGGAATGAGTAGAAGAAAAAGGTCAGTACCAGATTCACCCCTACCGACAACAGCTTCAGCACCATAAACCGTTTGGCCCGCTGCTCCTGACGCAATCGGGCAAAGGGGATCGCCATAACCGTATTCAGCAGGATAATACCCGCAACCAACCGAATATAGGAGGGGTGGTCGGTATACTGCATAACCTCGGCCAGACGCGGTGTGAACAGCTGCACCAAAACGAAAAAAAGAATCCCCGCCAAAGAGACGATTCCCCAAACGTTGGCAAAGATATTTTTCCGCTGTGCCGGATCGGTCGCCTCACCGGCAAACCGAAAGTACCCCGTCTCCAGCCCCATCGACAAAACAACCAACGCAAACGGAATCAAGGCATAGAGATCGGTCACTACACCGTATTCCCCGGTCGTCATCAATCGGGTAAGGTAGGGAAACAACAGATAGTTCAGAAAACGCGGAACGATCGTACCTACCCCATAGATGGCAGTTTGTCCCGCAAGGCGTCTCAGCATATCAGAATCGATTTTTCACAAAAGTAGAGATTTTTGCAACACTTCGCAGCATCCCTTCTCTATAAAAAGCGAGACGAATCCGAAGTTGGATTCGTCTCGTCTTTCTTGGAAAACGATCTTTATTCGTTCTCCCCTATTTTTCCTCCTTGTTAGCGTTGTCAACAACCTCCTGAACTTTTGCAATAAAATCGTCAGGATCAGCTCCTCCGACAATCCGGCCCACCTCTTTTCCCGTCGAATCGAGAATCAGGAAAGTAGGATACGCCCGAACGTTATACTTTTCGGCAATGGTAATACCTTCACCCCGCTCGGCATCGAATTTCGCCACCACGAAATTCTTATTGAAGTAGGTTCCCATCTTCTCCTGAGGGAAAATCTTCGCAGCCATATACTTGCATGGTCCGCACCAGGTGGCATACACATCGATGAAAATATACTTCTTCTCTTTCGCCGAAGCGGCCATCAGCTCTTTCATCGTACCCGAACGGAATACCGTTCCTTTAGGCGTCTCCGAAGTCTTGTTCTGAGCAAATGCCCCTGCAGTAAAGAATAGCAGCAGGGTTGCAACAATCCATTTTTTCATAATTATACTTTTTTGCATTGATAATTGTCTCCTCTGAAACCGCAAGAGTCGTTCCGTATTTTCCGTATCCGGAACACGCTTCGAAATCATCGGTATTTCTAATCTAACGCGATTTTTCCAAAAAAGTTGTATCTCGCGATATATTAATCGTTTTCCCGTTTTTACCCAATGTCGACAATAATCCGCAAGCAGCCCGAATATCCTCTCCGCGCGAAGCCCGGATCGTCGTAACGATCCCCTTGCGATTCAACGCATCCCGGAACCGCACCATCGCCGCATCGTCGACCCCCTCCATCGGGGCATCCGGAATCGCATGGAAACGGATCAGATTGATCCGGCACTTCAATCCGGCCAACAACCGGCTCAGCGCATGCACATGGGCCGGCGAATCGTTATAACCCCGAAACACGATATATTCAAAGCTCACCCGCCGCTGCCCGCTGAAATCGTACTCTTTCAGTACGGACACCACCTCTTCGATCGGATAACGGTTCTGTACGGGCATCATCAGCGCCCGTTCGCTGCCGATCGGATTGTGCAGGCTGACCGCAAGATGGACCTTGGTCTCGTCCAGAAAACGACGCATCGCCGGAATCACCCCAATGGTCGAGAGCGTGATCCGTGTCGGACTCCAACCGAACCCCCAATCGGAGGTCAAGATGTTCAACGAACGGAGCACCTGATCCACATTGTCGAGCGGTTCGCCCATGCCCATATAGACAAGATTGGTCAACCGTTCTTTCTCGGGGATGGCACAGACCTGATTCAAGATCTCGCCGGAGGTCAGATGATGGGCAAACCCCTGGCGTGCCGTCATGCAAAACTTACATCCCATCTTACACCCCGACTGCGACGAGACACACAACGTAGCCCGGTCCGCATCGGGAATATAGGCCGACTCGATATAACGCCCTCCGAGCGTCGGGAAAAGGTACTTTTTCGTACCATCGGAGGACTCCTCCACGGCAGCATACGGCAACCGCCCCACCTGATACTCCTGCTGCAACACCTCCCGATTCCTGAGCGACAGGTCGGTCATCCGATCGATCGAATCGATTCCCTTGCGGTAAAGCCACGCCGCAATCTGCTTTGCTGTAAAGCGCGGCATCCCCTTTTCAGCCACGATCGCCTGCAACTCGCCGAGCGTCTTCCCGAAAAGCCACTGTCTATCCTCTATGGGCTGCGGTATCATCTCCATCCGATCCTTGTATGAATAAAAAAGGCTGCCCCAGACAGCCTTCAACTCCGTGGAGAATACGAGATTCGAACTCGTGACCTCTTGCATGCCATGCAAGCGCTCTAGCCAGCTGAGCTAATCCCCCATGTTTGAGCTACAAAGGTAAATATTTTTTCGTCTCCTCCAAAAAACGCCGCAAAAATCTCACCGAAACGTTTTACCCTGCTTCCCGGACGAAATTTCGGGAAATCCGGATACGGAGATTCAACCACAAAGATTTTTTATAAATTTGTAGTATTGTGCGTGTACGACACAACATGAACATAAGGTGTTCCCCCTTGATCCCGGAACACCTTTTTCGACTTTGCAAAACAAAAAAAGAATGCAGAAAAACGAGTATAAAGCCGTACTGATCGCCGTTATCCGCGACCAACAGGAGGAACGCCAGGTGACCGAATACCTCGACGAACTGGAGTTCCTGGCCGAAACGGCCGGAATCGCCTCCGTAAAACGGTTCACCCAACGGATGGCCAACCCCTCGGCAAAAACCTTCATCGGAGAGGGCAAATTGGCCGAAGTGGCAGCCTACATCGAAGAGTATGAAATCGACTGCGTCATTTTCGACGACGAGCTGTCGCCTTCACAACTCCGTAACCTCGACCGGACGTTGAAAATCAAAATCTACGACCGGACAAGCCTGATCCTCGACATTTTCGCACAACGTGCCACGACGGCTTATGCCAAAGCTCAGGTAGAGCTGGCCCAATGCCAATACCTGCTGCCGCGACTGGCCGGCATGTGGACTCACCTCGAACGACAACGGGGAGGAACCGGGACCCGGGGCGGTGCCGGAGAGCGGGAGATCGAGACCGACCGGCGTGTCATCCGCAACAAAATCAGCCGGCTCAAAGAGCAACTCAAAAAGATCGACCGCCAGATGGCCGTCCAACGCAGCAATCGGGGATCGCTCGTACGGGTCGCACTGGTCGGCTACACGAACGTCGGAAAATCGACGCTCATGAACCTGATCTCGAAGAGCGAAGTCTTCGCCGAAAACAAACTCTTCGCTACGCTCGACACGACTGTCCGCAAAGTCGTTTTCGACAACCTGCCGTTCCTGTTGTCCGACACGGTAGGTTTTATCCGCAAACTGCCCCACCAACTGGTCGAATCGTTCAAGTCGACTTTGGACGAGGTACGAGAGGCCGACCTGCTGCTGCATGTCGTCGACATCTCGCACCCGAATTTCGAGGAGCAGATCGACGTCGTAAAGCAAACATTGCTGGATATCGGAGCGGGTGACAAACCGGTATTTTTGATTTTCAACAAGATAGACGCCTACACATACATCCGCAAAGAGGAAGACGATCTGACTCCGGCCACCAAAGAGAACCGCTCGCTGGACGACCTGAAACAGAGCTGGATCGCACGCAACAACACCCCTTGCATCTTCCTCTCGGCCCGCGAACGGATCAATATCGACAAGTTCCGGCACGACCTCTATGGAATGGTCCGCGAGATTCATGCGGGACGCTATCCGTTCAATAATTTTCTGTATTGATTGATTTTTTCGAACGAACTGCGTATATTTACAGATATAAATACGACGACAATGATACGAATATTGGATCGTGAGAATACGATTCTGAACCGGTTTATCGCCCAAATGCGCGACGTGACGGTTCAAGGAGACAGCATGCGTTTCCGCCGCAACCTGGAGCGGGTCGGCGAAGTGATGGCTTATGAAATCAGCAAAACACTGCATTACAGCCGCCGGATAGTCGAAACGCCGCTCGGAGAGGCCGAAGTTGCCCTTCCGGACGACCAGATCGTTATCGCCACCATCCTACGAGCCGGTATTCCCTTCCATCAAGGCTTCCTGAACTACTTCGACGATGCTCAGAATGCATTCGTCTCCGCCTACCGCAAATACAGCAAGGACGGTACGTTCAACATAAAAGTGGAATACATCTCCACCTGCGAACTCTCGGGCAAGACGTTGCTGATCGTCGATCCGATGCTGGCCACCGGAACGTCGTTGGATCTGACCCACAAAGCCCTGATCGAAAAGGCCGGCCGGCCGCGCAAAACGATTATCGCAGCGGTCATCGCCAGTGAAGAGGGACTCGATTACGCACAAAAGCACTTCTCGCAAGATACCGATATCTGGTGCGGCACGGTAGACGCGGAACTGACGGTCAAATCATACATCGTTCCGGGGTTGGGCGATGCGGGCGACTTGGCTTACGGAGATAAAATGTAGGAATTTCTCCCGATGATATAGAGCAAACAGATGAGAGGGGACGTGCCGATTATCAACCCCTATCCGTTTTGTTATCTGCCGCAAGAGTATTACATTTGTGCCTGTCTTAACCGAATGCAGTGATGGGTAATTATACGAAAGAGGAGATATTCTGCCCCGAAACAATCGAGAAATTAACGGAACATTACAAGGCCATATTGGAACTTTTGGGCGAAGATGTTTCACGCGAAGGGCTGCTCAAAACTCCGGAGCGGGTCGCCAAGGCCATGTCTTTTTTGACTCAGGGTTATGACCAAAACCCGCGAGACATCCTGTTGTCGGCACGATTCCAGGAGGATTACCGACACATGGTCATCGTAAAGGATATCGAGCTCTATTCACTCTGCGAACACCACATGCTCCCTTTCTACGGGAAAGCGCATGTCGCCTACATACCCAATAAATACATTACCGGATTGTCCAAAATCGCCCGGGTTGTCGAAGCCTATGCCCGCCGCCTGCAGGTACAGGAACGGCTGACCGTCCAGATTCGGGATTGTATTCAGGATGCACTCGATCCGTTAGGTGTCGCAGTCGTTATCGAAGCAGGACACATGTGCATGCAAATGCGTGGAGTACAAAAACAGAACTCGATGACCACCACCTCCGCATTTACCGGTGTTTTCCTGACACAGATGCGTACCCGGGAGGAGTTTATACACCTGATCCGCTCTTAAAGGCGTTCTGTTATTATCGATTCATCGAAAAAGACCGAAGATCGGACTCCGGAGAAAATTCAATCTTATCCATAAAGTACCGATCCAATGACAGTACCCGTTTAAGAAGAGCACCTCTATTATATGACTATATGGACTTTTAACGAATCCTTTCCCCCCGTGAGATAGACACCCAAACTCCCTTTACGATGATTTTTCGGACAATCGCCCTTTTAAATACTTATCAAAACGGGGAAGACTAATTCTCAGAACAAAAAAGGCTAGTGATCGGTTATTCTTTCGCTTATTATTTTTGATCCGCACCGGAATCATCGGATTTGTCTTTTTCTTTATCCTTTTCCCCTTTAAGTTTGGGACGGGCGACAGCCTCTCCTTCCCGAATTACCGGATAATCGGGTTCTCCCGCCTCCGGCTGCTGCCGCCTGTTCGACGAAACAGGTGCCGCTTCAGGTCTTAGCGCGGAATCTGCAGACAATGAGTCAGCTCCCCGATTCGGGGTCGTATTGACCAACACGCGTCCCGTTACCCGGCTCATCACAAAATCGTTAAACTGCTCGTCCGACTCAAAACGATCGGCATAAACGACGTTATCTTTCTGGGTAATTTTGGAATCGACATTCGAATAGAGTCGTTTCGATTTCTGATCCCAGAACAACTGTTCGGTTTCTATCTGATTCCCTTCGGCATTATGCCCGCGCACATTACCCTTAGCCTCCCACAACTGCTGATTTTTCAGGTATATGGCATAGTTGGCGGTTAAAGTGGCATCCACTTGTTGGGTCGTATCGTTGTAGGTCTCGATTTCAACCCCCTTCCGGAATTCGATATAGGGTTCCGCGGCATATTCATACTCTTCGAGCAACGGGGCTTTAAACCGATAGATCATTTTACCCCCTTTGGTTTGAACAATCTCCAGATTTTCGCTTTGCTGGGTAATCATGTTCTGGTTGTGTTTCTCCTCTTCTGCAGCCTGTTGGTTATCACAAGACCCGAAGCACCAAACACATCCTGCAACAAAAATCGTTTTCCCCAAAATTCTGATATGCCCAAAAGAGAAGCTCACCGCAAATACTCCTTTATAGGAAATTCAATTATTGGTATTTGAACCGTTTGAACCAGTCATCCTCACCGAAGAGACTCAGTCCTACGGAAATCTTAAAATATTTTTCTCGAACCATACGGAACTGACGCGTACCGATCATTCCATCTTCGGTTCGCCCGCGCCAACCGAATTCCACACCGACATTGATCGCACTGGTTCCCATGAATGCCGAACGAAGCGGAATCCCGATTCCGGCCGTAACCGCCTTGTCCCGAATATTATGTTCGTTGATCTTCATATAATAGTCGTTGAACCGGAAACCCAAACGATACGACCATCGATTCAACACATGCCGTGCATCGCCCGGATTCGGAGTATACTGCAAACCGACCTTGAAATATTGGCTATTTTTAAACTCTATACTATTCAATACATCATCCACATTACGGGTACTGCTCCACAACTGGGACGAATAATCGACCGACATACCTAATCGCATGGATTGGAAACTCAAACCTACGGTATACATATGAGGCAAATAAAAATTCTCCTTCCCCGTAGTATCCACCACCGCTGCAGAACCGATATTCGTACTGTAAATCACCCGAGTCGTATTCATCCGCAAATCGACCTTCGGCTGATAGACCGCTCCAAATGTTAAAATCCGTTTCTCATTGAGCAAAATATCATACTGTAATCCGAAATTAGATCCAAATTTAGAGACCTGTTTCCGTGCCGTTCCTTCTACGCTATTGTATGTCTCCGAAGAGAGGATCGAAGTAACAGTCGTATTGAAGAAATTGGTCAACCGTCCGTGATAATAGATCAAATCAGCACCTAAAGAGAGCCGTTTCGTAATTTGTACGCCTAAACCCAATTTGGACTGAACGATATTCCCTTCCCCGACATAACTGTATATCACATTCATATTGTTCGCCAGAAAAAAGGGATCCGTTTCGTCCATATCGACACGATATCCCACCGAACTATAAGGAGTCATGCTGAAACCAATTCCGACCCCACGTGCCAATGGGAAAGCCAACGACAGGTCTCTTACATTAATCGAGTTGTGGCTTGTTTTGGCGGCAGATGTTTTCGAATAGGTATTCATCCCCTCCATCTCCACATTGAACAAAAAGGTTTTTTGCCTTAAAATACTATATGAAGCAGGATTCATATAGTTTATCTTCAATGAATTCCGGAAGCCTATACCTGCCCCTCCCATCGATCGGATATATCCTGGACCTTGCGTTGCGAAATCACCTATGCCATAAAATGTATACGGGGAAAACGTATTCAGACTGCTGTTCTGCCCGTAGGTTGCCAACGGAATAACCGCCAACAGCAACACGACAGTCCGAAGAATGTGTCTACTATTTTGCATTATACTCTAAAATTCGGTTCAAACCATATGCCACGAGGTCATAGGTTGCAAATATCGTATTTTTTAATCGTTTAGCAAAAAAATCGCTTTCTCCTCCCGTGAAAATAATCCGCAGGTTACTGCATTGTTGCTGCAGATCGCGGATATACCCCTCGATCTCGTATACAATCCCGTTGATAACGCCGCTTTCAATCGCTGTCTGAGTCGAATTTCCCAACGGGAGGACCGAACACGCATCCAAACTGCATAAAGGCAACCGTTTTGTGAAATGGTGAAGCGCCTTGAACCGAGTCGCAGCTCCGGGAGAGATATTTCCTCCTAAAAACTTTCCC
Source organism: Candidatus Alistipes merdigallinarum (assembly GCA_019119305.1). Lineage (GTDB taxonomy): Bacteria > Bacteroidota > Bacteroidia > Bacteroidales > Rikenellaceae > Alistipes_A > Alistipes_A merdigallinarum. The sequence goes on along the minus strand of DWXH01000017.1, from coordinate 6,109 downwards.
TCCGCCGAAACAAAATCGATGGTTATCGCCGTTCCGAAATCGACGATCAGCACGTTGCTGTTGGGATAGAGTGCATTGGCCGCTACGGCAGCAGCCAAACGGTCAAGGCCTAACGTTTGCGGCGTCTCATAACCGTTTTCGATCGGAACCGGCGTATCGGCTTCGAACCGGACGAACCGTTTCATCCGCTTTTCGAGCATCTGTTCCCAGTCGGCATCCCGCTCACGTGTCGAGACAATAATCGCCGCATCCACTTCAGGATTTTCTTCCAAGATTTTCTCGATAAAAGCACAATCGATCTGTTCGGTTTTTTGAAAATCGACCACTTGACCGTCATCGATTACGGCCAGTTTCGCGAGGGTATTACCTATGTCAATCGCCAAATTCATCCCTACAAAACTAATGATAAAAATCGGCCTTTGCAAACCGGACATCTCTCCCCCTGTTCCGGGAGATCAGCTCTTTGAACCCTACAATTCTGCTCTCGCTTTTTCTTCCAATTCCCGAAGGTTACGGGTTGCCTCCGCTATATTTTTTATATTTCTAACTACAATTGACAGCTTATTATTGTTCTGTTTGAAAATAAATTTACTACCGGGCCGAGTAGCACTCCTCAAAATCCCTCCGAAAAGTGCGCTTTTATAATATGCAGAATTCTGATTTTCAATAAATTTCAGGATCATAATCCCATTTTTCACAATCGCTTTTTCAAAACCGAGCCGAATACACAGCCAACGCATCCGAACGACATCGAACAACTCGCGGGTCGGTTCCGGAATCGGGCCGAACCTGTCGACCAAATTCTTTTCGAACACAGCCAAGCGATCCTCATCGGTAATGTGGTCCAATTCACGATACAGACGGATCTTTTCCGCCCCACTGCTGACGTAGGTATCCGGAATAAAGGCTTCCCGATCGGTGTCGATCTGGCAATCGGAAATATAGGTTGCCGGTTCGGGAACCGACGTCGCACCTTCCGTCTGCCCCGTACTCGTGAACTCCTCTTCACGAAGTTCGGCGATCGCCTCGTTGAGGATCTTCTGATAAGTTTCGAAACCAATATCGGCAATGAATCCACTCTGCTCACCGCCCAATAGATTTCCTGCCCCTCGAATATCGAGGTCCTGCATGGCAATGTTGAATCCGGAACCCAGATCGGAAAACTCTTCGATAGCCCGCAACCGACGTCGGGCATCGGACATCAATGTCTCATCCGGCGGAGTCAACAGATAACAGAATGCTTTCCGGTTCGACCGCCCGACACGCCCCCGCAACTGGTGCAGATCACTGAGCCCGAAATTCTGGGCGTTGTTGATGATGATCGTATTCGCATTGGGAACATCGACCCCGGACTCGATAATGGTCGTTGCAACCAACACATCGAACTCGCCGTAGATAAAATCCATCATCAGCTTTTCGAGTTCACGGGCATCCATCTTGCCGTGACCTACCGCCACACGAGCCTGCGGACAGAGTGTCCGGATCAACCGCTCGATCTGCCCGATCGTCTCTACGCGATTGTGCACAAAATAGACCTGACCGTTGCGGGCCAACTCATATTCGATCGCCTCGCGGATGATATCCTCATCGAAAAGATGGCTCTCCGTCGCAATCGGCTGACGGTTCGGCGGCGGCGTGGTAATCACCGACAGGTCGCGCGATCCCATCAGCGAAAACTGCAGCGTACGCGGTATCGGGGTTGCCGTAAGCGTCAACGTATCGATGTTCGCCTTGATCTGCCTCAACTTCTCCTTGGCCGACACGCCGAACTTCTGCTCCTCATCGATAATCAACAGCCCGAGATCTTTGAAGGCAACATTTTTCCCGAGAATTTTATGCGTCCCGATCAAGATGTCGATCTTGCCTGCTGCCACCGCCTCAAGTATGGCCCGAGTTTCCTTAGCACTTTTCACCCGGCTCAAATGTTCGATCCGCACGGGAAAATCCTTCAACCGGTCATTAAAAGTCCGGTAATGCTGCAAGGCCAGAATCGTCGTAGGGACCAGTACGGCCACCTGTTTGGAATCGGCAACAGCCTTGAATGCCGCACGGATCGCGATTTCCGTCTTTCCGAAACCTACATCGCCGCAAATCAACCGATCCATCGGCGTAGCACTCTCCATGTCCTGTTTGACAAGCTGCGTAGCCGTCTGCTGGTCAGGCGTATCCTCATAAATGAACGACGCTTCGAGCTCGTGCTGCAGATAGCTGTCCGGAGAGAAGGCAAATCCCTGACTCGCTTTCCGTTTGGCATAGAGGACGATCAACTCGCGCGCTATATCCTTGACGGCTTTCTTCGTATTGAGCTTCATCCGCTGCCATGCCCCCGATCCCAACTTGTAGATTTTAGGAGGCTCGCTGTCCTTGTCCTTGTATTTCGAGATGCGGTGCAGCGCATGTACATTAACCAACAACACGTCGTTGTCGCGATAGATCAACTTGATTGCCTCGTGCACCTTACCGTTCTCCTCCGTTCGGACCAGTCCGCCGAAACGGCCGACCCCGTGGTCGATATGCACGACATAATCGCCCACTTTCAACGAATTTAACTCCTGAATGGTAAGGCTTTCGCTCCGGTCAAGCTCGCCCCGGATCCGATACCGCTGGTAACGATCGAAAATCTGGTGATCCGTATAGAAACACTTACGTGTCGCATGGTCGATAAAACCCGCATGGAGCGTTATCGGGATCGATCCAAAACGGACGTGTTTCTCGCCGATCGAATTGAATATGTTGCCGAGCCGTTCGATCTGAGCTTTATTTTCCGTCAGGAAATAGGTTTCATAACCCTGTTCCCGATGGGTCTGGATATCCTCCGCCAGCAGTTCGAATTTCTTATTGAATTGAGGCTGAGGAGCGGTCATGAAGGTGATATTTTTCTCCATCGGCCGTTCGTCGATATTGTCTTTGAGCAACACAAAAGCGCACTCTTCACTATCCCTCAAAAACTCTTTCCGGCTGGTTACCCGCTGTCCTACCTCTTCCGGATGTTCCGTGTCGCCGAGCAATTTCGTCCGGATCTCATCGAAACGTCTCAACGTATAAACCCCGTCGGCCATCCAATAGGTCACCGGACCGGCGAATTCGGCAAACGAGACCCGTTGTCCTGCTACGGAATCTTTCAGATTGGGAACGATCTCTACCTCTCCCAGTTTCCCGGTCGAGAGCTGCGTCGAAATATCGAACGGACGGATCGAATCGATCTCGTCTCCGAAAAAATCGATACGATAAGGGACATTGCTGGAATAGGAAAAAATATCGATGATCCCGCCCCGAATGGAATACTGCCCGGGTTCATAGACGAAATCGACCCGCTCGAAACGGTTCGATATAAGCACCTCCTCAACGAACGACGTCGCAAACCGTTCTCCCACACGTAGTTTCAGGACACTATCGGTCAACGCCTTCTGTCCGACCACTTTCTCGACCAGTGCCTCCGGATAGGTACACAAAGCAAGCGTTCCGTTTCCATTATACTGTTGTAACGCACTGAGAGCCTTCGTCCGCTGTACAAGACCCGACGCATCCTCCTGTCCGTACTGGATCGAACGTTTGTACCCTGTCGGGAAAAAGAGCAGCCGGTTCTCCTCGATCAGAGGATAAAGATCATTATACAGATACCCGGCGGCATCCTTATCCTCCATAACAAAAACATGCACCCCGCCTTGCTGGCGAAGGATCCCAGCCACAATCAGAGAGAAAGAGGAGCCAACGGCTCCGGACAACTCCAGCCTGCACTTCGGGCGCAACTCACTTTGAAGCACCTGCCACGCCTGCTGGTTCGAAAAAAGCCGCAACAACTCGTCGATCGTCATAATTTTTCTCTCAGAACAGTTCTTGATCCGCCTTATTGAAATATCGCGTTTCGATGATTCCGGTCGTCGGATTCTTTACAATACGGATGATGCATCCGTATTTACACATCCACCGGAACCGCAAAGAGAATAAACCCTTGGTCAGATAGGCAGCGACAACCGGGCTCACCCGCAATTTCAGATACCTCATCCGCCGCTCTTTGGTGTAATAGGCAATCTGATTTTCGATCCGTTCTCCGAGCAGCATGGCCGGAGCGACCTTTCCCGTGCCATGACAGGTCGGGCATGTCTCCCGCATATCGATATGGGTCTCGGGCCGTACACGCTGCCGCGTAATCTGCATCAAACCGAACTTCGACAACGGCAGGATGGTATGCTTGGCCCGGTCTCCGGCCATCAACTCCCTCATTTTCTCTACCAAAATCGCCCGATTCTCGCTTTTATGCATATCGATAAAATCGATCACAATGATGCCGCCCATATCCCGCAACCGCAGCTGGCGGGCAATCTCCGCAGCCGCTGTCAAGTTCACGTCCATAGCCGTCTGTTCCTGATCGTCAGCCACTTTTGCCCGATTCCCGCTGTTCACATCGACCACATGCAGGGCTTCCGTATGTTCGATAATCAGATAGGCCCCTTTTTTCAACGAGACATATTTGCTGAAAAGCGACATGATCTGTTTCGACACATCGAAATTGTCGAAAATCGGAACACTCCCTTTGTAAAGTTTGACGATCTTCTCCTTCTCCGGAGCAATCGTCCGGATGTATTCACGAACCTCTTCGTGAACCGTTGGATCATCGATATATATGTTGCTGAACGAACCGTTCAATAAATCCCTGATAATGGTGGTTGTCCGGTTCTCCTCGTTGAGGATCAACGCCGGTCCCAAATTGTTCCGGATACCGTTCAACACCTTCTCCCAACGACGGATCAACGACAAAATATCGGCCTCGATATCCTCACTCGGATGCCCCATCGCTGCCGTACGAATAATTACTCCGAAATTGTTCGGGAGGATATCCGAAGCAATCCGTTTCAACCTTTTCCGCTCTTCGTTCGAACGGATTTTCTGCGATATGAAGATTTTGGAAGAGAATGGGATCAATACGACATTACGCCCCGCCAATGAGATATCGCACGTAAGCCGCGGCCCTTTGGTCGAAATCGACTCTTTGGCAATTTGCGTCAGGATCTGTTGCCCCGAAGTGATACATTCCGAAATCTTCCCGGTTTTCGGCAACGTCTTGTCCAAACGCAGATTCTCAAATTTTACACTTCGTTTATTTCCTGTAAGTGCCCCGACCAACTTGTTCAACGTAGGAAACTGCGGCCCGAGATCCAGATAGTGGATAAACGCATCCTTCTCATGCCCTATATTGACAAACGCAGCATTCAAGCCGGGCATGATTTTTTTGACCTTACCCAGATAGATATCACCTACGGCAAATCCCGTTTTGCACTTCTCCTTGTTGAGTTCGACCAACTGTTTGTCCTCGAACAAGGCGATGGTTATTTCGTTAGGAGTTACATTAATGATTAATTCTTTGTTCATCTGCTTTTTTAAGATTTCTTCACAACTACTGCCCGGGACTCGCATAACGATGCGGCCGTAGCCTAAAGAAGATCGCCATTGCAGGTCGTCTAATTAGCAATAAACCTAAAGACCCAAAAAGGCTCTTTAGGTTTATTATGTGGTCCACAAAATCGAGACTACTTACTTTTTCTTTTTGTGTCTGTCTTTTCTGAGACGTTTTTTCCTTTTGTGAGTAGACATTTTATGTCTTTTTCTCTTCTTCCCGCTTGGCATGACTGTAAATTTAAAAAAACGTTAACTATTTGGTATTAGCTTTCACTTTACCAGCAAAACTTTTAGCCGGTTTAAAAGCCGGAATATTGTGAGCCGGAATGGTGATCGTCGTATTTTTCGAGATATTACGTGCTACTTTTTCTGCTCTTTTCTTTACGATAAAGCTTCCGAAACCTCTCAAATATACATTCTTATTAGCAGTCAAAGAGTCTTTGATGCTTTCCATAAAAGCTTCTACAATTTGCTGAACCTGTGCCTTCTCGACACCGGTGCTTTTCGCAATTTCATTAACGATATCTGCCTTTGTCATAATACAAATATTTTAGTTTGATCTAATTTTTCTAACCTGTGGAGTGCAAAGATATACTTAATTTTTGATTTCATCGATAAAAGTCATATTTTTTTTCGTTTCCTCAACCGAGCTAACTCTTTCTATCCTATTTTGTTCTCCAACCTAATCTCCTCGCAAAAATCACCCCAAAAT
>DWXH01000016.1 GCA_019119305.1 Candidatus Alistipes merdigallinarum | reverse complement strand
AAATAGTGAAATTTGCAAGATTATCTTGGTAGTGTATACTTTTTATTGTATAAAAAAATGTAACTTTGTAGAAAATCAAATAATAGAGATATCGTATGTGGGATGCGTGGCACAGACTTGAACGGGTGATCAAATGGACTGGGCTTTCCGTTAATTCGTTCGCATTGAACATAGGGTTGAAACGAAGTGAAAATCTGTATCAGATTAAACGGGGAAATAACGGCATCAGCCGTGATTTGGCGGAATTGATAGCAACGAAATACCCTTCGGTCAGCAAAGGCTGGTTGCTGACGGGTGAGGGAAGTATGTTTATTGATGGACAATCATCCGATGTTGATTCGGGACAAGGGGTTCCTTATTATGGAATGGATGCATTGACTGCAGTCGGTTCGGAGTCGATGCCTGATCCATTGTTTCGGATCAATCTTCCGATGTTTGCCGATGGAGACCTTGCGGCACTGAACATCGGATCGGCCATGTATCCCGATATACCCTCCGGAGCTATCGTTATTTTAAAGGAGTGGTCGGTGCAGGGGATGGTTCCCGGAGAAATTTATTTGATTGTCACTCAGTATTTTAGGGGAATACGGATTATTCGTAAGGGACAGGATCCAGATCAGTTGTTATTGGTTGCCAGCAATTCCGAACAGTTTGATCCGATCACATTGTCGCGTGAAGAGATTACTAAATTGTATATTGTACAAGGAATTATTATAAAGAAAAATTTGTAGCTCGGTATGTTTTCAGGAATTATTGAAACCACAGCCCGTGTCGTAGCGATTCGGGAAGATCAGGGCAATCGACATATCGTATTGGAGTGCCCTTTTACACAGGAGTTAAAAATCGACCAAAGCATTGCGCATAACGGGGTTTGTTTGACTGTTGTGGCGATCGATGGACCGCAGTACACGGTGACGGCGATCCATGAGACATTGATAAAATCGAATCTCGGTCAGTTGAAAGAGGGGGATTGGGTCAATATCGAACGGAGCATGCGTCCCGATGCCTTGTTGGATGGACATATTGTACAGGGACATGTCGATCAAACGGCTACATGTACGGCGATTTCCGAAGCCGATGGGAGCTGGTATTATACGTTTGAATACGATGCGGCATCCGGGAATATAACCGTTGAAAAGGGATCGATCGCGGTAAACGGAGTGAGTTTGACAGTGGTTAATTCCCAAAAAGGGTCGTTTCAGGTCGCAATAATACCATATACATACGAACATACTAATTTCCATACGTTTCGGGTGGGAACAGTAGTTAATCTGGAATTTGACATTGTCGGGAAATATATTGCTAAGTTGATGAAACAGTACGTTTAGTATCAGCTTAATAAAGTTGAGCTTTTTGTCTTGTTGTATGCGTTATTTGTTCCTGTTTTTTGTTTAAAGCGATTTTTATTTGTTTTTTCGACAAATTGTTTTTACTTTTACGTGAGTAGATATTTCATATCGAATAAACAAAAAGTATGATTTGTTTAAAAATTTTGAATGTGCTAACCTTTTAATTGAATCAGCTATGAAAAGGAGATTATTTCAAAAATGGGCGCTGTTGTTCTCGGCATTGTTTTTAATGGTGTCGTGTAACAAGGACGATGATGATCCTGCACCGGCGCCGACTCCCGCACCGACCGAATTCAAGGCGACTGTAGGAGATGGTGAAGTTTTATTGAACTGGAAAGTTGCTAACAGTGAAGATGTGCAGAGCTACAGCATTACGTGGACTCCCGGAAACGGTTCTGCGAGTGTAGCTTCTAATGTTACGACTTATACGGCAACCGGCCTGACTAATGGAACCGCTTATTCGTTCAAGATTAAGGCTGTGTATAGTTATGGGGAATCCGAAGTTGCTTCGGTTCAGGCTACTCCGGAAGCAGAAGCTGTGGTGTATAACCCTGTTACCGATTTCCAAGCTGTTGCTTCGTATAAATCGGTTGTTTTGTCATGGACTGCCCCAGAAGCTGCTGCAAAAACAACTTTGACGGGTTATTCTATCCAGGTATCGGGCGTCGATGAGCCGATTACTATTGACGATCCTGAGGCTGTTACGTACACTGTTTCCGAATTGACCAACGGTCAGGAGTATACGTTTACAATCGTTGCTGTTTATGAAGGTGGGGAATCTATCAGTCAAGAGGCTACTGCTCAGCCGGTTGATCTTATTTCGGGAATTGAAGTTGATGCAGCTTATAATGAATATAATGCAGAAACTTCGATGTACAGTCTTTATTATGTGAAAGATGTGGATCTGACGGCCGTCCCGGTTACTATTAATTTGATCGAGGGTGCAACGATTGGCGGGCAAGCTTCTCCTGTTACAACGGAATTTGACCTCAGCGGCGAAGAGCCTGTTACGTTTGAGGTAGATTTCAACGATGCTAAAGTTGCTTATCAAATTCAAGCTGAAGTGGATACGCTTGTTACGGGTCTTGTTGCAAAATATGAAGAGCAAGAGGCTACGGTAACGATCGATCAAGAGAACCTGGCTATTACGATCGATTTCGGTGAAAACGAAATCAATAAGAAAGCGATTGATGTAGATATCGCGTTGGCAGAGAATGCAACGCTCGTTGCTCCCGAAACCGCACAGGTAACGATGGATCTTTCAATTGAAGATGCTGCTATTGTCGTGAAAGGGAAATATGACTGCGAAGCTACCTATACGATCGAATGTATCGGAAAACAGATCGAACTTCCGTTTGATCCGGCTGCTATGACAGGGAAAGCTATTCCGGCCGATTGGACCCGTATAGAGACTTTCAACGAACAACCTATCCCGGCAGGAATGGCTGTTTATGAACTGCCAGATGAAGCTTATGTGGTTCTTTGGCCGAAAGAGAAAACGGACTTTTCGGTATATCATTTGGGTGTAGACGCTACGCCGTTTGCGGATTACGTGACTGAGTATGGAGCAACCAATACGATTCTCGTTTCGGGTACGAATAATGTACAGACTATTTTCAGTGATGGGAAAGCGTTGTTAGAGGGACCTCAAGGTCCGATGTTTGCGCTTACACCAGATGGAGCATGGATGCATTATACAGGAGAGTGGGCCGATGGTGTATATACGAATGTTGATAAAGGGAAAACTCCTTGGAGTATAGAGAAAGGTTTTACCGGTAATGGGTTCTATTTGAATCCAGGAGATTTACCTAAAGGGTATACTTCACCAGCAACAGGAGAGACAACAATAGGTAAACCTCAGTGTTTCTTTGCATATTATGGGGAACCTGACAATGCTCAACTTTGCGGTTTCTTTGTTTGTGGAAACTCTTCGTATTCGCAAGATAAGGTATGTGAGACCTTCATTGGAATCGGTTTAATCCGTGGTTTCCCAATGCCGGCTATCAGCCAAGTAGAATCCAATATTTGTGTTGGTTTGACAATTAACAATCAGACGGTTATAAATACAACTCCTGAAGGAGGACTGTCTCCTTGCTTTGCAGTCGGAATCAATGCCAGATAATCAATTTGATTTACTGAGTTGATATAATGAATAACCGGCGAAACATAAACGTTTCGCCGGTTATTTTTTATTGGAGAGGCAATTTCTGGGAACGATAATCTAACCGAACGGCAAAGGGTATTTTCACTTTAAACAAAATTGGTTACATTTGCTATAATAAATGATTCCGTCTGTCTTTTTAGGTGGATGATAGTACAAATGAATAGAGATTAATGGTATGGGAATAGGATTGCCGCTGTTTGTATGGGATGTCCATCCGACGCTTTTTACGATCGGACCGGTCGAAGTCCGATATTATGGACTGATGTGGGCTTTGGGATTCATCATCAGTGCATATATCATCAGTAACATCATGAAACGCGAAGGATATTCCGAAAAAATGTTCGATTCGTTTTTTTGGTACGGATTGCTTTCGACGGTTATCGGATCCCGACTCGGGCACTGCCTGTTCTATGATCCGGGTTATTATTTGACTCATCCGATCGAAATTCTATACATCCACCAGGGCGGAATGGCCAGTCATGGTGCGGCGGTCGGTTTGTTGATCGGTCTGTGGCTCTTTTCGAAAAAGAATAAACTGCCCTATATCTGGTCGTTGGATCGGATTGGAATTCTGGTGGCCGTTTCCGGCACATTGGTTCGTATCGGCAATTTTATGAACTCGGAAATTTTCGGGCGTCCGACTTCACTGCCTTGGGGAGTCGAGTTCGTTATGTCGAGTGAGTGGAATGCGCTGTATAAAGGGCTGCCTTGCCATCCGACGCAGCTTTATGAGGCGTTGGCCTATTTGATTATTTTCGTAGTGATGGTCTGGTTGTATTATCGAAAGGACCTTGCGCGCAGGCGTCCTGGCGCGATGTTTGGTATCTTCCTGATTGCACTTTTCGGTGTCCGATTCCTGATCGAGTTCATCAAAAATCCTCAGGAGGATTTCGAAGTGGGCATGATTCTGAATATGGGGCAGTTGCTTAGTATTCCGTTTATAATTGCCGGATGTGTGTTGCTGTATCGGGCATATCGTGTTCCGGAGAAAAAACTTGCAAAAAAATAGGATTGTATGGATCGCATCAGTATTTTAATATTTAATACCCTATCGGCACGTCAGGGACTGTCGTTGCCCGGAATAGGTGACTTGTATGTAGAAACGATGCCGGCAGTGATGGAAGAGGCCGGAGTAGTTACCCCTCCGAAATATCGGGTCATGTTGGCGGGAGAAGGTAGTATGAATTTGACCTCTATCGTCAAGTTGATTGCAACGGTACAGGGGATGGATGAGGAGCAGGCTAAGGAGCAATATACCGGGTGGCTTGCCGAAGCGTGTACGGAAGAGGGAGTAGTCATCGCTTCGGTAGGTAAAATACAAGACGGGGTTTTTGTTGTCGCTTCAGATTTGGACCGGGCGTTGAACCCCGGAGTTTCTTCTCCCGTGTACCTTTCGGGGAAAGTCGCTGCCAAACGTGTGATATTGTGGATTGTTTCGGCAATTATAGTTGGGGTAGGGTTGTCGGTCGTTTTGATCGTATGGATCGAGTCCCGATCGCAGATTCAGGTTGCGGATCGAATGCTCTCCGAAGAGGTGGTGGCCGTAGTCGATACCGCAAAGGTAGTAAAACATTCCTCTGTAAACGATACGGTTGCCGATACGCTGTCCGCTATGTCGGCTGCGCCTGCGGCGGCCGACACGATGCAAAGGGCGACGGAACCGGCTGCATCTGTACAAGGTAGGTATAAAGTAATCGTAGGAACATACAGCACCGAGGCCAATGCCGATAAGTTTATCGCTTCGGCAAAGAAAAAGGACAGTACGTTGCATTATGAAAAATTGCCCCGTCCGAATGGTCGGGTTATGGTTGCTGCCTATGCGTCCGATTCCGAGCAGGATGCGCTCCGTATGATGCGGGAATTGAACGGGACTTTTCCCGATGCTTGGATCCTTAAGAAATAGTTGTCTGAGAGGGGTTTTAAATGTCGAACCAGTGCTTAAGGGCACGGGCAAGGCCGTCGTCGTCTATATCGGAAGTGACGTAATCGGCGGCTTGTTTTACCTCATCGGCCGCATTTCCCATGGCAACGCCGATACCTGCGTGACGTAACATTTCCGAATCGTTTTGTCCGTCTCCAAAGGCCATCGTTTCGCTCAGTTCGATTCCGTAGGCTTGGACCACGGCGTCGATACCGATCCTTTTGCTTCCTCCGCGGGGAACGATGTCGATGAAATAGGGGTTCCAGCGTGTTGAATCGCAATGCGGGAGAGCCTGCATCAGCTCTTTTTCCCGTTCGGGACCGATAAAAGCCATCAGCTGATAGATTTCATGGCGTGAAGCCGTATCGAGAGGAAGAATTTCCGGATCCTGAAAATTGATTAGTTGTTGGGCCTGACGGACCTGGGGGTCCATCCGGTTCAGGTACATCCTGTGTTCTTCGATGAACAGGCAACCGAACGGATCGCGTTCGATGTTCGGAAGGACCGAACGAATGTCTTCGTCCGGGATGTGATTTTTGTAGATTATGCCTCGGCGGTCGTAGCAATACTGTCCGTTCAGGGTGATGTATCCGTCGAATTCGAGGTCTCCTATGTTGTTCAGATCGGTGTAGTGGCGTCCGGTTGCAATAAACAGACGGATCCCTTGTTCCCGCAAGCGTTTTAATGCCGTAACAGCAGATTCCGGCACCCGATGGGTTTTGAAGCTGACCAACGTGCCGTCGATATCGAGAAATATGGCTTTAATCATGGTAGTAATTCTATTGTCTGAAAGTTGGGCCGACCGACTGGAGGGCAAAGATACGCAAAGACAAGGGCAGAGACAAATGAAAACGGAGTTTTCAGAGTCAACCGTGCAGAGCTTTTATGTGCGATAAGTATTAAAAAATCCAACGAACTGTTATGGAATCCGACATGCAGTTGCCGCTTGAAAATATATTGATTCGATATTTCCGGAAAGGGAAGGCGTAAGGTGTCTGTCGGATAAGAGACGTTTGGCGTGGATTATTAGAATTAGAATAGGGCCCGTAGTACATACCAGCTCATGATCAACGATGCAGCCAATTTCAGTCCGGTCCCGAAAAGAAAGGCGACGAATGAGCTGAGTGCGACACGGAAAGCTTTTGCAAGATTCTCTCGGTCGTGCATCAGTTCTCCGACCAAGGCGCCGACAAAGGCTCCCAGTATCAAACCGAACGGCGGGAAAAAGAGCATGCCGACGATCAGGCCTACGGTCGATCCGGTTGTTGCCTGTTTTGATCCCCCGAAGCGTTTGGCGAACCAAGCCGGTAACAGGTAATCGACCAAGGTGACGAACAGAGCGACCGCTCCCCATATCCAGAGAAAACGCGGAGAAAATGTAGCAGGAACGGCCCATTGCATCAGCAGTAGAGCGATAAAATTCAGCGGAGGTCCGGGTAAAAACGGCAGGATGCACCCTGCAATTCCTATGATCGAACAGATTATGGCAAGAATCGTTAAAAAGAGTTCCATCGTTTTTGGCTTATTTCATAAAGTCTCTGTTGTCAAATTTTCCCTGCCTTTTGTTTGTATACATCGGGTAGAGAGAAGCAATTTCGCCGGAAAATTATAAAAATTCGCTGGAATAATTGTATTAGTCCGATTATTTAAGTAAATTTAAAACCGTATTGACTTGAACCTAAAATCTAAAACTTACAACTATGAAAACCTATGCAACAAAAGAGATCAAAAACGTAGTGCTGCTCGGGGCGTCTGGCTCCGGGAAGACCACATTGGCCGAAGCTATGGCTTTCGACGGAAAAGTGATCGACCGGAGGGGCAGTATCGAATCAGAAAACACACTGTCGGATTATACCGAGGTGGAACATCTTTACAAACGCTCGATATACACGACGATTTTGTTTGCCGAATACAACGGCCGTAAATTGAATATCATCGACACTCCGGGGTCGGATGATTTCTGCGGAGGGTTGTTTTCGGCTTTTAAAGTGGCCGACGTCGGCGTTATGTTGCTCAATGCGCAGAACGGCTTTGAAGTGGGGACCGAAATTCAAGCCCGTTATGCCCGTGAGCACGAGAAACCGATTATCGCCGTAATCAATCAGCTCGACAGCGAAAAGGCCTCTTGGGAGAACACTCTTGAGTCGCTGAAGGCAGCGTCTCATGTGACGCCTGTGATCGTGCAGTATCCGGTTAATCCCGGTCCGGATTTCGACGCGTTTATCGACGTGTTGTTGATGAAGATGTATAAATTCAAAGGGGATACCGGAATCCGCGAAGAGATGGAGATTCCTGAATCGGAGATGGAGCGGGCTCGCGAATTGAACCAGATCTTGACGGAAGCTGCCGCCGAAAACGACGAATCGTTGATGGAGCTCTATTTCGATAAAGGAGTTCTGACTCAAGATGAAATGCGTTCGGGGTTGAAGCTCGGATTGGCGAAACGGGATCTGATTCCGGTATTTTGTGCTTCTGGCAAACGGGATATCGGTGCTAAGCGTCTGATGGAATTTATTATCAACGTGGCACCCGGACCGATCGAAGCTCCAGCTTTCAAAACCACGGAGGGTAAGGAGATCCTGGCCGACAGTTCTGCTCCGACTTCGTTGTTCGTTTTCCGCAGCAGCGTTGAACCGCATCTTGGTGAAATGACCTTTTTCCGCGTCGTGTCGGGTAAGGTGACCGAGGGAATGGAGTTGATCAATACGAAAACCGGTAATAAAGAGAAAATTTCGCAGTTGTTTGCCGTGGCCGGTAAAGGTCGGGTCAAGGTGACCGAGATGGAAGCCGGTGATATCGGGTGTACGGTTAAGCTGAAAGGGACGAAGACCAATCAGACGCTTGCTGCACCCGGTTTCGACGTCGAATATGAACCGATCCGATTCCCCGATCCGCGTTATCGTGCGGCCATCCGTTCGCTCAAGACAGGTGAAGATGAAAAACTCGGAGAATTGCTCAATCGGGCACACTTCGAGGATCCAACGATTCTGGTAGAGTATTCCAAAGAGTTGAAACAGACCATCGTTCAGGGACAGGGTGAACACCATTTGAATATCCTCAAGTGGCAGCTCGCCAACCAGAATAAAATCGAGGTGGAATATTTTGCACCGAAGATTCCCTACCGCGAGACCATTACCAAAGTGGCAGCGGCCGATTACCGGCATAAAAAGCAGTCCGGTGGAGCCGGCCAGTTCGGCGAGGTATGGCTGGTCATCGAACCCTATTTCGAAGGCATGCCCGAACCGAGTAAATATAAGGTGGATGGCCGCGAGTTGATGGTGAACATCAAAAGCAAGGAGGAGACCGATCTGCCGTGGGGCGGGAAATTGGTATTTTATAGTGCGATCGTCGGTGGTGCAATCGATGCGCGGTTCCTTCCGGCCATCATGAAGGGTATCATGGAGAAGATGGAAGAGGGGCCGTTGACCGGGTCCTATGCTCGGGATATCCGTGTCGTTGTGTATGACGGAAAGATGCACCCGGTGGACTCGAACGAGCTCTCCTTCAAGCTGGCCGGGCGTAATGCCTTCAAGGAGGCCTTCCGCAAGGCAGGTCCGAAGATTATGGAACCGATTTACAGTGTCGAGGTCCTGGTGCCGTCGGATAAGATGGGCGATGTGATGAGCGACCTGCAAAACCGACGGGCAATGATCGAAGGGATGAGCAGCGAAAAAGGTTTCGAAAGACTCGTGGCTCGAGTGCCTTTAGCCGAAATGTATCGATATTCGACAACCCTAAGTTCGTTGACGAACGGTCGGGCGACTTATTCGATGAAGTTCGCCTCTTACGAACAGGTTCCGTCGGATGTACAGGAGAAACTCTTGAAGGCTTATGCCGATACGGATAAAGATGAGTAATCTGTGGGGTAGGTAAAAAATTGGTTGGGGCACTCGTGGATGGGTGCCCCTCTGTTTCAGGTCGGTTGAGGATTAAAGTACCGTTAGGAATGGAATCTTCGGGCGACGTGTGTTATGTACTTATAAAAATATTGGATAATTATGGTTATCGGAACTTTTGCAGAGATCGAGCGTTACGAAAAGCTCCATCCTTGTTTTAAAAAGGCAGTTGAATTTCTTGTCGAACACCCGGATTTGGAAGTAGGGAGCTACCCGATTATCGGAGAGGATCTCTATTTGACGATCAGTGAGGGGAACATGCGGACAAAAGCCGAGGCCCCGCTCGAGGCTCACGACCGGTATATTGATGTACAGTTACCCATTCAGGGGACGGAGATTTATGGATGGAGTCCGAGAAACCGGTGTAAAACGCCTCGTGCCCCTTTCGACAAACATAAGGATATCGTTTTTTTCGAAGATACACCTGAAGTTTATTTTACGTTGCAATCGGGGGATTTTGCAATTTTTTTCCCAGAGGATGCCCATGCTCCAATGATCGGGGAGGGAATGGTTAAAAAAGCTATACTGAAAATGAGGGTGTTATCGATTTGAAAAAATAATTACAGAAAAAAGTGTGAAAAAAATTTGTAGGAATTGAAAAAGTCTATATATTTGCAATGAAAACAAATTTGTAATTATTCCAAATTAAATATGGAAACAAATTTACATAAGTATCTTTTGTCGTATGGGATAAAACCTTCGGTACAGCGTATCGCTGTGATGAAGTATCTGATGGAACACCGGACACACCCTACTGCAGATGAGATTTATGTAGCTTTGAACCCATCGATACCGACACTGTCCAAAACGACGGTTTACAACACCCTGAAACTTTTGGCAGCACACGGAGCGGTTCTTTTATTGGACCTGGACGGTAGGAACGCACGGTTTGACGGAGATGTTTCGCCACATGCCCACTTCTTGTGCCGAAGTTGCGGCCAAGTATTCGACATGCCGTTGACGGTCTCCGCAGAACGTTTGCAAATCGAACCGGAGGGATTCGAGATCGATGAAGTTCAGGTTTATTATAAAGGGCATTGTAAAGCATGTCGTTGTAAAAAAAATTAAACGAAACGATAAGATAAACTGAATCAACATAACAAATCACACAAAAACTTGATGGCTATGAAAAGGAAATTTATTTGTACGGTATGCGGTTATGTACATGAAGGCGATACGCCTCCCGAATTCTGTCCGCAATGTAAACAACCTGCGTCGAAATTCAAGGAAGTAGTTGAAGGGGAAGCTCTGACTTGGGCCGATGAGCACGTGATCGGTGTAGCGAAAGGGGTCGATGCTGAGGTTCTGGAAGGGCTTCAGGCTCATTTTGCAGGAGAGTGCAGTGAAGTGGGGATGTATTTGGCGATGAGCCGTCAGGCCGATCGGGAAGGGTATCCCGAAATTGCAGAGGCGTTCAAACGCTACGCATGGGAAGAGGCTGAGCATGCCGCAAAATTCGCAGAACTGCTGGGCGAAGTGGTTTGGGATACGAAGACCAACGTCAAAGCCCGCATGGAGGCAGAGAGCGGAGCCTGTGAAGATAAAAAACGGATTGCCACCCGTGCAAAGCAACTGGGCCTGGATGCCATCCACGATACGGTTCATGAGATGTGCAAAGACGAGGCTCGTCATGGGAAAGGTTTCGAGGGACTTTACAACCGTTATTTCAAGAAGTAAGGTCAGAAACAATAGGTTAGGTGTGGATGGACAAGAGCGTCGTTTATGGTGCTCTTGTCCTATTTTTTTAGAACGGTCGTGCGGAGCTCCTGATCGAACTGAGCATATAATTCGGGTGTGATGGGATCGGGATATGAGAGAATGGTCAAGTGGAAGCCGACCGGATCGTCTTCGTGATAGAGCGGTTGAATGTGGTCGTACGGATTGATCTGAAAGCCAAGTCGCTCGTAGAAATGCAGGCGACGGGCTGTCGTTTCGTCGGTGACCTGCTCGATTTCAAGGATGACGGTTTTATTTGTTGCAGAAAGAAATTCCGAAACGATTCGGCTGCCATATCCTTCACTGCGTAAGGCAGGGTTCACGGCGAGATGTTCGATATAGACGTACTCGTTAAAGGTCCAGTATCCGATCAGTCCGATAAACTTATCCTGCTCGGTAAAGATCTCCATATGATAGCGCACGGATTGGAATGCCGTTTGTTGGTGGCTCAGTGAGCGCCGTTCATTGCGGGGAAAACTGTCTTGGTAGAGTTTCCATGCAGTGTGAAACATCGGGTCTTGTATCGAGGTAAGTCGTATCCGGTTCATATTCGAGAATTGAAATCAGGCAAATATACGACAAATCGGAGGTATAAAGCCAAGTTTATTTGAAATTTTATGGAGATATATTTTATGTTCTATAAATAGAATGGAATTTTGTATCTTGATACAGATCGTTCTGTTTGCGAATACGCATGATGGTTTCTACGGCTTTGTCCTGAAAAATAGTTAACTTTATCGCGAAATTTAAATGATGGTGTGTTATGGCAGAGAGCAAAGAATTGGAGATAGATTTAGCACCAGAGTATTATCAGCCGTTTTTGAAGATTGCCCGCTCCGTATTTGACAATACGGTTTACAATGTAGTTCAGTCTGCTTTGTGCCTTGCTGTTGAGCAATTGAGAGGCATGACGCGTCACGACGGAACCCCATTTGTAACGCACGCCATCGATACGGCGATCATTGTGATACAGGAGGTCGGGCTGGGACGGAATTCGACCGTTTCGACGTTGCTACACGACGTGGTGCGGCTCGGGTTGATGGATGCGGGTCAAATCGGAGAACGTTTCGGAAAACAGTGTGTCGGTATTTTGCAAGGGCTTTGTAATATCTCGGAGGTCGATCCCAAAGTAGCCTCAGACCAGGCCGATAATTTCCGGGAATTGATCGTTTCTTATTCGACCGATCCGCGTGTGATTCTGATCAAGCTGGCCGATCGTCTCGAGGTCATGCGGAAACTTGATATTTTCCCTCTTGAAAAAAGGACGAAAAAGTCTTGGGAAAGTTTGAACCTTTATGCACAGATTGCGCATAAACTCGGTTTGTACAATATCAAATCGGAGCTCGAGGATATTGCCTTGAAGTATCTTGAACCGAAGGACTATGAGTATATCTCCCGTCGTTTGAGCGAGACGGCTGCTGAGCGGGAAGAGTTCATTCGCAAGTTCGTAAAGCCGATCGAGGAGAAGATGCAGCATCTCGGAATCAAATACCATTTGAAGAGCAGGACCAAGTCGATCTATTCGATCTGGCGCAAGATGAAGCGGATGCACATCGGTTTCGATGAAGTGTACGATCTGTTTGCCATCCGGATTATTATCGACTGTCCGCGGGAGCAGGAGAAGGCGCAGTGCTGGGGAATTTATTCGATCGTCACGGATTTTTATACCCCCAACCCCGATCGGATGCGCGATTGGCTCTCGATTCCCAAATCAAACGGTTACGAATCGTTGCATACGACGGTAGTGACCGACACCGGTCGGTGGGTGGAGATTCAGATCCGCAGCGAACGGATGGACGAGATTGCCGAACATGGTGTGGCGGCACACTGGCGTTACAAGGGGGTCAGTGGAGGTGCGATGGGAACCGAGGAGTGGTTCGCCAAGCTGCGCGAAATTATGGAGACGACCCAGCATCAGGAGATCGCCCAGAAATTCGATGCCAAATTGTCATCGGGCGAGATTTTCGTTTTCACGCCGAATGGCGATTTGAGAAAGCTGAATGAGGGGGCGACCGTATTGGATTTTGCATTCGATATCCATAGTAATTTGGGGGCGAGTTGTATCGGCGGGAAAGTCAACCACCGGAATGTTTCGTTCCGCGAAGTGTTGCGTAATGGCGATATTGTCGAGATCCTGACTTCAAAGACCCAAAAGCCCAAGGCTGATTGGCTGAATTTTGTCACGACAAGTAAGGCCCGAAACAAAATCAAGGCTTACATGCGTGAAGAACAGGCCAAAGCGGCCAGCCTCGGGAGGGAAGAGCTGGAACGGAAAATCAAGAACTGGAAACTCTCCATCACGATGGATGATGCGGTAGTGACCTTGTGCAAATATTACAAGTTGAAAACGGGGACGGAGTTGTACGGGCAAATTGCACAGCAAAAGATCATCCTGCCCGATATCAAGGAGATTTTGACCCGCTATTTGAACGGGACGCTGGACGAGGATCATGCGTTGAAGGAACCGGTCGCTTTCAAGGTCTCGAGCGACAGCAGTGATGCCCTGGTGATCGACGAGTCGTTGAGTAATATCGAATACAAGTTGGCCAAGTGTTGCAACCCGATCTTTGGGGATGAGATATTCGGTTTTACGACCGTCAATAGTGGGATTACGATCCATCGTCAGGATTGCCCGAATGCGATCCGGCTCAAAGAGCGTTATCCGTACCGCGTGTTGCCGGCCCGGTGGCAGCAGAACGCAGCTAAAGGAGCATTCGTGGCGACTATTCGTCTCCAAGCCGATGATACGACCGGATTGGTCAACAAGATTGCGGAGGTGATCAACCGTGATCTGAAGGTCAACATACGGTCGATGAATCTCAGCTCATCGGGAGGAGTCCTCTCCGGGCTGATCAATATCGAGGTGACCGGGACGCAGCTGGTGGATGCCGTGATCTATTCTTTGATGCGGATTAAAGGGATCCAGCGGGTTTTCCGGGTAAATAAATAGATAAAATGGACGCATCGCACCCTCTTTCGCTCGATGAGCTGCAGACGTTGATCCGGCAGGGGATCGACAAGGCACATCCGTTGCCCTATTGGGTGACGGCCGAAATCAGCGAAAAAAAGGTCAATGCTTCGGGGCATTGCTATCTCGAGCTGGTTGAGAAGGGCGGTGCGAATCATGTGCCCAAGGCCAAGGCTTTAGCCGTGATCTGGCGCAGTCAGTATGCGATGATCGCCTCCTATTTCCGGAGCGCGACAGGTCAGGAGCTTCAAACCGGATTGAAGGTATTGGTCAAGGTTGTGGTATCGTACCATGCACTTTATGGGCTGTCGCTCCAGATTACCGACATCGATCCGGCCTATACGTTGGGAGACATGGAACGTCAGCGTCTGGAGACGATCCAAAAGCTTCAGGAGGATGGCGTATACGATATGAATCGCGAATTGCCGCTTCCTTGTGTTATGCAGCGTATTGCAATTGTTTCTTCATCGCGGGCAGCCGGATATCAGGATTTTATGCGGGAGTTGTCGGCTGGGCCCTATCGTTTTGAGGTGACGCTGTTCGAAGCCTTTATGCAGGGAAATGGGGCGGAGGATTCGATTGTTGAGGCGTTGAGCGAGGCGGCACAACGTTACGAGGAGTTCGATGTATTGGTGGTGATCCGGGGTGGTGGATCGCAGAGTGACCTGGGGTGTTTCAATAGTTATCGGTTGTGCAGCTACCTGGCGCAGTTTCCGCTTCCGGTGCTGACCGGTATAGGACACGATAAGGATCAGAGTGTGGCCGATCTGGTTGCTGCCGTAGCTTTGAAGACCCCGACAGCGGTGGCCGTTTCATTGAAGGACCGGATGGCGCAATTTGAGGCGGAGCTCGATGCGTCGTATCGTTGGTTGTCGGAGACGGTACGTTCGTTGTTACAATCGGAGAGTGAGCGGTTGGAGCGTGCGATGATGGCCTTGAATCGGGCCTCTGAGGCAGAGGTCCGCACGGCGTTGTTCCGCATGGAGCAGTATCGTGATGCGTTACGGCATACCGTTGCGGCCACGATAGAGCGGTATAATGCCCGGGTTGAACTGTCTTCGACTCGATTGTGCCATGCAACACGTTTTGCCTTTTCGAACGGTTTTTTGCAGATCGGTCATTTCCGGGAGAGGTTGGTGCAGCGGTGTCGGGACTTTCTGAGCGATCGATCGAAGTCGCTTGCACTTTTCGAGGAACGGGTTGCTGCACACGATCCGCGCCGGATTTTGGAGCTGGGTTTTGCTATCGTACGCGGGAAAGGAGGAGGGGCCAATCCAGAGACGTTGCAGGTGGGTGATACCATTGAGGTGGAGATGAAGAATCGTAAATTGGAGGCAGTAGTCGAAAAAATAGAGTCGTAAAATTATGGAAAAGTCGAAAATATCTTATGCGGAGGCCATCGGTGAAGTGGAACAGATTCTCGAACGGTTCAACAACGAACAGATGGACATCGACGAGATGGGAAAACAGGTAAAGCGTGCGGCCGAACTGATCCGGCTGTGCAAAGAACGATTGCACAAAGTGGAGAAAGAGGTAGCCGATATTTTGAAAGAGGAGGAGTAAAACGATGAAACGGTTGATTCGTTGGGTACTACGGTATGTACCCCGTAAATATATTCAGCGGATTGTACAATGGTGTACGCCGTTGATGGGGCTTTTGTATGCGGGTCGTAAGGTCGAGTGTCCGATTTGCGGTCGGCACTATCGGAAATTCATGCCCTATGGGTATGTCAATTCACGGGAGAATGCACTGTGCCCACACTGTCTGGCGCTTGAACGCCACCGGTTGCTGTGGATCTATCTGCAGAACGAGACGGACTTTTTCGAGGCCCCGGCCCGGTTGCTGCATATTGCCCCCGAATATTGTTTCATCAAGAGATTCGGGCAGTTGCCGAAACTCGATTATGTGACCGCTGATTTGGAGTCACCTTTGGCGAAGGTCAAGATGGATATTCAGCAGATTCCTTTTCCCGATAACGGGTTCGATATTATCTTCTGCAATCACATTCTCGAGCACGTTGAGGATGACCGTCTGGCCATGCGCGAAATGTTTCGGGTGATGCGGCCGGGCGGATGGGGAATTATGCTCTCTCCGGTCAATATGGAGCGTGAGGTGACCTATGAGGACCCTTCGGTAACCGATCCCGAGGAGCGGGAGCGTTGCTTCGGACAGAAAGACCACCTGCGCGATTACGGGCGCGATTACGGGAAACGGTTGGCCGAGGCCGGTTTTGAGGTCGAGGAGATCGACTATGTTCGCTATTTGAGTCCCGAAGCGGTTCGGTTATATGGTTTGCGCTCAGAAATCGTCTATCGGGTTCGTAAACCGGAATAAGTCTTTTTAAGAGATCTTGAAGGAGATAAAAAGGAGAAGACTCCATGCGGGGTCTCCTCTTTTTTTATTGATAAATCTGTCCGTTATGCTTGTGGAGGGATCGGGGCGTTGTTGAAAGCCGTAGCAATCTGTTCGGCGATCTGGTCGACAGCCTGGGCGAGCTTGCCTCCGATCATCATCTTCATCATCATGTTCATTTTGACGTGCAGAACGATCCGCATGCGGGTATCCTGTTCGTCTACACTGACCATCTGGACCCAGATCGTAAAGTCCATGGGCGATCCGTCCTCTCCGGTTACCTTGATCAGTTTGTATGGCTCTTTTTCGACCATCCGCAAAGAGATCGGGAATCCCTTGGCCTTGAACGTACAGGTATCTTCCGTGGCACTCCACCCTTCGACTTTGTCAGCCAATACCGGCGTGAGGTTGTCGAACCGAGAAAAAACATTGTAAATCATCGAAGCAGGCCGTAAAATCCGGACCTGCTTGCTTTCGTATTTTTCCATATCGGGGGCGTTATTTTTTCCAATTGGCCGGGTCGCGGCGCCATTCTTGAAGCGTTTGCAGTTCGTCGGCATGGACATAACCCTGTTGTACGGCCAGTTCAATCATCGTGCTGTAATTGCTGAGCGTGTCCAGATGGACGTCGGCTGCTGCGAAGTTCTCTTTAGCCGTTGAGAACTCGTAGGTGAAAATAGCCACCATACCTAAAACATCGCATCCGGTTTCCCGTAACGCTTCGACGGCGCAAAGGCTGCTTCCTCCGGTAGAAACGAGGTCTTCGATGACAACGACTTTGGCATTCTGCCAGCATTCACCCTCTACCTGATTGTTCAGTCCGTGCGACTTCGGCGAGCTGCGTACGTAGACAAACGGTTTGTTCAACCGGTCGGCGACCAATGCTCCGTGAGCGATGGCTCCTGTGGCGACACCTGCGATGATGTCGGCATCGGGATACTTTTCGGAGATGATTTTGACGAATCCGTTGCAAATCTCCTTGCGGACAGCCGGGTAGGAGAGCACCTTGCGGTTGTCGCAATAGATCGGAGAATACCATCCGGAAGCCCACGTAAAATGATTTGCCGGATTTAATTTAATTGCCTTAATTTGTAATAGGCTTTCTGCGATTTTTTTGTCTAAATCATACATTGTAAACGATATGTATAAAGTTTATATTGAAAACAACGTCATTTTGTTCGTGGAACAAGAACCGACGGAATCTGAAAACGATGCACTCCGAATGCATATTAACTCGAATGATGCGTTTTCTATTACAAAGTTGTTGCAAAAACTTCAATTTACCAAAAAGTTATACCTAATATCTGGCAATTCGGCCGCTCTTTTCGAACAATTTTGTTCATCGTTGCATTTTATCGAGGCGGGAGGAGGATGGGTGACCGACCGTTCGGACCGGATTCTGATGATTTTCCGAAACGGGAAGTGGGATCTTCCGAAAGGGAAACGCGAGGTTGGCGAGGCAATCGAGACGTGCGCCGTGCGGGAGGTGAGCGAGGAGTGTGCCTTGTCGCAGCAGGATTTGGCGTGTGGAGATTTGCTCACACGAACCTTCCATTGTTATCGGATGCATGGCGAGTGGATTGTAAAGCAGACCTCGTGGTTCCGGATGTACTATCGGGGCGATGCGACTCCACTGCCCCAAACGGTGGAGGGGATTACCCGAGCCGAATGGGTTCCGAGGGATCAGGCCGAAGAGTTGTTGTCGGGCACGTACGGTACGATCCGGGATGTATTCCATGCGGCAGTCGTTAATGAAAAAGATAAGGCTGAATGAAACGGGGAAGGATAACATACGGGTTTTTCAGAGGTGTTGCACGGCGTGCGGCGGTGTGTGGCTGGGTTGTAACGACGGCATGTGCGGGAAATTTTAACGGAGCTGAAGGAAAAATGGGACAGGTGTTGAGCGATACGGAACGGGAGCAAGGGCTTCTGACGCCGGAAGTGATGTGGAAAATCAGACGGGTCGGATCGCCCGTCATCTCTCCGGATGGAGTGAGGGTTCTCTATACTGTGACGACATACGATATGGAGCAGAATAGGGGAATGACTGAAATCCGAACGGTGCTGCCTGAAGGAGGGAAGAGTATCCGGGTCTCCGATCCGGCCAACAACGAATCGGCACCTCAATGGAGCGGAGATTCTGAAACGATCTATTTCTTGTCGGATGCGGGCGGTAATACGCAGGTATGGTGTGCGGCCCCCGACGGGAACAACCGGCGACAGGTTACTGATATTCAGGGAGGTGTTGAGGGCTTTAGCGTAGCTCCTACGGGTGATCGGTTGGTTTATGTGGTACGGGTTCCGGTGGTTCAACGCAGTGCGGCGGAAATTTGTCCGGACTTACCTTTTGCGAAAGCTAAGGTTTATGACGATCTGATGGTCCGGCATTGGG
The DNA here is from genome assembly GCA_019119305.1 of Candidatus Alistipes merdigallinarum. Lineage (GTDB taxonomy): Bacteria > Bacteroidota > Bacteroidia > Bacteroidales > Rikenellaceae > Alistipes_A > Alistipes_A merdigallinarum. The sequence goes on along the minus strand of DWXH01000016.1, from coordinate 5,356 downwards.
ACTATTGGGATGACGGAAGTTACCGGCACCTTTTCCTTGCTCCGATCGAAAAGAACGACCTGATCCGGAAGGGGGTCGATCTGATGCCGCAGGAGGCATGGGATGCTCCGATGGCTCCCTATTTCGATATGAAGGAGATCGCATGGAACGGACAGGGAACTCTGTTGGCCTATACTTGTAAGAAATCTGTCGGAACCGAATATGCGCTCAGTACCGACTCCGACATCTATCTTTACGATGTGGAGCGGGGAACAACCCGTAATTTGACAGAAGGGATGCCCGGTTATGAAAAATACCCCGTCTTTTCGCCCGACGGATCGATGTTGGCCTACACCAGTATGGAGCGGGCCGGAAACGAGTCGGATAAAAGCCGTTTGTTTGTCGAGACCTTGTCTACGGGAGAGAAACGCGATTTGACGGCAAATTTCGATTATGATGCGTCGGATCTGCATTGGGAGAGCGATTCGTCGCTGCTGTTCGTCTCCCCGATTCAGGGAACGATTCAGCTGTGCCGGGTTGGAGCGGACTCTGCCCGGGTCGAGACGCTTACTTCGGGGGCGCACGACATCGTATCGGTCGATTGCAGTGGTGGACGGATCGTTGCGGCAGTGACTTCGCTTGCTTCGCCGGCCGAACTTTATGCGGTGGAGCAAGAAAGTGGAGTGTTGGAACGCATTACCGAGACCAATCCCGAAATCGACCGTTATATCCGGATGGGGGAGGTCCGGGAACGATGGGTGACGACTACGGACGGGAAACAGATGTTGACGTGGGTCGTTCTGCCGCCTGATTTCGATTCGACCCGAAGCTATCCGGCCTTGTTGTACTGTCAGGGCGGTCCGCAAAGTGTCGTCAGCCAGTTCTGGAGTTACCGATGGAATCTGCAGCTGATGGCTGCGCGCGGGTATGTGGTCGTTGCTCCGAACCGTCGAGGGGTGCCTTCGTTCGGACAGGAGTGGCGCGATCAGATTTCGGGCGATTACAGCGGACAGAACATACGTGACTATTTGAGTGCCATCGACGATGTGGCGGCGGAGCCGTGGGTCGATGCCCGTCGTTTGGGATGTGTCGGAGCCAGTTACGGAGGCTATTCGGTCTTCTATCTTGCCGGACACCATCAGAAACGGTTTAAAGCCTTTATTGCCCATTGCGGCATGTTCAATCTCGAAAGTATGTACGGAGGGACTGAGGAGCTTTGGTTTCCGAACAACGATCTGGGAGGACCCTATTGGAGCGAAGATACGGTTGCCCGGCGTTCCTATGCCCATTCGCCTCACCGGTTTGTGAAAAATTGGGATACGCCGATTCTGATCTTTTCCGGTCAGGGAGACTTCCGGATTCCCTATACGGAGAGTTTACAGGCCTTTACGGCGGCTCGTTTGCAGGGTATTCCAAGTCGGCTGGTGACTTTTGAAGACGAAGGGCATCAAATTTTCAAACCGCAGAATTCACTCTTTTGGAATCGGGAGTTTTTCGAGTGGCTCGACCGCTATCTGGTCGAACCTTTCATTCCGTGATTACCTCGGGTGATGGATGGACGGGGATTTATCGGTTATTTATTCCCGGTCGGGTTTTTCGGCAACAAAGAAAAAGTCGATGCAACGTTGATCTGCCGGACACAAGAAAAAGTCATCCTCATGGATCGAGGAGACCAGTTTCCGGTTCATGATCAACAGACGGCGGCGTTTAATATTTTCGAGAAAGCCAAAAGGGAGTTGTTGGATCTTGCGGGGGATCCATCGGTGCAGCATCAGAAAGTCGAATCCGAGAAACGATTCGGATATGCGGCGGTCGCGTTCCCGATAGAGGGCGATACGGCGATTCCCATAGATCCCCAGGGTCTCTTTCAATCGGAACGTGCAGGATAGTAGGTTTTTTAGTTCGTCCTCGGTGTATTCCCGCAGATTGAAGGGATTATTCAGAAAAGAGGTTTGTTTGTTGGGGGTGATGACGATCAGTTTTCCTCCGGGGCGCAAAATCCGGTGGATTTCTCGTATCAAAAGAAAATCGTTTTTGATCCGTTCCAATGAGTAGCAGCAAATGACGTTGTCGAACTGTGCGCCATAAAAGGTAGTGAACGGCGGAAATTTCATGTGCCGGAATTCGAGATTGATGGCTTCGGGGATAGCGTGTCTATAATGTTTTTGGCTGGCGACAATGTAGCTGTGAACATGAGGTAAAAGATCTTCGATATGTTCTTGAAGCATCCCTCCGATGTCGAGGACATCGCCCGACAGGTGTTCGGCTAATGTGCGGCAAATGAACCGCATCTGTTTCGTTTGGTAGTTGTGGGCGGCCAACAAGCTGAGTATGTGCGAATTTTGAGCCATTCTATTCATCCATCCCTACAAATATAGCGAAAAATGAGAAAAAAGTTATATGAGAGAACTTTTTGATCGAGTAAAAACCTTGTTGATCAGTTTATTCGATGTCGAGATCGAGTGTCTGACGAAGTTTGGTCAGCAACGGATTTTTTTCGGTCAGGTATTGCAGTCGGTCTTCAGCTTTGATTGGTTTAAGAGGCTTCGTACTCGCTGCAATTTCCACTTTAAATTCGATGTTCAGTTGAGCTCCGTATAATTCGCAAAGGCGTTTTTGGATCTCTGTCAGATGGTGCATCACCTCATCGTACAACGATTCATTGGGGACATTGAGAATGATCGTAGCCTCTTCGATCCGGACCTCTTCGAAGGCGGCACCGAGACGGGGGCGATGTTCGAGAAGTTCTTGGGTCAGTTTTCGGCAGGCCTCATGCAGTAACGGTTCATTGATCGTTTGTTGCGGTATTTCGGATGGGGTCAATTTTTGGTCGTCGGATTCCGTATTCTCGGCTGTGCTCTCTTGTGAACGACTCTTTAATAAGGATAAAATCGAGCGTCCGGAGAGTAAATTTTCACTGTTGCTGGGGGCCTCGATCGTCTGTCCATCATGCTTTTTTTGCGGATTTGGGGATCGCAGAGGCTCTGATATCCGGGTTTCGGAAACGGCTTCCGCTTTAGAAGCAGTTTTTGTCTGAGTCGTCGTTGAAGGTGGTTGGAAGGAATTCGTTTGAGGTTCCGGATTTACTTGTCCCGACATGCTCGTTGCCTTTTGTGGCGAAACGAGTTCAGGAAGAGCTGGTTTTAGGGAGTCTTCATTTTTTTTTTGACCGAGTCCGCAGAGTTTCATCAGACCCAGTTCGATGTGTAACCGTTGGTTGGTGGTTGTTCGGAGCGAGGTGTCGACTGTGGTCAACAGGTCGATGCCCTCGAACAGCAACGGAACGGGACATTGTGCCGCTTGTGTTTTATAACGTTCGGCAACACTGCCCGTGACTTCCAGAAGAGGTATCGTCTGTGGATTTTTGCACATCAGCAAATCGCGCAGATGGGCGTTCAATCCACCGATAAACGTTTGTCCTGAAAAACCCTTTCGCAACACTTCGTCAAACAGCAATAGTGTGGCGGTGTAATCGCCTTCAAGTATCCGGTCGGTTACGGTAAAATAGGTGTCGTAGTCAAGTACGTTCAAATTTTCGGCAACCTTGTCAGCTGTCAGATTCGATCCACAGAACGATACAACCTTGTCGTACATCGAGAGGGCATCGCGCATTCCTCCATCCGCTTTGCGGGCGATGATATGGAGCGACTCGTCGTCGTAGGTCACTTGTTCCTGTTCGGCGATGAATTTGAGGTAGCCCACGGTATCTTCAACCCGGATTCGGTTGAAATCATAGATTTGGCACCGCGAAAGGATCGTCGGAATGATTTTGTGTTTCTCCGTAGTGGCCAGAATGAAGATGGCGTGTGCGGGCGGTTCCTCGAGCGTCTTGAGAAAGGCGTTGAAAGCCTGCACCGAAAGCATGTGCACCTCATCGATGATGAATACGCTGTATTGTCCGATTTGTGGTGGGATGCGTACTTGTTCGGTCAGGTTGCGGATATCGTCAACGGAGTTGTTCGAGGCGGCGTCGAGTTCATGAATATTAAACGAGCGTCCCTCATTGAAAGCCTTGCAGGATTCGCATTCGTTGCAGGCCTCCGCGTCGGGACCGGGGTTGAGGCAGTTGATCGCTTTGGCGAAGATACGTGCACAAGTCGTTTTGCCGACACCTCGTGGCCCGCAAAAGAGATATGCATGGGCTAACTGGTGGCGGCTGATCGCATTTTTCAGCGTTGAAGTAATATGCTCCTGTCCGACGACCGAAGCAAAGGTCGTCGGACGGTATTTCCGAGCCGATACGATGAAGTTATCCATGCGTTTTCCGTTTCGACTACAAATATAGTGAAAGTAGAAAGCAAAAGCCAAACCCAAAAAAGTTTTTTGTCAGTATGATTCCCCCTTAATGATAAAAAACGAAAATTCAGTAAAAGATTTTAACCGGCAAGAAATCCCGAAGCATTGATTGTGGATGTGGGTCCATGAAAATATGGTTCTGCTATGTCGGATAGTGAAAAATTCTGCCATTTCGACCTGACGTGACAGGATTGTCCATTTTTGGGTAATATTTTGTCGCGATTTTATGTCATATCTGTCAAATATGCTGTCTGGCAGCAGTTTTGTACTACTCTCCTGTCGAATTTGGTTAGAAAAAATAATAAGGAGGGAATAGATATGAATATTAACAGTTTAACCATTAAGGCTCAGGAGGCATTGCAGAGTGCGATGAATCTGGCGTCGAGCGGAGGCAATCAAGCTGTCGAACCGCTCCACATCCTGAGTGCCATTATCGGAGAGGAGAACAGTGTAGGGGTTTTCCTGCTTCAGAAGGTGGGGGTAAATATCGGTGCGTTGCGGAGCGTGGTCAAAGAGCAACTGGAGCGGTTGCCCAAAGTGCAGGGCGGTGACGTTTACTTTTCGAGGGAGAGCTCGGAGGTGATTCAGAAGGCAACCGATTACACCAAAACCTTTGGAGACAAGTATGCGTCGGTCGAGCATCTGCTTTTGGGCCTTTTGGCCGACAAAGGCGAGGCCGGACGTTTGCTTCGGGAGTCCGGAGCTACCGAGAAAGAGTTGATTACGGCGATTCGTGAACTTCGTAAAGGGTCTACGGTCGACAGCCAGACCAGCGAGCAGGAGTATGATGCACTTGGCAAATATGCAATCAATCTGAACGATCAGGCACGGAAAGGAAAACTCGATCCGGTGATCGGCCGTGATGACGAGATCCGTCGGGTGTTGCAGATCCTTTCGCGGCGGACCAAGAACAACCCGATTCTGGTCGGAGAGCCGGGGGTCGGTAAAACGGCTATTGCCGAAGGAATCGCCCATAGGATCGTTGACGGAGATGTCCCCGAAAGTCTGCGCAGCAAACAGGTCTACTCATTGGATATGGGTGCCCTGATTGCCGGAGCCAAGTATAAAGGAGAGTTTGAGG
>DWXH01000015.1 GCA_019119305.1 Candidatus Alistipes merdigallinarum | reverse complement strand
TGTCTCCGCCCTTTCCGCTTACTGCTTCTTCCCGAAGAAACCGATGATTGCTGTTGATAGGTGTACCTCCCCTGATCCTTATAAGCAATTGACTTTGTTTTAGTTACTTTTCATCGAACTCACGTTAAATTATAAAAAATCAACGCCCTTCATCTCTATTCCGTTCGTCGTACACGAAATTAAACCGGCCTCCGGGCGCCGCGTCCCCGTTGACATAGAAATCCATGATATTACCCTTTTCCTGCATGTTATCGCTCCATTTAAACTCAAAATTGAGCGTTCCGTCCAGCTTCAGAAGCGAACGAGGAATACGGATCTCCATACGATTCCCGTCGACTGCATAATCGACCGTTCCGACACGCTCCCATCCCCACTCCGAACCGACACTACGGGACAAAACACATTTCCCCTTTTCGGGTGACTCATCATTCAAAACAAAATCGTATCCGGCCCATCCGGTAGATTTATCGCGGTCGGTGTCTATAAAAAGCATCATCCAATTCGGATCGCTCTCCGGAGTCAAATTTTCTGCAGTTTCGACATAAAAATAGACATACCGTCGATCCCGGGCTACTTTTGCATCCACAATATCGTTCCGTCCCGTCGTATTGGTATAGAACATATCCGCATGTCCCGGACTGCTACGGTGTATCGTGTTCCCCTCATAATGGCGAAAATCGGGCAATACATCACCCCAGCCATCAAAACGACCGATCCTGAAGCTTCGGGGCAACGAGACCTCAGACGGCTCGGAAATGCCTTTGTACCGGCGGATATTATCTACCAGTTGGATATAGTAAGCATCTCCCTTGTCGCCCCAAGCCTTGACCGGCTCGATGTCACGGCTCCGTTCCCAATCGAACTGATCAGGGAAAGCAAACGGGTAGTAAGGTCGGGCGGGATGCCATCCGATGTGTTTCCCGGCGATAAACTCATTCCACCCCGTAACGAAAATCAGATCAGGATCGCATGACAGGGCATAATCCCATTGCTCCTGTATGTTCAACCCATACAGATAAGCATCATCACGGGTATCCTGTCCGTGCTGCTGGGTATAACTGCGGCCATACGTACCGGGGGCATTGAAGGCGCAACAGTGACCTCCGCTCGCGGCATTGGTATTCTGGGCCACGCAGACCACCATCTGCTCACAACTGCCATCCGGTCGCTCCACAAACTTATGCTGCGGGTAAGTCTCCAGCCATCCCCATTGGTCGGGACGCGTAGGACCGTCCACAATATCGGGCTGCCCGGGGCGGAAAGTGAAGAATTTGGCAATCTCCTGATCCTCCTCCGAATCGGTCAGGTTGTCCGGATAGGCCATGATACAGGGTTTCCCGTGCAGGTAAAACCAAAGGTTCTTCGCCCGTTCCGGTTTGTAGAGATCCTCATACAACATCCTAAGCGAGACAAGCGACCACTCAACCGGCCCGAACGGCAACATAAAAGCAATTTTAGGCACATTGACACCATCCTGTTGTGCCTGCGTCCATACATCGATCAATACGTCATAGGAGGATTTCCACGTAAATGAGCCGTTCGTACAGTCGAAAAACACAACATCCACCCCGGCATCGGCCAGCATTTCGGCATGTTTCCGCAGTACCCACGGATCAGTCGTCCGGTAATATCCGAACAGCGGTTCGTCCCAGAAATAGGAGTTGCCCCCGGTATCCCATGCCGGATGATAGAAATCTTCGATCGCTTCGGGATGCTCCTTAAGAATCTGCGTAATGTTGCCGATCCGACGATAATCAGCCACCGGAGAGGTGTGCCACGTCCAGTAAAAAAGAGCTACTTTCCGGTCGTCGCGCCGGGCACGGGTCTGTTCCCTGTCGGGCAATTTTCGCCCGAGACCGTCTGTCGCCGCCCACTGGTCGCTCGCCACCTGTTGTGCCTCGACACATTCCGGATTCATCACCAGAATCAATCCGACTATTCCTATAAAAAACAACTTTCTCATGATTCTTAAAAATAATAACAGAGAGCGGCTATTCAATCTAACCGCTCTCTTTATGCATCAAGTAAATCTCTCCGACTAATCGACCGGAATATCCTTATTTACATTCTTGGAACCGATCTGGGCGTAGAACAACATGTAAGCCAATGCTACAATGATCACCCAGAAACTGTTCAGGAAGCCGAAGCCATCGGCAACATATCCCTGGATCAACGGCAGGATACCGCCACCGCATACCATCACCATGAAGATACCCGACGCAGCCGCCGTATATTTGCCCAAACCTTCTACGGCCAGATTGAAAATGTTACCCCACATAACCGAGGTACACAATCCGCACAGGATCATAAACATCACCCCGATGGGCACTTCAGCGAGACCGAACGAAATATCCGATTTGAACACCGGCATATTTACCGTCGTGGTCAGCGGGCTGAATATAGCCAAAAGAATGAACAGTGCAGCCACCGAACATACCGTCGTCAGCATGACCCGACTGGAAACCCGGCTTCCGATTACTCCTCCGATGAGACGTCCGATCAACATCAAAAACCAATAGGTTCCGACAATCGTCCCGGCTATCGTCGTATCGATTCCCAAGCCTCCTTTGTCCATACTCTCCGTCATAAAAAGATTCGACGTATTGGCGATTCCGACCTCAACGCCGACATAAAAGAAGATCGCCAGCGTTCCCAACACGAAATGGCGGAACGAAAACGGACTGTGTTTGTCTTTCTCCTTTTTCATTTCGGCAGCCGCTGCCAAATGAGGTTCCGGAATACGGACAAACACAAAGACGATAAAAGCCAAAGCAAAAATACCCATTGCCAGGAACAAGGCAGGATTGGCGTCGCTGATCGAAGCCGTATCCACCTGTCCTCCGATCAGATATCCGACCAATACGGGTACGATCGTTGCGCCGATCGAATTGCATGATCCACCGAACTGCACCAACTGATTACCACGGTTTCCTCCACCGCCCAACGTGTTCAGCATCGGATTAACTACGGTGTTGAGCATACACATCGAGAAACCGGAAATAAAGGCTCCGATCAAATAGACTCCGAAGCTCTCCACGACTCCCGAAATATATGAGATCAATACTCCGACAAAACCGACCATAATTGCAGCCAACGAGGTCTTCTTATACCCCAGACGCTGCAACATGATACCTGCCGGAAGTCCCATGAACGCATATGCGATAAAGTTCGCCGCGTTACCCAGCTGAGACATGAAATTCGATGCGCCGAACTGGTTTTTCACGATGATACCCATCGGATTCTGAAGCCCCGTAACGAACGCGATCATAAAGAAGAGCGCGAACATCATAATGATCGGCAACACATAACTTTTTTGTTTCGTAGATTCCATCTATAACTTCTATTTTTAGGTTAATAATTGGCTTTGTGAAAACAGGGCCCTAACGGGCATCGGTTTCGAAACGGAAAACGATCTTCTCGTTGTACAATTCGCCGGGACGCAACACCGTACTCGGGAAATTCGCACAGTTCGGGCTGTTCGGATAGGCCTGACACTCGATCGCAACACCCGCCCGGTTGTCGTATTCATGACCGCTGATGCTGCGTGGACATCCTTTCAAAAAATTTCCCGCATAGATATGGATCGAGGGCTGGGTTGTCGAGATCCGCAAACGCCGTCCACTCTCCGGATCGTACAGCATGCCGGCTTCGGAGAGCTTCCCTTTCTCGTATCCGTCGATCGCCCAACTCTGATCATAACCCGACCCGTAACGCAACGGTTCGTAATCGGCATCGATATCCTGCGACAACGGCTTGAACTCTGTAAAATCCATCGGCGTACCCTTGACATCGACCAGCTCTCCCGTACAAATACAGTTGGCATCGTAAAGCAGATATTTGTGGGAATTCAATTTAAGCTGCTGATCCATAGCCCCCAAACGATCCTCTCCTTTCAAATTGAAATAGGAGTGGTTCGTCAGGTTGATGATCGTCGGAGCCGACGTCTTTGCATAATAGGTAATCTCCAATTCACAATCGTCCGACCAATCGTACACTACCTCGGCCTGCAGATCGCCGGGATATCCCTGGTCTCCGTCGGGACTGAACAACGAAAAAACAACACGATCCGTCTCTACACGACTCTCCCACACCTTATTGGCAAAACCTTCCGCTCCGCCGCCATGAATGTGGTGACCACCCGCACAGTTTGCGCTCAACCGGTACTCCGTGCCGTCCAACACGAAACGGGCATTCCCGATACGGTTCGCAAAACGGCCGACCGTCTTCCCCATGCACGGCCCGTCGTTCTTATAACTCTTGAAATCATCGTAGCCCAACGCCACATCCGCAAGTTTCCCCTCCCGATCCGGGACCTCGATCGATACGACCGTCGCCCCGAAATTGGTCAACTGCACGGCTGCTCCATGCGCATTGGTCAACTTATACAGAATTATTGCCTCCCCTTCGGAGGTAATTCCCCAAACTTTTTGTTCAATGTCCATAGCACATCTCTTATTTCCAGAGTTTTTCGGGATAAATCCCCGCTTCGATCTGACGGTGAATCCGTTCAACCACTGCCGGACGGTCCTCCTTATAGGTCACTCCGAACCATTGTGCCGAACTGTGCAGCACCCGAAGCTGAACACGCCCATCTTTAACCAGCTTATTGACCATCGTCGGGATGTAGAACTCCGATTTCGGATTATCGATGTTCTCTTTCAAATAGGCACTGAAATAATCTTTGGAATATTTGAAGTAATCGGGCGTAAAGCCGAACATATTCATCGAAACAAGCGCATCATCGGCTAACGGGAACAGATCTCCCTTCTCATCTTCGTAAACGATTTTACCGTTATGCCGTTCAATTTTGGTCCGCTCCACCATCGACGTAAGATTCCCGTTATTGTCTATTCCGCATATACCCCGGGCCACCGATCCATAATCGGAAAGCGTATTCTTCAGCTCATATCCGACCATACAATAGTGGTTCTGTTGACCCGAAACGCTACGCAGATAATCCCCGATCGTTTTATAGGCTTCGGCTCCGTAAAAATCATCGGAATTGATCACAGCAAAAGGTTCCTCTTTGATCACGTCTTCAGCCATCATTACGGCATGATTCGTTCCCCACGGCTTAACACGGTCAGACGGCACGGTAAAACCTTCCGGCAATTTATCGAGTTCCTGAAAAACAAAATCGATATCGATTTTGCCTCCGAAACGCTCCGGAGCAAACATTTCGCGGAACTCTTTTTCAAACGTGTGTCGAATCACAAAAACGACACGTCCGAATCCGGCCCGTATCGCATCATAAATGGAGTAATCGATGATAGCCTCCCCGTTGGGGCCCACGCCATCCATCTGTTTCAATGACCCATAGCGGGATCCCATTCCCGCAGCAAGAACCAAAAGTGTAGGTTTCAACATATTTGTTTTGTTTAAAAATCAATATACCGTCCCCTTCTGTCCCGATCTCTCATCAAAAATCATCCCCATCGGAACATTTCCGGAACGGTTCATCCGCCGGTCTGATCTATCGAACTACCGACTAAACTCTAATGCAAATTTACACTTTATAACTTATTTTCAAAATATACCGGTATAAAAAAGATTCTCAAAATAATCTTTATATTTCCGTCGTTTTGCAGTTAGCCGATAGAAATTACTATCTTTGTAAGTTGATTGACAGTAACCGGACTCATGAAATTAAAGAAAAGCATCGTTTATTTCATTCGAAACCTGCGCGAGAAACATCGTGTCAGCATACGAAACCTGCATACAGACAGGGAGGTATGGTACATGTATATCAGTCCGCTCAATCTGTTGGCCGGATTCATCGCACTGGTTCTCGTGCTTTTCATCATCATCACGACGACAGTTGCCTATACTCCGATTCTGGATCTGATTCCGGGTTATCCGGGTAACAAATCGCGTACGCTGTTGATCGAAAACATCGTCCGCCTCGACTCATTGGAACAGGAGATACGCAATATGCAGATATACAGCGAAAACATCTCGTTGATCATGGCCGGCAAAAATCCGGTCACCCGCAACAATGTTACCGTTGTAGACACTTCAAAAAAGAACAACACAATCGTGGCCTCCATCGTAGAAGATTCGATTCTCCGTTCGCAAATGGAAGCAGCCGGTGGAATATACAGTCTGAACGATCCAGATGCCGCCCGCCGCTCGTTGCGCAGTGCAATGGAGCTCTTCACGCCGATTAAAGGAGTTGTTACCGAACAGTTCAGCCCGATCGACAAACGTTACGGCGTAACACTCACCATAAGTCCCGACCAACAAGTAATGGCCGTGATGGACGGTACGGTGGTATCCTCTTCATGGAGTCCCGAAAACGGTTTTTCTCTTATGATCCAACACATCGACAACATGCTCTCCGTATACCGCCACAACACCCGTGTTTTGAAAAAGACAGGCGACCGTGTATCGAGCGGAGAGATTATCGGATATGCCGGAGGCGAAGCGCCTTCGGCCCAAGCTCCACAAAATATTTTTGAATTCGAACTATGGCAAAACGGGACTCCGATCGATCCGGAACGATTTATTGTTTTTTAAAACAGACCGACAAACAAAAGCAGACGGAACCCAACCTTCTTTAAAACTCCTCTGAAGACAGAAAAAAATGACACCGATAAAACAGCGATTGGCCATACTGGGATCGACCGGTTCGATCGGAACACAAACCCTTGATATCGTCAGAAACTATCCCGACCGATTTGAAGTAACGACACTTTCCGCCAATCGTCAATGGCAAAAGCTGGCCGAACAAGCCGTCGAATTTCTTCCGGACAATGTCGTAATTGCCGACAAACGATATTACGCCCAACTAAACCATGCATTGGCCGACTACCCGATCAAAGTGTATGCAGGAAGCGAATCGCTCGAACAGGTCGTCTGCTCGACGGAAGTGGACACGATCGTGATGGCATTGGTCGGATACAGCGGGCTTTTCCCGACGGCCCAGGCTCTGCGGCATGGTAAAAAGGTCGCATTGGCCAACAAGGAGTGTCTGGTCGTCGCCGGAGAGATCATCACCCGACTATCCGCCGAACACCATGCCCCGATTCTGCCTGTCGATTCGGAACACTCGGCAATCTTCCAGTGCCTTGCGGGAGAGAATACCCCGATCGATAAAATCATCCTTACCGCATCGGGCGGCCCTTTTCTGCACAAAACGATCGAAGAGATGGAACAGGTCGGGGTTGAACAGGCACTGAACCACCCCAACTGGCACATGGGGGCAAAAGTGACGATCGATTCGGCATCGTTGATGAACAAGGGTTTCGAGGTGATCGAGGCCCGGTGGTTATTCGGTTTACGGCCGGAGCAGATCGACGTAGTGATCCACCCGGGATCCATCATACACTCGATGGTCCAATTTCAGGACGGCGCGGTCAAGGCCCAAATCGGGACTCCCGACATGCACCTACCGATACAATATGCACTTACCTTCCCGCAACGATTGCCACTGGCGGGGAAACGGCTCGATTTCTGCACATTGGGACGTCTCGAATTTTTCCGACCCGATACCCAACGGTTTCCCAACCTCAAACTGGCATTCGAATGCCTGAAAACGGGAGGAAATGCCGGGGCCATACTCAATGCAGCCAACGAAGTCGGCGTGGCGGCATTTTTAGCGAAAAAAATCCGCTTTACGGAGATCGCTCGCATCAATGAAGAGACCCTTAACCGGATTCCTGCCGCACACTGCAAAACACTGGAAGAGTACGAACAGACCGACCGGGAGGCTCGGGAACTGGCCTCTTCGCTGATCAATTCACGAATAAACGTTTGATATTATGGATATATTCATTAAAATTTTGCAATTCATCGTCAGCCTTTCGTTGCTGGTGATCATACATGAATTCGGACACTTTCTATTCGCCCGCCTGTTCAAAACACGGGTAGAAAAGTTCTATCTTTTTTTCGATCCGTGGTTTTCGCTTTTCAAATTCAAAAAGGGCGACACCGAATACGGTATCGGATGGATCCCCTTCGGCGGATATGTCAAGATATCCGGCATGATCGACGAATCGATGGATACCGAACAGATGAAATCTCCGCCCCAGCCCTATGAATTCCGGTCGAAACCCGCCTGGCAACGGCTGTTGATCATGGTCGGAGGTGTCGTCATGAATGTCGTTTTCGCCCTGCTCATCTACATCGGCATGAGTTACAAATGGGGCGAAACCGTTCTGGAAAATAAAGACATCGTATATGGATACACCTTCGATCAGCTGGGTCAGGAGATAGGTTTCCGCAACGGAGACCGCATCGTCGACATCGAGGGAGAACCGGCGACCGATTGGCCTGAAACCCTAAAATCGATCCTGTTCGGACAGCCCGAATATGTAACTGTCGAACGCAACGGACAGAAAATCCGGATCGACATCTCGGATGAATCGATCAATCGCCTGCTCCAATCGGCCGACACATCGATTTTGCTCAGCCCGCGCATCCCGTTCATTGTCGGTTCGGTTGTAAGCGGTTCAGGAGCAGCTCAGGCCGGACTGCAACCGGGAGACTCACTGATTTCATACAACGGTGCTCCCATGACCTTCTTCGATCAATACTCGGGAGCTTTCCATGCTGCGCCGGGAGATACGGTTACGTTGGGTCTGGTCCGCAAAACGGACGGAATGACCAAGGTCACGACGATCCCGGTCAAGGTATCGGCCGAGGGAACTATCGGAGTCTATCCCAGAACCTACGACAGCCTGCTCACCTTCCGTACGCACAACTATTCGCTGCTGGAGTCGATACCGGCCGGATTCAAACGTACCGGAGCTGAAATCAGCAGCTACATCGATCAGTTCAAACTGCTGTTCAAACCCAAGACCGAAGCCTACAAATCGTTGGGCGGCGTAATCACGATAGGAAGCATCTTCCCTAACGAGTGGGACTGGCAACGTTTCTGGAGCATCACCGCCCTGCTGTCGATCGTTCTCGCCGTGATGAACATCCTCCCGATCCCCGCATTGGACGGAGGACACGTGCTGTTCCTGCTTGTCGAGGTCATCACCCGACGAAAGCCGAGCGACAAGTTCCTCGAATATGCTCAGGTTGTGGGTATGTTCATCATCTTTGCGTTGATGATCTTCGCTACAGGAAACGATATTTACCGATTCTTTATCAAATAGATCGAAACACAAATCCGGCAGGTTCAATAAGTCATGGCCAAACTCAAGAAATCGTTTTTTTGCCGCAACTGCGGGTATGAGTCGACCAAATGGGTGGGCCGTTGCCCTGCGTGCGGCGAGTGGAACACCTTTGTCGAAGAGGTCGTGACGAAAGAGCCGACCCATCCGGCACACCGTTCGGGACGTCCGGACAACCGGCCGATTCCAGTACGCGAAATCGAGCACCAAAGCTTTACGCGCATCGATCTGGGCAACGGAGAGGTCAATCGGGTATTGGGCGGTGGATTGGTCCCGGGTTCGATCATCCTGCTGGGGGGAGAACCGGGAATCGGGAAATCGACCCTCAGCCTGCAACTGGCCCTGAAAGCCACCGATCTGAAAACGTTGTATGTATCGGGAGAGGAGTCGCCGCACCAGATCAAGATGCGGGCTGAGCGCATCGGTATTTCGAACGACTCCTGTCTGGTATACAGCGAAACGAACCTCGAGAACATCCTCACCCAAATTTCGCAGCAGGCACCCGATCTGGTGGTCATCGACTCGATCCAGACGATCCACACCGATACGATAGACTCTTCGCCGGGCAGTGTCTCCCAAATTAGAGAATGTGCGGCCCTGCTGCAAAAATATGCCAAGCAGAACCGGACCTCGATCGTCATCATCGGGCACATCACCAAGGACGGCATCATCGCCGGACCGAAAATCCTGGAACATATCGTTGACGTCGTACTGCAGTTCGAAGGCGACAACAACAACGTATACCGAATCCTGCGCAGCATCAAGAACCGATTCGGAGCCACTTTCGAGATCGGTGTTTTCGAGATGAGGTACGAAGGATTGATCGAAGTAAATAACCCTTCGGAAATCCTGCTCTCGCACTACGATGAACCGCTCAGCGGCATTGCTGTCGGGGCGGCCGTCGACGGAGCCCGCTCCTATTTGATCGAGACACAGGCACTGGTCAGTACGGCCGCTTACGGTACGCCGCAACGGTCGGCCACCGGTTTCGATTCCCGCCGCCTCAACATGCTGCTCGCCGTACTCGAAAAACGGGTCGGGCTGAAGATGTACCAGAAGGATGTCTTCTTAAATTTTGCCGGAGGGTTCAAGATCAACGATACGGGGCTCGATGCGGGGATCATCGCCGCCATCCTCTCCTCCTATTTCGACCGGCCGCTCGATCCGAAATGCTGCTATGCCGGAGAGGTCGGACTTTCGGGTGAGATACGACCGGCGACACGCAGCGAACAACGCATCAGCGAAGCCGCCCGACTCGGATTCCACCGAATCGTCGTATCGGGTTATCTGCGAAAAACCTTGCCGAACCCGCCACAGGGAATCGAAATCGTCTACATCAACAAATTGGACGAGCTCGCCCGTATACTTTTCCGCCCGGCCGAATCCTGATTTATTTCCACAACCATACAAAAAAAGAGGAAAAGATTTTTAAAGAATCTTTTCCTCTTCGTTTTTAGTTTTCAAACCATTTGTTAGTTCCTGAAGATCAACCCGTCGGGTCCGGCATCGACCGTGATCACGCTGTTCCGGTCGATCTTTCCGGCCAAAATCTCCTTCGAGAGTTCATTGACCAGATAGCGTTGCAACGTACGTTTCACCGGCCGGGCACCGAACATCGGATCATACCCCTGTTGGGCCAACCAATCAACAGCTTTATCCTGTACCTCCAAACGAATGCTGTTTTGAGCCAACATCTCGTTGATCTGACGGATCTGCAACAGCACGATCTGACGGACATCGTCCCGCGTCAACGGCGTGAACATGACGATCTCATCGATACGGTTCAGGAACTCGGGCCGAATCGTCTGTTTCATCAGATCGAACACCTCTTTTTTCGTCTCCTCAAGCACATTCTCTGGCGGCAGGTCATCGGTATATTTCGACAACCGCTCCATGATGATGTGCGAACCGATATTCGACGTCATGATGATGATCGTATTGCGGAAATCGACCGTACGACCCTTGTTATCGGTCAACCGTCCGTCATCGAGCACCTGCAACAGGATGTTGAAGACATCCGGATGGGCCTTTTCGATCTCATCGAGCAGCACTACCGAATAGGGTTTTCTCCGCACCGCTTCGGTCAGCTGACCACCCTCGTCGTAACCGACATATCCCGGAGGCGCCCCGATCAAACGCGACACGCTGTGGCGTTCCTGATACTCACTCATATCGATACGGGTCATCATCGTATCGTCGTTGAACAGATACTCGGCCAAAGCCTTTGCCAGCTCGGTTTTACCGACACCGGTCGTTCCCAGAAAGATGAACGAACCGATCGGACGACGCGGATCCTGCAATCCGGCCCGAGACCGACGCACCGCATCCGAAATGGCAGAGATCGCCTGATCCTGGCCCACAACCCGATCGTGCAACTCGCTCTCCATCTTCAGCAGCTTTTCACGCTCGCTTTGGAGCATACGGCTCACCGGAATTCCCGTCCACCGGGCCACAACCTCCGCAATATCCTCTGCATCGACCTCCTCCTTGATCATGGCGCCGGATTCGGCATTCTTGGCCACCTCCTGTTGCAATTTCTGGATCTCAGCCTCCGTTTCGCGCATCTTCCCGTAACGGATCTCCGCAACTTTTCCGTAATCGCCGTTACGTTCCGCCTCCGCCGCTTCGACCTTCAACTCCTCCACCAACTGCTTGTTCTTCTGGATTTGTTCCAAAATATCACGTTCACTTTGCCATTTGGCCCGCAACGTCGTCCGTTTGGCATTCAGCTCATCGATCTCCCGAGTCAACTCCTCGATCCGGCCCTGATCCTTCTCCCGACGGATCGCCTCACGCTCGATCTCCAACTGACGCACCTTACGATCCAGCTCATCGATCTCCTCCGGAACCGAATTCATCTCCAACCGCAATCTTGCTGCCGCCTCATCGACCAAGTCAATCGCCTTGTCGGGCAGGAACCGCGAGGTAATGTACCGATTGGACAACTCCACCGACGCAATGATCGCCTCATCCTTGATCCGTACCTTGTGGTGATTCTCGTAACGCTCCTTCAAACCTCTCAGGATCGAAATGGCATCGGCCGTAGAGGGTTCGTCGACCATAACCTTCTGGAATCGACGCTCCAGTGCCTTATCCTGTTCGAAATATTTCTGGAACTCATCCAGGGTCGTAGCACCGATTGCCCGAAGTTCACCCCGTGCCAGTGCCGGTTTCAGGATATTGGCCGCATCCATCGCACCGTCGCCTTTTCCAGCTCCAACCAACGTATGGATTTCATCGATAAAGAGCAGTATCTCGCCTTCCGAAGAGATCACCTCTTTTACGACCGCTTTCAACCGCTCCTCAAACT
>DWXH01000014.1 GCA_019119305.1 Candidatus Alistipes merdigallinarum | reverse complement strand
TATATGACCTCGGTTAAACTTATAAATCACAGCAGTTCAACTGCTGATTGGAATAATATATAAAAATATCTGTCATTAACAATACCATTCTCTCAAATCTATCTTTTCCCGTCACTTAATGGATCATTCGAATTCACAGATATCTAAAAACCAGATTTAAACCATACTGATTAAAACTGTACCAACCATTAGAAATCGCAAAGAAGAAAATTCGGGATGTGGCCTATTCACTCACATATCGCAATTTTCCCAATGTTTTTTTATACATAACATCGATTCATCTATAATTAATCATCAATAGAACAAATACTTTTCTAATGAATTATTCCTTCTGCAAAAAACTTTTTTATACATTTGCCACAGAAGTGGCACACAACAATATTAGGTATCTAATAATCTGACAGCAAAATAAATAACTCAAAAAGAACTTCGAAAACCCGCGTCTTCCCCAAAGCTAATACCCAAACACATATGAGGAAAATATTTACTTTTATTATTGCCTTAGGCTGCACCTATACCTGTCTGGCCCAAAAGAAAGATTTTTCATACCAATTTTATGGTTTTATTCGCGGTGACCTATTCTATAACACCCGGGCAAACCAAGCTCCCGTCGACGGAAATTTTTATCTGTATCCGTTAGACCATGACTTCGACAGCCAAGGCGAAGACCTCAATGCTACACCCAACGGAAGTTTTTACACTTTTACTACGCGTCTGGGACTCGACATGCAAGGTCCTAAAATCGGCAAAGCCAAATCCAGTGCCAAAATCGAAGCCGATTTCGGAGGTTTTTCTGCCAGCACTACCATGCTCAGAATCCGCCAGGCATACGTCGCTTTGGACTGGGAACACACAAAACTGCTCATCGGACAAACCTGGCATCCACTTTTCGGGAACGTCATGCCCGACGTTTTGAACTTATCTACGGGCGCACCTTTCCAACCCTTCAACCGAGAGCCTCAAATAGCCTTTTCGTGGCATACTCACCGCATCAACCTTACGGCTGCAGCCCTGTGGCAACTCCAATATACGTCATCAGGCCCTTATGGAGGAAGCGAAAGTTACCTGAAGAACAGTTGTTTGCCGGAGTTTTATGTCGGGGCAGACTATCGACACGAAGGATGGATTGCCGGAGCCGGCATCCATATGATTTCATTGAAACCCCGTACTTCGTCGACCGTAATTGACGGGATGGGAGCCGAACAACGCTTCAAAGTGAACGAACGGATGACCACTTTCTCCTGCGAAGCCCACATAAGATATAAGACTCCGAAATGGTATATTGCAGCAAAAACATTGATGGCCTCCTGTCTGGACCACACCGCCCTGCTCGGAGGATACGGCATCTCCCGTATCGATCCGGTAACGGGTGAACAGGAGTACGCTCCGATACGTCACTCTACTTCATGGATAAATCTGACTTACGGTACGCGGTGGAAAGGACATCTGTTTGCAGGATACACGAAAAATTTGGGAAGCAGCCGCGCATTGGTCACCGATGTGCAATACGGCATGGGCCTCGATATAGACCAGCTCTGCTCATTCAACGTAGCCGTCTCATACAATCTTCCACATTGGCAAATCGGTTTGGAATATGTACCCACGACCGCTTGGTACGGTGATACAGATCTTTCGAACGGTCGGGTGATCAACACGCACAGTGTCACCAATCATCGTATTTTGGGATTGATTATGTATTATTTTTAGAGATTGATTCTCCCGGCTAAATTCGTCAGAGCGAAACAAACACTCCAATTATTTTATACAAACAGGACGTATACAGTTTCCTCGACTTCTCCATTGAGGGCTGACAGATATGGCTTCTTTCCTAAAACGAAGCTCACAGGCCATATTCTTATCTTCACAAAGATTTCCAGACCAATAACAACCATATATATCGAAATCCTCTATGAAGGATTCATCCTCCATTAATCCTTCACCTTGTCCCGATACCGGGAAAAAAATGTGATTCCCGTTCATTCCGAAAACTTTATAGCCGCTAAGAACAAAATTCACATCATCCGCCTCCTGCCATATCCATGTACAACAATGAATCAACTCATTGATTTCCGATAATGAAGGGAGTCTCCACGGTTCTCCACACTCATATCGAGCCGCATCAAAATTCGGATTTCCGACAATATTGTTTGGCATATTATCAAAAACACCTTTTTGATAATAAAAATTTTCATTCTCCCACAGAGACAACTCTCCCCATCGGTAATGGTACCCATCGACAGATGGAAGCGAGGCTCCTAAATTTCTATCTGCCCATAACACACTCAACCCCAAATCTACGGCTTGGTAACTTATAACCTTTTTACTCATACACTCTTTAATTTAATTAAGCAGCCTTCACAAACTACTGTAATTTCCCGTTTTCGTTCTACACGTACAATATTAATATATATCCATGAATAATCGGCTGTAAACCTCAAATAAGATATCGGGGAAAAGCAAAATACCTCGCGATTCATCCCCACACAGAAAAAGCGTAACGGACTGAAACTATTTTGAAGTTTACTGTAAAAACGTCTCGATCTCCACATCCAAGCAAAGAAACTCTTCTTTGCCTGGGTCTTATCTTATCGATCGACATTTCCAGCAAAAATATACGCCTTTTCGCACCTCCCCATAAAAAGTGTACGATAATTGCAGTGAAGAGGATACTCCGATCCGGTTTAACAACAAACAACAGACAACCGGTCGGTATATTTTATTAACTGGATAAAATCAATATTTATGAAAAATTTTGTCATCGGATCACTCGGTATCTTGACCCTCTTTTTCTCTTCTTGCAAGGACGACAACAACAATGATGAAGACTACTCCATAGATGTCGCTTCGTTGGTTACCCCGGAAGTCAGTGCCCGCGTAGCCGATCCGCTAACTTCGAATCCATTCACCGGCATTCTCGAAATTTTCCCCTGCAACCCCGAAAGCTCGATCTATTACGGCAACTTCGTCAACGACAATCTTTCTTCTTTTAGCGGATATTACGTCATCGTCGATGGAAGTACCTACGGAGCATACAACCGACTGTTGCACCTGCCTACCGGAAATTACAACATCGTCTACTGGGGAACACCGAAATACGACGACCCCATCTACAACGCTCCTGCCATCAAGGAACCCGGACTAACGATCGGAGCTGATCTTTCGGAACTCTACTTCAGTTTAAGGCCAAACTCCGGAGACACGACCTACATGCCCGTATACGATCTCGTCCACGCCGTACAGGAAGCGCACATTGGAATAGAGAATTTACAGGCTCCGTTACAGCGTGTAGGTGCAGGGATTAAAATTATCGCTCAAATGTCTGATGATGATATATTCAATCCAGACATCTCCGACATAGAGGTCCTTATCGGCGGCATTGCGGAAAAGATCAATTTTTACACCGCCGTTCCGGAAAACATGACGAAAACCGTCAAGTTCAATCTGGAGCTCTCGGACGACAGTACAATGATGAGCAACCCAACTGTCATGTTGTTCCCCTCTTCCGAAAATCCTTCGCTGACACTGATCATTACGCTCAAAGACGGTAGCCAACATACGCTTAACCAAAATTTGAACACTCCCCTTTCGGCCAATACGAGACTTACGCTGAATGTCGTTTTAGGTGAAATACACACGGGTGGCGATGCAGGAAACTTCACTATCGAAGATTGGAATGAAAGCACCGAAACCATAGAGTTCCCTATTATCGATTAGTTCAGGGTGTTTCGTCGGCAAGCCTCAAAAAACACACGGCGACAATATAGCAAACTGTCGTATTATTTGAAATAAAAGCAGGGAGGCGCGAATGATTTCGCGCCTCCCTGCTTTTATTGAATCAATCGGTATATCAAGGCTGTCGATTATCGAGGATAAACCGTTTCGCACCGACAGCAGACCGATAATTACATCTCTATCAGAACCGATCCGGTCATTTCGGCGGGTTGCGGCAATCCCATCAACTTCAATACGGTCGGAGCCACATCGGCCAAAACACCGTTATGAACCGCTTTTACCCGATCCGACACGACAACAATGGGCACCGGATTCAACGAATGGGCCGTATTCGGCGTTCCATCGGCATTTTCCGCATGATCGGCATTACCGTGATCAGCAATCAGCACAACTTCATACCCGTTCGCTTTTGCGGTCTCAATCACATCATGCACACAGGAATCAACGGCCTTCACAGCCTTAATAATCGCATCATATACTCCCGTATGCCCTACCATATCGCCGTTTGCAAAGTTCAGGCAGACAAAATCGAATTTTTTCTTTTTCAGTTCGGCCACCAACGCATCCTTCACCTCGTAAGCACTCATTTCGGGTTTCAGATCGTACGTTGCAACTTTCGGTGACGGAATCAAGATCCGCTCTTCACCTTTGAAAGTCTCCTCGCGACCGCCGTTCAGGAAGAAGGTCACGTGTGCATACTTCTCGGTCTCGGCAATACGCAACTGGCACAACCCTTGCGACGAAACGTACTCCCCGATGGTATTGGCCACATTCTCTTTGTCGAAAAGGATATGCAATCCCTTGAATTTCGCATCGTAGGGAGTCATACAGCAATAGTAGAGCGGCATCGTTTTCATACCGAAATCGGGCATGTCTTCCTGCGTCAGGACGATCGTCAACTCTTTCGCCCGGTCATTGCGGAAGTTAAAGAAGATCACAAGGTCGTTTTCACGGATCGTTCCCACCGGCTCGCCCTGAGCGTCGACACATACGATCGGTTTGATAAACTCATCGGTTACGCCGGCATCGTATGAATTCTGTACCGCCTCAGCTGCATTCCGCGTCTTGGTCCCTACGCCATGAACCAACAGATCGTAAGCCTCCTTGATCCGTTCCCAACGTTTGTCGCGATCCATCGCATAGTACCGGCCGACAACCGATGCAATCTGACCGGCCGACTGTTTCACGTGGTTCTGGAGCTGCTCGATAAAACCCTTCCCACTGTGGGGATCCGTATCACGGCCATCCATAAAACAGTGGACGAACGTATCCTTCAATCCATACTCCTTGGAGATATCGCACAACTTGAACAGGTGATCGAGCGAACTGTGCACACCACCGTTCGAAACCAGTCCCATAAAGTGGACCCGCACTCCGTTTTTCTTCGCATAGGTAAACGCATCGACGATCTCCGGTTTATCCAGGATCGAATTGTCGCGGCACGCCCGGTTGATCTTCACCAAATCCTGATACACAACACGGCCCGCACCGATATTGAGGTGACCCACCTCTGAGTTACCCATCTGGCCTTCGGGCAGCCCCACATTCTCTCCGTCGGTCAACAACTGAGCCGTCGGATAGCGTTTCATCAATCCGTTAATGTACTCGGGATGTGCGCAACAAATCGCATCGTCATGCTTTTGATCGCCTTTGCCCCATCCATCCAGAATCATCAACAATACCTTGTTTGCCATAAATCTTTTCTCCTATTTTTTTAACGCTTCTTTTACCAATTCTACGGCCCTGAATATAGCCTTCTCTATTCCGGCCGGATTCTTACCTCCTGCCGTTGCGAAGAACGGTTGCCCACCGCCTCCACCGTTGATCTCTTTTGCCGCCTCACGGATAATCTTCGATGCATTGACTCCCTGAGCGACAATCTCTTCACCCAACATAATCGTCAGTGTCGCCTTTCCTCCGATCACCGATCCTACGACATAAACGAGTTTCGGGAATTTATCTTTCAGCCCGAATGCAATTCCTTTAATGATTTCAGGCAGGAAATCGGCCTGACGTGCCAACAGCACCATACCCTCCTCCTCGACCAATGAAGATTCGAGTGATTCCACAAGGGACTGAATCCGCTCCTTACGATGCTCTTCGATCTGTTTGCTCATTTCGGCATTTTCGGCAACCAACTTTTGGATCGCCTGCGTTACAGACGGGTTGTTCACGTACCGTTGTATCGCTTTAAACATATCTTCGAGCCCGTACACATACTTCATCGCCTCCTCACCGGTTATCGCCTCGATCCGACGTACGCCGGCCGAAATAGCACTCTCGGAAAGGATTTTAAAGTATCCGATGCAGCCCGTTGCCGGCACATGCGTTCCGCCGCAAAGTTCGATGGAGGATCCGTACTTGACGACCCGCACTCGTTCGCCATACTTCTCGCCGAACAACATCATCGCTCCGAGTTTTCGTGCCTCTTCGATCGGACAGGCCCGTTGTTCCTCCAACGGAAAGTTGGCCCGTATGTCGCGATTAACCAACCGCTCCACTTCACGGAGCTGTTCATCGGTCACCTTCTGGAAGTGCGAAAAATCGAAACGCAGATACTCCGGACACACCAACGAACCTTTCTGTTCGACATGGGTTCCGAGCACCGTTCTCAACGCTTTATGCAAAAGGTGGGTTGCCGTATGGTTCGCTCCGGTACTCATACGATCCTCCCGGTTCACCACCGCATGGAAAGTGGCCGCCACATCTTCCGGCAACCGATCGACCAGATGAATCGTCAGGTTGTTTTCCTTTTGCGTATCGGTAACGGCAATCTTCTCGTCGCCATTCTCGATCCATCCCCGATCTCCGGTCTGCCCTCCCGAATTCCCATAAAAAGGTGTCTGATCGAATACCAATTGGTAGTATGTCTTGCCCTTGGTTTTGATCCGACGGTAACGGGAAATCCGTACCTCACACTCCAGCATATCGTATCCCACGAAACGGCTCTGCTCGATCGGGAAAAGTTCGACCCAATCGTCGGTATCGACTGCCGCGGCGTTACGCGAACGCTCTTTCTGACGGCTCAATTCCACGGCAAACGCTTCGTCATCGACCTTCAAGCCATGTTCCTGTGCAATCAGTTCGGTCAGATCGATCGGGAATCCATACGTATCGTACAACAGGAAAGCCTCCTGTCCGCTGATCCGGTCCTGACCCGAAGCCTTTGTCTTGCGGATCACCTGATCGAGCAACGAGATTCCCGTCGCCAAAGTTTTCAAGAACGCACTCTCCTCCTCAGCAATCACTTTTGTAATCAGCTCCTGCTGGGCTACCAGTTCGGGGAACTGCCCGCCCATCTGTTTCACCAACCCATCGACCAACAAGCAGATAAACGGTTCGGTAAAACCGAGGTAGGTGTATCCGTAACGAACCGCACGCCGCAAAATCCGGCGAATGACATACCCGGCCTTGACATTCGAGGGCAACTGTCCGTCGGCAATAGAAAAGGCGATCGCCCGCAGGTGGTCCGCGATGACCCGCATCGCAACGTCAGACATTTTATCCTCACCATAGACCTTACCCGACATGGCAGCCAGCCGGTTGATCGTCGGCTGGAAAATATCCGTATCGTAGTTACTCTGTTTACCTTGAAGTACCATACAAAGCCTTTCGAATCCCATTCCCGTATCCACATGGTGTGCCGGCAACGGATCCAATTCTCCGTTCGCCTTGCGGTTGAACTGCATGAAGACCAGGTTCCATATCTCGATCACCAAATGATGGCCCTTGTTGACCAGTTCACGACCGTCCAGTGCCGCACGCTCTTCGTCGCTACGCAGGTCGTAATGAATTTCGCTGCACGGACCGCACGGACCCGTATCGCCCATCTCCCAGAAATTGTCGTGGCGATTACCTAAAATGATATGGTCTTCAGGAAGGAATCTCTTCCAATATTCGTAGGCCTCGCTGTCTTTCTCAATCCCCTCCTTGGGACTTCCCTCGAAGATCGTCGCATAGAGCCGCTCCTTCGGCAAACCGTACACTTCGGTCAGCAACTCCCATGCCCACTCGATCGCCTCTTTCTTGAAGTAATCTCCGAAAGACCAGTTTCCCAGCATCTCGAACATCGTGTGATGGTACGTATCGTGTCCCACCTCTTCCAGATCGTTGTGCTTGCCCGACACGCGCAAGCACTTCTGGGAATCAGCCACACGGCGATCCCGGATCGGCGAATTGCCCAGGAAAAGATCCTTGAATTGATTCATCCCCGCATTGGTGAACATCAGGGTCGGATCGTTCTTTACCACCATCGGAGCCGACGGGACGATCTGGTGGCCCTTACTACGGAAAAAATCGAGAAAAGTTTTTCTGATTTGATTAGAATCCATACGCATTATATGTAATATCGACGCACCTATGTACGTTATCCATGTAAGAAATTGCAAAATTAAGTAAATTCGTCTAATTTTGTTGTATCTTCCGAGGATAAAATAGTTTTTTCACAAAGATACGATCCGACGCAAAGGGCCCATAATGAAAAAAAAACGCTATAAATTCAACCCGCAGACCCTCACCTATGAGGTAATCGCCATCCCTTTTCGTATCCGCTTCTATCGCATCCTGCGAAAGATTCTGATCGGCTTTATCCTGGCCTCGGTTGTCAACTTGCTCTTCTCCTTTTTCTTCTACACGCCGAAGATGTACCACATCGAAGAACAAAACAACGAACTGCTGCTCAAATACGACATCCTCAACGACAAAATCCACGCTGCAACGGTCAAACTGCAAGAACTACGCCACCGCGACAATAACGTTTACCGACCGCTGTTCGCCGCCGACTCACTAACCATACAAGGCATCTACACTGAATACCCCGATATGAAATACAGCGATATGCAGGGGGATCTTTACACGATGGAGATGGTCGGAACATGGAAAAGTCTCGACGCCATGAGCCGACTGCTCTATCTCGAATCGAAATCGCTCGACGAACTCGAAAACCTCTCGAAAGACAAAGCACTGATGGCCAACGCCATCCCGGCAATATGGCCGATCGACCGAAGCCGTATGCGGGGACGTCTCGGCGCATTCGGTACCCGAGTACACCCTATTACCGGAAGGATACAAGGACACAAAGGCGTCGACATGGGTTCTCCAATCGGCACCCCCGTATACGCTACGGGCGACGGTACCGTAGCTTTCGATCTCGAGGGAACCACCGGGTACGGCAAACAGGTACTGCTCAATCACGGTTTCGGATACAAAACACGATACGCACACCTGAGCAAAATCGACGTCGTCCCGGGACAAAAGGTAAAACGCGGCGAAAAGATCGGCGAAGTCGGCAATACGGGCAGGGCTAAAGGAGCCCATCTCCACTACGAAGTCATTTACAAGAGACTGCATGTCGACCCGATCAACTACCTCAGCCGCGACATGAGCGAAGAGGAATTCAACAAGATTATCGAATCCGCTCAATTCACCACATTCGAAGAGGACTAAACAATGGAACAGGATAAAAATATCAGTTTCAAGGATATGGTTCCCAAAGAGGAACGGCAGCGCGAGAAGTTCAAACAGAAATTCTGGCGGGGTGTCGTACACCTGTTCGTCTGGATCGGAATCGCCATCCTCTACTATATCGCCTTCTCGTTCTTTTTCGACACTCCGCTGGAGTACAAGATGAAACACAGCACCCGGAAACTCGAACAGCAATACGACTCGCTCAGTGCCCGCTACGAGATGATCGAACAGGTACTTTACAATGTGATCGACCGCGATGAACAGGTCTTCAATGCCCTGTTCGAATCGGACCCCTATAATTTCGATTCGGAATTCGAAAAAAAACGGTGGGAAAATTACGAAAAGCTGCTGACCAAATCGAACA
Organism: Candidatus Alistipes merdigallinarum; assembly: GCA_019119305.1. Classification (GTDB taxonomy): domain Bacteria; phylum Bacteroidota; class Bacteroidia; order Bacteroidales; family Rikenellaceae; genus Alistipes_A; species Alistipes_A merdigallinarum. The sequence continues at coordinate 56,058 of DWXH01000014.1, read as the reverse complement.
AGGAGCTCAGTACCGAATTTTTCGACAAGCTCAGACAACTCGAGAAACTCAGCAGCGAGCACCTTTATACCGTAGCCACATTGGAACAGACGGCCGATTCTCTGAAGCAGCAGATCGCCAACATCCCGGCCATACAGCCGGTTATCAACAAGGACCTGACGCTGTTGACCGCCTCATACGGCATGCGGATGCACCCCTTTTATAAGATACTGACGGCACACCAAGGGGTAGACTACACGGTAAGTGAAGGATCCCGGGTATTTGCCACTGCCGACGGACGGGTAAAAGACGTTCTGACAAAAAATACGACCTCGGGGAAGACCGTAATCATCGACCACGGGAACGGATACGAAACCACCTATTGCCATTTAGGGAAAATATATGCCAAACGCGGTGAGCGGGTCAAACGGGGCGACATCATTGCTCAATCGGGAAATTCAGGCCTTTCACTGGCACCCCACCTCCACTACGAGATCAAACACAACGGCATGCGGGTCGATCCGATCCACTACTTTTTCATGGAGCTCAACTACGAAGATTACCAAAAAATCATCCGTATCGCCCAAACCGGCATGCAATCGTTCGACTAAACGGGAAATTTTACCATTTTTATAACAAGAACCTCTTTTTTAATAGGGGTTCCTCGTAAATTTTATATACTTTTGCGTCCGGAAACACCCTAAAATCTATACAACATGGCTATATTACGATTCAGAGCGCTCGATGAAATGTCGAGAAGAGATCCGGTCAAAACCGATCTGCCGAAAGAAAAAATATCGGAAATTTTCGGAGCCGACGTTTTCGATCGGGAAAAAATGAGACAATACATCTCGAAAGAGGCTTACGAAAGTCTATGTACCGCTATCGACGGTGGGAAACGCATCGACCGGAAGATTGCCAACCAAGTCGCTCAAGGAATGAAAACATGGGCCATAGAAAAGGGTGCAACGCACTATTCGCATTGGTTCCAACCGCTCAACGACTCGACCGCCGAGAAACACGACGCTTTTTTCGAACCGATGTTCGGCGGCGGCTCGTTCGAAACATTTAAAGGCGAACTCCTCGTACAACAGGAACCCGACGCATCGAGCTTCCCTACCGGCGGACTCCGTAACACCTTCGAAGCCAGAGGATATTCGGCATGGGATCCGACTTCTCCCGCCTTCATCCTCGACAAGACACTCTGTATTCCGAGTATCTTCGTAGCCTACACGGGTGAAGCGCTCGATTTCAAAACCCCGCTGCTCAAATCGCTTCTTGCCCTCGACAAAGCTGCCGTCGACGTATGCCAACTTTTCGACAAAGATGTCGAGAAGGTCAACGTGACACTGGGATGGGAGCAAGAATATTTTCTCGTAGACGAGGCTCTGTTCCAAGCCCGTCCCGACTTGGCCCAGACGGGCAGGACGCTCATGGGACACATCGCAGCAAAAGACCAACAGCTCGACGACCACTATTTCGGTGCCATCCCGAGCCGCGTTTTGGAGTTTATGAAAGATTTCGAATGGCATGCCTACCGGCTCGGCATTCCGATCAAGACCCGGCACAACGAAGTGGCCCCCAACCAGTTCGAATGCGCTCCGGTCTTCGAGGAGGCCAACATTGCCGTCGACCACAATACCCTGTTGATGACCCTGATGCGCCGTCTGGCTCAAAAGCACAAGCTCCGCGTTCTGTTCCACGAAAAACCATTCGCGGGAGTCAACGGATCGGGTAAACACTGCAACTGGTCGCTGCTGACCGATACGGGTGTCAACTTACTGGCCCCGGGGAAAACGCCGAAGAACAACATCCAGTTCCTCACGTTTTTCGTCAACACGATCATGGCCGCACACAACTACGGTCCTCTGTTCATGGCCTCCATCGCCACGCAATCGAACTCCCTGCGTATGGGGTCGCACGAAGCACCCCCTACCGTACTCTCCGTCTTCACAGGATCTACGCTGTCGGCCATACTGGATTCGCTCGAAGAGCGTTTGAGCGACCGTAAAATGACGCCAGACGAAAAGACCGAAATCAAACTCGACATCGGGAAAATTCCCGAAATCCTGCTCGATAACACCGACCGCAACCGGACATCGCCGTTCGCGTTCACCGGAAACCGCTTCGAATTCCGCGCAACAGGTTCGTCGAACAACTGTGCAGCTCCGCTGATCGCCATCAACACGGCTGTTGCCGAACAACTTACACAATTCAAAAGCGAAGTCGACAAGCTGATCAACAAAGGGGTAAAAAAAGACGAAGCCGTTTTGCAGATCATTCGGAAATACATCATCGCCTCGAAAAAAATCCGCTTCGAAGGCAACGGTTACAGCAAAGAGTGGTTGGAAGAGGCAAAAAAACGGGGTCTGGAAAGTATCCAAAGCGTACCCGACGCCTTCCGTATCTTCAGCAGCAAGGAGTACATCAAGTTGTTCGAGAAACACAAAGTTTTCAACGAAACGGAGATTCACGCCCGATACGAAATCAACATGGAGAACCTGATCAAAAAAATCCAGATCGAATCACGCGTTTTGGCCGATATGGCAGCGAATCATATCGTTCCCACGGCCATCCGCTACCAAAACGTGCTGATCAAAAATGTCGAAGGACTCAAAGAGATTCTCCCCGACGAGTACAGAGATCTGGCCGCAGAGGAGATCCGGACAATCCAGACCATTGCCAAGCACGTCAAGGCAATCCGTGAGAACACCTACCAAATGGTAGAAACCCGCAAACGATACAACCACATGGACAATGTTGTCGACCGCGCTATTGGATATTCACAGGAGGTACAAACTTATCTCGACCGTATCCGGTACGACATCGACAAACTGGAACTGATCGTCGACGACGAACTGTGGCCGCTGCCCAAATATCGTGAAATCATGACAATCAGTTAGATTATAACGCAACCATATAAAAAAGAGCACCGAAATTTCGGCGCTCTTTTCTATTACGGGCTTACAGCACTTACCCAATAATATATTGAACGGTTCACATCCTATCTTCAGTTCGGGTTCTTTCTGAAAAAGCATAAAGGATTATACACCGGGGGACACTTCGGGAAAATGATATTCATGATTCGATCTCTTCCCCACGCACAAATGCCTCGAGAATGTCATTCGTTCCACAATGTACTTTGCTCCTGACGCTGCGCCATACGGGTATCGATCTCTTCGAACAGAACATCCAGTTTCCGGTTGCAATCGTCAATAACCGCCGGATCGTACCCCCGTTCCTCGAATTGCCGGATCACCTCCCGTCCGACTTCAAAAGAGAAGTGTTCAGTACGTTCTAACTGCCGCATCGCATCTTGCGTCCGGTCGAACCGCATGTATCGTTTCCCGTTGTCGCGTATAACAGGAAAAACCGCCCGTTTCATCCGAACCGCCATCTCGTTTTGCGGGGCCCATCCATCTTCCGTCCCCGCACGCAGACACTGCGGAATACGCTCCCCGGCACATACCCAAACTGGAACCGCATAGCTGCACGGCGGATACCCCAACAAACACCACATTGTCACGGCATCGGTACGCTCTCCGGCACACACCCCTTCGACCACCACCGAAGCCGCCGTCGAGTTTCGGGGAATATAGTCCTGATCGACCGCCCATACACTCCGCAAACGCCCCTTCCCCTGCTCCAAATTTTCCCCCAACTGTGCATTATAAAATGAACGGGCCGGGACCTCGAAAATCCACTCGGGCGAAAGGCTCTTTTGCGTATAGGCCTGTTCGAAAAGATGTATTGCATTCTCGTATCTAACATATCCCATACCCTCGTCCTCTAATCCGGAAAACGAAAAATTGGTCCGGACCAGATACCCGTCCGGTGCGACCTTCGGATCGTTCGCATCGTATTTGACATATCCGTAATCCCACACCTCAAAATAGGCAGCGCCGCCCTGTGCATCAATCACCCCGAAATTGGTCTCCAGGCAACGGGGTTCGGGCAGCGTACGGATGTACTCCTCGAATTCGTCAACCGTCGCACACCGGCCCAACGCCTCCATCATCACGACGCCCTCCAACTCGGGCAATCCCATCAGAGAATCGGGCTTCATGTTATAGGATGCATTATTCATGATGGCGAAACCTACACTGTTCACTCCGGTCCAGACTTCGCGCGTCACGGTATCCTCCGAATTGACCAAACCGGTAAAATCGTAACGTTCCCCCTTGAAATGGGCAATGTGGTTCCATTCGGTTCCCGTATCCCGCTGTTTCCACAGAAACGGACGCCCCGTTGCCGAAGCGCGTGCCGTCACCACTGCTGTCGTACATCCGTATAAAGATTCTCCGAACAAAAACGATTCGACAAGAACCGCTATCATCGCTATCCATAAAAATTTCCGCATAGTGTTTCTCTTTCTGATCTCTATTCACAAAGATAATCAAAGACAAGAGCTGAGACAAATGGAAATAAGGTTTTCATATTAGGCTGTATCAGGCTTCATCTTTTTTATGATTCTCAAAAAAACGCAAAGGCAACAAAAAACTGTGCTTCCCGGATTTTGTCACACCGAACCTCCTCATTGACCCCTGATATACGGAATGGCCCGGTATAAAAAGAGATGGGATCGTATCAAAACGATCCCATCCCCATAAAGTTATATCCCAAACCTGTTTTTATTTTTCCGCCATATTCGGAATAGGTTTCTTGTAGTCACCGGCCACCAGACGTTTGTGACACTTTTCGAAACAATCCAACGTATAGTTCACATCATCGAGCGTATGAACCGCCGTCGGGATGATCCGCAGAATAATCTCGCCCTTCGGGATCACCGGATAAACGACAACCGAACAGAACAGGTTGTACGTTTCACGCAAGTCAACCACAATATTACAAGCCTCTTCCACCCCACCTTTCATATATACGGGAGTAACCGGAGAGAGCGTTCCTCCGATATCGAAACCTCTTTCGCGGAATCCGTTCTGCAGCGCATGTACGATCTTCCACAGATTTTCACGGAATTCCGGATGCGTACGGATCAACTCCAAACGTTTCAGCGCGCCTTTAACCATCGGCATCGGCAACGCCTTAGCATAGGTCTGTGAACGCATGTTGTAACGCAGATAGTCGACAATATACTTCTCCGAAGCGACGAATGCTCCGATTCCTGCCATCGATTTGGCAAAGGTACTGAACCAGACATCCACACCGTCACCTACACCGAAATGTTCCGGAGTTCCGGCTCCCGTTTTACCCATCGTTCCGAAACCGTGTGCGTCGTCGACCAACAGACGGAAGTTAAACTCCTTCTTCAGGGCTACCAGCTCATCCAGTTTACCCAGATCGCCTTTCATTCCGAATACGCCTTCGGTAATCACCAGTACGCCTCCGCCATTTTCCGCTGCGAGCTTCGTTGCATGACCGAGCTGTTTGCGGCAAGCCTCCATATCGTTATGCGGATAAACGAAACGTTTGCCCGTATGCAACCGCAAACCGTCGATAATACAGGCGTGGGCTTCCGAGTCGTAAACCACCACATCGCGGCGTGTCAACAACGAATCGATAATCGACACCATTCCCTGATAACCGTAGTTGAGCAGGAATGCATCGGGTTTTCCGACAAACGCCGCCAACTCACGCTCGAGCTGTTCGTGCCATTTGGTCTGTCCGCTCATCATACGGGCACCCATCGGGTAAGCCATACCGAACTCTTTGGCCGCTTCGGCATCCGCCTTGCGCACTTCAGGATGGTTTGCCAAACCCAAATAGTTGTTGAGGCTCCAGTTCAACACCTCGCGCCCCCGGAAAGTCATATGCGGACCGATCTCGCCTTCGAGCTTCGGAAACGAGTAATATCCGTGGCTCAGTTTCTGATACTGTCCGATCGGACCTCCCGCATTCTCGTGTATACGTTCAAAAATATCCACCGTCGTATAATTTTTTGGTTAGTTTTCAGTTCATAAAAACGCACAAAGATAACATTTTTTTGCAGATTCATCACGCTTTTTCAGCAAGATTTTCATTTGCCGTTTTTTGACGACACCGACACGCCCTCTGTCCAACCGCACAACAACCATCTTCCGTGTAAAAAAACCGAAATTTCCGAGTCAAAAAACAATATACCGTTTTCCAATGTCGTTAAAATTACGTAACTTTGCCGATCGGTAGACTTCGATTAACACCGTCGTCTTCCGCATGGCGACTAAAACCCGGAAAACAACAATGAAATTTCATTTGTCGAAAATTTTCATCGCTGCAACACTCCTGCTGATAGCTTCGTGTAGCGGATACAACAAGCTGCTTCGTCATGGATCCAGCGAAGAAAAATACGAAAAAGCGCTCGAATACTACAACAACGAAAAATATAACAAAGCTCTCGCTCTGTTCAAAGAGGTCGAAAAAATCTTCGGACATTCAGACCGTGCAGATTCCATCATGTTCTATATCGGGGTCTGCTATTACAACACGGGGGATTTCGTCTCGAGCGGCGAACAGTTCAACACGTTCCGTGAGACATTCCGCCGCAGTCCGTTCCTTGAAGAGGCTGAATACTATTTCGCAAAAGGCTTCTTTTACTCCTCCTCCGAACCGGAAAACGACCAGACCAATACCCATGTAGCCATGCAAGCTATCGGCGAATACCTGGAACGTTACCCGAACAGCCATAAAAAAGAAGAGTTAGCTGAAAATTTACTTGACCTCAGACAACGGCTTTATGACAAAGCCTATTTGAATGCCAAACTCTATTACGACATCGGATACTACAATTCGGCCGTCACAGCCCTTAACAACGCCATTAAGCGTTACCCCGACAGCAACCACAGGGAAGAATTGTTGTTTCTGATCGTCAGCTCGCATTATGAGTTTGCACGGAACAGCATCGCTTCTCTTCAAAGGCAACGTTATTTGGACATGCAGGACGCATACTATACTTTCATCGAAGAATTTCCGGAAAGTACATTCCGTAAGGATGCGGACAAAATGTTCGACGACGCAAAAAAATATCTGGATAGATTCAGTAATGAAGAGGCTGTTGCTGATCCGAATGCTGCCAACGAAGATTCGGAACAATCCAACACCTCGACTTTCACTCCAACCGAAAGATCGGACGACGACGATCAACCTCAAAAAAAGGTAAAAATCAAACGTCAAAAAGAGAAAAAATCAAAAAAATCAGATAATTCAGAAACTGAAAATGGAACTGAAAAAGAGTAACATCCCAACGAACACGATTACCAGAAAACTGACCGATCTGGACACCCCTACCGGAAACATCTATGAGTCGGTCGTAATCATTTCGAAACGCGCCAACCAGATTGCCAGCGAACTTAAACAGGAGCTTACGCGTAAATTGGCCGATTTCTCGAATACGAATGATGCGCTGGAGGAGACTTTCGAAAACAGAGAGCAAATCGAAATCTCAAAGTATTACGAACGTCTTCCGAAACCGACTATCGTCGCTACCGAAGAGTTTCTTGCCGGAAACGTCTACTTTAGAGACACGAAAGACGATCTTATCGAGGAGATCGCCAAAAACGAAAAAACCGAAGAGTAATCCCTATCGACAACTCTCGTCCACAGAGTCTGAAACGACATAAATAACGAATCTTTTCAACGATGTTGCGAGGAAAAAAGATCATTGTCGGCATTACGGGCAGCATCGCAGCCTACAAGGCAGCGGTGCTCATTCGTTTATTGGTACGGGAAGGTGCAGAAGTCAAGGCACTGATGACGCCCACCGCAAAACAATTTATCGCCCCGTTGACATTGGCCACGTTGTGCAAAAACCCCGTCCCTGTCGAGTTTTTCAACCCCGAAAACGGTGCATGGAACAGCCATGTCAGTCTCGGAACATGGGCCGACGCATTGGTAATCGCCCCCGCTACGGCCAATACGATTGCCAAAATGGCCACTGGAGTGGCCGACAACCTGTTGCTGACAACCTATCTGTCGGCCAGATGTCCGGTCTTCGTCGCTCCGGCAATGGACCTCGACATGTATAACCATCCGTCGACCCAATACAACCTCGATTCACTGAAAAGTTACGGCAACCGGATCATCGAACCGGCCGAAGGCGAATTGGCAAGCGGACTCTCGGGGAAAGGCCGTATGGAAGAGCCCGAAAAGATCGTCGAATATCTCTCACAATATTTCAGCCGCAAGACCAATCTGGAAGGAAAGAAAATCCTGGTGACAGCCGGACCTACGATCGAACCGATCGATCCGGTCCGATATATCTCCAACCACTCGTCGGGGCGGATGGGCTATGCCATCGCCGCAGAGCTGCACGAACGTGGTGCAGAGGTTTATCTGGTCAGCGGGAAAACAGCCCTGACTCCACCCGATGGCGTCCAGACGATCGATGTGCTGACGGCCGATGAAATGTACCAGGCTGCCACACAGATTTTCGAACGGTGCGACGGAGCCGTCATGTGCGCCGCCGTAGCCGACTACACGCCGAAGACCGCCGAAACCCATAAAATCAAAAAAGATAGCTCCGAAACATGGAGTCTCGAATTGGCCCCGACACAGGACATTGCAGCTGCCATCGGAGCCAACAAAGGCAATCGGTTGCTCGTAGGTTTTGCCCTCGAGACCGACAACGAACAGGTCAACGCCCTCTCCAAACTGGAAAAGAAAAACATGGACTTCATCGTCCTCAACTCGCTGAAAGACAAAGGAGCCGGATTCGGGACAAAGACCAACCGAATCACCATCCTGCGTAAAGACGGCACACAGACCGAGTTCGGACTCAAAAACAAAACCGAAGTCGCCGCTGACATTGCCGACGAAATGGAAGCTTTTTGGGGTATGGACAGATCTTAATTTCACAATACCTACTTTTCCGACACAAACCATCACGCACCATGCTGACCCGTTTATCCGTTGAGAATTATGCTCTGATCGACCGGCTGGATATTTCGTTCGCGCCGGACCTGAACATCATTACGGGTGAAACGGGCGCCGGAAAATCCATCTTGCTCGGAGCTCTGGGGCTGATCCTCGGCAACCGGGCCGACACTTCGGTCGTGAAGGATCAGACGCGCAACTGCGTTGTCGAAGCCGAGTTCGACATCGGAGCCTACAACCTGCAGCCGATGTTCGACGAACTCGACATCGAATACGACGATCGCCCCCTTTTCCGCCGGATCATTACGCCTGCCGGCAAAAGCAGGGCCTACGTCAACGATTTCCCGGTCCAGCTCGCATCGTTGCGGGAGATCGGCGAACGGCTGATCGACATCCATTCCCAACACCAGACGCTGATGTTGGCCGACAGCGCTTTTCAGACCGGTATTTTAGACAGCGTCGCCGCACAGAATGCCTTACTCGACAGTTATCGGGAAAATTTTCAAAAACTCAAAAAACAACGGGCCGAATTAGAAAAACTCTCCAAAGAAACCGAGACTCGTCTCCGCGACAGAGAATATCTCGCTTTTCAACTGCATGAACTTCAGGATGCAAAACTGCAGGCCGACGAACAACGGGAACTTGAAGCAGAGCAAACTGAACTGGCCCACGCTTCGGAAATCAAAGAGGTCCTGATGTGGGCTTCACAGCGGCTGACCGGAGCCGATGACAACCTGCTGGCCCAACTCAAGGAGATCGAGTCGGCCATCGGACGCATCACGACCTTTTATCCCCGTTCCGAAGAACTGCACCGCAGGCTGCATAGCAACCTACTTGAAATAAAAGACCTGACCTCGGAAATTACATCCGATGCCGACCGGATCGAAGCTGACCCGCAACGTCTCGAGGCGGTCGAAAAACGTTTAGGAACGATCTATACCCTCTTGCAAAAACATAAAGTCGCATCGGTCGAAGAGTTACTGAAAATTCAGTCGGAATACGAGACAAAACTCGCGGACATGGACGGAGCGGAAGAACGGATCGCACAGCTCACCTCCGAAATCGAAGTTCAGCAACAAAAAACCGTAGCATTAGCCTCTCAGATTACCGCGATCAGGAAACAGACGGCCCCCGAAGTCGAAAGCCAGATCGAACAAACACTTTCGGAGTTGGGCATGCCTTCGGCCAAACTGCATATCGAAATAGAACCCGCCGAAGAGCTCTCAACAGACGGAGCAGACCGTATCCGCTTCCTGTTCTCGGCCAACCGTAACCTGGCCCTCCAACCGGTCGAGCGGGTCGCCTCCGGAGGAGAACTTTCCCGATTGATGCTCAGTCTGAAAGCCATGGTCGCCCGGCACAAACACCTGCCCACCGTGATTTTCGACGAAATCGATACGGGAATATCCGGAGCAATAGCCGACAAAACCGGGGAAATCATTTCGGAACTGGCCAGACACCTGCAAGTCATCAACATCACCCACCTGCCCCAAATCGCCAGCAAGGGTGAAAATCACTTCTTCGTCTACAAAAAAGAGTCGGATCAGACCACCTCGACCCAAATCCGCAAGCTCTCTCCCGATGAACGAATCGATGAAATTGCCAAAATGCTCAGCGGTTCGAACATCTCGGACGCCGCAAAAGAACAGGCAAAGGTTTTGCTTTCAGGAACGACCCACTAAATCGGGAGAGTACCGAATCGAAAAAATTCACCGTCGTAATTCGACCGGCTCAGAACAGCCCTTTATCTCTTCATTACGAGCTATTTATTTACAGTTTTTGTTTTTTTAACGTCGTATTTATATCTTTGTAGTTCGATTCGCCGTGTGCAAAACGAACTAATTTTGCCCGTAGAAAGTTATAAAGGATAGATATTATGAGCGAAAAGTTATTTATTTTTGATACTACACTGCGCGACGGGGAACAAGTTCCCGGATGCCAATTAAATACCGTTGAAAAAATAGAAGTTGCACGCGCATTGGAGGAGTTGGGCGTTGATATTATTGAAGCCGGTTTCCCGATTTCGAGTCCGGGGGATTTCAATTCGGTCCGCGAAATCTCCAAAGCCGTGACCCATCCTACGATCTGTGCCCTGACCCGAGCCGTACAAAAAGATATCGACGTCGCCGCCGACGCACTGTCGCTGGCTAAACACAAACGTATCCACACGGGAATCGGTGTGTCGGAATCGCACATATACTATAAGCTGAAATCCAATCCGGAAGAGATCATAGAACGGGCCGTCGCGGCGGTCAAACATGCAAAGAAATATGTCGAGGACGTCGAGTTCTATGCCGAGGATGCCGGCCGTGCCGACAACGAATACCTCGCCCGTGTAGTGGAAGCCGTAATCGCCGCCGGTGCTACGGTCGTCAACATTCCGGATACGACGGGGTACTGTCTGCCGTTACAATACGGGAAAAAGATCAAGTACCTCATGGAGCATGTCAGCAACATAGACAAGGCCATCATCTCGACCCACTGCCACAACGATCTCGGAATGGCTACCGCCAACACGCTCGAAGGTATAATCAACGGAGCCCGTCAGGCAGAAGTGACCATCAACGGTATCGGTGAACGTGCAGGAAACACTTCGCTCGAAGAGGTGGTTATGGCACTCCGGTGCCACAAACACTTGAATGTCGATACCGGCATCAATTCGAAGCTGATCACCTCGACCAGCCGGATGGTCTCCAGCATGATGAATATGCCGGTACAGGCCAACAAAGCTATTGTCGGGCGTAACGCGTTCGCCCACTCGTCGGGTATCCATCAGGACGGTGTGCTGAAAAATCGGGAAAGCTACGAAATCATCGACCCGGTGGATGTGGGACTCGACGAATCGGTCATCGCACTGACCGCCCGCAGCGGACGGGCTGCTCTCAGCCACCGGCTCGAGCTGCTCGGATACAAGCTCGAACATGAAGAATTGGACAAGGTCTACAAAAAATTCCTCGAACTGGCCGATCAGAAAAAGGATATTCGCGACGACGACCTGCTCTATCTGGTCGGAGCAACCACCGGAGAGAAGATTTCGAAACGGATCCAATTAAAATATTTGCAGATTCTGACAGGGACACTGATCCCTACCGCCACGGTCATTCTGAAGATCGGCGACAGCGAACGCACCGCCACCAGCACGGGTAACGGACCGGTGGACGCAGCCGTCAAGGCGATCAAAAGCCTGATCAACGAATCGGTCATGATCACCGAGTTCCTGATCCAGGCAATGAACAAAGGGAGCGACGACGTAGGACGCGTTCACGTCCAGCTCAAATGCGGTTCGATGCTGGTACACGGATTTTCGGCCAATACGGATGTGGTCAAAGCGGCTGTCGAAGCCTTCGTCGATGCGTTAAATCTGATCAATGCCACAGAAAAAAAGGAAACGAAATAATAAAACACAAGAAAATGGGAAAAACTCTTTTTGACAAAGTTTGGGATGCACATGTCGTTCGTCAACTGGACGGCGGTCGCAGCGTATTATATATCGACCGACACTACATTCACGAGGTGACCTCTCCGGTCGCTTTTCTCGGTCTGAAAAACAGAGGGATCAAGGTGGCCCGTCCGCAACAGACCACAGGGACCCCGGACCACAACGTTCCGACTCAGGACCAAGACAAGCCAGTAACCGAAGAACAGAGCCGCAAACAGCTCGAATCGTTCAGCCAAAACTGCGAGGCGAACGGGATCGAATATTTCAAACTGGGGAGCCCCAACCACGGTGTCGTACACATCGTAGGACCCGAACAGGGTATTACACAACCGGGCATGACGATCGTCTGCGGCGACAGCCACACCTCGACCCACGGAGCCTTCGGCGCCGTAGCTTTCGGTATCGGAACCTCCGAAGTGGAGATGGTCTTCGCTTCGCAGTGTATCCTCCAACCCAAACCCAAAACCATGCGGATCACAGTAAACGGCAAGCGGGGGAAAGGCGTAACCGCCAAGGATATTATCTTATATATCATTTCTAAAATCTCGGCTTCGGGAGGAACCGGACACTTCATCGAATTCGCAGGAGAGGCCATCCGCGACCTGTCAATGGAGGAACGTATGACAGTCTGCAACATGAGCATCGAGTGCGGTGCCCGCGGCGGTATCATCGCCCCCGACCAGACCACGTTCGACTACGTCAAAGGCCGTAACCGCGCCCCGAAAGGCGAAGAGTTCGACAAAGCCGTTGAAAAATGGAAAACGCTCGCTTCCGATCCGGATGCGAAATTCGACACGGAATACACGTTCGATGCCGCCGATATCGAACCGATGATTACCTACGGAACCAATCCGGGTATGGGAATCGGTATTACAAAGACGATCCCTTCGGACGAAGGGCTCAGCGGCAGTGACAAAGTCAGCTTTGCCAAAGCGCTCGGATACATGGATTTCAAAAGCGGAGAGAAGATGCTCGGCAAACGAGTCGACTATGTATTTCTGGGCAGTTGCACGAATGGACGCATCGAAGACTTCCGCCAGTTCGCCCAAGCGGTAAAGGGACGCAAAAAAGCGCCTCACGTAACGGCTTGGTTGGTTCCCGGTTCCAAAATGGTGGAGGCTCAGGCTAAGGCCGAAGGTCTCGACGTCATCCTCAAAGAGGCAGGATTCGAACTGCGTCAACCGGGTTGCTCGGCCTGCCTGGCCATGAATGCAGACAAGATTCCGGCAGGCATGTACAGCGTTTCGACCTCCAACCGTAATTTCGAAGGCCGTCAAGGTCCCGGTGCACGCACCATGCTCGCAGGGCCGCTGGTTGCCGCTGCTGCTGCCGTAACCGGTGTCGTTTCCGACCCGCGCGAAGTCTTCAACTTATAATTTACTCCGAACAAATAAATATTTACGAATATGGCTATTCCTAAATTCACGAAACTTACTACAACGGCTTGCCCGCTCAATATAGAAAATGTAGATACGGATCAGATTATCCCAGCCCGCTTTCTGAAGGCTGTGGAACGCAAAGGATTCGGCGACAACCTGTTCCGTGACTGGAGATACGACAAACAGGGAAACAAGATCGCCTCTTTCCCGCTGAACGACTCCAAATACGGTGGAGAGATTCTCGTCGCTGCCAAAAATTTCGGATGCGGCTCCTCGCGGGAGCATGCCGCATGGGCCGTTTTCGACTACGGATTCCGCGTGGTCGTTTCAAGCTTCTTCGCCGATATTTTCAAAAACAATGCACTGAACAACGGCTTGGTCGTCGTACAAGTCAGCGAAGAGTTCTTGAACAAAATTTTCGCAGCCATCGCCGCTGATCCGAAAGCACAGTTCGAAGTCGACCTGCCGAACCAGACCTTTACGATCTGCGCTACCGGCGACAAAACTTCGTTCGATATCGACGGATACAAGAAAGAGTGTCTGATGAACGGATACGACGACGTAGACTACCTGCTCAGCATCAAAGATGACATCGAACGATTCGAACAATCAAGATCATAACACGAATAAAATCTATGGTTAAAGAGATTGAAATACTCGACACCACCCTTCGTGACGGAGAGCAGACTTCGGGTGTTTCGTTCGCTGTCCGCGAAAAGTTAAGTATCGCCCGGCTGTTGCTCGACGAACTCCGTGTCAACCGGATCGAAATCGCTTCTGCCCGAGTTTCGGAGGGCGAATTCGAAGCCGTACGTCGGATTGCAACATGGGCCGCTGCACGGGGATATCTCGATCGCATCGAGGTACTCGGTTTCGTCGACAACGGTCTCTCGCTGAAATGGATCGAAGAGGCGGGATGTAAAGTCATAAACCTGCTGACTAAAGGCTCATTGCGCCATTGCGAGCTGCAACTCAAAAAGACACCGCAACAGCATATCGACGATATAAAGAGGGCCATTGAACAAGCCACTGAAGCAGGGATCGCCGTCAACCTCTATTTGGAGGATTGGTCGAACGGCATGCGTCATTCACCCGACTATGTCTACAACATGATCGACGCCCTGCGTAACGAACCGATCCTACGGTTCATGATTCCCGATACGTTGGGTATCATGAATCCGGATACGTGTTATGCCGCTTGTCACGATATGGTCGAACGCTATCCTGATTTGCGGTTCGATTTTCATGCCCACAACGATTACGATCTGGCTGTAGCCAATGTCGCAGCCGCCATAAAGGCAGGTATCCAAGGCATCCATACGACGGTCAACGGGCTCGGTGAACGTGCCGGGAATGCCCCGTTGTCTAGCGTTATTGCAGTCCTCAACGATCAGTTGAAGGTGGGTAATTCGATTGTCGAAAAAAACATCAACCACGTCAGCCGCATGGTCGAGACCTATACAGGAATCCACATTCCGGCCAACAAACCGATTGTCGGGGAGAACGTTTTTACGCAATGTGCCGGCATTCATGCCGACGGGGACAACAAAAACAACCTCTACTTTAACGACCTGCTCCCCGAACGTTTCGGGCGCGTCCGGGAGTATGCACTCGGCAAGATGTCGGGAAAGGCGAACATCAAAAAGAACCTCGAGACTCTCGGTATCGATCTGGACGATGACGCCATGCGCAAAGTAACCGAACGGATCATCGAACTGGGAGATAAAAAACAGGCCGTCACCTCCGAGGACCTGCCCTATATTATTGCCGACGTACTGAAACAGGACCTGCACGAAACAAAGGTCCACATCTTGAACTACAACCTGTCCCTGGCCTACGGATTACGTCCGGTAGCTACGATAAAAATTCGGATCAACGACCAGGAGTACGAAGAGACGGCTTCGGGAGACGGTCAGTACGATGCCTTCATGAGGGCCATTCGGAACATCTACAAGAAACAACTCGGCCGCGACTTCCCGATGCTGGTCAACTACTCCGTATCGATCCCTCCCGGAGGACGTACCGATGCATTTGTCCAGACCTATATCACATGGGAATATAGGGGCGATACCTTCAAGACAAGGGGGCTGGATGCAGACCAGACCGAAGCCGCCATCAAAGCGACCCTGAAGATGTTGAATCGTATCGAAAATATGCCGATCCATACCAACGAAACCGTTCATACCGAATCACCTGTTTCATCCTCGAATCCGGCATAAATGCTGGAAAGGAGGGGCGAAAACAGGTGATAGAGAAAGAAAAAGCATGAGCGTGCGTATAAGAGGGTTGCAAATGTATAAGAGGAAGAGCTGAGAAAGGAAAGATAGAAAAGGGGAAACAAAGTAATAAGGAGAAGATGGGATAGAATGGAATGGGATGAAGTGAATGGGATGAAAGAGAAGTGAGGAGAAAGGGAAAATGGAGGGATGAGAGAGTAAAAAGGAATCGAGAGAACGGGGAAAACTCTTTTTTGACACTGTCCAAAATTTTGTGTAAATGGGAACAGGATTCAGTTATAAGTTTCTTCTTTTTAAAATAAAAATCGGGAAGACATTTTTATAGTTGTCTTCCCGATTTCGTTTTCAGAAATTGTATCTACTTAAAAACTCATCGGTTAATGAGCGCTTGCGCGGTAAGGGGAAGAATCACCCGTCCCCGACGAGCACAAATTTCCACCAACTGAGAACTGAAATCTCTCTCCAAATTTTATAAACAGCTGGACACTACCCAAAATTTTGTGTAAATAGAAACAGAACTCAGGAGAGTATTAAGCTCCTTCTTATATTGGGTTTCTGTTTTCAATTACACATATAATTAATTCATAATCAAGAGTATTATAAAATACGATTCTGTATCATCAATTCTAAAAACCTTGTTTTTTGATTTACCACCGTTTCCGGTCTCCACCATTATCTACCCTCGATTTCAATCAACATTTTCCTACTGCATACACAAGTCTACCCTCCCCGTCCAAACAGGGTTCAAGCTTTTTCCCGCCCGTCTTCATGTTTCTATCCTCGTCGGACGGAAACAGGTTATTGGAGGGAATCCGTCAGCATACGGATCGGACGTGTAACGCTTTTATCGGCTGACGGAAAATCTGCAGGGACCTCCTGCGTCACCTTCCCCGTCGCAGCCCACTCCAATCCGCGCAACAACAGAGTCTGGAAACCGGCACATGCCACGGCAGGGCAAAATTCCGGCGTATTCTCACCGCCAATATGGCCCAACATCAAATGCAGAATACGGGCCTTCCCATAATCAACCGTGAAGACCAAAGGCTCCTCACGACCCGATCCGCCCCGCGTCGAATCGGCATATCCGGTATAAAGCAATGCATCGATATTTCCAGGCCCTCTCATACGATCGTACAGCTCATCCTGCGCATGCATCCACACTTCGGGAAGCCCTTGCGTAATGGGATGTTTCGTATTGCGGCAATTCACCTGATATTCCCGTTGTGCCCCGTGCGACCCACCGGGTCCGGCCGAAGAATCCCGCACCAAACGGTCTCCCTGCCAATAGACATAAGGTCCCGACTGCTCATTACGACCTTCCCAACCCCCTAAGGCGATAATCCGATTGAATGCATCCCATCCGGCAAACGCATTATCGGCCGCATGGTAAATCACTACACCGCCACCGTTATCTACAAAATCCAAAAATGCACGGTCCGTCTCCTCGCTCCAGCGGTCACCGTTATAATCGAGCAATACGACATCATAAGCCGAAAAATCGGGCTTGAACGCAGACATATCCCCACCCTTCGGCGGTGTTATGGCATAATCGACCGCAAACAGCTCCGACTGCTCGATCACCGAACGCAAAACTTCGTGACTGACCTGCCAATTATGGTTGTTCTGCCCCGTAACCAACAGAACCCGAATCGGATCTTTAGCACATCCGACACAGAAAAACATCGATACCAAAAACACGCTCAGTATCTGTTTGCATCGTACCGCTATTTTCATACTCGTCGTTTTGATTTATAACACTCCCCCGCGGGGGGCTCATTCGCTCTATCTACACAATCGGAAATCGCTCCGTTACAACTCCCGAATCCAGATATTTCTGAAACGTACGGGATTCAAATGATCCTGTAAAATAATCGGGCCCTTGCCATGCGCAACGATACGTGGGAATCCGATAAATTCGGTCGTTCCGAGAATCATCGTATTGTTCTGAATCAATACACCGTTGTGCAGCACCGTAATCCGACCGTGCGACTGCAACGATCCATCCTCTTTGAACCGGGGAGCCGTATAGATAATATCGTACGTATTCCATTTACCTGGTTTCTGACAGGCATTCACCAATGGAGGTGTCTGTTTATAGATACTGCCGGCCTGACCGTTCGCATAGGTCTCGTTTCCGTAGTTGTCGAGAATCTGAACCTCGTAAAGTCCCTGCATAAAGACACCGCTGTTGCCTCGGCCTTGGCTTTCGCCCACAATCTCCGTAGGAGCACTCCATTCGACATGCAACTGAAAATCGCCGAACTCCCGTTTGGTCCGGATGCTTCCTGAATTGGGTTTAACGGTCATAATGCCCTTTTCCACTCCCCACTCCACCGTTTTGTTCGGATCACAGTTAACCCACTCGTCGGCATTGTCCGCCTCCAATCCCAGCAAAACGATAGCATCGGAAGGCGGAGTAACAATGGCCTGGTCCATGTCCGGCGGAACCACAATTTTCGGCTGGGGCGTCCAGAATTCAGACATCTCAGGCTGCATCGGAGCCGGATCGGGGTATTTTTTCTCTTCTTGTCCTTGGGCATTCATGCATATACCTATGCACAACATGCCGCACAACACTTGTCTCTTCATGATCTATTTGGGTTACAGGTTAAATATTCTTCTAAACTTCGCCTACCTTAAAAGCTGTCTCTTATCGATACAGTTGCAAGACTGTCCGCTGCGGGTTCTCCTTCCCCATCGGCTTCCATCCCCGCATCTGTCTCTGTTGATGCATCTGTCGTCGTATCGTTGTCTTCTCCCGCATCGGCATCCGAACCTGTTCCATCGTCGGAATCGGGATCTTCATCCGTACTCGGATCAGTTTCAGTTCCGGAATCCGGTTCCGGATCGGGTTCAGGTTCAGGAGTCGGAGCTACGGGCATCAGTACCACACTGATCCGATCGTGACGCCGCAATGCCGCCGTACTGGACGGATGATCGTAGATCAACCGCAAAGCAACGGTATCGTTTTGCATCAACCCTCCGGAATGCACCTTCATTCTAATCTCCGAACGGACCGTATCGGCATCGACAAACCGGACAACATTCGATTCTAACTCATAAACTTCGGGGGTGGCAGCAGTCGTTTCCGACGTAAGTACTTCGAAAGCGACGGAATCGGTCTCATAAACCAAACCGGCTGTCCGAAAAACCGATATCGGCAAAATAAATGACTGGTGCGACGAAGTATCGATTCCCGCTACGACGGTTGCATTTCGAAACCAGTAAATATCCGTATAGTATTGAGTTTCGTCGGTTTTGAGGCAGCCCGAAAGCAACCACATCACAACGAATGCTCCTATCCATTTCCTCATCATAACTCTACATCATGCCCGAAAAACGTCAGACTGTCGCATTCATCCGCCAGTTCTCTACGCCTTACGGATCAAAGTTACAATATTTTCTCCAAATGTATAAAAATCACAAAATGTTTTTTTATCATCTAAATAATCGACAGATAGAAACAGGAATGCAAAAAAATGAATAAAAGAGAAAAAAAATATCTTGTCGATCCGCTTAATTTTGTGATGGAAACAAAAGTTACCCGCAAGTCCTTTTGCAAGATAAAGACTTGATGAATAGTTAGTGTTAAGGTTAGTTGAGTGTCAAGGTTAGTTAGACCAAGATACGATTAGGTAAGTTGGGTTAAGTTAGGTTGGGCTCGGTATTGAAATACCGGGCCTTTTTTTTATATTTGTATATTCATACTAAGACAAAAGTACACTAATTCAACTTCAACAAAAAAATGAAAACATTAAAACTTTTCCCTTTAACAATTTATCTCGTACTTACCGCATATCTGTGCTGTACTTCAGCTGCCGTTTTCGGAAAAAACAAAACAGAGACATATACCAATCCGCTCAAAACCGTCGACGGGGACACGCTTCGTTTCGGCGACCCATTCATGTACAAATACGGAGACACATACTACATCACCGGAACAACAGCAGAAAACGGTTTCGACTACTATACCTCCAAAGATATGGTCACGTGGAAATACGGAGGGGCGCTTTACAGAAAATCGGAAAACCACTTCGGAGCCGGTGCCTTTTGGGCTCCCGAAGTGGAATACTATAAGGGTAAATTTTATCTGACATACAGCTGTCTGGATGCCAAACGAGGATTGCTGCTCTCCTGCTTGGCAGTCAGCGACACACCCGAAGGCCCGTTCAAAGATCTCTATACCCCGTGGTTCGATTTGAACTATTCGGCCATCGACTGCCATATTTTCGTCGATGACGATAAGGAACAGACCCCCTATCTCTATTTCAGCAAGAACGGAAATCAGGACGGATACGGATATGGCGAAAACTATGTCGTCGAACTGAAAAAAGATCTTTCAGGTATGGTGGGCGAACCACGATTAGTCTCCAGAGCTTCGCAACCGTGGGAGAAGGTACGTTGGGATGTCAACCGCTGCAACGAGGGAGCAACCGTAATCAAAAAAGGAAAAACCTATTACATGACCTATTCGGCCAACGATACGGGATACGAATTTTACGGAGTGGGCGTCGCCACGGCACAACATCCGCTTGGACCATGGACCAAATATAAAGATAACCCACTGATGACCACAGATCTAAGCATCGGGGTATCCTCTCCCGGACACAATTCGATCATCGAATCGCCCGACGGCAAAGAGCTGTACATCGTATATCATCGTCATGCCGATCCGAACTGCACGAAACCCAATTTCGACCGCGTTGTTTGTATCGACCGGATTTACTTCAAAAAAGGAAAACTCTGCATCGACGGTCCTACCTCAACACCCCAACCGATACCCTAATCCGAGACGGGAGAAAAGGTCAAAACGTTTTCTCAACCCGGTAAACGGGATAAAAATTTATCAACAAAAATCTTTTAGTTAATTTTAACCGATGTCCGCAACAGCGTTATAACAACATATCATCTATGAAAACAAAATTTGTCACGGCCTGTTTGCTCTTATGCAGCACCCTTTCTGCTCAAAATCCTATCGTCCCCCCCGGCGTATTTCTTGCCGATCCGGAAGGACACCAATGGAAAGACGGCAGGCTTTATTTATACGTATCCCGAGACGAGAGTCCCGACTACTACTGCTCCTATCAGTACGATCTGATTTCGACGTCAGACATGAAAAACTGGACGATCACCGAAAACGCATTTGCCTCCAAAGGACCGAACGATCAGGTGCCATATAGTGACGGAGCCCTGTATGCCTCCGATGCCGCCTACAAGGACGGGAAATACTACCTCTATTACAGCATGAATGACCGGATCGACGAAGGCGTAGCCGTATCGGATGCCCCGGACGGACCGTTCCGGAACGGACAACCGATGAAGGGAATCTCCCAGATCGACCCGGCTGTCTTCATCGATGACGACGGACAGGCCTACCTTTATTGGGGACAGTTCTCGGCCAAAGGAGCGAAACTAAAAGACAACATGCTCGAAGTCGATACCACGACGATCGTCGACGGCCTCGTCACCGAACAGGAACACTTCTTCCATGAGGGCAGCAGCATGCGCAAACGAAACGGAATCTATTACCTAGTTTACGCACACCTACGCAAAGGTCGACCCACGTGTATCGGTTATGCGACCTCCAAATCGCCGCTCGGCCCCTTCAAATACGGCGGAGTGATTGTCGACAATGCCGGTTGCGATCCCGAATCGTGGAACAACCACGGATCGATCTGCGAATTCAACGGCAACTGGTATGTCCTTTACCACCGGACCACAAACGGGACCCGGTCGCTCCGGAAAGTCTGCATCGAACCGATCACTTTCAATGAAGACGGCAGTATCAACGAGGTGGAGATGACCTCGCAAGGCGCCGGCGATCCGCTCTGCGCCTTCGATAATATCCCTGCCGAACGGGCCTGCCTGCTGTGGGGAAACACCCGGATTCATTTAAAGAGTCAACACGACGAAGAGTTGAGCGGCATCCGAAACGACAACTATGCCGTCTATAAATATATCGACTTCGGTGAGGGTGCCGATACCTTTACCGTCAACGTTACCCCCCAATCGGGCGGCAAGATCGAAGTATGGATCGATAACCTTTGGACCCCACCCGTAGGCGTAATCGATGTCCCGGCAGATCGCAAAGGGGAAACACTGACTCTTACAGGAAAAATCTCTCCCGTCAAAGGCGTACATGCCCTGACCCTTCGCTTCATGGGAGATAAAGAGTCGGAAGAACTCTTTACCGTCGACTCGTTCCGTTTCGGCAAACAATAAAACATAGGACCATAACCGATTTTCATTTCGTAACACGCACCATTATGCAGACACGAAGAATTTTCCTCACACTGTGGAGCCTGCTGCTCGTATCGGTCGGCGCTTCCGCCCAAAGCGCTCCATTCACATGGACGGCACAAGATGCATTGGGACGACACATCGGGATGTCCGAACAATACGGTCCCCATCGAGACGGGAAAACGGTCGGACTATTCTTCGTTATCTGGCATGGAGCTCACGGGTACGACCATTATGAAACCCAACCCGACATGGACGTTCTTACGCCCGGTCCGGACGATACGCTAAGCCCTTACGATATCCAAAAACTGCTGGATGCCGATCCGCAACATCCGAAATACGGTCCGGTCGGGGCTTTCCATCATTGGGGTGAACCCTATCTCGGCTACTATGTCGCCAACGACGAATGGGTCATCCGAAAACATGCCCAAATGCTGACCGACGCCGGTGTCGACGTCATCATTTTCGACATGACCAACGAAGTGATCTACCTGCCTATCGTTAAAAAGATTTTGGACACCTACCGGAAAATCCGCGAGGAGGGGAACGATACGCCGCAAATCTCTTGTCTGTTCCATACCCTGCTGCCCAACGGTAAGGAGACTCTGAAGAAGATGTACGACAACATCTACTCCAAAGGGCTGTATGAAGAGTTGTGGTTCCGTTGGGAGGGCAAACCGCTGGTGTTCTGTCCGAGAGAGGCCCTGACGCCCGAAATGGATGCCTTCTTTACAACACGGCACTGCTGGTTCGACTCGCGTGAACCTTGGTTCCGCGATGGCCACAAGTGTTGTCCGTGGGCCGACTACTACCCGCAGGGCTACGGCTGGGACGAAGATCCGCAAAAGGCCGAAATGGTCTCGGTCGCTCCCGCAACACACCCCACCGACCGTAAAGATCGTGTCCGTCGGGTCGGCCGGAGTTTCCACGACGGGAAACAACCCCTCACGAAAGCCGAACAACGCTCCGGCGAGGGTCTCCACTTCATCGAACAGTTTTCCCGGGCTATGGAGCTCGATCCGGAATTTATCTTCTTTACGGGATGGAACGAATGGTCCGCCATGCGGTTCATCAATCAGGGCGAGATCCTGACACTGGCCAACAACGAATGTAAAATTGGCGACAGCTATTTCTGTGACGACTACAACCACGAGTACAGCCGCGACCTCGAACCCCTCCGTGACGATTTCGGAGACAATTACTACTACCAGCTCTGCGACTTCATCCGCCGGTACAAAGGAGTGGATCCCGTCGAGCCCTTTACGAAACGCCACAAAATCGACCTGTCGGATTTCTCCTGCTGGGAAACGGTCGAAAGTTCATTCTCGGACGATCGGGGAGACACTTTCCACCGGGATCACTTCGGATACGGGCGCATCGGCCGGCTGACCAATTTCACCGGAAGAAACGACATCGTCGAGGCCAAAGTCGCTCACGACGGCCATACGATCTGGTTCTACGTCCGGACTCAAGAACCCCTTTCGCCGAGAACCGACAAAAAATGGATGCGG
This sequence comes from Candidatus Alistipes merdigallinarum, assembly GCA_019119305.1. Taxonomy (GTDB): domain Bacteria; phylum Bacteroidota; class Bacteroidia; order Bacteroidales; family Rikenellaceae; genus Alistipes_A; species Alistipes_A merdigallinarum. The sequence continues at coordinate 32,468 of DWXH01000014.1, read as the reverse complement.
CTGTTTATCGACGTGCAAGGAAATGAGCTCGGAAATTGGGAAGGATTTCAATATCGGATCAATGATCAGCGTGACCCCCGTCAAACTACGCTCGAAAAATCGACCAATGGCTGGAACTGGGTGAAGACAGCCGATCTCGACTACCGGTCCGAAGGCAACCAACTCGTTATCGCCATTCCGATGGGAGCACTCCGCATCGATGATCCGGATAACTTCACGCTCGAATTCAAATGGATCGACAACGCAGTCGATGAGGGTGACATACAGGAATGCCTCTCCGACGGGGATGCTGCCCCGAACGGTAGATTCCGCTACAAATACCAATTCACAAAAACAAAACTATAACCTAAAATGATCAAACCATTATGAAAAAAGTCTTTTCACTTATGTTGTGTCTGCTGCTCTTTGCAGCATGCGGTGGCGACAAATCCGTCGATGATCCCTCGCCTGATCCTGATCCTGAACCTTCACAACCGACCGATCCGGACGACGATGGAGACGACGATCAAAAACCCGCTCTCGTAACGGCTGAAATGAACCCGTCGTTATGGGTTGCAGTAGATGCTCTCGGACGGACGATCGATCCAGCACAATACAAATCAAAAACAGAACGCGGAGACAAGACCGTCGGCATTTTCTATTTTATCTGGATGGGTAGTCACGGTTACGATCAAGCGGCCAACTGGGGTGAATTGCGTCCGCCATCCGCAACCGACGTAAACAGCCCATACGATATCCAAAAACTGCTGGACGCCGACATGGTCAATCCCGCTTTCGGCCCGGAACACGCTTTCCACCACTGGGGTGAACCCTATTTGGGTTACTATGTCGCCAACGACGAATGGGTCATCCGCAAACACGCCCAAATGCTGACCGATGCGGGTGTCGATGTCCTATTTTTCGATGTAACCAACTCTTTCACCTATTTGGATGTCGTCGAAACGATTTGCGAAGTATATACCGAAATGCGCGAAGAGGGTAACGATACGCCCCAATTCGCATTCGTCACCAACTCCAATCCAAATGCAACCGCATTGACCGTATACAGGAACATATATCTTAAAGGAGTCTACAAAGATCTATGGTTCAAATGGGAAGGCAAACCGTTGCTGTTATGCAATCCGGACGAGGCAAGTTCTACGATCAAAAACTTCTTCACAATCCGGCATTCATGGTATCTTTACAACAACAGCAGCATCGATACATGGTTCGGTGATGGAGAAGATAAGTGGCCGTGGGGCGGACTCTATCCGCAACAGGCCGGTATGCATAACGGAGAACGGGAATGTGTCTCGGTCATGCCCGCCACCCATCCGACCTCTAACATAGGCCGAAGCTACAACGTCGAAAACAACGTCCAACCCGGAAGCAGCGCACAAAAATCCGGAGAGGGGATCTATTTCAAGTCTCAATTCGAACGAGCTCTATCGCTCGATCCGAAGGTTCTCTTCTTTACCGGTTGGAACGAATGGGTCGCTCAACGATTTATCTCCCACAACGGCGGCGATTACATGCTGGGACGTCCGCTTTCTCCGGGCGGTTCCTATTTCGTCGACCAATACAACCACGAATTCAGCCGGGATATGGAGCCTCTGCGGGGCGATTTCGGCGACAACTACTATTATCAACTGGCTGATTTCATCCGCCAATTCAAAGGCGTCGACGCCCAACCCGTCTACAAACGGATAGATTCGATCAAAGTGGATGGGACCATGGACGAATGGCCTTATGTTCAGGCCGCATATGCCGACGACCAGGGCGATATTGTTCACCGAAGCCATTTCGGATACGGCAGAGTCGGGACGCTTACCAACATGACCGGAAGAAACGATATCCTCGAAACCCGTGTAACGAACGACGGAATCAATGTTTACTTCTATGTCAAAACCGCAACGGCCATCTCTTCTTATAAAAACAGCAAATGGATGCGATTGTTCATTACGGTCAAAGGGAATGCGTCCGCAGAACAATGGGAAGGCTTCCACTTCGTCGTCAACAACACGGTAAACAACGATAAAACAACTCAACTCGAAAGTTGTACCGGAGATTGGAATTGGACGAAAAAAACCGATATTCAATATGCTGTCAAGAATAATGAAATGGAACTCGCTATTCCGATGGCCGATCTCGGCATCACCAATCCGAACGAATTTACGCTCGAATTCAAATGGATCGACAATGCCGTCAACGACGGAGACATACAAGAGTGTTTAAGTGATGGCGACTCCGCCCCGAACGGTCGATTCCGATACAGATATCAATTCAAAAAATAATAAAAATCATGAAAAAATCCTTTTTGAAATTCTCCCTTATGGGACTGATGATCGCACTATTGATGAGCTGTTCGAAAGACAATACGGATAGCGATCCAGGTGAAGGTGGAAATCCCGATACGGATCCGACTCCTCCGCCCGTAGAAACGACCAGCGAAGTCAACAGCGACCTGTGGACCGCAACCGATCCGCTCGGACGTTCATTGCCCGACTACGAAGATGTGGGAAGCAAGAAATCCAATAAATTCGTCGCTATCTTCTATTGGACCTGGCACAATCCAAACATGGTCTCATACGGAAACGTGGGGAACATCACCCAAATTCTCAAAGAGAATCCCGATGCCCTTTACAATGCAGACCACCCGGCATGGGATCGCGGCGGATCGAACACCCATTTCTGGGGCGAGCCACTCTACGGATATTACCGGACGACCGACACCTATGTACTCCGCAAACACGCCGAGATGCTTGCCGACGCAGGTATCGATGCCGTATTCTTTGACTGCACAAACGCGCCTTTCCTCTGGGAAGAGTCATATACCGCACTTTTGAAAACATGGGATCAGGCCAGAAAGGACGGTGTGAATGTACCCAAAGTTTCATTCATCCTGCCCTTCGGTGTCTCTGATGCCTCATACAACATGATCAAAAACCTGTATGAAGACATCTACAAACCGAATAAATATTCCGATCTGTGGTTCTACTGGAAAGGAAAACCCGTATTGATGGCATACGATGATAACATCCCCACCGACAACGCTGAAGACAAAGCCATGAAAAACTTCTTCACGTTCCGGCCGGGACAACCGGATTATGTCAACGGCCCTTCCAATAATTCACAATGGGGCTGGCTCGAAATCTATCCGCAAAACATGTACGGCTTGAATGAAGAGGTTACCGTCGGTGTAGCCCAAAACACATGCGCTTCGAACTACTATCACGCCAGTGCGTTCAACCGAAGCGGTACGCTCGGCCGTAGCTATATGGGTAAAACGAAGAGCTGGGATACTCGCGAAAATTCCTACCTCTACGGAGCAAACTTTGCCGAACAATGGGAAAGGGCTCTTGAACTCGACCCTCAACTGGTATTCGTTACCGGATGGAATGAATATATTGCAGGAAAATGGAATACTACGGATTGGCCGAACGACCTATACCCCTACTCTTTCGTCGATCAATACGACTCGGAGCATAGCCGGGACATCGAACCGAACAACGAATGGTGGGACGAATCGGGCAACTATCTGGGTGATGTGTATTACTACCAGTTGATCCAGAATGTACGTAAATTCAAGGGTATGTCACAACGAGTGTATGCATCGGCTGAGAAAAATATAAAAATAGGAACATTCGCCGATTGGACCGACGTACAACCTGACTTCAAACATTATAAAGGGAATGCCGTGAAACGGGCACATAAAGGACATGCCGATCTGTTCTATTCGAGCAGTCTCGGACGAAACGACATTGTCGACGCAAAAGTGGCCCGCAGTGCAGACAGCATCTATTTCTATGTCGAAACCGCATCGGCTATGACCGCAACGGATGACGATTACTGGATGTGGCTGCTGATCGACATCGACCGCGACAAGAGCACCGGTTGGGAAGGATATGACTACATCATCAACTACGTCAATCCGGCTGACGGTACGGGAACCGTATCCAAAAATGTAGGAAACAAGTGGGCGTGGGAAGATGCTGGTGATTTCACCTATGCTATCAAGAGCAACAAGATGGAGATCGGCATGCCGCGCGAACTGCTTGGATTGGACGGAGACAAGATCGACTTCGAGTTCAAATGGGTTGACAACATGAAACCCAAGGACGAAGGCGTATTCAACGCTTCACTGTTCTATACTTGTGGCGATGCTGCTCCGGGCGCACGGTTCAACTTTATTTACACCGTGAAATAATACGACCGGAGACATCCAAAACAGAAAGAGAGGAGGCAAACCTGCAGGTTCGCCTCCTCTCTTTTTTCTATCTATCGTTCGACACAAGGATCACTGAATTTTCAACTAAATGATCTCCGCCACCACAAAGGTACTTCCCCCAACGAAAATCATGTCATCCGGTGAAGCCTTTGTCCGAGCCAGAGCCAACGCTTCGGGCACACTCGGAACACATTCACCCCGTAAACCATACGCTGCGGCCTTTCGGGCCAACTCCTGCTCGTCCAGCGCACGAGGAATCGACGCTTTGGTAAAAATGTAATGTGCCTCTTTAGGCAATAAAGGAAAGACCCGATCCAGATCCTTATCCTCGACAAAACCGAGAACCATATAGAGCCGATCATACCGTTGCTGTGCCAACTGGGCCGTCACTTCGGTAAGTCCCGCCTCGTTATGCCCCGTGTCGCAAACGGTCAACGGCCGTTCGCCAAGCCGTTGCCAACGTCCTTTCAGCCCGGAAACACGTGCCGCCGAAGCAATGCCCTGACGGATCTGATCCGGCGAAACGGCACATGCTCCGCTTTCGTTCAATACATCCAGTGCAGTAAGAGCCGTCAAGACATTTTTCCGCTGATAAATTCCCTGCAAATCGCTCTCAAGGGTAAAGCACTCGCCGGTCGTCAGCTTTTCTATTTCGAACCGGCGGTCCAGGCCAACCGTTTCGCTCGCCAATACTCGATACGACTGATCGGCAAACCGAATCGGGGCCCATTCAGAACGGGCCTTTTCGATAAAGACCGCTGCCGTCTCAGGCTGGGTTTCTCCAATAACAACCGGCGTATCGGACTTGATGATCCCCGCCTTCTCTCCAGTAATTTTTTCCAGTGTATCGCCGAGAAACTGCATGTGATCATACCCGATATTGGTAATCACACTCACCATCGGACGGATGATATTCGTCGAATCGAGCCGGCCTCCCATGCCCACCTCAATCACCGCAATCTCCACATCGTGTCGGGCAAAACAGTCAAACGCGATCGCGGTTGTAATCTCAAAAAACGAAGGTTGGATCCGGTCAATCGCCTCCCGATTCCGTTCAACGAACTCGACGACCTCCTCTTCGCTGATCTCCTGTCCGTCGATCCGGATCCGCTCCCGGAAATCCTTCAAGTGAGGCGACGTAAAGAGCCCCGTCCTATATCCGGCCGTCATCAGCGCCGAAGCGACCATGTGCGATACGGACCCTTTCCCGTTGGTTCCCGCCACATGGACCGACTTGATCTTCCTGTGCGGATTACCCAGCGCCGTTTCCAATGCATTTATCCGCTCGAAACCGGCTTTGTAGGCACTGCCCCCGACATGCTGAAAAACCGGAAGCGAATGGAACAAAAAATCGAGCGTTTCCTGATAGGTCATCTCTCTCCTCCGATTAAAATCAATCTACGATATGGCTGCGCCGTTTGATGCGGTAGGCCATAAAATAGAGCATACTCAGTATGAATACGTAACACCCGATGCGTCCGATCAGGTCACCGTACCGTGTATAAAAGGTCAAGCGGTCGTTCGTTGCAAGCGACTGTGTCGACACATCACGTACATTCCATCCCAACTTGCCGCTCGTATCGCCCCGCTGGTCGATGAATCCCGAAATTCCGGTATTGGCGCTGCGGGCAATGCTGCGTCGTGTCTCAACCGCTCGCAACCGCGAATAGGCGAACAGGTAACGGTAACCGGGTGTATCGCGCCACCAGCCGTCGTTGGAGATGACACACATCACTTCGGCTCCGTTCCGGACAAACTCCGTATAGTATTCTCCGTAGATCGCCTCATAACAGATAGCCGGTCCGACGCGGACTCCAGAAGGCGTTGTAAAAACCTGACGCACATCGCCATACCCCAACTGTCCGGAGACTCCGCCCAAATCGACGGTAAGAAATTTCACATTTTTCAGGAACTGATAGTACGGGGTCATTTCGGCTCCGATCACCAGTTTTGCCTTGTGGTGAACCCGAATATGCCGCGACGTATCGATACCCAACGCGCTGTTGTATCGGTCGAGCCACTGTCCGCCCCGCATCCTTGCCGTAAACGGAGCCTCCTCTTCTGACTCATACGGAACGTATGTCATTGCTCCGGTCACGACCATGGTCCCTTCTCGCCCATCCCGCACAAAATCCCGAATCCGGTTCATCGATTCCAGTTCATTCAGATACTCCTCCCAGCAATACTCGTCTACCGCCGTTTCGGGGGCAACAATCACTTGTGCAGAACGGGGCGACTCCCGCATCAGATCGAGCAAAAGGGTCAACTGTCTGTACTGACTCACCCGAAATTTTGCATGATAGGGATCAACATTGGGCTGTACCACCGAAATTTCAATTTTTCCCGTAGGTTCTTTATAAGTTACATAAATGATCCATGACAACACGGCCGGCAATACGATAGCCGTCGCAGGAGCAATCCAAGACCGCCATTCACGCCACCGTTTCGAGGCTTCGAACACCAGCAGGTTGACCACCAGCACCCACAGCGATCCGCCCAACGCTCCGGTATATTCGTACCATTGGACCAACCGCACATCCTGCGCAAAACCGTTTCCAATCACCAGCCAAGGGAATGAAATCTGATCATTGTGCAGATAAATATACTCATAGGCCAACCATGCCGCCACCAGAACCGTATAGGCCAACGGACGCTTTGCCCTGCGCCACACGGCGTGATAGATCAAAAAGGCGGCGGACATCAGCACCGTTCCCACCAAAGTCGCCGCCACGACACCGATAACGGCCGCAAAACCGACCCACCACACCGTAGCCAACCACCACAGCGCAAACGTAGCAACGGCATAAGGCCAGAGTTTACGGGGACGGCCCTTGCGGTTTACGGCTTCTGCGAGGTCATTCTGCACCCATAACAACGGAGCGAACGCCACAAACAGCGTCAGCGCCGATCCGCCCAACCACGGCAACGACAGCAGCACGACACTAAGCGCAACACATAATATCCGTCTTTTCATTTTCACCGGTTGATTTCCGCAAAGATAAAGATTTATTACTTTTTATTACTTTTGTACGGCTGTTTTACACAGAGGCGGGACGCTTCTCCGCCGCAAATTGTTGTCAGGCATGGATTTCGTTGTCTTCTTAAAAGGAATCGTTATCGGATTGCTGGCCTCCATCCCACTGGGGCCGATCGGCGTTCTATGTATCCAGCGCACCCTGTGCAAAAGCCACAAGTCCGGTTTCGTTTCGGGACTCGGTGCAGCTTCGGCCGATACGCTTTTTGCCACCATCGCCCTCTTCTCGCTGACCTTCGTGCTGTCGTTCATCGAGAACTATATGTTCATTATCAAGGTTTTGGGCGGAATCCTCGTCATCATCGTCGGCATGACCATTCTGCTGAAAAATCCGGTCGTACAGATTCGGAAAAACCGCGCCGGGAAAGGGAATAACCTTTGGAGCGATTACCTCTCAGTCTTTTTCGTTACATTGGCCAATCCGGCATACATATTGGTCTTTGTCGCCCTGTTCGCCGCATTGGGCATAAACCGCGAAGGAATTCCCTATGCCAACGGACTGCTCATGCTGATCGGCGTCCTATGCGGCACATCGCTCTGGTGGTCCATACTAACGTTCTGCATCAGCCTTTTAAGAGGCAAGTTCCGTCCCCGACACCTGTTCTGGATGAACCGCATCTCGGGCAGCCTTATCGTCATTCTCGGAGCTGCCGCAATTTTATCCATATTCATTCATATGCCCGTTCACCATGTCATTCCCTACTAAACGTAAAATCATTATCGCCATCGACGGCTTCTCGTCCTGTGGCAAAAGTACCTTCGCTAAGGAGATCGCAGCAAGGATCGGCTACGTATTCATCGACACCGGTGCCATGTACCGGGCCGTAACCCTCTATGGAATCGAACACGGGGCAATCCACGACGGAACGGTCGACGCCGCACAACTCGAAACGCTGCTTCCCCGAATCCAGATATCCTTCTCGTTCAACGAACAACGGGGAGCCAGCGACATTTACCTGAACGGGGTAAACGTCGAAGAGCGTATCCGGCGTATCGATGTAAGCGAATACGTCAGCCGGGTAAGCCAGATCGCTGCAGTCAGAAGCCGCCTCGTACACATGCAACAGGAGATGGGCATTCAAAAGGGAATTGTCATGGACGGACGCGACATCGGAACGGTCGTTTTCCCGAATGCCGAGCTGAAAATCTTCATGACGGCCGATCCGCACATCCGCGCCGAAAGACGCTACCAGGAGTTATTGGGTAAGGGAGAAAAGGTCTCCATGGAAGTGATCGAACGCAACATCCGCGAACGCGACCATGCCGATCAGACACGGGCGATCAGTCCTCTGGTACAGGCCCCCGATGCCGTCGTACTGGACAACAGCCACATGAGCGTAGCACAACAGATGGATTGGGTCATGGAACGAATCGATAAACTCACCGGAACCTCATGCTGATCGAAATAGACGACAAATCGGGCTTCTGCTTCGGGGTGGTCAAAGCCATATCCACCGCCGAAAAATCACTCGCCGAGTTGGGCAAGGTCTACTCGTTGGGCGACATTGTTCACAACCGCATCGAAGTGCAACGCCTCGAGCGACTCGGCTTGCAGACCATCTCTCACGCACAATTTCCAAGCCTCGAAGGGCAGACCGTACTGATCCGGGCCCATGGAGAACCCCCCTCGACCTACCGTCTGGCCAAGGAGCACGGCATCCGGCTGATCGATGCGACTTGTCCGGTCGTCTCCCACCTGCACGGTCTGGTCAAAAAGGCACACGAACAGATGGCCCGTTGCAACGGTCAGGTAGTGATTCTCGGCAAACGGGGACATGCCGAAGTGGTCGGACTGACCGGCGAGGTAGACGAAGATGCCATCGTCGTAGAGACCATTGACGATCTCGAACACATCGACTTTACCCGTCCGATATACTTGCTGTCGCAAACCACACAGAGTCTGGCCCTGTTCGAACAGATCAAAGCGATCATTCTGGATCGGGCCCAAGACAAGGAACAAGTGGTAGTGAATGACACGATTTGCCGGCAGGTATCCAACCGAAATCCCCATCTGAAAGAGTTCGCCAGCCGTTTCGACTCGGTCATCTTCGTCTGCGGCAAAAAAAGCTCCAACGGCAAAGTCCTGTTCCATATCTGCCAGGAGGCCAATTCCCGTTGCTACAACATCGAGGATGAGACCGAACTCCGCAAGGAGTGGTTCGACGGATGTCGCTCGGTAGGGATATGCGGTGCCACCTCCACCCCGAAATGGCTGATGCAGCACGTCGCCGACTCCATCCGGAAAATAGTCGGATAAAAGCATCGACAGAACCCAACGCGATTCCGTTTTTTTTACTACCTTTATCGACAAGTAACCCCTCAACCATCTTGTCGCATGAAGAAACTATTCGCATTGCTCCTGTTGTCCGGAATAGCCCTACACGGACAAGGGCAAAAGAGAATGCCCTACTACAAACTGACCCCGGTTCCTGCTGCAAACGTAACCCTCACCGACTCCTTTTGGAAACCCCGCATCGAGACCGCCTTTCACGAAGGTTTCGACTGGGTCACGCTCCATTTCGATCCGAACAACGGGGGATACAGGACTTTTCGGGAATCGCAACGCCGCGATACCGTCAAAGTCGAACCCGTCACCACCTTCGAATCGATCAAGGTACTCGAAGCCGCCGGTGAATACCTGAAATACAACGAGGACCCCGACATGGAGGCCTACATGGACCGATGCATCGACCATTGGGTACTCAGCCAGGACAAATCCGGATATTTTACAGGCATCTGTCTGGGAGACCATCAGGTTTTCGGCCACATCGCCAAAGGACGTTGGAACAACCTGCAACATTCACACGAACTTTACGGCGTCGGCCACCTGCTCGAAGCCGCCCTCTCCTATGCCGAAGCAACCGGGAAAACGAAAATTCTCGAAGCGGCCCTACGTGCTACGGATCAGGTCTTCTCGATCTTCGGACCGGACAAGCGGCATGACGTCCCGGGTCATGAAGAGATCGAACGAGCCTTCACCCGCTATTACGAAGCAACGGGCGACAGGCGGTTTCTCGATCTGGCCCGTTTCTTCATTGACGAACGCGGAGATTATGCTACACGGGACTCTTACGGAGCGTATGCACAGGATCACCTTCCGTTCGTCGAACAACGGCGTGCAACGGGACACGGCGTACGGGGTGCCTACCTCTATATCGGTGCGACAGACGTAGTCGGAGCGACCGGCGATGAGGGCTACCGGACCGCCATCGATTCGATCTGGAAGGACATGACCGAACGGCACATGTACATCACCGGAGCCACCGGAGCCATACACGCAGGAAACGAGGGGTACGGCGAACCCTACAACATCGCTCCGGAAGACTGTTATGGAGAGAGTTGCTGCGCCATCGCCAATTCGGTGTGGGCACACCGTCTGAACCGTCTTTATGCGGATGCCTCCTACATGGATCAGTTCGAAAAGATCGTCTACAACACCTTCCTCTCGGCAATGGCCTTTAACGGACAGGGAATGTTCTACTGCAACCACGTCAACCGTACGACACCCGATCAACGCAGCTGGGCCGCCTGTCCCTGCTGTCCGGGAAACATCCTCAGCCACTATGCCCGCATCCCGAGCTACATCTACTCCATCTCCGATGAGGGCATATACCTCAACCTGTTCGTCGACAGCAAGGCGCACATTCCTTTCGGGAAAGGAGTCTCCGTAACCCAACAGACTGAATACCCATGGGAGGGGAAAATCGCCGCAGAGGTTGATCCGGACGAAGAGAGTGTGTTCAAAGTGTTCATCCGGATTCCGGAATGGGCCGAAAGCCACGCGATACGGATCAACGGAAAGAGCGTCGAGGCTCCGATCGACCGGGGATACGCCCTGCTGGAGCGGACGTGGAAATCGGGCGACCGGATCGAAATCGAATTTCCGATGGAGGCCCGACGAGCCTATATGCCCGAACCCTTCTCCGGATATGACGGATTGGTCGCCCTGCGGCGCGGTCCGATAGTCTACACCTTCGAAGGCATCGACAATTTCGGAACGGTCTGCAACCTGCTCCTTCCTGTAAAAGCCCCGTTGAAAAGCGTCAAAAGCGACATCCTCGGCGGGATCGTACAGATCGAAGCCACCGGTCGGGTTTTGGACTGGGACGGGAGGTGGATCAGCCGAAAGATTACGGCCATCCCATGCGGCCTCTACTCCAACCGCGGAACTTCGGTGCATTATGTCTGGATCGCCGAAGAGCCTGAACAGGTCAAAGAGCCCGAACACCACATGAACGCACTACTCCCGCCTCCGGAACTGTAACCTCTCTGACATGGGAAAGATCATTTACAGTTTCGACCCGATCGTCGACGATAAAAGCCGGGTACTGATTTTAGGTACCATACCCGGTGTGGAATCGTTACGCAAGCAGGAGTATTACGGGCATCCCCGCAACGCCTTTTGGCCAATCATCGCCGCTGTATGTGGCCGCGAGCTTCCGGCATCCTACTCCGGAAAAACCTCCATGCTGCTCGATACGGGCATCGCCCTGTGGGACGTATGCCGGGGATGCGAGCGTGAAGGGAGTTTAGACAGCAACATCTGCAACGAGACACCGAACGCCATTGACCGACTCCTCGACGAACACCCGAATATCCAGGCCCTGTTCTTCAACGGACAAAATGCCGAACGGCTGTTCAAACGCTATTTTCCTGAAGCATGGAGATATAGAGAGCACTACCCGCTTCCCTCTACGAGTCCGGCCTACACGCTTCCGTTCGATGAAAAAAAGGAGGCGTGGTCGATCATCCGATTCCTTTTGTAGACCAAAATAAAAAAACAAAAAGAAACTAACTTTTTCCCGTATCGAAACAAATTTTTCGCTATCTTGTAACACAATAAACACCAAAACTTTATACGCATGATTTTTACTCACCCATCACCTAAAAAAAGGACTTTTCGAAGCATCTATTATGCGGTCCTTGTTCTTGTCGGAGCGGCAGTAACAGCATGTAGCCACCGATCCGATCTGTCTATCTCCGTCGATACCGATCAAATCGAAATGGGACGGAGTGTACGTGTCCAAGCAAAATACACGCCCGCTGCGGGTGATACGACCCGTGTCATGCTCATGCCTTATGTCAACGGAAAACGCTGGGGGTCCCACGAATTTCCGGACAGTATGGGAAATGCCCTGTTTTTGCTGCCCCTGCCCAACCCGGGACTGGCGCAGATCGACGTAGCCGTCGTTCCCTGCGACACGACCCTGTGGTGCGGATTGAAAGACTACACCCCCTACCTCACGGGACAACGGGCACAAGACAAAGACAAAAGGTCGAATCTTGTTTCCGTCGAGGTCACCTCACGAACTATTCCGGAACGCCCCAAAGGGACTACAACATTCGTCTCCCAATGGGAACCCTGGTTTATGCCCGGCAGCATGTGGACGACCGCTCAAGCCGTACCTCTGCTCGGTTTCTATGATTTCACCAACCAAGATGTACTTCGGCAACACCTGCTGTGGCTGATGGACTCCGGAGCAGACGCTGTACTGTTCGACTGGTCGAATCACATTTGGGGATGCAAACACTGGAGCGAACGCGGCGATGGCGTCAATGCAATCATCCACAACACCGAAATTGCCCTCGAAGTTATGGCAAGCATGCGCGACGAAGGGCTGCCCGTTCCCCAAGCAATCATCATGCCCGGTCTGAGCAACGGTCCTCCCGGTACAATGGAGGCCCTGAACGAAGAACTGGACTGGATCTACCACTATTTCATCCGCAATCCGCGTTTCAAAGGATTATGGTATGAATTCGACGGTAAACCGTTGGCCGTAATTCTCGATACCGGAGCCATGGGCGTCAAAGAGGGAACCACGGAGAGTGCATTCCGGGTACCGCTGTTCAAAATGACCCTCGGCTGGTCAGCTGAAGAGATCGACCGGTTACGCCAAAGCAATCCCCCGGTAGACGACTCGCGCTTTACCGTACGGTGGATGTCATCCCAGAACCAAAAAACAGGACACGACAAACTCGGTTACTGGAGCTGGATGGACGGTTCGCTGAAACCGACAGTTACTTATAAAGACGGTGTTGCGGAGTGTACAACAGTCAATCCTGCCTGCTTCGCCGAAACCGGATGGACGGCTCCCGAAGCATGGGGTCGCCGGGACGGCTGGACCTATTTGGAATCGTTCAAAGTTGCACTGGAACACCGGCCCAAAGTGGTCATGTTGCATCAGTTCAACGAATTCACCGGACAGGCCACACGGGGTTACGGTCCCGATGGCAACATATTCGCAGACAGCTACAGCGTTGAACTGAGCGACGACTATGAACCCGTATCGCTGACTGCACCCGGTTTCAGAGGTGACGATGGCGGCTGGGGATTCTACTACCTCAATCTGACCCGTGCGCTGGTCGATATCTACAACGGTGCAGCTGATGACGTCACGCTGATGGCTGTAGCCCCACCTCATATCGCAAACGATAAATTATCCGTACATTGGACCACGATCGGAGTGGAACCCGAAAATTACACACTGTCGATCGACGGAACAATCGTGGCCGATTCTGTAACCGAAACGGGTATGTCATTACCCGTTGAAGGACTCGCTGCCGGAGAACACACATTAACCGTGACAGCAAACGGAGTCGGAACCCGCTATGCCCTTTCTCCTTACGAATTCGACACGCCGATGACCGAACTCAAACCCGTCGTAATTGAAAAACAGTTCGTTATTCCTTAAAAATTAGGAATAAAGTTTCGCACCGAACTTTCAGGCGATTACTTTTGAGGAGAAAAAAGATAACTCATCGGGGACTCTTCCGATGATAGTGCGTAAACCGAAAACATCAACCGTAAAAGCAGGGAGGAACACATATATTTGAAGTTCTTCCCTGCTTTTATTTCCTCATCTATTTTTATACAAAGACGGAGCAAAACATGGCTTTGTTAAAATTCCCGTCCATGTCCGTCATGTGATCCGCCTTCGCTCATTTTCGATACTCCTTCACAAAATATTTTACCGATAGAGACTTTTTCGTATCTTTGTTTTCCGGAATATCCAAACATTCCGAATTGACCCATGAGCGACATTCCCGAAAAGACCATAGAACGACTCAGCGAATACAGGCGCACGTTAGTGTCGTGCCACAACCAAGGCATCACCCACATCTTTTCCCACATTCTGGCCGGGATACACGGACTGACTGCCGTGCAAGTCCGCCGCGACCTGATGCTGATCGGATTTTCGAGCGACACGAAAAAGGGATACGACGTCGAAGTCCTGATCGACTTTATCAGCAACATACTCGATGGCCCGAACATAATGCACGTGGGTGTTATCGGCATGGGACACTTGGGACAGGCCCTGACCAAATATTTCAACAGCAGGAAATCGAAACTGCGTATCGTCGCCTCTTTCGACGTCGACGAAGAGAAAGTCGGCCAGATTATCGATGACATTCCCTGTTTCGACATGGTCCATTTCGAATATCAGGTCCAAAAACTCGACATCAAGATCGTCATCCTCTCCTCCCCCACGTCGATCGCTTCCGAATTGGTCGTTCCGATCATCAATGCCGGAATCAAAGGGGTATTGAATTTCACCTCGATGCCATTGAATTTTCCACGCGGCATCTTCGTCGAAAATTACGACATTACCACCGTTCTCGAGAAAGTCGCCTACTTCGTCAAAGAAGCCGAGGAGGCTGCCGACATACAAAGTTAATAAAGGAAGGGGCTTTCGACATGCAAGTACACTACGGCTTCGACCAAACGACAACAACGATACCCCGACCGGTCGCCACAGTCGGCTCTTATGACGGTGTCCACTACGGACACCGTGCGATTCTCGACCGGCTGAATGAGTTGGCCCGCGAACGGCAAGGTGAAAGCACGGTCATCACCTTCGACCCTCACCCACGAACCGTCGTGAGCGATGAACCCATAGAACTACTCACCCCGCTTCCCGAAAAACTCGAAATTCTTGAAAGCACGGGAATCGATCACACGATCGTCGTCCCTTTCACAAGTGAATTCAGCCGCATGTCCTATCAAGATTTCGTGCGTGACGATCTGGTCGGGAGGTTACACATCGACACATTGCTGATCGGCTACAACCACCATTTGGGTCATAACCGATCCGGGGGGTACGATCAGCTGCTCGCACTGAGCAGAATTTACGGCTTCGACCTGCAAATCATGTCACAAAAGCAACTCGACACACAACATGTCAGCTCAACCGTTATCCGTCGCATGATCCGGTGCGGCCAACTACACGAAGCCGAGCGGTTATTGGGGAGAGCATTCCGAATCAAAGGATATGTCGACCGCTCCGGAGCAATAACCGGAACCGACCCCTGTAAAATCATACCTCCCGAAGGCCGATACAACGTAACGTGTATTCCAGATGCAGATAAAAACCAAACCTACACGGCCTCATTAACCATCGGTCCGGAACGAAAACTGTCGCTGCAAGTCCCCCTTTCAACGTTCCCCACAGGGACAACCTCGATCGAATTCCGTTAAAATTCTCGCAAAACAATGCGAAGTTCCGGGATATTTACTAATTTTGCATAAATTTACAGGCAGGGAACGATCGACAGAAGAAATATCAGGAAATCGAATCCCGTTTTTTCGTAACCGTATCGTTCAGCATGATCGTACCCTGTATGTAAATCGAGCTATTAAATATATTTCATAACGTTCATTTAAAAAACAATCATATCATGCCGTTTCTAAAAGAGAGAATCCAGACAGAAGGTTTGACGTTCGACGACGTCCTGCTCATTCCCGGATATTCGGAAGTCCTTCCCCGTGAGGTGAATATCGCATCGCGTTTTTCCCGTAATGTCCGGCTCAACACCCCGATCATCTCGGCAGCCATGGATACGGTCACCGAAGCCGAAATGGCCATCGCCATCGCTCGGGAAGGCGGCATCGGCGTAATCCACAAAAACATGTCCATCGCCGATCAGGCCTTACAGGTGCGGAAGGTCAAACGTGCAGAAAACGGAATGATCTACGACCCGATCACCATCGGTAAGGACAATACGGTCGGGGATGCCCTCCAACTGATGAAAGAGAACCGAATCGGCGGTATTCCTGTTGTCACTTCGGACGGTATTCTGATCGGGATCGTCACCAATCGCGACTTGAGGTTCCAACGCGATATGTCGCGCAGGATCGAAGAGGTGATGACCCACGACAACCTCATCACTACGTACAACCCCGATTTACAAACCGCTTCGGATATTTTGTTGCAAAACAAGATCGAAAAACTGCCGGTTGTCGACGAGGCCGGACACCTGATCGGTCTGCTTACCTATAAGGATATCACCAAAGTACAAGCTAACCCGAATGCAGCAAAAGACGACAAGGGCCGCTTGCGTGTAGCTGCCGGAGTCGGTGTGACGCACGACACGATGGAGCGTGTAGCAGCCCTCTACGAGGCACAGGTCGATGCCATCGTAATCGACACGGCACACGGGCACTCAATTCACGTAATCAACATGTTGAAACGGGTGAAAAAGGAGTACCCCGACCTGGATGTGGTCGTAGGAAACATCGCAACGGGCGAAGCTGCCAAGATGTTGGTCGATGCCGGTGCCGACGGAGTGAAAGTAGGTATCGGTCCGGGGTCGATCTGCACTACCCGTGTGATCGCCGGAGTGGGAGTTCCCCAACTCTCCGCAATATATGACGTGGCCAAATCGGTCGAGGGTGCAGGCATTCCGGTTATCGCAGACGGAGGTTTGCGCTATTCGGGCGACATCGTCAAGGCGCTGGCTGCCGGAGCTGACGCCGTAATGGCCGGATCGCTTCTTGCCGGTGTGGAAGAGTCTCCCGGAGAGACGATCATCTACAACGGACGTAAATTCAAATCGTATCGGGGTATGGGATCGCTCGAAGCCATGCAGCACGGTTCGAAAGACCGGTATTTCCAGGATATGGAGGACGATATCAAAAAGTTGGTTCCCGAAGGTATTGCAGCCCGCGTCCCCTACAAAGGGACTTTGGCCGAAGTCGTATATCAGATGGTTGGCGGTTTGAGAGCCGGCATGGGTTACTGCGGCGCCAAAGACATCAATGCCCTCAAAAAAGCCCGCTTCATCCGGATCACCAACTCGGGTATGCTGGAAAGCCATCCGCACGACGTAAGCATTACGCGCGAAGCTCCCAATTACAGCAGAGGCGAATAACAAAACCAGAAACTATAACTATCGTTTCGGGAGCACCCAGCCGAGTGCTCCCGAATTTTTACAAAAAATGCAGTCATGATTACAAAAGATATCAAAATAAGGGTCAGATACTACGAAACCGACTGTATGGGGATCGTTCACCACTCGAACTACATCCGATACTACGAAACTGCACGGACCGAAATGCTGCGGGAGTTCGGGACCACCTACAACGACATGGAGAAACACGGCGTCATGCTCCCTGTTCTGGAGGTACAAAGCCGGCACATCGCTCCTGCTTATGACGACGATTTACTGACGGTCCGGGTCACCCTGGCCGAGATGCCGAAAGTCAAAATGCGCTTCGACTACGAAATATTCCGCGAAAACGGCGACAAAATCAACACCGGGTCCGTAACGCTCGCCTTCATGCACAGCGATTCGCGCCGGGCCTGCCGTGCGCCCGAATGGTTTTTAAAATTGCTGGAACCCTATTTCTAATATAAATTTACACCTATCCTCCGTTTCATGGATATTCGCGAATTTCTTTCCGTCGAAGAATTACCCTACGACCTGTTGTACGAAGCCGATCCGTCGCGGGAAGCCGTCGATGACTATACACGACGCGGGAAATGCTATGGGGCTTTCGATTCGGACGGATTACCCGTCGGAATTTGCGTGTTGCTGCGTACACGTCCCTTTACTATGGAGCTGGTCAACCTGGCAGTCCGTACCGATTTCCAACGCCGTGGGATAGGCAAAAGCCTCATCGAATACGCAAAGCACATGAGCCGTTCGGAGCGGTGCACGGTACTCGAAGTGGGCACAGCCAACGCCGGGACGGGACAGTTGGCCTTCTACCAAAAGTGCGGTTTCGAAATCGACGGAATCGACAGAGACTTTTTCCGCCGAAACTACCCCGAACCCATACTCGAAAACGGAATCGAGTGTCGGCACATGGTTCGTCTACGAATCGAATTATAAGCCCAACACTGTCATCCCGCCGGCTTCTCCACATAGTTTGTCAGTAGACGCCCTGCGTTTCGTGACAAAGTGTCACCCCGTCAGCAATGGCACATTAATTGATTGGAAGGTAACTACGGAAAATCAATCTAAAAAATATAAAGCTATGCAAAACGGAAAAATAGGCGTTACGACTGAGAACATCTTTCCCGTAATCAAGAAATTCCTCTATTCGGATCACGAGATCTTTCTGCGTGAACTGATCTCGAATGCGGTAGACGCCACACAAAAAATCAAAACTCTTTCGTCGATCGGCGAATTCAAAGGCGAATTGGGCGATCTGACCATACACGTTTCGCTCGATCCCGACAAACGGATCCTGACGATCTCCGACTCGGGAATCGGCATGAGCGCCGAAGAGATCGACAAATACATCAACCAAATCGCCTTCTCGGGAGCCGAAGAGTTCCTTGAAAAGTATAAAAACCAGGCAATTATCGGGCACTTCGGATTAGGATTCTACTCCGCATTCATGGTCTCCGACAAGGTAGAGATTGTGACCCGCTCCTATCGCGAAGGATCGAAAACGATGCATTGGTCGTGCGACGGCTCGCCTGAATATACGATGGAAGAGGCCGCAACCGAACGCAAACGGGGTACCGACATCATCCTCCACCTGAGCGAAGATGCCAAAGAATTCGCCGAAAAATCACGGATCAGAGGTATTCTCGATAAATATTGCCGATTCCTGCCCATACCGATCGCTTTCGGAAAAGAACAAGAGTGGAAAGACGGGAAATATATCGATACGGACAAAGATGACATCGTGAACGCCGCAGAACCGTTGTGGACAAAGAAGCCGGCCGACCTGACCGACAAAGAGTACATGGAGTTTTACCGCTCGCTCTACCCGATGTCCGAAGATCCGCTCTTCTACATCCACCTCAACATCGACTACCCGTTCAATCTGACCGGTATCCTCTATTTCCCGAAGATTCGGAATAATTTCGAGATTCAGAAGAACAAAATACAACTCTATTGCAATCAGGTCTTCGTCACCGACTCGGTCGAGGGTATCGTACCGGAGTTCCTCACCCTGTTGCACGGTGTGATCGACTCTCCGGATATTCCGCTCAACGTTTCGAGAAGCTACCTACAAAGCGATTCGAATGTCAAGAAAATTTCGGGATACATCACCCGAAAAGTGGCCGATCGGTTGAACGAGCTCTTTACCCAACATCGGGACGAGTATGAAAAGAAATGGGACGACCTGAAGATCTTCATCCAGTACGGAATCATTACCGACGAAAAGTTCGCCGAAAAAGCTGCGGACTTTACCCTGCTGAAAAATACGGAGGGTAAATACTTCACGCTTTCGGAATATGCCGCACTGGTCAAGGAGAATCAAACCGACAAAAACAAAAACGTGATCTACCTCTATACGAACGATCCGGTCGCCCAGAACTCCTTTGTCAGCGCTGCCCGCCAGAAAGGTTACGATGTACTGGTGATGGATGGTCAGCTGGACACCCACTTCATCGGCTGGTTCGAAAACAAGAATCAGGGGACCCGTTTCGTCCGCGTCGACTCGGACGTGATCGAAAAGCTGATCGAGAAAGATACTCCGTTGAAAATGGCCCTCAGCTCGGCACAGCAACAGCTGTTACGCCCCGTATTCGAAGCCCAGCTTCCGGCCGAAGAGAAGGTCCGCTACATGGTATCCTTCGAAGCGATGGATGAGTCGCAGATGCCGGTAGTCATCACGCAGAACGAATTCATGCGCCGGATGAAAGACATGGCAGCCATGGGTGGTGCCGGAATGCAGTTCTACGGACAGATGCCGGACAATTTCAATGTAGTCATCAACGGAAACCATCCGCTGATTGCCGAGATCCTCGGAGAGGTCGAAAAGAGCTACGGCGACAAATTGAGAACCATGACCAAGAAGATCGATGCCGCCACCGCAGAACAGCACAACCTCGAAGAGCTGATCAAGGGTAAAAAAGAGGAAGAGCTTACTCAAGAGGAGAAAGACCAACGCACCCAACTGAAAGAGAAGGTGGACAACTTGCTCCAACAGCGTAACCAGCGTCTCTCCGAGATCGGCAAAGAGAACAAACTGGTAAAACAGGTCATCGATTTGGCGCTGCTGTCGAACAGCATGCTGAAAGGTGAAAACCTGACCAACTTTATCCGCCGGAGTGTCGAGCTGATCGAAAAATAGCTATTCTCATACCTAACATAAAAGAGGACCCGATCAACGAGTCCTCTTTTTTCATATATTCAAAATATTGAATACGGCTCACGGATATTCCGTATGATTACTCATCTTTTAGCAAGCAAACCGGACAAAAACCGCTTAATCTTCCCTGTTGAAACCCAACCCAAAATCCTTATTCTTAAATACCTTGCCCTTTCAAACGAACCGGAACCCTATTTCACTTCGATCGTATAGTTTCCGTTGTAACAAACCAAAGCCCACTCCCGATTTTCGTACCGGTGTCCCGGCTGCTGCTGTTCAAAATGATACGGCGTCTGCAACAACGGCAGATCTGCATCATTTAAATAAGAGATAAACTCAGCTCCATGCAGTTTCAATTTTCCGACAAATAACTTGGCCACATCATAACCCCGATAGGCATAAAGACTCGGCAAAGCCCCGAAAGCCGAAATATAACGGTTATCGAAACTCAACACCCGTTCGTTGTTCCGGTCGGCATGATACGATGTC
The DNA here is from genome assembly GCA_019119305.1 of Candidatus Alistipes merdigallinarum. Classification (GTDB taxonomy): domain Bacteria; phylum Bacteroidota; class Bacteroidia; order Bacteroidales; family Rikenellaceae; genus Alistipes_A; species Alistipes_A merdigallinarum. The sequence goes on along the minus strand of DWXH01000014.1, from coordinate 11,405 downwards.
ACATAACGCAAATTCAATTTAAAGAAGAGATCCTTGTCGGTATTGCGGAAGCGCGCCCACCGCGAACTGGAAATCACACGAACCACAGGCTCTTTACCCTCTTTCGCCGCCATCCCGCTGCAAATCGACCCGATGTAGGCCAGTACCGACTCGCTCGTCGTCTCATCCTCCGACAACACGACAATCACGTTATCCTTCTCAAAACTGAGCTGGTCCGCAAGCGTCGTTGTGCTCATATTCCGGACATAATTGATCCGTTTGGCCGATTTAGGAATGTACGGCGCTATCTCAGCCGCAAATTCGTCATCGTTCTGGGCCGACGATATAACAATTACGTGACGTGTTTCGGACAGATCGTCTTTCAATTTTTCATATTTCGAAGAGGTGGCTGGCGCAACCTGAAACAACAACGAATTATCGGCACTGCGCACCTCCGCCAACGGAGAGACAATAGGAATACCCCGCTCTGCCGCAAATGCCGCTACGGGCGGAAAACATTCGTCATAAACCGGACCTATGATCAGATCGGCCTGTTGCAATTCGGGACGCTGCAACAAAGATTCGACTTCGGTAACCGACCGGGCCGTATTGAACAGATCGACCTGCGTCGAAATACCGTTCGCCTTCAGCTCTTCGAGTGCCAGCAACGCCCCTTGATAAAACTCCAGGAACTGCCGCCCGGAAGAACCGTTGACCCGCATGGGCAACAACATGGCCACACGTATCGGTGCCGTTATATCGATCGCTTTTACAACTACATTTTCATTCGGAACGACGGGTACGGGGTGAACGGCTACCGCCGTATCAACAGCGGCCACTCCTCCGACCGTATCGCGACGGGCAACCGGCATCCGCAAAATACTACCCTGTTTCAAACCCTCCTTTAAGGCTGAATCGTTGTAGCGAGTGATCGAATCGACCGGAATGCCATATTGCTTACCTAACGAATAAAGCGTCTCGCCCCGCTCGACGATATGATGTACAAACCGGTCCGAAACCTGGTTCAATGCGTCGGTGTAGGTTTCTATCTGCTCACCGATCCGCAACGAGTCACTCGTTCCCTGACTGGTTTTACGAATATTGATCTGTTGTCCGATGGAGAGGTGTGCCGGATCGAATCCTTCGTTATCCTCCATCAACACATCGAGGCCTACCCCGTAGCGTTTGGCAATCGAATAGGCCGTCTCACCCTGATTGACCGTATGCACATCGAACAAACGACGTTTTTTCCGGTCGGACAACGGCTTGACCTCCTCCTTAACCACCGGAATCTTCAACACCTGACCGGTTTTCAATCCGTCGTCCACATGCGGATTGAACCGCCGGATCGTCGCTTCATCGGTCTGATAAATCTTGCACAACGAATAGAACGTATCTCCGGGTTGAACGGTATGGACATAATAACCTTCACCTCCAATCGTTACAATACTGGTCGATTTTTCCGTCTGGTTCTGGGCCTGTACCCCTACGGCCAAAACCAGCATTCCGACCAAAAACAAAACGGCTCTTTTCATGTTCCCGAAAATAGATATGATAGGGGCAAAGATACGAATTTTTCGATACGTTCCTCTACACGACAAAAGAAACCGTACAAAAGAAGAAACCGCAAGAAAATAACGTATATTTGCGCCGAATTTCAAAAATATAGAACTGTTATGATCCGAGGTATAATATTCGACATGGACGGTGTCCTGGTTTTCAACCGCGATGCACACATCGAAGCGTTTGAAGTCATCTGCCGGAAATACGGCGTCCCCTTCAGCCGGAAAGAGTTCATGCCCACGTTCGGCATGACCAACGATCAGATTCTGGCAAAGCTGATGCCCGAAGTGATCAAAAAAGTGGACTGGCACAAAATCGCAGCCGAAAAGGAAGAGATTTACCGCGAGATTTTCGAACGGACAATCGCTCCGGCCCCGGGTTTGGTCGATTTCCTCAAGGCACTTAAAAACGATGGATTCAAGACGGCCGTCGGATCGTCGGGAAATACGCCCAACGTGAATTTCGTCCTCTCGAGATGCGGCATCACACCCTATTTCGACGCCATCGCGAACGGTGATATGATTACGCACGGGAAACCCGATCCGGAGGTCTATCTGCTCGCCGCAAAGAAACTGAACCTCGATCCGGCGGAATGTATCGTTGCAGAGGATGCTCCGGTCGGAATCGAAGCCGCCCGTCGTGCCGGATGTGCCGTAGTGGCCATCGCTTCGACCTTTGAGCGAAGCGCCCTCTCCGATTACGATCTGCTGATCGACGATTTCACACAGATATCGACCGACGATCTCCGCAAACTCAAAAATTAATTTTTTCCTAACCACACCTATCGAAAGTGGATTCCGGAAATTCGGAATCCACTTTTTTCGTTGATATCATACCACAAATTCCGCCTATATCGGATCGAACCGATGAATTTATGGTAATTACAGGATAAAATACTATCTTTGTTTGATTATTAGGTAAACCAATCATGAAAATCACACTCATACAAACAGACCTTTTATGGAATGATCCGGCGGGAAACCGTGCACGATTCGAACAAAAAATAGCCGAAGCCGGCTCTTCGGATCTGATCGTACTACCCGAAATGTTCTCGACGGGATTCTGTACCCAACCGCGTCTATCAGCTGAGCCACACGGTGGAGAAACTCTTCCGTGGATGAAACGGATCGCCCAAAATACCAACTGTGCGCTGGCGGGCAGTGTTGCCGTTGAAGAGAACGGACAATATTTCAACCGTTTCTATTTCGTAAAACCCGACGGTTCGGTCACCTACTACGACAAGCGTCACCTGTTCACCTATGGAGGCGAACACAAAGAGTTCACGGCCGGAGACAAACGGGTTATCGTCGAATATAAAGGATGGAGGATCCTGCTGCAAGTCTGCTACGACCTGCGTTTCCCCGTATGGAGCCGGAACCGCAACGATTACGATCTGGCCCTCTACACAGCCAACTGGCCCACACCTCGTGTCGAATCATGGAGTGCGCTGCTGCGTGCCCGGGCCATCGAAAACCTCTGCTACGTTGCCGGAATCAACCGTACGGGTACCGACCCTAACTGCTCCTACTGCGGCAAGTCGGTCCTGCTCGATTTCAAGGGCCAAACCCTCGCGGATACCGATCCCGGGAAAGAGGCTCTGCTCTCCGCAGAACTCGACGCAGAGGCTCTGCGGGATTTCCGCAAAAACTTTCCGGCACTTCAGGATGCCGACCGCTTTACGCTCGAATAATTAATCTAACTTATAAATTGCTTCATGGAAGAAAAATTATTGCTTTTGGGAGATCAGGCCATTGCCTTAGGGGCACTCCACGCCGGACTGTCCGGCGTATACGCCTATCCCGGAACCCCGTCAACTGAAATTACCGAATATATCCAGCAATCGGAACTCGCCATCGAACGCGGCGTATACAGCCGTTGGTGTACCAATGAAAAAACCGCAATGGAGGCTGCCTTAGGCGTATCCTACGTCGGAAAACGCGCACTCGTCTGCATGAAACACGTGGGACTTAACGTCGCTGCCGATGCGTTTGTCAACTCCGCCATCACCGGAACGAACGGAGGTCTGGTCGTTCTGGTCGCCGACGACCCGTCGATGCACTCCTCTCAAAACGAACAGGATTCGCGCTTTTACGGGAAATTCGCCCTCGCACCGATCTTCGAACCCTCTTCACAACAAGAGGCCTACGACATGATCCGGTATGCGTTCGACTTCTCTGAGGAGCACAAACTTCCGGTACTGATGCGTGTAACCACCCGCATGGCCCACTCACGTGCCGTCGTTCACACAAAAGCCGCCCGCGAACAGAATCCGATGAAGTTTCCGGACCCCACGGCCGGTTGGGTCCTGCTCCCGGCCATCGCCCGCAAACGTTATGCTACTGTAATCGGACAACAACCTACGCTTGAGCAACTGGCTGAAACCTCGCCATTCAACAGCTATACCGACGGACCGAACCGAAAAAGAGGCGTCATCGCCTGCGGTATCGCCTACAACTATCTGATGGAACAGTTCCCGGAAGGATGTGACTTTCCCGTCCTGAAAATTTCGCAATACCCGCTTCCGAAAAACCTGATCCGCCGCATGGCCGAAACATGCGAAGAGATTCTGGTATTGGAAGATGGACAACCTTTCGTCGAAGAGCAGGTTCGCGGCATTCTTCCGATTTCGTGCCGGATTACCGGCCGGATCACCGGCGCTGCTCCCCGTACCGGAGAGTTGACCCCGGATAATGTCCGGGCTGCTCTCGGCCTTCCGGCTTCGAAAAGCATGGCCCCATGCGAGTATGTAGTGCCCCGGCCTCCTGCACTCTGCAACGGATGCGGACACCGCGATATGTACGAAACGCTGAACCGGGTCATCCGCGAATACAAGGATTACAAAGTCTTCGGTGATATCGGATGTTACACGCTGGGCGCACTGCCTCCTTTCCGCGCCATCCACACCTGCGTCGACATGGGTGCTTCGATCACCATGGCCAAAGGGGCTGCCGATGCCGGGCTGTGGCCAGCCATCGCTGTAATCGGGGACTCGACCTTTACCCACTCGGGAATCACGGGACTGCTTGATGCCGTCAATGCAAAAGCCAACATCACCATCGTTATTTCGGACAACCTGACCACGGCAATGACCGGAGGACAAGACTCGGCCGGAACCAACCGGCTGGAATCGATCTGCCGGGGTGTCGGCGTAGAGCCCGAGCACATCCGTGTAGTCGTTCCGCTGCCGAAAAACATGGAAGAGATCGCCGCTACGCTCCGCGAAGAGATCAACTATAAGGGCGTGTCGGTCATCATCCCGCGCAGGGAGTGTATCCAGACCCTGAAACGGCACCATCAGGCCAAACTCAAAAACGAATCATCCAAATCCTGAAAAACACAATGAAATCAGATATCATACTATCCGGCGTGGGAGGACAAGGCATCCTCTCCATCGCGACGATCATCGGCGAAGCCGCCCTCGACGAAGGTCTGCACATCAAACAAGCCGAAGTACACGGCATGAGCCAACGGGGCGGCGACGTACAGTCTAACCTGCGCCTGTCGTCCGACCCGATCCGGTCGGACCTGATCCCCTACGGAACCGCTGACCTGATTCTTTCGCTCGAACCGATGGAGGCGTTGCGCTACCTGCCCTACCTCTCGGAAAAAGGCTGGGTCGTAACCCACTCAGTACCCTTCATCAACATTCCGAACTATCCCGATCCGGAAAAACTGAATGAAGAACTGAACCGTCTGCCGCATGTGGTGCTGCTCGATGTAGAGAAACTGGCAAAAGAGTGTGGAGCACCCCGCTCGTCGAACATGGTGCTGCTCGGGGCCGCATCAGACCTGCTGCACATCGGAATCGAGAAGTTCGAAGAGGGCATCCGTCGCGTATTCGGACGCAAAGGAGAGGAGATCGTCGAGGCCAACATCACCGCACTCCGATGCGGTCGCGACGCCGCCAAAAGCATCATCGACCAAAAGATGAAACAGTAACCGAAGTAAAACAGAGCAACAGACTGACACCATGCAACATTGTGTATTCGATCCTCAACTCGTCCAGTCGATTGTCGACGAGTTGAAAATTACCGATCTGGCCAAAGCTACGATCGGACAGGCTTCGCTGCTCGCTTCGGCCCTCGAACAGCGCACCGGAATACCCTTCATCCGGATGGATCAGGGAGTACCGGGCCTGAGCCCCTGCAAAATCGGACTCGAAGCCGAAAAAGCAGCTTTGGATACCGGAATCGCAGCCATATACCCGGCTGCCGAAGGAGTTCCCGAACTCAAGGAACAAACCTCGCGCTTTATCAAAGCCTTTATCAACGTCGACATATCACCCGAAGGTTGTATCCCGACAACCGGTTCGGTTGCCGGGTCGTTCGGATCCTTTATCATCACCAGCCAGTGTACTCCGGGCAAGGACACCGTGCTATTCATCGATCCGGGCTTTCCCATCCAGAAATCGCAGCTAAAAATTCTGGGTATCCCGTTCGAGCAGTTCGACATCTATGCCTATCGGGGAGCTGCTCTTCGCAACAAACTGGAAGAGTATCTCAGTAAAGGCAACATCTGCGCGATCGTCTATTCGAATCCGAACAATCCGGCCTGGATCTGTCTCGAAGAGGAGGAGCTGAAGATCATCGGTGAACTGGCCACTAAATACGACACGATCATTCTGGAGGATTTGGCCTATTTCGCCATGGATTTCCGACGCGATCTGGGACACCCGTTCGCTCCACCCTATCAGGCTACCGTCGCCCGATATACGGACAATTACATCCTGATGCTCTCCGCCTCGAAAATCTTCAGTTATGCCGGACAGCGTATGGCCGTTGCCTGCGTCTCCGACAAGCTGTTCAACAGAAAATACCCGGCACTGGCCGAACGTTATTCGGGTGCCGGCCTCTTCGGAATTACCTTCGTCAGCTCCATCCTGTACATGATCACCTCCGGAGCCACCCATTCGGTGCAGTTCGGACTGGCTGCCATGTACAAGGCGGCCTGCGACGGCAAAATCAATTTCGTCGAAGAGACCAAAGAGTATGGCCGCAGGGCCGACCACATGAAGCGGCTTTTTCGAGAAAATGGATTCTATGTCGTCTACGACCGCGATGTAACCGAGCCGATCGGTGACGGTTTCTTCTTTACGATCGGTTATCCGGGCATGACCTCCGGTGAGCTGATGCGTGAACTGCTCTTTTACGGCATCAGTTCCATTACACTCAACACGACAGGAAGCGAACAGGAAGGAATCCGTGCCTGCTCGTCCCGCATGACCGAAGAACTGTTCGACGTCATGGACAAACGACTCAAGGCTTTTCATGCCGACCATCCGATAACGGCAAAATAACCCAATCATCCCTGAAAACCAAAAAACGAACTTAAATCATGATCTGGAATAAAACAAAAGAGTGTATGAGCCGCGACGAAATGCGGAATCTGCAAGGTGCCCGGCTCAAAAAACTGGTACACTACGTATACCACAACACCCCGTTTTACCGCAATAAAATGCAGGAAATCGGGTTGATACCCGATGACATCAACACGATCGACGACATCGTAAAATTGCCTTTCACAACCAAGCAGGATCTTCGCGACAACTATCCGTTCGGATTTTTAGCCGCCCCGCTTTCGGAGATTGTCCGGCTGCACGCATCTTCAGGGACAACCGGCAAACCGACTGTCGTAGGATATACCCACCGCGATCTGTCGATATGGTCGGAATCGATCGCCCGCTGTCTGAACGCCTTCGGCACCGATCGGAACGACATGTTCACGGTCGCTTACGGATACGGGCTGTTCACCGGAGGGCTCGGACTCCACTATGGGGTCGAACACATGGGTGCAACGGTAATCCCGATGTCGACCGGCAATACGGCCAAACACATCCAGCTGATGCACGACTGCGGTTCGACCGCTTTGGCCTGTACCCCCTCTTATGCGCTCTATCTGACCGAGCAAATTATTAAGTCGGGAATTCCCCGCGAAGAGTTCAAGCTGAAGACCTGCATACTCGGAGGGGAACCATGGACCGAAAATATGCGTCGGGAGATCGAAACGAAACTGGGCGTAAATGCGTATAATATATACGGATTGAGTGAAATCATGGGGCCGGGTGTCTCTTACGAATGCGAATGCAAATCGGGATCGCATATCGTGGAGGACCATTTTTATCCGGAAATCATATCGCCCGACACACTGGAGCCGCTACCTGCCGGAGAACAGGGCGAATTGGTCTTTACAACCCTGACCAAAGGTGGGATGCCCTTGTTGCGTTACCGGACCAAAGACCTGTGCTCTTTGGATTACACGCCTTGCGATTGCGGACGAACCTGTGTACGGATGAGCCGCATCGTCGGACGAAGCGACGACATGCTGATCATTCGCGGAGTCAACGTATTCCCATCACAAGTGGAAAGCGTGGTTCTGGAGTTGCCCGAATTCGAGCCCCACTACCGTCTGGTTGTCGATCGGGTAAATAACCTGGATACGCTCGAAGTACAGGTCGAAGTTCGTGAGAACTACTACTCTGATGAGGTCAGCCGTATGATGGACCTCCGTAAACGGATTGCCAACCGACTGCACAGCGTATTGGGAATCAGCGCCGATATCCGCCTGATGGAGCCCCACAGCATAGAACGCAGCGAAGGCAAGAGCCAACGCGTAATCGATAAACGAGTCCTTAAATAACCGAACCTAAAAACTTAAGACCTATGACTATAAAGCAATTATCCGTTTTCATCGAAAACAAAACGGGACGCATCAACGACGTTGCCCGTATCTTGGGAGAAAAAGGGGTTAACATGAATGCTTTCAGTCTGGCCGATGCGACCGACTTCGGCATACTCCGCATGATCGTATCGGATGTAAATGCAGCCAAAGAAGCACTACGCGAAGCCGGTTTTGCCGTCATGCTGACTGACGTGATCTGTCTCAGTTGCGCCAACCGCCCCGGAGCACTCTCCTCGATCCTCGACATCCTCGCTCGAAAAGAGATTTTTATCGAATACATGTATGCCTTTTCTGAAGGCGAGCTTGCCAATGTCGTCATCCGACCGACGGATGTTGAAAAATGTATTGAAACTTTGAAAAACAGCGCTTCGGACGAGGTAAACTTCAACACCAAATATTAAATCGCTTTTTTATAACCTAAACACTTACTGACCTATGGACAACAAATATTCGATCATCTTAGGCAACTTAGGCAACACGTGTGACCGATTTTGCAAAGGCTACAAAGACAACCCTTCCTCCGAAGAGATGCTTGATATGGCAGCTAAGAAGATGCCTTATATCAAGGGTATCGAGCTGGTAGGCACATGGGATATCCGGCCGGACAACGTAAAAGACATGAAAAAACGGCTCGAAGGCTATGGTCTGACCTGCGCTTCGATCATTCCGGACACCTTTACCGACAAAGATTACGGGAAAGGCTGTATCTCCAATACCGATCCTGCCATTCGGCAAAAAGCGATCGACTACCTGCGCAGCATGTGCGAAGTCGCTTTGGAAATCGACTGCAAAATCATGAACCTGTGGATGGCTCAGGACGGTTACGACTATCAGTTAACCGCCGATTATGATCAGGAGCGTCAATGGATGACCGATGCCATACAAAAACTTGCCCTCGAGTTCCCGACGCTGCGATTCGCTTTGGAATACAAGCCCAAAGAGCCTCGCAATTTCTCCTACCACGCCCGTATGGCCGACACTATTTTGGCAGCCAAAGAGACCGGATGCGCAAATGTCGGCGTTACCATCGACACGGGACACAGTTTCGTTGCGGGTGAAAATGTAGCAGAAGCCGTCGTTTTGGCAAAAAGAGCCGGAGACATGCTTTTCCACATGCACTTTAACGACAATCACGGAAGTTGGGACGATGACATGATCGTCAGCAGCGTACACATGACCACCTATGTAGAACTCCTTTTCTGGCTGAAAAAGACCAATTACAAAGGATGGCTGTCGATGGACCAGTATCCTTACCGCGAAGATGCGATCGATGCCATTTCAGAAAGTCTGTACTGGGTTAAGAAATATGAACAAATCGTCGAAGAGTACTACACGGAAATCGAAGCTCTAATCCAAGCGAACGATGCAGTGGCAACCTCCCGTTTCCTACGCAAACTGGTCAAATAAAACTTAACTCGAACCAAAATGAAAGCAAAATACCTCATCAGTTTCTTTCTGACGGGTCTTTGTTTCGTCTCATGCACCACGGATGAATCGACGCGTATCACCGAAAACACGGTTGAGCTGCTGAAAAACCCTGTCGGCGTCGCAGCCGAGCAGCCCCGTTTCTCTTGGAAAATAGATTCAGAAACGCCCGATCTCATGCAAACCGCATACCGGATCAAAGTCGCTGCGGATGCTGACGACCTGGACCAGGAAGCAAACCTGATCTGGGATTCAGGAATCACAAATTCGGACCAGTCCGTTTTTGTCCCTTATGCAGGACCGAAACTCGAATCCCGCAAAGACTATTGGTGGAAAGTATTGGTCACTACAAACAAGGGGGATTCCGTATGGAGTGCTCCCGCTCATTGGTCCATGGCCCTGCTCGATTCCGCAGACTGGAAAGCCCAATGGATCGGCATCGACAGCGCGCTCAACGCGACGGATGCCATCAAAAGCGAAAAAACCCGATTGGCAGCCCGCTATCTGCGTAAGGAGTTCCCCGTCGACGGAGCCATCGCCTCCGCTCGATTATATATCTCCGGACTTGGACTTTACGAATGCTACCTTAACGGCACACAAGTAGGAAAAGGGCAATTATTCGCTCCGACCGTATCCGATTATACAAAATGCGTATATTATAACACTTTTGACGTTACCGATCACCTTAAAAAGGGAGAAAATACAATCGGCGTCATTCTCGGAAACGGACGCTTTTTCTCGATGCGATACGGCAATAATCGTGATTTCGGATATCCTAAATTATTAGCCCAGCTGGAAATTACCTATAAAGATGGTAAACAGGAGATTGTAACCTCCGACGACAGCTGGAAACTCACCACAAACGGGCCCATCATCGCCAACAACGAATTCGATGGCGAAGAGTACGATGCCCGACTCGAAATGAAGGAGTGGAACAAAAACGGTTTCGACGACAAGGAGTGGATGCAGGCAAAAATCGTCAACGCCCCTCAGGGTGTGCTGACCGCCCAATCCAATCCCAACATCAAAACCATGGAGACGATCACCCCGATCGCCATCAACCAACTCAATGATTCGACCCTGATCCTCGACATGGGACAAAACATGGTCGGATGGCTCGCCGTTTCGCTCAAAGGAACCAAGGACAAACCCATCCGCATGCGTTTCGCCGAAACCCTCCAACCCGACGGTTCGCTCTACATGGCAAACCTCAGAGGAGCTCTCGTTACCGACATCTATACTCCGGCCGAAGACGGCTTGTTCTCGTGGGAACCCAAATTCACCTATCACGGTTTCCGGTTCGTTGAAATCACCGGACTCGACTATGTCCCTGAGCTCAAAGAGTTCGAAGGAAAAGTCAACTACGACGAGATGAAAACCACCGGTTCGTTCGCCTGCTCCGACTCGACCCTGAACCAGATCTACCACAACGCCTTCTGGGGTATTCGCGGCAACTACCGGGGCATGCCGACAGACTGTCCCCAACGCGACGAAAGAATGGGGTGGCTCGGCGACCGCGCTATGGGAAGTTTTGGCGAAAGCTTCATGTTCCGTCCGACTTTGCTCTACGAAAAATGGATGCGAGACATTCAGGATTCACAACTTCCGAGCGGACAAATCCCCGATGTGTCGCCGACCTATTGGCCTTTCTATTCGGAAAACGTCACCTGGCCTGCCGCCTATCCGTGCATCGTCGATATGCTTTATACCCAATACGGTGATGTAAATGCGGTTAAAGAACATTATGCCTCATTGAAAAA